>NZ_JBVISM010000001.1:465890-1164068 GCF_055575515.1 Streptomyces sp. NPDC034086 | reverse complement strand
GGTCACACCAGCGCCCACCGCGCAGACCGGCGGCGGGCAGATGCGGCTCAAGCCGCACCCACTCCGCATTCGTCAGATCACCCCGCCCCATGCCCGACCTAACGACCGGACAAGCAGACAGTCACAAGATCCGCCGGACAGGACCTAGACCAGGCCCAAACAAGCAGTGAGCGCGCCCTGCCTGCGCTGAACCACAAGGGCCGGTACCGACGGCGGGTGGTCAGGGGGCCTTGGCCGCCTTCGTGCTCACCGGGGCCGCCGGGCCACGGTCCGGTCCGGGCGGCACGCGGCACCCAGAAGCGATGTTCGCCGTCGGCCGGGACGGCGTCCCACCACGACTCGTCCACACCTCCACAGTACGGGTCCGGGCCCGTCGGCACGCGACAGAGCACGCCGCACGAGGCTGGCGCCGGGTCTGCTCGCGTGCCACTCTGAAGACCGTGATCATCAGAGTGAGCGAGGCACGCGTACGTCCTGAACGTTTCGAGGTGTTCCGCAACATGATCGTCTCGGCGGTACGGGAGTTTCCCGGCCGGTACCCGGGGCTGGTGGACCACGAAGTCCTGCTCGCGCCGCCCGACTCGCTGCTGTACGTCAGTCGCTGGCGCAGCGAGCAGGACTTGGTCGGCTATGCCGGCGAGCACTGGCGGGACCAGCCCGTGGTCCTGCCGGGGGAAGACGAGTACCTCCTCGCACCCCTTGCCGTGCGGCACTTCACGCTCGCGTCCCTGGGCTGATCCACCTCACCGCCCGCCCCCTGGCCCCTGGCCCCTGGCCCCTGGCCCCTGGCCCCTGCAGTGATTCGACAGCGGAGTTCAGGTGCCGGGCTATGCGAAGTCGGATTAGGCAAGGTGGACCACACAGACCCGGCACTGGACCACGTCGGGCCAGCGGCCGGCTTGGGGCTTCGGCAGCCGGCCGACACGGGCATCGTGCTGCCTCGTGAAGTTGCGTAGCGGTCTGCGCGCTGCGCTTTCTTCACTGCCATGGATGTGACTTCTGTTCGAAGCGCACGACTGGGCGCACGGTGCCGTTCTCGGCGCTGTCCGATCGAGAAGGAGACCTCTCATGTCTGCTGCACTGCTCCCGGCCCTCGCGCCGGTCGCCTGCCCTGCGCAGACGAAAGCCCTGACCGACCTGATGAGCGAGGGTGAGGCGCCGGTCAGCGATGCGCCGACGTGCTGTCCGCCCGCCAGCAACATGTTCCTTCTCCTGATCGGTACGAACGAGCCGAGGCAACAGCGCTGACGCCTGCCCCCCCTTCCGCCCTTCCGCCGTGACAGGAGAGTTCCTCGCGTATGTAGCCACTGATGCGACGTTGCGCGCCGAGTACGGTGCCGCGGTCCGGATGGCGGGCCGTGCCCTGGATGCCCTTCACGGCGTCGGGGTCCGGGCGTCTGGGCCCGGCCGCTCTCCCAGGCCGAGCTGGCCGCCGTCCGGGGGCGCTTGGTGCGGACCTCTTCGCGCCGCAACCGGCGGGGGCACAGCCGCCCGGCCGGGGCCCGGTGACGGCGGCCCCGGCCGGGCCCCGGGGTGGGTGGGATCTGGGGTGGCTGTCAGTCGCGCCAGCCGAGGGTGACGATCTTTACGAACTCGTCTTTGCCGTAGACCGCGGCGTCGCGGATGTCGGCGCCCACCTCCCTGGCTTCGTCCCAGACCTCCTTGACTACCGGATATGCGCCGCGGAGTGCGAGCTTTGCCACGGACTGGCGGTACTCGGCGCTGTTCCAGCCGTATTCCAGTCCGGCGATGAAGGCGCTCACCCCCTGGAGGCCGAATGACACAAGGCCCGTCACCTCTGCCGCGAGGAGGACCCGGTCCCCGATGGCCTTCGGGAGCTTCCTCGCGATGGCTTGGAGCGCGAGGCCCAGGGACCCGAAGAGCGTGCTCAGCTTGCTCAGGGCCTGCGCCCAGTCCCTCGGGTCGGTGAAGTCCTCGGGCAGCAGGCCGAAGAACTGGGTGTCGGCGCCGTCCCACTCGGGGACCAGCGGCGTACCCGCCTCCTCCTGGCGCTTCGCCTCCTCCTCCGCCGCTTTCGCCTCCGCCACGATCTCCTCGTGGCGCTTGGTCGTCGCGATCGTGCGTGCTTCGTGCGCGGCCAGGGAGGCGAGGCGTTCCTCCTTGCCGGCCAGGATTGCGGCCGCTTGGGCGTTGGAGGCCGAGGTCTGGGCGTTAGCCGCTGAGGTGACGGCTTGTTGGGCTGAGCCCGCGGCCTGGCGCATGGAGTAGTTCGCCGCGCGGGCCGCGGTGCGGGCCGTGTTCGCGGCGGCCGTTGCGCTGGCGGCTGATTTGGCGGCTTCGGCGGCGGAGCGGTTCGAGACCGTGGAACGCGAGGAGCTGTTCGACGCTCTGGACTTCCTGGTGGACGAAGCGCAGACAGCTACCGGGCGCGACCTGTCCGCCGCTCGCGCGACCCTGATCGAAGGCGCGAACTCCACCCGCGACTGGTGATCGCCGCCCATCCACTGCCACCCCATCTGCCACGACGGGTGCCGTTCAGATCGGCTCGCCTTGACTAGTGCAGAGAAGCCACGTTCCCACCTGCCGTTACGGGGTGGGCGCCAGCCCCTTGTGTGCGTCGTGCAAGGCCGCTCGGCAGGCGCAGTACGGGGGCTGAACGGTGTCCGTCCTGCCGCCCGACCTGCCCCGGCAGCAGCCGGCGCCCGACCCTCCGGCGTGGCTGATCGAGCGCGGGACAGGCGTCGGCCGGCTCCCGGTCCGCGTCCACCGGGGACTGCTGGGACACCGGCAAGCGCTGCACCCCGGCCGCGCCCGAACAGGTCCGCCGGCTCCTCGCCGAAGGCGTCACCGCGTGCATCCACTGCCGCCCGGACACCGCCCTGGGGATGCTGGAGTGAGCGAGCACCGCGAGGGTGGAGAAATGAGCCCTGGCCTGCGCGTCATCGTCTACCCTCCGGATGCCGAGGGCTGGCTTTGTTCACGAGAACGGGGTTCTGGCACAGATCTTGGGGAGTCGTCGCGGAGCGTCACAGAAGGCAGGATCACCTTGCGGAGTAGTTCGAATCCGGCTCGACCATAGAGCTGGCTCTCTTCTTTGGGGATCCAGTGCCCTGATCCAGAGCTCGGCGAGGCCGGTGAGGCTGGTGTCGTACCCCGGTTCTAGAGTTCGGCACATGTCCCGTCACACACCCGACCGCCCGGTCGACGTGGAGAGCCTCTTCCCCGAGTTGCTTCCCTTCCGTCGTGAGTCCGTCCGCCTGCACCCGCGCCCCGGTTCTCCGACGTGCCGGGACAGCTCTGTCGGCGGCCCGCTGCTGTGGCCCGCCGACGAGCCATGGCCGGTGTGCGAAGCCGAGCACTATGACCCGGACACCGCGAGCCGCCTCGAACCTGCCTCACCGATGGCCCCCATCGTGCAGATCCACCGCGCCGACGTACCCAGCCTGCCCTTTCCAGAGGGCACCGATCTCCTCCAGGTCCTGTGGTGTCCTTACGCGCACGGCACCTACTGTCACCCGCTGCCCCAGGTGTATTGGCGAGACTCCCTTGCCATCGGAGACGTGGGGGCGACACCTGCACCGTCGACGGCCGGGCTTCCCGACGGCTGGTACCCGGCGCCCTGCGTCGTTCACCCCGAGCAGGTGACCGAGTACCCGAGGAATGACCGTCCCTGGGATCTGCACGACGCACTCGAAGTCCGTGTCGAGGCACTGCTGGCAGAGACCGGGCTGCAGTACTCGTCGCATCTTGCCGACGCACCGGGAATCAAGCTGGGTGGCTATCCGGGCTGGAGCCAGGGGCCCTGCTGGCCGGACTGCGCAACGTGCGGGGGCCGGATGGAGCACCTTCTGACCGTGGCCGAGAGGGAATTCGACAGTGAGTCCTGGCACACCTGGCTTCCCGAGGAAGACCGGACGGCCGAGAAGACCGAGACCCGCTGGCTATGGGAATCCGAGGCGTTCAACCCCACCCTTCTGGACACCTGCGGCATCAACGTCTACGTATTCGAGTGCCGCACCTGTCCCCACCGCCCCGTCGGGCACTGGTCGGACCGATGACCAGCAGACAAAGCCGCCTGACACATTCCTCTCACCCCGGCGCTCTCGATACTCGGTTCTGAGGAGTGGTAGCGGAGCGTTACTGGAGCAGGATCACCTTGCGTAGGAGTGCGAACCCGGCTCGCCCGTAGAGCTGCCTCTTGATCTTCTTGATGCGGTTCACGGCGCCTTCGATGCTGCCGGAGCTCCAGTGCAGGGTGAGTCCCGCTCAGTTGTTTGCTTTCCTGATGGGATCGTGCCGCCCACCGGTACGGCTCGGCTGAGTGCTTGGTGCCTGGCTGTCGGTGTCCCAGCCAGGAGCAGTCCCAGCAGTGTCCTGTGGGGCGCTCCGGGCAGGTGCGGCACTCGAAGACGTATACACCGCCGGCGTCGCCGAGGCAGAGGCCGACAGGGTTGCGGGCGTCCCCGTCCCAGGCCCTGCCCGCGACATCGTCGGTGCGGCACACAGACAGCCAGGTCCGCAAGGACTCTCCGGGTGACGTGAGTAGCGCAGCCCAGTCTTGGCGAGCAATTCCTCGAAACGATCCCTGAGGGTGCCCCGGGTGATCACCCGGCCGCGATCGGTCCGAGGTAGGTACCGCCGGAGACATCGATGGTCTGGCCGGTCACCCAGCGCCCCTGCGGGCCCGCCAGGAAGCCCACCACGTCGGCGACGTCCTCCGGCTGGCCGATCCGCCCGAGCGCGGTGATCGACTCAAGCGCGGCCACCGCCTCGGGAACCGCAGCGTAGGGGGCGATCATGTCGGTCAGCACCACCCCGGGTTCGACCGTGTTCACGGTGATCCCACGCCGGCCCAGCTCGTTGGCGAGCGACGGGCCGAGAGCCGCCAGGGCCGCCTTGGTGACGGTGTAACCGATCTGGCCGGGCTCCGCGATCCGGGTGGCCGCCGAGCCCATGTTGACGATCCGTCCGCCGTCCCGCAGCAGTGGCAGCGCCCGCTGAACCACGAAGACCGGCGTGCTCACGTTGACCGCCAGCAGCCGCCCGAACTCCTCCTCGGTGAGCTGCCCGATCGAACTGACCGAGTGGATGCCCGCGTTGTTGACCAGGATGTCCAGGCCCTCCGCGCCGTGGTCCGCCAACCCGGCGACGAGCTCCTTGAACAGCCGGTCCACCGCACCGCTCTCGCCGAACCGGGCCCGCACCGCGAACGCCCGGCCACCGACTTCGGCGATCCGCGCCACGGTCTCCGCGGCGGCCGCATCGTTGCCGCCGTAGTGGACCGCGACGAGCGCTCCCTCGGCGGCGAGCCGCAGGGCGACCGCGCGCCCGATCCCCCGCGAGCCGCCCGTCACCAGTGCGGTCCTGCCGTCCAGTTCCCCCATGATCGCCTCTTTCCCTCGTGATGCCCCGGTCGATCCGGGGACGATTCAGCCTGAGCGGCCTCAGTGAAGTGCGGTGCTGATCCTCACGCGCCCACCCAGGGTCGGTGCCGTGCCGGCCCAAGGATTAAGCACTCGCCATCGACCGACCCGCTCAGATGACAATGGAATGCCGTGGCACGTACGTCATGCCGTGCCCCCTCCCGTTGACCACTTCGCGGACGCTCCCACCCTGCCGGAGCCGGGCCTTGACCGACAGGGCGCGCTCAGTCAGCCCAGTGGCGGGAAGACATGCTGATCGAATGGCGCGGTGGCGGGCCCGCGGCCTGGAGTCCGGCCGCCGAACGGCCGTGACGCCCGCGCTGGGGCTTCGGCCCCCGGCCGCTGCGGGTGGGGATCTCAGTTGGGGGGTAGCTGTTCGCCGGTCTTCGCGTCGTAGGTAGTGCCGGAGGGGGAGAAACGGATCGTCCGCAGAGTCCCTCTGGTCCCTTCCTTCCATCTCTTGCCGCCAATCTCTACCTGTACGGTCACGTCGGCCAGAGAGTCACGGACCGGCAGGTCCAGCTGTGGAGGCTTGGTGTACCGGTCGTCCTTCCGGGCGCTGGACACGCTTTTCCCTGAGGCCTCCAGGCGCACGTAGCGGGCATTGGGTTCGAACGGGGCGCTCAGCTCGACGATGACGTGGTCGCGGTTCCTGCTCCAGCGGGCGATCACGTCCGCGTTCACCTCGTCGGCCACCACGCTCGCGCTGGCCTTGCCCGTGTAGGCCGCCGCGTTGGCGGCCGCTTCCTGCTCCCGCTTGTCGTCTTCCGACTTCTGCCCGACACCGGCGACGGCGAGGGCGAGGACGGCGACCACGGCCACCGCGGGCCAAGTACGGCGTCGAGGCCGGACAGGCTCCTGGTGCGGGACCGGCGCGGACGCGGCGGCGGGGAGGACGGGGGCGGGGTGCTGGGCAGCCTGGTCTGCTCGTGCGGTCACACATCATCGCCCGCGCGGCGACCGTGTCCGCGATGTTCTCCCGAGCGGTCAACAGCGCCCTCGTGGTCACGATCGCGGCATCGGGCAGGTCGACGTACTGGTACGTGGGCGCGGTCACCGCACACCACCGCCCGCAGCACCAGGTGACACCGGCCTCCGCTCCACCGCCGGGCTCGTCTTCATCCGGTGCGGGTGACGCCTGCGGCCGGGTACGGACCGCGAGGGAGGCCGGGGTACGCCAGTCAGAAGGAGGCGCCGCCGGCGGGATCAGGTCCGGCAGCGCCAGCCTCGACATGTCCGTCCGATCAGCCGCCGACAGCTCGGCAGCAGCTGGACCGCGGCGGGCTCCTTGCGCAGACGCCGGCTGCGCGCGGCCCGCGCAGTGCGGACCTGGGTGATCTGTCCGGGCTCGCCTCGTCGGCTACGGTCGCGGGGTCCAGGTAGCGGCCGGTCGTCGCGTCGAAGACCTCGATCCGGTGATCTTGGTGCGGCATGAACCTCACCCGCACCCCCGTACCCGCCAGGCCTGTCATCCATGGCCCCACATAGTCGCGCCGGCGGAACCGGACACCGCGGGTGGGGATCACCCGGATCCGGCCGTCGTCCTCCAGCGTGAACGTCCGCAACTCCTCCGGGCTGACCTCCCGCACCGGAGTCGGATCCGCCTCCCAGGCCTGAAGAGGCGACTTCACGCCCAGCGGACCCGGCTGGTGCACGTGTTCCACCACTGCACCCAGCCCAGCAGCCGGGCGGTGAACTCCTCGAAATCGAGCAGCCCCTCGTCCTTCGGTCGGGCCCGGTGGCGGCCCGGGCGCGGCTGGCGTACGTAGCCGGGCAGCGCGGCGGGGAACATCACCTCCACCGCCCGGTTCAGGCCCTCGACCGTGCCCTTCAGGTGCGGGGTGTAGGCGGGCAGGTCCTCCACCTCGACAAGCAGCGCACCGAACGCCGCCGCGACCGTCCTCGACAAAAAGTTCCTGCCCCGGTCCACCCGGACCTTTTCCGGGAGCCCGCCCTGCGGCCCGAACGGCTCCTCGCGCAGCACCCCCGCCCGCAGCGCGGCCAGCACCGACTCCCGCGACGGATACCCCGCGGTGACCGCCACTCCCATGACCGTTTTCGTCGCGCAGTCCACAAACCACGTCACCCACGGACGACGCCCTGTGCCTCCACCTAGACCAGAACCGGGGCCTGGACGTGATCGGCCTCCCACGCCTGGTTCCGCCAGCCCCGAGGCCGGGCCAGGAACACATCATGCTTCCGGGCCTCACCCTCACCACCAGCAAGCCCCGCCTGCTCCCCCACGGACAGATCCCTCCGGATCGCACGATGCAGAGTCTGAACCGATGGCGGCGGATCCCCCTCGCCCCGAGCCGCACGAGCAGTCAGCTCACGATGGGCAGCGGCGACGTTCCCCCTCCACAGACCGAGCAGAGCCCGGACCTCCGGAGTGACCATGAACCTGCCGTAGTGCCGGCCGCTCTCCGCCGGCACCGCGGTCCCATCCTCCGCAGCGGCCAACCACCGCCACACCGCCCGCTTCCGCACACCGAACGTCTCACCCACCGTCCGCACATGCCCGGTGGTCAGCTTCCCCTCCCCGGCGCAAAGACAACAGCCGGCGCACCGCCGGCCCCCGCAACGCCCGAACCGACACCGCCGGCAACGCTCCACCCGCCCCCCCGAGACCGGGAGCTGTACTTCCTCTTCCACCCGCCCCACACAACCGGCCCCCGGACAGCCGATAGATCAGAACTGACGAAACTGAGACAGCGTCATTCCCTGGGACGATAAAGGCCAAGGACAGCGATCCCCCACTGATCTCCCACATCAAAGACAGTGACACCAAACCCCAAAACAGACCCCGAGCTGCACCAACACCCCACGAGACCACTGTCTCTCACACCACTGTCCCCAACCGAGAGATCGCAAACGGGCCTGACAGCCCTCACACAGTGGGTCGAACGGGAAGGCGGCCACCGGACCGTCCCACGCGCCCACAGCGAGGAGATCACCGTCGAAGGCGAGGAGAGCCAGTGACCGTCAGGCTGGGCATATGGGTCACCAACACCAAGCAGAGGCGCGACAAGCTCACCGCCGACCAGCACGCCGCCCTCACGCAGCTGGGCGTCGACTGGGCGTGACAGGTTGCCCGGCTCGTCGTTGAGCGGGAATGGGGTCGGAGCACCGATCGCGGCCGCGCAGGTTACAACCCCGGGACGCTGCAGCCTGCCGCCAGGGCACTGCCACCGCCGCCCAGTGGGCTCCGCGAAGGTGAGTTCCAGCACCTCTGGTCGACCGGCCGGTACACGATCAGCTGCATCGCGTCACTCCTGGGAGGGACATCGCGGCCGGAACCGGCCCAGCGGGAGGTGGCGAGGTTGATGATCGTCGGCATGACATCCTCCCTCAGTCGCCGTCGTCTGCTCGGCCACGCTGTAGCGGCTGCCGGCATGGGGCTGCTCGTGACGGGCGCAGCAGCCACCCGTGCAGCCGCTGCCGTGAAGCCATCTGGTCAGGCCCCGCCGGTGCTGCCGACGGTCGGCCAGCAGTTCACCCTTAGTTGCATCGGCGGGGCAACACTGGTCGTGAATCTCCCACCGCCGCTGCCGACACTGAACTTCATCGGTTCCCGGGTCGTGAGGGTCGAAGTCGCCGGCGCCGACTTCGTTCGCCTGCGGACCGTCGACTTCGTGATGGAAGCGCTACACCCGCGGTTCGGGAAAGTGATTCTGCGGCTACCGGACATCGATTCCTCCCCGGACAGCCTCCTCCAACTCACCCCTAACGGGCTCACCGAGACGTGGACCCAGTCGATGGCCCTCACCTTCCAACGCTCAGGTGACGTCGAGGGCCCGTTCTCCTACGAGACCCTTGAACCGGGGAAGTGGATCGCCAATCACATCCTGTTCCCGCCACCGCCCCAGGAAATGAAACCGGACGGGACTTCCACCGGGGGCACCAGGTACGTGCTGCAGGCACCGATCAGATACGGCCACGACTCCACAGAGGCTGGCCAGCTCCGGGGGTTCGACGTCAACCAAGGCGTCATCCTGGGCTAATGCCGCTGCCAAGGACCCGCTCAGCGGACTCGGAACCCGCCGGGCACACGCGAGGGGAAGCACCGGACTGTACGGTCGGGGGAACTTCGCGCATGCCCGGCGGCGACGTACAAGGCGTACTTCCCGCACTGATCGCGAAGTGGATCAGCTACCAGGTCTTCCACACCGAACGCCAGGACTGGCGCTGCGGCATCGAAGCCGCCTGGCGCTACCGCGAGCGGAAGCAGCACCCGGAGGTCCCCCTACGACCACACCGAAGGCGTATACCCGCTCGGCAGGTGGCTCTCCGACCAGCGCCGGACGTTCCGGGCCGGGACCACGGCCGACGAACGGGCCGCGGACTGGAAACACTGGGGATCGTGTGGGACACCGCCGACGCCGCCTTCGCCGAGAACCTCGCCGCCGTCCGGGCCTACTCCGAGCAGCACCAGACGCTGGCCGTGGCGCGGCAGGCAACCGGGAAAGACCCCGTACGCGCCGAGCGACGAGCCGCTGCTCTTGGCCGCGATCGATGGGGACTGGAACCCCGGCGGGCTCGGGTGGCCCGTGGACTGTCAGCGGCACTACTCCTCCCTCAAGTAGCTCGTGGACGACGGCGCCCGCCTCTCGGCCATCGTCCCGGGCGTCGCCCGGCATGGCGAGGGCATCGGCCGGTGGCTCGCCGCACGCAACGCCGAGCGGGAAATCACCCCCTACGCATGGGGCGGAGGCGGACCGGGTGGCTCGTCAAAGGGCTTCTGCAGCCGCCGCAAGTTCCTCCGCAGCCCATCTTCCGCCTCCGCACCAAGGGCTTCGGCTGCTCGTCGCTGTGTAGTACGCGTACTGGCCGTGTACGCAGCTTTCCCGCATCCCACCGCGCAGTACTCGCGGCCGCCTCCCGCAGGCGGCTGCGGACCAGCGATCTGCTGTTCTGGTCCCACCGCGGCGACATCTACCGTGTCGGCCTCTACGCTGGCGACGCGCAGGCCCTTCCACGCCCCCGTCGAAGTGCAGGCCATCGGGCAAGGCGACGCCCTCCGGCGACTGCCTCAGTGCAACCCGGGCACAGGTCCTTCGCGTGTCGCCCTACGGCGTGGACGCGCAGGTGAGGCAGAAGGGCTTCTGGGTCGCCTTGTCAGAGCGAGATAGACCTCCGGCGGGAACGGTCGCTCCCAGCGAGGCCGGCGGTCAGACTTCGCCGCGCCAGGAGCCGGTCTCGCGGCCGCGGTCCTCGATGTACTCCTTGAACCGCTTCAGGTCACCGGCGATCTGACGCTTAACGACCCCGAGCTTGTCGCCGACGTTCTCCGCGAAGCCCTCCGGATCGTAGTCCAGCTGCAGCATCACCTTGGTCTTGTTCTCGTCCAGGCGGTGGAAGGTGACCACACCGGCCTGCTTCACGTCACCGCCCAGCGTGGTCCACGCGACCCGCTCGTCGGGGATCTGCTCGGTGATCTCCGCCTCGAACTCCTTGGTCACCCCGCCGACCTTCGTGACCCAGTGCGTCATGGTGTCGGTGCGCTGCTCGATCCGCTCCACTCCGTCCATGAAGTGCGGAAACGACTCGAACTGCGTCCACTGGTTGTAGGCAGTGCGCACGGGGACGTCTACCTCGACGGACTCTTCGACCTGCGACACAGGAGCATCCTTCCTTTTCGCCGGCCGGGCAGTGCCCGGCCTATCCGGGGAGCCCTTCCCCTGCCCATCTCTGTGCCCCCGTTTCCCCCGCCCATGACCCCCGAATAGACGTCCCAGCGAAATGGCCCGCCGCTACGGTGCGATCGAGGGCAGGCGTACTAATGCCGTCCGGGCAGA
Source organism: Streptomyces sp. NPDC034086 (assembly GCF_055575515.1). Classification (NCBI taxonomy): domain Bacteria; kingdom Bacillati; phylum Actinomycetota; class Actinomycetes; order Kitasatosporales; family Streptomycetaceae; genus Streptomyces; species Streptomyces sp. NPDC034086. The sequence goes on along the minus strand of NZ_JBVISM010000001.1, from coordinate 1,152,889 downwards.
AGTACTGGACGGTTCTGGATGACGCCCCGGAGGTCGTCGCGGTCGCCGATCACGTCGAGAGCCGGCTGAGCTGAGGACGAAGGCGTCCGCAGGCAGGGCCGCGCTGTACCCGCGGTGGTGCCGGATCACCGGTCGCTGCTGGACAGGACGGGGCGGGTCCTGGTGGGCAACTACTACGAGATCCGGCGGAAGGACCACAGACCCGGCTGCCCCGTGATCGTCCAGGACGACTGTCTGCGCTTCGTCCAGAGCGCCACCCTGGCAAGTTCTACCTCCAGGGCGCCACCTGGAGCTGAGCGGCCCCTGCCCGGAGGCCCCGCAGCCGAGCCGGCCCATCAATCCAGCGCAGCGGCTGAGGGGCCAACCACGTAGTGAAGGCCCCGGGACGTCGTGATCCCCGGGGCCTTCGTCCTGCCTCCTGACACCGGACGGCGGTGCCCCGGACTGCAACGCGGACACCCAAAGCGACCGTGGGCCGGTATTCGCGCAGCTCAGGGGCGGTGTACCACGCGTGGCGACGCCGGTGTCGCACGGCCGTGCGTGCGTGGCAGTCGACGGTGCCGACGTCGCCCCGCCACACGAACCGGCCAACACCGGTCCGGCCGGACGGGTGAACTGCTCCGCCGCCGTGGGGCCGGGCCGCACGGCGGACCGCTCAACTCGCCTCGCATCCCTGCGGGTCGGTGGAGACGCCGTCGAGCCGGCTGCCCCAAGTCCAGTCCTCGTTCCGATCACCCATCCAGATCCTGCGGTAGTAGCACTGGCCACCCACATAGTCGATTGCGTAGACGCCGACGTCGTCGGAGTGGGACTCGAAGGAGCGGGCACGCTCGTGCAGGAAGCCAGGCACGTCGGCGTATCCCCATGGCCGGCAGCACCACGATGCGCCCTGGTAGCCCGGCTCTGCGTAGAAGCACACCCACCGGAGGCCGCAGCATGGACCGGTGCGGAAAGAGTCATGGGCACGACCGGGCGAAGCCGGCGACCGCGAGAGCCCGGATGATCCTGTTCATACCGCCGCGAACGGTCAAGCCCACGAGAGGTCGCCGCTCAGTCGAGCAGGCGAGGTCCGCTTCAGCACCAGCCGGGCCGGGGCCATCGATGTCACGCTCTGCACCACGGCGTCCCTCCACGCGGTGTCCGCCGAACAACCCGAGGGCTGCGAGCAACTGCGGGCGGTCTGACCTCGCACCCATCACCGACGCGCCCCACCCCTGCACCCGGTGGAGGGGTGGCCTCACCTTGTGGGGTAAGCGGCGGCGGCACAACACCCCCGGAGGGTGCCGGGCCCTGGCCGTGGTCATGGTCCGGCTCCGCTGGTGCGGCAGCCGGACAGCAGGCCGCTTCGGCGGCGGCTTCCCCCCGTCAGCACGCCGCCCCGACGACGGAGAGGTGACCGGCCGGCGCCCGCGCAGGCTTCTCGGCGCTACACGCAACCGATGCGCGGACCGCCCCCGTGGTCGTGGCGGTGGCCGTGGGCGGCATGCCTGCCGGCGCGTGGCCCCCGGGCCGGGAGCCCCGGCCAGATTCCTCTTGGCGGTGTGCGGGACCACGATCTGCGGTTCAGTCATGGGTATCCGATGACAGCGAAACTGGGCCGTTGGCCATCCCGGTCGGACGGCCAAGGGTCCAGTGTCAGCGGATCGGTCAAACCATCAGCTGACGGGCGGCGGCGCGACGAAAACGACCGAGTCAGGGAAGCCGCTGGGACGTTCCTCAACCGACACCGACGAGACCGCGTCGTCGAGGTAGTCGAAGGAAGGAGTGTCGGTGGTGAAGGTCCAACTGGCTCCCGCACAGTCACGATCTTTGTAGACGGTGATCCGGTAACCCGGGCTGATCTTCAAAGACGAGATGGTGTCCTCTCCGACAGACCCTGTGCCCGAGCCCAGGTTGTAATCGCCGACCTCCAGCTCAGCACACGCTCCGCCATAGTCCTTCTCGGTGAACACCTGCGCCTTACCCGACATGCGAACTCCTCGCTACCAGAGTGACACCCAACTTCTTCCCCCCTGGCCTCACCTGCCAACCGTGGCCGCCTGACCGCTCCAATTGGCCCCGTCGTCCGCTCGCACGACTCGACCGCGAAGGACTCCGGGGCCGCCTCGCCGTGCCCGGCCAGGGCGTCCCCGTCCGGCTCAGCTGCCGGACGGGCTCGGAACCCCGCCCCTTCGCCCCCGGCCACTCACCTGGACTTCGGCCACCCCGCCGATACAGACGCGGGCGGCGGCATGCGGAGTCCGCCCGACCCAAGATCCGGAAGAAGCGTCCCGGGTGAAGGAAGACCGGCGGTAGCCGTCGGACGCGGTGTGTTGTTCCGCTGCCCGAACACAGGGCCAGTGGCCCACCCAGACGCGCCTGCGTGGGTAGAGCCGGTCAGGTGACCTGTGGGCCTACATTGCGCTGCATGTGCGATACGTGTGCCGCCGGCCCGATGCTGCCCCTGTTCGTCCGGGAACGGGTGGAGGCTTTCCACGCCAACGGGATCCGGGGCCCGTGGGGAGGCCGTCATATCCTGCGCGGCCAGCGTCTGCCGGGTCCGGACTCCACCGTGGTCGACAGCAACGACTACCTGCGCCTGGCCGGCGACAAGCGCGTGGTGGACGCCGTGACGGAATCGCTCCACGCGATGCGGGGAGCCAGGTTGGCCTCGGCGGTGCTGCTGTATGAGGAGCACCCGCAGACGGCTCTGGAGCGGCAGCTGGCCCGGTATCTCGGTTCGGGGGCGGGTGTCTTCTGCCAGTCGGGATTCGACGCCAACGTCGGCCTGCTGCAGACCCTGGCCGGGCCCGAGGTGCCGGTCTACGTGGACGTGCTGGCCCACATGTCGTTGTGGGCGGGGGCGCAGGCGGCGGGCGCCCAGGTGCGGCCCTTCCGGCACAACGATGTCGCCCACCTGGCGCGGCGTATCGAGGAGTACGGGCCGGGGGTGATCGCGGTCGATTCGATGTACAGCGTGTGCGGCAGCCTGGCTCCGCTCGGCGCGTTGTGCGAGCTGGCTGAGGGGAGCGGCTGTGTCCTGGTCGTCGACGAGGCGCACTCGCTGGGCACCCACGGCCCGGGCGGGGCGGGCATGGTCGCGGAGGCCGGGCTGAGCGGGCGGGTGCATTTCCGTACGATGAGCCTGTCGAAGGCGTTCGCGAAGCGGGCCGGCTACATCACGTGCCCGGACGAGGACTTCGTCGAGTACTTCAAGATGACCTCCTATCCGGCCGTCTTCGCCTCCACCCTGGTGCCGTCCGACCTGGTACAGATCGCCGCGACCCTGGACGTCGTCCGCGACGACGAATGGCGCCGCACGCGCCTGCACGAGGTGGCCGCGACCCTGCGCGAGGCGCTCACCGGTCTCGGGTACGACCTTCGCGGTGCGGGGGCCCACATCGTGTCCCTGCCCACCGGCAGGGACGAGACGGTCATCCAGGTACGCGACATCATGGAAGAGCACGACGTGTTCGCCTCCGTCTTCTGTCCTCCCGCCACCCCCCGCAACCGCACCGCGCTACGGTTCTCCCTGCACTGCGACCTCACCGACCACGACCTCGAGCGCATCATCCACGCCGCCGAGATCGTCCGTCCCCTGTGCACCCCACAGAGCCGTCCCTCCACCACCTGACCTCCCCGGCCGCGAACGTGTGCGATCGGGGGCACCTTGCACCAAGCGGGAGCGGCACGGCCAAGCAGGCCCGCTGCCGGGTGCAGCGCGGGGCCGGATGGAAGCCCTCCGGTCACTGGCCCGATGTGTGGCGAACGTCGACGGTGTAGCCCTCTGCTGAGCGCCGTCACCGGTCCTGTTCGTCATGCGGGCGGTCGAAACCGCAGGGCTGCTCTGCCGGTTACTCCAGTCATCGACGCTTACCGCTGGGCGCCGCAGCTTGGGATGCAAGGAAGGCACACCCGTGAACCACAAGAAGCTTCTCACCGGATCGATGCTGACACTGGCAGCTCTGGGCATGGCCGTCACGCCGGCGATCGCCAATGACGAGCCTGAGATCATCCGGGACATTTGCCCGACGATCCAGGACATCGATGGCCTCACCATCGAGGTGCTGGACGAAGCCCGCGCGTTCCAGTGCAACGAAATCCGTCAACAGTCGAAGGCGCACGACGACTCCTCCGCCCCTGCACTGCCCCTTCTCGCCGACGTCACTGACTGAGCTGAGAACTCAAGGAGGCCAGCGGAGTACGAGGACCTGCCGCCGGTCCCGCACCGGGCGACCCATCGGGGGGGAGCCAGCAGCGGTCCGATATTTCCCAGGCCTGACCGGTCGGTTCATGACGTCGCACCACGAACGGAGTGACGGCCCGACCGACATTGCGGACACACGGTGGGGCCGTGCGTGCCGATGGGCGGGCACAGCCCCGTCCTTGCCCGCCCGAAGTGGCGGTGCTATTCCACGAAGTACGAGTCGTGCCGGACGAAGAACTCGGTCCGCTCCTCGTCCGAGGCGTCCGCCAGGGCCGCGAGTCCCTCGAAGTACTCCTCGCGCGGAGCGCCCGGCGCGAAGATCATCAGCATTTCGGCCGGCGCGTCGGAATCGTTGCGGAAGGCGTGCAGGCCGCCTTGCGGAACGTAAAGGAAGTCGCCCTTCGCGGCGTCCACCCAGTCGGTTCCGTTGAACAGCCTGACAGTACCGTCGAGGATGTAGAACGATTCCGAGACGGTCTTGTGGAAATGGGTCTTGGGACCGCCGGCGTGCGGACTCATCTCCACACGGTAGAGGCCGAATTCGCCCTGCGTGGAGGCCTTGGTGGCCAGGTAGTGGATGGCGTCGCCACCGGCCGCACCGAACTCGGGCGGGGTCTCGGCGGTCCGGAAGACCGCGCTGACCTCCCCCTCCTCGCGGTGGTACACCTGCTCCGGATACTGCGGATACGACATGTGCTCCCCCGTTCCGTGACACCCGCCACCGACGGGGGCGGGCCTCTTGATCAACAACGCTGCGCCGCGGCGCATTCCAGTGGCCTCGGGGCGGCGTTCGGGAGCGTGCCCCGGCTGAACCGGCGTTGGAGCACCACCGGCCGGCTACGAGGCGGCCCTGCTAGTCGAGCGGGGCAGACCGCCTGCAGACCCATTCCGGTGTGGCAGGGCGGGGCCGTGGTCAGGTCGAGGTTCCGCCGACGGGTACCGGACCGGCGAGGTTCTGCCCGCGCGGGTCCGGCACGCGGCGGCGCAGGAGCGCGAAGGCCATGACTCCGGCCGCAGGCAGCCGACCACCTGGGCACGGTTGATGCCCGAGTGTCAGAAGCGGCTGACCTCGCCGGGCGTAGGCCCCACTCAGGCACCCCATCGGCCCCGACAGCCGGTCGTGGTGGAAGGGGCCCATCCTCGGGAGCACCGGTGGATCTTCTTGAGCGCCGGCGCCGCGTACCCCGCAGTGTTCCGACAGCACGTGCGACGATGATCCGGATTTTCACCTTGTCCGCTGTCACAAAGGCCCCACATGCACAACCTTTTCCGGCGCAAACGCGGAACCAAGGTCACCTACGAGGTAACCGGCGATGGCTCCTTCGAGGTCACCTACGCCATCGGCAACCCTCTCAAAGGAGAGGAGAAGCAGGTCAAGGCCGTCATCGCGCCGTGGAAGCAGAACGTCGTGATGTCGAGCATCGACGCGATGCCCATGCTCACGATCACCACGTCCAACCCCGAGCACCCCGACGGCTGGCTCCGGTGCGCCATCTCCATCGACGGAGAACTCGCAGTAGAAGGGGCGGTGTCCTCCCGGTCAGCCAGCGCGACGTTCACGGCACTGCCCGGGGCCACGGGCTGACAACAGCGGGCGGTCCTCATGGCGGTGGACGGCCGCCCGGCTTCGGTGAGGACCGACACAAGAAGGGTTGGTGCTGGCCGACGAACCAGCCACGACCTACTACCTCTCCGAGCAGAACGTCTTCGTGCGCTGGCTCGCCGCTGATTCAGATGCCGAGCTGCTTGAGGCCGCGAGGACCGTCTTGGACGATCCCGCCACCGACTGGGAGGACTGTGGGGTGTGGGAGACCGATGGATCGGCGGTTCTCCTGGACTCCGCCGTAGCCGGAGCGGACCTCGCTGTGGAGTAGCCGGACCAGGGAGGTCTCCAGGAGCAGACCCAGACTCCTGCGCCCGCAGGACGCTGGAGCGTTCGCGCGACTCATAAGACGGGCGACTTCCCGTGGGCGGGGGTCGTCCAGCACCTTCCTGCATGACTCTCACGTATCTGAGCGACGGGCCACCTCGGCCGCGGAGGCGGTTCTGAGGGCTCCTGCCGCCACCGTTCGGCTGCGATGGAAGCTGACTCCGAGGAGCCGTTGCAACACGGCCGGGGGCATCTGGATGCAGAGATCGAGCAGGGCGGCGCATCGTCCGGCTTCAGAGGGAAGCCCGATGTCGTGGAGTCTTCTTGTGAGCCGTCGGTTCGTCAGCGGCTTTCCGGGTCGTTGGGTCGGGAAGAGCCAGGGCGTGTTCTGCTCGTTGGACATCACTATGTGTCCGTGGCTGCGGGCATGCGGGGCAGAGTCCCAGAAGCAGGGCAATCTACTGCGCTGCGCTCGGCCCACCCGCCCAAGACCTCGTCCGATCTGGCCTGTGGCACGGTGGGTTCCGCCTGCCGACGCAGCCGCTGCGAAGGCGGAGCCGGCTGTGTTCAGTTGAGCTTCTTCAGTTGGGCTGCTGCGACCTCGGCCGGCTTCTCTGCCGTTGCGGAGGTGCTGTGCGCGGTGAAGGTCGCAAGGGTCGTGCCCTTGCGTACGAGGGTCACCTCGATCGGCGTCTTGTTGCCGTTCAGGTCCTGTTCCGCCCTGAAGGACGTGCTTTCGTCACCGGCAAGGGGCGCGATGTTGGTGACCGTCACCTTTTCGGCGCCGTGGGCGACGTTGATGGAACCGCCGCACGCCGGGCCGGCGGCCTTGATGTCGGCGAACAGGGTCGCCGCCTTCGTCCCGTACCAGGAGTGCAGCGACACCTTTGCCGTGGTAGTGCCCTTGGTGACCTGCAACGTGACCATCAAGTTCAACGACGGGTATCGCCACAGGGTGGGGCTCATACCCGCCTGCCACGGCTGGACCCTGGCCGGCTTCAGCACGACGGCGCGAGATGGCGGCACCTACACGCAGCCCTTCCCCCACCAGACTGGACTTCCGCGACCAGGGATCACCGCCTGGCCACTGGACGATCGACGACCAGCCGCCTCACCGTCAGGAGGCACCGCCAGCGCTGCCCGCCGACAAGGACGCAACCGCTTCCTTCCGCGCCAACTACCGCGGCCCCTGCTTCGTGGGCTGTGCCTCGTCTCGTGAGACGGGTCGGGGGCGGGCACCGCGTACGGGGGCACGGTCGTGACACGAACCCTATGGCCGTGCCCCGAGTCCACGCAGAGGACACCGCCCCGGGCTCGTCGCCGTCACGCCGTTGACGCTGAGGGAATCGGTACAGCGATGCTCCGGGACGACGGCTGCCTCGGCGGTGTGCGGGTCTTCCGGGCCGCCGATCTGCGGCTCGCACGCCGTCGGTCGGGGCGCCCGGGCGACACGGCGGCTTCGGAGCCTTATCCCCGTATCCCGTGCCGGCGCATGCTAGAGATAAGGGGCAAATTGTCACGAAGTAGGAGGTACACGACTATGCGAACAACTCTTCTCCGTGTGGCGGCCGCGCTGGGTGCCGCGGCAGTGCTGGCCATCTGCGGCGCCGGCGCGGCCAGCGCCGACGGCGTGGGCAACGCAGGCATCGGCAATGCAGGCGTCGGCAATGCAGGCGCTTTCAACGACGGCATCGGCAACGCGGGCATCGCCAACGGGGGTCTGGGCAACGCGGGCATCGCCAACACGGGCATCGGCAGCCACGGCATCGGCAACTCAGGCATCGGCAGCTCCGGCATCGGCAACTGAGACGGGTCCACGGCCCCCGCACGTCCGGGTCGCCCAACGCGGCCGGCTGATGCTGGGGCGGTCCACCACCCGGGCTGCCTGCTCCACCAGCGGCCAGCCTGGGTGTGTGGCGTCCAGTAGCTGGCTGCGAGGATGGCGAAACGCACGCGGGATCGGCTTCACCTCGTTGCACGAGAGACCCGCCCCTAGCCGTCCCCAGCAGACCTACGAGCCACTGCGGCGCCACGCAGCGAAACAAGGCGGGGCTTCTGCGGGCTGCTGGCCAGTCTGCTGCGAGGGGAGCGTCAGGTCACGCTCCACGACCACGTCCCGTCGGCGGTGACGAAACAGGCGAGGACCACCAGGTCCGCCACGCCCAGCGCGATGCCCAGGCGGGCCCGGCCCGGTCGGGCCGTGTGCCGCCGAAGGGCGAGTACGCCGAGGACGACGGCGGTCGGACCGAGGAGCAGGTTCATCACGAGGAGGCCCACGAGCCCCAGGACGAAGGCCGCGACGGCCATCGCGTCGCCGTCCCGGGCGCGGAGCCGGGTCGTGGTGCGGCCGGGGGACACGGTACGAGAGTTCATCGCCGGCCCCCTCGTCCGGAGTGCGGCCGTCCTGGCAGGCGGCGGTCCGAGAAGCGCTCGCGCGCGAGGAAGACGGCGAGCCACAGGGCGATGGCCAGGCCGGCCACCACGCTGACGGGAACGGGAACGTGAGCCACGGTGCCGAGGACGACCCCGAACACCAGCAACGCACCTACGAGGAAGAGCATGAGACGTCCTCCTATTGAGGTAACAGTTGTTCACTGACTACCCAGTTCAGTTCGCCTCATGCTGGCGCCGCCCGATGGGACGCGGTTGACTGCGCGTCATGAGTCCGCACACCGGGGTCCGCGAGACCCAGCGCCGCCGAACCCGGCGCGCCCTCCTCGACGCGGCCTTGTCGGAGCTGGAGGAGCGCAGCCTCGGCAGTCTCGGCCTCAGGGAGATCGCCCGGGCAGCCGGGGTCACTCCCACCGCCTTCTACCGCCACTTCCGGGGCGTCGGCGATCTGGGAGCCGCGCTGGTCGAAGAGGCGCTGGCGAGCCTGCACGAGACGGTGCGGGGCATCCTCGCCGCGACCGGGGACGCCGAGCAGCGCGGTGACGCCGCGGTGGGGCTCATCGCCGAACTGGTGCGCCGCCGGCCCGCGCACGTCCGTTTCCTGGTGCGCGAGCGCCACGGCGGAGTACCGGCGGTTCGCGAGGCCATCGCCGGGCAACTCGACGCCTTCGCCGAGGAGATAGGGGCCGCGCTCGGGGCCGATCCCCTGAGCGCGGACTGGGACGCCGACGACGTGACGATGCTTTCGCGGCTCCTGGTGGACCACATGTTCATGACGGCGTCGGCGTTCCTCGCCGCCTCGTTGCGGGGTGAGGACTGGGCGGCCGCCCTCGGCACCGCCCGCCGCCAGCTCCGCCTGATCCATCAGGGGCGGGTGCACTGGGCCGGGTGACGTGGCGGGGCGGCCTGGGGACGCCCTTACGCGGCCGGGTTCCGCGCCGTGTCCGGGTCCGGGGTCACGACCAGGAAGGCGTCCCTCTCCAGGTCCATCACCACGGTCGCCCGCTCGCCCCGCTCCCGGCACCGGGCCGCGTACTCCTCGGCGAACCAGCTTCCGTGCGGATGACCGGCGGGAAAGGAATCCAGCACCTTCGTAGCGCGCACCGCCACCACCTCCTGACGCTCCTGACGACGAACCGTCCTCACGGGCCTGTGCCCCGAGCTCGGGGGGCCATGCAGGTCGCGCGCGGGTCGGCCTCGTTCCACAACCGGGGGGTTTACGGTCGCCGGACGCGAGCAAGAGAGCGTTCACGACCGAGCCGGTACATCGACGAGGAGGTCACCATGTCGGGTGAACAGAAGGCCAAGGCACACGCCGAGCAGGCCAAGGGCAAGGCCGAGGAAGCCGTCGGCCGCGCCGTCGGCAACGACCGTATGGTCGCCGAGGGCCGCGCCGATCAGGCCAAGGGCGACGCACGCCAGGCCAAGGAGAAGACCAAGGACGCCTTCCGCCACTGATCCGGCACGGGTGTCCTGCACGGCCGGGCCCCCGCCCCCCTCCCCCTGGGGCGGGGGCCTCGCCGTGCCCGGGGGCACCCCGCGGCCGTCGGGCCCCGCGCCGCGGCTACAGCCGGCGCGCCTCTTCCACGCTGTCCACGACCCGGAAGAGGTCGCCGGCCTGGGTCAGGTCGAACACCCGGTTCAGGCGGTGCGGAGTGGGACCGATGAGGACCAGACGCCCTGTACACAGCAGCCACAGCAGCAGGTTGAGGAGGGTGGAGTCCGCGAACTCCACGCCGGTGACGTCGAGCGCGATCCACCGCACGGCCGCATCGGCCACCGCGGCCTCGGCGGCCGCCCGCAGAGGCCCGAGGGTGTCTTGGTCGAACTCGCCGGAGCAGACGATGACCCGCACGCCGGGCTCGTCGCAGAGGACCTCGACCCGCTGCCTCACCAGCCCACCCCGTCTCCGCCACCGGTCCGGCCCTCACCAGGATGCCCACCGTCGGCGGCCGACAACCCGTCGGTGGCGGCAGGTGGTTCCGGCCGGCCCGGCTCCCCGGACCCGGATCGCCTGTCGACGTGCTGATCCTGCGCCGGCGCCCGTCCCCGGGTGCCGGCGGTGACGCGGCCAGGCCGTCAGGGCCTCCTGGGGTTCCGCCTTTCGCGGGCGACGGAAGGACCCGGCTCGGCCCCTCGTCCAGGGCTCGGGGAAGAGCCGGATCTTGATGAATCGAACTTGAGCCCTGGCCCGGACCACCACATGGGTGTCGCAGCCGACCGCGGCCTCGGCTCCCAGCTCCAACACCGCAGCCATCCGCTCGAGCCCAGCGGGCCATTCCGCCACACCCGGAAGGCACGGGACCGGATGCCGGGGCGCCCGCCGGGGGTCGTCGGTTCTCCCCTAGAGTGCCGTCGCGAGGGATCCGTGCCGTTCACCGCGGAATGATCTTGGACGTCCTCACTTCCGTCTTGGGTGCCACCCCTTGGCTTTGATCACCGGGTGACTCGCGCCCCGACAGTGGTACATAGAAAGGACCGTGGCATGTCCAGCGGCCGTCTCATGCGCATCCGCAGCACCGAGTTCCAGGCCATGGCCGAGAGGGTCCTGCGGGTCACCGAGCTGACCTCCCGCCTGAACGTCCTGCCTTTCGAAGACGAAGCGGGCAAGGCGGAACTGTTCGAACAGATCCTCGGCAAGCCACTGCCGCCGAGAGTCACGATCTACCCGCCCTTCTTCACGGACCACGGCCTGAACCTCGAACTCGCCGAACGCGTCTTCATCAACCAGAACTGCACGTTCCTGGACTACGCCGGGATCCGTCTCGGCGAGCGCGTGATGGTCGGACCGAAAGTCACGTTCATTACCAGCGGTCACCCGGTTGATCCCGAGGAACGGCGGCTCTACCTCACCGGCGCACCCATCGACGTGGCGGAGAACGTGTGGATCGGCGCCGGTGCCACCATCCTGCCCGGCGTCACCATCGGCCGCGACGCCGTGGTTGCCGCCGGCGCGGTCGTGGCCGACGACGTTCCGCCGGCCAGCCTGGTGACCGGTGGCAAGGCGACCGTGCACCGCACTTGGTGAGGGGCTCCTCGGAGCGACGCCGAGACATGCGTGCATGAGGGTGACCGCGTCGCTGTCCGAGGTCCGGTGCTGGTCGTCGTCGGCACGGCCATGCTCGCCCGGGGTCGTGAGCACGCTGGTGCGGGAGGCCCACCACGGTGTCGTATCCCGCAGGCCACCCGGCTCCACCGCTTTCGGAAGTCACGGCAAGGCCGGCGGAGCCCTCATACCGGTCAGGGGGAACTGCACCGACCCTGGCCCGTTCGCCGATGCTCGCCCAGCAGGTGGTGCCCCCCAGGCGCTGGAGCGGACATCCCGTCCCTCGCGGCCGCGATCGCCACCGGTGCTCCGTGGACGCCTCTGCCGACGCCGCCCTGCACCGGTCGCGATGACGTCGCGCTCGCCCTCGCCCCGGAGGACTGCCGCGAGGGTTGCACCGGCCGCCCCTCACGCCTGGACGGCCGCTGCCCGCGCACACCCGCCCTCAGCTCCGGACGGCGACCGCCTCGACCTCGAACAGCACGTCCGGCGCGGCCAGGCTCGCCACCCCGAGCAGGGTCTGCGTGGGCGGCTTCCCACCCCAGCCCTCCCGCACCGCCGCCGCGATCGGCCCGAGCTTGCCGAGGTCGTGGTCCACCACGTACGTCCTGAGCTGGACGACGTCACCGAGGCCGAGCCCGTGGGCGGCGAGAGCGGTGCCGATGTTGCGGAACGTCTGCTTCACCTGCTCCGCGAAGTCGGTCGAGACGACCGCGCCGTCCGGGCCTGACCCGTACTGACCCGCCACCAGCACCAGTTCCGAGCCGCCGGGAACGCTGACGGTGTGGCTGTAACCGAACGGGACCGGGTCGTGCAGGCCTTCCGGGTTGACCAATTCGTATGCCATGTCGCTGCACCTCTCCTACGGGAAGGGTCGTTTTCCGTGGCCCAACCCTCCCAACGCATCACGACATCCTCTGTCATGTATTCCGATAGGCTTTCCATATGCGTGCCGACCGGCTGGTGTCCGTGGTCCTGCTGCTGCGGCAGCACGGGCGGCTGTCCGCCGCCGAGTTGGCCCGCGAGCTGGAGGTGTCCACCCGTACGGTGCTCCGCGACATGGATGCCCTTGCGGCGGCCGGCGTACCGGTCTACGCAGAACGCGGCCGGCACGGGGGCTTCGCCCTGCTGCCCGGCTTCCGTACCGAGCTCACCGGGCTCAACCACGACGAGGCACTCGCCCTGCTGGTCGCCGGATCCCGACGCGGCGCGCAGGCGTTCGGCCTCGGGGCGGCTCTCGCCTCCGCCATGCGCAAGGTGGTCGACGCGCTCCCCCACAGTTCCCGGGCCACCGCGGCCGGGGCCGCCCAGCGCCTGCTTCTCGAGCCGGAAACAGACCTCCTCGCGCGCCGCTCGCCCACCGAGGAGGTACCCGAGGCCGTCCTGACCGAGGTCCGGCGCGCGGTGTTCGCGGGACACAAGCTGCGCATCCACTACGCGGCCACGGACAGCATCCCGGTCTGGCGTACGGTCGACCCGGTCGGGCTGGTCACCGCACGCGGCCACGGCTACCTGCTCGCGACGAGGTCCGGCGCGGACCGCACGTACCGGCTGTCCAGGATTCTGGCCGCCGAGGAACTCGCCGAGCCGGCACAGCGCCCCGACCGGGTCGACCTCAACCAGGCCTGGCAGGAACGCAGCGCACGGTTCCGGACCGGCGGTGATCAGGTCACCGTACTGCTCCGACTGGACCCGGCGCGGCGCGAGGAACTGCTCGACACGGCGCTGGCCGTCCGCGCCGACGGCGAGGAGCCGGACGCGGACGCGGACGGCCCACTGCGTTTGGAGGCCACCTTCCAGGACGCCAGACACGCCGAATGGGCACTGTGGCAGCTCGGCACGAGCGCGGAGGCCTTGGCGCCGCAGTGGCTGCGCGACTCCCTGCGGGACCGGGCCACCGCGATCGCCACCCGCTACGGGGCACCGCCGGGCGCAGGCAGCCCTACGGACGACGGGCCGGCAGAGCCGCGCGCACTGCCCGCAGGGCTTTCACTGGATCCGCTCCCGGGCGGGGAGGCGCTGGGGCGTCGGCCATCCGTGGGGTGACGGCGCGGGCCGGGCGGGGGCCCCTTCAGGACCGGGGGAAGGCGGTGGCGAAGGCGACGATCACGCTCTTGCCGTCCGAGGCGCGCGTGCCGACGGACATCACCTTGTCGCTGTCGTACGCGTACAGGGCGCCGGAGCGGTGGAGGTACCCGCCGTCCGGCATGACCATGGTGCCGGCGTAAGCGAGTTTCCCGGTCTCGGGATCGAGGGCGCCCACGCGCGTCCAGTACGACTTCTGCGGGTCGTCCTCGGCAATGACCACGCGCTTGCCGAGTGAGTCGTAGCCGACGAAGGACGCACGCTGCGCCCTCGCCTCCCAGACCGCCTTGCCGGACTTCAGGTCGGCCACGAGGGTGGACCCGTCACGGACCTTGCCGAAGAAGAGCCCCTGGTCGGTGTAGGCGTCCTCCTTGTCGTTGAAGACGAGGTCGGCCGCCTTGCCGGTCAGTTCCACGGAGGTGGCCTTCGCGCCCGCCGTGTCGAAGTGCAGCACGCGGGGCGGGCCGGAGTCGTCCGTGCCGCTGTGCACGGCGATGGTGAGCGGGTGGTCGTTGAGGATCTGGATCGCCTTGCCCGCCTGGTCGGACACGGTGATCGGTGTGGCGCCGGACTGGGTGTCGATGACGACCAGTTCGTTGCGGCACTCCGGCTTGACCGCGATGTGCTGCGCGCTGAAGACGTACGAGTAGCGGCAGCCGACGGTCGTCGCGGCCAGTGGGTCGCCCACCGCGCCGTTCTGCACGTCGAAGGTCTGGATGCGCTCGGTTCCGTTGATCCCGACCGTGATGCTCTTCATGCCGACGTGCAGCTCCGGCGCGTGGGACCCGTGTTCCGTGGTGATCTTCTTCGCCCACAGGACCGAGCCGGTGTCGATGTCGATCGCCGCCAGGTAGGAGCAGTCGTTGCCCCCTGCGTCGAACAGGACCGCGCCCACCCCCTCGAGGCCGGCCGACGGTGACATGGCGCAGGGTTCGCCCGCCCCCTTGGGCGGTTCGACCTGCCACTTCTGGTTGCCGGTGGCCGTGTCGTACCCGCGTACGCCGTGCTCGTCGCCGTAGGCCAGCACCGAACTGTGCATCCAGCGGCCGGGCCAGCGGGTGGCCCGGGTGGACGAGGCGGTGGACCGGGGAATCTGATCGATCTGCCAGGCGACCGGCAGGGCGTCCGACGGCGCCTCCCGAGCGTTCGAGGAGGAGCCGTTGGAGGCCGAGCCGGCGGTGAGGGCGAAGACGATGCCGCCGCCGATGAGCGCCACGACGAGGAGCACCCCGATCACGATCGCGGCGATCTTCCCGCCCGGTCCGCGGGAGGGGGCGGGGACCGGCGCGGGGCCGGGATGTCCCCACGGCGTGGGGCCCCGGGCGGGGCGAGGGGGACGGGCCCGCCGGAGTGCGGCAAGGCGGGCGCGCCGTAGCCGGGCGGGGCGGACGGTCCGTAGCTGGGCGGTGTGGACGGTCCGTAGCTGGGCGGTGTGGACGGTCCGTAGCTGGGCGGGGCGGACGGTCCGCGGTCGGCGTACGGTGGCGGGACGGGTGCGCCTGCGGGTGGACCGTAGGCCGGCGCCGGTGGCTGCGGCGATCCTGGTGCACCGGGTGGCAGGCCGCTCTCGCCGGGCCCGGTCCCCTGCCGGCCTCCGGCCCCCGGCGCGTCGGCGCCCTTGCCTCCAGGCATGCTGCCCTCAGCCACTTGCTGTCCCCCTGCTCGTTCTCTCGTGGTCGGCATACCGCTGGGCCGGTGGCCGTCGGCGCCGCTGGTCGGCGGTCCTCTTGGACTGCGACGGGATCGGACGGTGGCGTCGGCAGCCGAAGCAGCCGGCCGCCTGGCGCGGCTGCCGCTCGGGCCGCGCCACCGACAGGGTCATGCCAAGCGCAGCCAGGGTCTTTCGTACGTGCGTCAGTGGTCCTTTCACAGTCGCCGGCAGGTGGGGTGCCGCACCGGTCGCGGCATGAAAGGGCGAACGGGTCAAACCGGGCGTGCGGGCCTGGTGGCCCGCACGCGTCCTCGTCACTCACGTCTTGCTCAGCCCGCTCATCCGCTGTCCCCTTTCCGGCCGCCTTTCCGTCAGGCCGGCCAGGACGAGAGACTGCCGGGCGGTGACACCGCGCCGCTTGTACGTTCATGCTCATTTCCCGCCCCGCGCCTCAAGGCGGAGAACCAGCCACGAGGGGTGCCGGACATGCCGTGGAGCGCCACGTCCTCCCGCGCACCGACGACGTCCTCCTCGCCGACGAGCGCACTGTTGTGCCGGCCGCGCACGGAAGGTCCGGCTGAGGTGGTGCGGTGAGCAGCCGACGGCCGTGGCGAGACTCCAGGCTCGGTTGACGCCGCACCATGACCAGGCCGAAGGCCGTCGCCTCCCGCGCGGCCGTCCAGCCGCGCGGCGGGCAGCCGCACAGCACGTCGGGCCGGGCGGATCCGTTGGCACCGCGTGGAGGGCCGGACTGGCCCACGGCCTGCACGGCCTGGGCGTCGGTCTGGCCGGGGCGGATCTGACCGTCGGAACGCCGGCCGGTGTGATCGTGGGCGCCGCGTCGCTCAGCGGTCAGGACCTCTCGCGCTTCGCCGGCCCCGCCGCCGGTGGTGAGAACCCCCGGACTCCGGAGGCCGACTCGCAGCTCATGAGCGAGGTCTTCGTGATCCTCGGTGCCGGTCTGCCGCCGGAGGAGGCCCGCTGCCGGGTCGGGTGGATCGCCCTCGACTCCACCGCCCTGGAGGTACTGCGTGCTGGCACCAACCTGGACCGCGCGGCAGGCGCGCGTACGGCGGTGGTCGTGGAGCCGATGGCGCGGGAGGCGACGGAGGTGACGGGCGTGGAGTAGGTGGTGTCTCTGTACCCCGACGATGGCATCGGTGGTGGCACTGCGTTCCGGATCCGTCGGACCAGTCGGCGTGGGTGCCCGCGTTCTGGGCGGGGCCGCGACAAGCCGACACCGCGCGGGAGCAGTTGGCCGGAGCCGGGGCCCGGGGCGATCAATCCCTCAGCTGATCCTGGCCCGGTGGTCGTCTGCCTGCTGATACGGGCGATCGCCCGGCACTGATGACATGTCATGATGCCAGCTCATCACCGGTTTAGGAGCTTGAGACGATGCTGACGGAGACGTCGGGCCGCACGGCCCAGGACCTGGCCGCCGAGCTGGAGGGCCTGCGGGGGGTGGACTGGGCGTCGGTTTGGGCGGGCCCGCCGCAGGGCGGCTCCCCCGAATGCCGCACGTGGTGCGAGCGCTACGGCTGGGAGCCCCTGACGGCCGACCGCAACCTGGCGGTGCGCAGCAGGGCCGGCGGCAGGTGGACCTTCGAAGCAGGGGGCAACTGGCATCCCGTACGCCGCCTGACCCACTGGGCGTGGCACCTCAAGGCGGACGAGGCGTCCGAGAACCCCGGTCTCTTGACCTGCGCGGCCGACGAATGGCCCGAGTTCGTCAAGGCGGCCGAAAGTGTTCTGGGGCCTGCGGTATGGACCGGCCCCTGGGATGCACCAGACTTCCCGGAGCCGATGGAACCGGCGTTCTGGGAGAGCCGTGAATACCGCCTCGAGACCCGCACCCCTTATCGGATGGCGTACTGGAAGCCGGTGGGTGACCACCCCGGGCAGGCCTTCATCGTGCTGGCGCAGTCGGTGTCGTTCGCAGCGTGGGCCACCGACACGCCGGGCGGTTCGCGGATCCAGCTGACCGTGCATGCCCCTGAAGGTTCACGGAGGACCCCGTGAACCCCGACGCTCCTCCGGCCCCGGAGGAGATAGCCCGGGCCTTTGCCCTCCAGCAGGAACATGCCGCGGCGGAACCACGTGACAGGCAGTCCGGGGCCGCGATCGCCCGCAGGCTGTACGGCGACTACCTGTCGACGCTCGATCCGGAGGCGGAAGGTCCCAAGCCCGGTCTTGTGGACTTCATCGAGAACCTCGCGGCGGAGGAGTCGGTCACCAACGAGGACCGCGGCCCCCATCGCGCCTTCTGGTCCTACCAGTCCGAGCTCGAGGGCGTGGACACACCCGTGCCCAACCGCTTTCTGGCCAGGGCATGCGGCCAGTCGCGCGGCCTGCAGGTGCTGGAGGACACGCCCGCCGGGCACCGGCTCAACGGCTACTTCCTCGGCAACGAATTCGTGGTGGATGCGCTCGCCCGGCACTTCGACTTCGATCCGGAGGAACTGGACGCCGCTCACGGTGCCGCCTGGGACACCCTCTCAGACCGCTACGCCATCGCAACCGAGGGACTCGTGATCGGGTTCGCCGCCGACATCACCGCGGACTCGGTCCTCGGCAAGACCGAGATGCCGGCGCTCCTCAAGAACACCGACGTCGGGAAGGAGGGCATCAGGTTCGCGACGCCGTTGCCTCAGCACGCGCACCTTCCGCCCGACATCAACGCGTTCATGGCCGATCCCCCCATCCGCTGCCAACTGCGGATGGGGGACGACGACCCCGGGAAGTCCCCCGAGGTATTCGCCATGAAGCTGCACGCCATCGACGTCCCCGAGGACCAGAAGGAGACCCATGCGGCGATCGTCGACCGGCTGTCGGCGGCCAACTCCTACGAGGAACTGAACCCGACGACGGCCGAGGCGAAGCGGAGGGAGCACATGAGTGCCTTCCTACCCGGTGTGAACCTGGGCCACGGAATCATCCGCGCGCCCCGCAGTGCCCTCACCGGCCACGGAGTCAGCGAGCCCGCACCCCCGCAAATCACGCCGAAGTCCTCCGGAATCGAGCACTGAGC
This sequence comes from Streptomyces sp. NPDC034086, assembly GCF_055575515.1. Classification (NCBI taxonomy): domain Bacteria; kingdom Bacillati; phylum Actinomycetota; class Actinomycetes; order Kitasatosporales; family Streptomycetaceae; genus Streptomyces; species Streptomyces sp. NPDC034086. Next base: position 1,134,632 of record NZ_JBVISM010000001.1, on the reverse strand, counting down.
TCGTTCAGAGTGGCCACTGATCGGGTGACGGGCCGGTGTCCCGCAGCACACGAGGCAAGGTGCGGAGTTGGGGGGCGTTGGTGTGTCCTTCGGCCCAGTGTTTGTCCAGGTGGGGCTTGTAGGGGTCGAGCTTGGCGGAACACCGCTGATCGTTCTCACAGAATGTGTGCTGGTCCGAGAACGGACGGCAGATGTTCACGGCTTTGGGAGGCACCGAAGCACACTGAGGGTTTGAACGATGCTTGAGTTTCGACCCGAGAGTCGACTGCCTAGGCACGGCTGGCGGTGTGCGGCGGCCTGTCTGCCGACACCCGTCCGAGCGTAGCCGCGACGTCCCTCGGTCTCGTGTGTGCGGCGCCGACTGCTTCGGGGTCGCGGCGGCCTGGGCGGCTCAGCGGTCGCCCGTGTGCGGGCGGACGGGAGGTGGCAGTGGCCGGCGCCAGTCGCCCAGTGTCGTGAGGAGGAACTGGCGGGCGAGAGAACGTATGTCGTCCCACACGGGATCCGTGGTCAAGGCGTTGTCCCACAGGCCGTCGCGGCCGTCGGCATCGATCTCGCCGAGGCGACGGCCGATGGCCTGAAGGTTGTGCAGATCCTCAGGCTTGAAGACTCCGCGCTCGACGAGTCCTTCTGAGACGCGGCAAAGTAGCTCTGCCTCTTCGACGACGCCCTTCGTGTCCTCCTCACGCTTGCCCAACCAGGCGAGTTGATCCTGGGTGTCGGCTGCCAGGAGGGTCATGAAGCGCATGGTCCAGCCGCGTAGGCGCTCGTCACCGAGATGGTTCACACGTGCAGGATCTCACTGTGTTCGAGGGCACGGAGGGAGGGGGCAGCGGCCGGGCGCGGTGCCCCGTGGAGGTTGAAGCTCGATTGCTGCTGCCGTGGTCGAACAGCACCGGACGGAGGCGCCTCCCGAAGTCGTGCAATCTGCCGTCCGTTCTCATGGACAATGCCAGCGGCGTCAGGACACCTCGTGGACCCGGGCCAGCTCCGGTCCCAGGGCAGACCCGCGCGCTCGCCCGCGGTCACATGACGGCCTACCGCACGCGAAATCGACAATGACGCGCCAGTACCGGCAAAGGGACACCCCGCTCCAGCGGTGCGCCAGCCGGGACCGCGTTGGCCGGCTCACCGGCCGCCGCCGTCCGGGCGCGGGCTCACTGTGGGCAGACCGCCGAGCGTTGCCATGCCAGTGTGCGAGCACCGCCCGGATCTCCGGCGTTACCTCGAAGCGGTCCGCCGACCGGGCGCCTGGTCGGCCCCTTCGCCAGGGAAGGGACTCAGCCTGCCCTGAGCCACCGCGACACCGTCCGCTCCGACGCCTGCCCGCACTCCCCCGCCAGGCGCGGATGCTCTCGCGACAGCGAGCATCCGCCAGCCCTCGCAGCGCAGCCGAAGCCGGGCCGGAAGCAATCAACACAGAGCCAGCTGTGCGAGCTCACCAGCCCGGCTCGCGGCTGTCTGGCACCGTCGGCCGCGACGGCGCGACCGGATGATCTCGAGGCCTGGGGCAGCCCTAACTCGATTCGGATCGACATCAGTTGACCTAGGCCAAGGAATCCAAGGACGAGATCGCGCACATCCGCACCGAGCAGCCGAACGCGGCCGCCGCGGCACTCGCCGCCCAGCGCGGGCTGGGCAATGGGGTCGACACGATCGCGACCGAGCAGGGCTTGGGGTTCAAGAACCGGGACTGGCGGCTCTATTTCTTCGACGGCGGCATAGTCGTGACCGCGCCGGATGGCTACGCAGCCGCGTACGACTGGGGCACCCTGCGCATCCTGCAGTACCGACGCACCGTCAACGGCGGCGATATCGGGTTCGGCAGGCCCCCACTGACCAAGGGCCAGAGGGCGGCTCTCGGGATCACCTCGTGGGTGATCGGCCCCTCGTTTCTCTACCCGCACGCCTGGGGTGACAACTTCCAGACATGGGTCACGCGCACCCAGTTGTCCCGAACGATCGTGCGCGTCCAACAGGGCGAGACGGTCGACTTCGGCGCCTACACAGTTGACCGGCACGGCATCTCGGGCGTGAAAAGGCCGGCGATCCGGGAGGGGTCGGCCGCCTGGTCAGAAATCGCCGAATTCCGCTTCGTCGAAGGGATCGGCGGTCTTCAACGGCTCCTGGGCTCTGAGGAAGGCACCGAACCCCGGCAGCGCGAACGCGTACACCATCCCCAGCCTCGACCTCTTCGTGAAGTTGTGCCACCACCTGAGCCCCAACCTGAACGGCTGACCTCGCCGCTGCCGACCCCGGCCGGGGCAAGGCCCCCTCCCGCACATCAACCCGTACCGCCTCATTGATGAACTCGGATGAGTCGGTGCCTCAGGAGTGGTACATGGCAGGTGCCCCGTGGCTCGCCGTCTCCCCCGTGTGGGGGAGACGGCCGCGACCTTTGGACGATACCCGGGCACCAGATCGCGGCGACGATTGAGGCACATGCCCTCACACGTCAGGAACGGAGCACTATCGTGCTGAAGTGGACCATGCGCGCTGCCGCCGTCCTCGCCATCGCCGCCGCGATCGCGACCCCGGTGGCTGCGCCGCCCCCCGAAGCCGCCCTTGCGGCCCCGGCTGTCACCGCCCTCGCGCCCGCCGCTGGCCCCAACGCCTCGGAGGCCACGCTCGTCTCCACCGTCAAGGAAAGGACGAAGTGGGATTAGCCGTCTCATCGACGGATGCTTACTCAGACCCGGCATGCACAGCGAGGGGAAAGGCACGTCGGAGCCGGGAAAAATGGGTGCCGACCGGGGCCCTGGTGCAGCAGGATCACCGCATGGCAGACATGGGGATGTTCCGGAACGCGGTGACGGACTGGGCGGCGGGCGGTCCCGGCGAGGTTGCCGGGGGGCTGGCCTCGGAACTGGGTGTCGCGGCGGTGGTGCTGGTGGAAGGACCCAGCGACCTCGCCGCCGTCGAGACCCTGGCGGCACGCCTGAACCGGGACCTGGCCGACGAGGGCGTCTGCGTCATATCCATGGGCGGAGCGATGAACGTCGGCCGCTACGTCCGGCTCCTGGGGCCGCCCGGACTGGGACTGCGCGTCACCGGGCTGTGTGACGAACAGGAGCAGCCGTTCTACGACCGTGCCTTCCGCCAGGCCGGTGCTGCCGGCCACGAGGTATTCGTCTGTGTGAAGGACCTCGAGGAAGAGCTCATCCGCTCGCTGGGCGTGCCTGCGGTCGAGGAGATCATCGAAGCCGAGGGCGATCTCGTCCCGTGGCAGACCTTCATCCGCCAGCCCGCGCAGCGGGGCCGCGACCCGCACCACCGGATGCGGCGCTTCCTCGGGACGAAGAAGGGCCGCAAGATCCGCTACGGACACCTCCTCGCCCAGGCCGTCGACCTCGACTTCGTTCCCGCGCCCCTCGACGCCCTGTTGACCGCCTTGCGTCACGTGGAAGGCGCCGACCACGGGAAGCATTGAGTGCTGCGGTCGATGATGGGGTGAGACCCAGTTGGCTCGGCCTTCTGCCCTGCACGGAGCCGGTCCCCGTGCTGCCCGTGCCGCTCGAGGTGGTCGTCGCGATCGACGGCAGCGACTGCCTGGGGTTCGGCCGCTACCAGCGATCGGAAGTCGGCCCCAACGGTGATCACTTCCGGGTACGGTCGGCCCATGCCAGCATTCAGCGCCCAGCGCACCGCCCTGGTCCTCGTCGACCTGATGGAGCGCATCGCCGCCCTGCCGCTCGCCCCGCGGACCGGAGCGGAGGTGGTGGCCGCCTCCGGGCGCCTCGCCGAAGCGTTCCGGGCGGCCGGAGCACCGGTGGTCCTGGTCCGGGCCGAGCGCCCGGGCGTCGATGTCCAGCCGCCCGGCAGCGGGCTGGTTCCCGGCCTGGTCCGCGATGGGGACCATGTACTGGTCAAGCGGACGATCGGTGCTTTCCAGGACACCGGACTGCACCCGCTCCTCGCTCGGCTGGGAATCGACACGCTGGTCTGCGCAGGCATCGCCACCAACCTCGGCGTGGAGTCCACCGCACGCGCCGCCGTCGACCTCGGCTACGAGGTGGTCTTCGCCGAGGACGCCATGACCGGCCTCACTGCCGAGGAGCACCGTGGCGCGGTGGATTTGGACTTCCCACGCCTCGGCACGGTCCTGCCGGCGGCTGCGGTGACCTTCGACGCCTCCCTCGTCTGACACGGCATGCCGTAAGGGACTGAGCAGAAAGATCCGCCACGGGGTGACGCTCCGCAGTCGCGACCCTCCTGGAAACGGACGGAGTGCCGGGGCTCCGTGCCGGTACGGGTGCGCGATCGGCTGGCGCGTCCTGTGGCGGGCGGCGGGTGTCCCGAGCCGTGGCCGCAGGTCCGGCCACCGGCGCTGCGGCGCCGTGTGACCGGATACGGCGCCTGTCGGTTGTCGGGGGCGCCCTTCGCCGGCGTCGTCGTCCAGGCTGACGTCACCCGTGTCCTGCCCGGCCGCAGAACGGCTGTCGCGTCCGGAGGGGACGCCGGTCGGTCGGGGTCAGCAGGTGAGGCGTTTCAAGATCTCGTAGGCGCTCTGGACGAAGCGACTGTGGAGGCTGGGGCCGGTGTTGGCCAAGGCTGCGACGCCGGTGCCGGTGCCGGGGGCGAAGCCGAGGAAGGTGGTGAACCCGCGGGTGCCGCCCGAGTGGAAGAGGTACGTGCGTTCGCCCACCTGGCGCGAGTTCCAGGCCAGGCAGACGTGGTCGCCGGAGCCCCGGGCGCGCAGGCGGGGTGTCTGCACGTCCCGCAGGGCCCGCGCCAGGGGGGTGCCGTCGGGGTGGAGGTGGGCGTGGAGGTAGCGGAGGAGGTCACCGGCGGTGGAGCGCAGCGCGCCCGCCGCGGGCAGGGCCGGCACGGCGAACGGCGGCAGGGGCCTGCCGGCGCGGTGACCGGTCGCCTGGCCCTCGGGTGAAGGGCCGCAATGGGTGGCGCGCAGGCCGAGGGGACGGCAGACGCGCTCGGCGAGGAGCGTCGGGTAGGCGGTCGCGGTGGTTGCGGCCAGGGCTCGGCCGAGGAGCGCCATGCCGTAGTTGGAGTAGGCCAGGCGGGTGCCGGGGCGGTGGCGGGTGCGGGTTCGCCGTAGGGCGGCGAGGAGGTGCTCCTCGCCGAAGGCCGAGTAGGGATTGGTGAACCAGACGGGCAGGGCCCGGGCGATCAGGCCGGGCGGCAGGCGCGGGAGGCCGGAGGTGTGGGTGGCCAGGTGGAGGAGGGTGATGGGCGTGCCGTCCTTCGTCCGCGGCCGGTGGGCCGGCGGAAGGTGGGCGTCGAGCGGGTCGTGGAGGGTGATCCGGCCCTCCGCGGCCAGTTGCGCCAGGAGCAGCGCGGTGAACGTCTTGGTGACGGAGCCGATCTCGTAGGCGGTTGCCGGGGTGATGGGGCGGCCGCCCCGGGATTCACTGCCGTGGCACCGCACGTGGTGGCGTCCGCCCTGGATGACGGCGAGGGTGACCCCGGTGGCACCGGGGACCGCGTCCACGAGGGTGGCCAGGTCGGAGTCGGAAGCCGCCATGGGGGTGCCCGGGCCGGAGTGGGTGAGGCCGAGGTCGACGCCGGTCGCGCCGTGGCCGGAACCGGTCATGCCGCGGTGTGCGCGGTGGTGCCGAGCGCGCGGGACAGGGTGAGGGTGCCGGCGATCGTGGCGACGACGGCGGTGTGTTCGTTGTCCTTGAAGGCGCGGTCGGGATCGTCCGCCACCGGGTCGCTGTCGCGGGGCGTCAGTCCGTCGTCGTGCTGGACCGCGAGGAGTTGGCGCCAAGGCTCGGTTCCGCACACCGGGTGGGTGAGGCACGCGTCGACGATGAGCAGTTCGGCGACGAGGTCCCATTGCCCGACTTCGAGCCAGACATCCACCCATACCGGCAGCCAGTCCCTCAGGTAGGAGGCCATGTGGGCGGGCAGCCCTTCGGGTGCGGCTCCCCAGTCGGTGAGGTGGAAGACGGTGTGGGTGATGTCGTAGCCGGTGCTCCAGTCCACGGCCCAGGGTTCGGGCGTGGCGCCGAGCCAGGTCCGGGCGGCGAGCGCTGTCCAGTCGGTTCGCCCGCCGATGCCGGCGATGCGGCGGGCGTTGGCCACGGCCAGCCGGCGGTTGGGCACCAGCTCCACGGCGTCCGGGGCCCGCAGTGCCGCGTATTCGGTGAGGAGTTGGTCCAGAAGCCGGTGGCGGTATCCGGCGCGGGTGAAGTGGGCGTACAGCTCCAGCGGGTCGGTGATCGTCATGTAGCGCAACTGCCGCTCGTAGAGGAGGTTGCCGTGGTGCAGTTGCTGCCAGCAGGAGTCGATCAGGTCGCGTGCCGCCTGGATGTCGTGGGAGCCTGCGACCCCCTCGCGCAGGACCAGGGAGGCGGCGAGGGCGTTTTCCCCGAGCGGCTTGTAGACGCCGTTCGGGTCGCTGAGGTCGATCGTGGCGTCTGCCGGGAGGTGCCCGTGGCCCTGCTGGTGGGCGGTGTGCAGCCAGTGCAGGGCCCGGGAGGACCAGCGCTGCACGGTGGTGAGGTGGTCGGGGGTGTCGCTCATCGGGGATCCGTCTCCAGCAGGCGTTCGGCGACCGCCAGGTCGAGGGCGGTGCGGGCGCTGCCGTCACCGACCTGCTTCAGGCGGGTGATCAGGGGTCCGATTTCCAGGGGGGTGGTGGAGGGCATCGCGGGTGTGACCGGTGGGAGGGCGCTGGGCGGCGCGGCCGGGCGGGCGGTCCCGGCCGCCCGGGGCGGTTGTGCCGTCCGGGACGTACGGAGGTGAAGGTCCAGCCAGGCCAGCCAGCGGACCAGGCGTGCGGCGGTGCGGTGGTCGCGGCGCAGCATGGCGCGGACGGTTCCGCGGGCGACGGCGAGCGGGTCGGCGCGTACGGCGTGGTGGAGCGGGCCGTCGAGGCCGGGAAGAGCCAGTGGGGCGAGCCGAGCGAGGACCAATGACCGGGGGCGCCAGCCGTCGGCGAACGGAAGACGGTCAGGGACCGGCAGGGGCACCGGTGCTTCGCCCGCCGGTGCCGAGGGGGGTCGCGTCCCTGACCGGGGTCTGGCGGCATCGGGGGAACGGGTACGGGACGCGAGCGCCCAGGTGGCCCAGTCGAGCCACTGGGCCGCCACGTCGCCGCCTTCGGCCGGGGGGAAGACCCGGTACGCCTCCGGCACGGCCGTCGCCGTGTCCTGGGCGGGCATCGTGGTTCCGGGGACCCCCGGGGCGTCTGGCCATGCGGATGGCTGGGCCGCGAAGGCGTCCGGGCCCAGAACGCGCAGGGCGGCCAGGTCCGCTCTGGACAGGGGCTGGGCAAAGCCGCCGCACGTGTCCTCGACGCCCTTCAGGGCGTCGAGGACACGCCCCGCCATCCGCTCGACCGCGGCGCCGTACTCGGCACGCAGCGTCGCATCGGTAACTGACATGCGTGGTGAACTCTCCTGTCACGGCCGGTCGGCGGGCGGGTCGTGCGTCACGGGCGGCGGTGTGGGGCCGCGGCCGCTGTCAGACGGTGTTCTTCGGTTCCTTGGGGGCGAGGAGGATGAGGATGAGGCTGGCCGCGGCCGGGCTGAACACCGGCGCGTCGCTGACCGGTGCCTCGCCTTCGCTGAGCAGGGCGGTCAGAGCGGCCTCTTCGGCGGGAGAGGCGGTCGGCGCGAGCGCCGGGAGAAGTGCGGTGTGCATCAGCTGTCTCCTAGTCGGTCGGACGGCGCTGCGGAAGCAGCACCAAGCTCACTGAACGTTGCCGATAGTGACATTCCGCGATCAATCGGGGTCAACGAACCACTTGGTACCCACACTGGTGGACGACGACAGTCACCCGTTCCGCGCTGCCGTCGGCGGCGAGCGCCGCGTGACCTGCCCCGCGCGCGGGCGTGTGCGACGGGTCGCCCGGGCTGCCCGTGCGCGACGCCAGAACGCGGCCGGACCGGCGCGAAAACGGATACCGCTTACAGCATTTCGAGTTGCCCCAATGCAGCGGCAACCTTACCTTGAAAGGGGAATTCAGGCGCAGCTGCGCGTTCTCTACGCCTCGCCGTTCCTTTTCATTGGTTGCGCGTCGAACATCCGAAATGGCGAGGTTATTGCAGGACCGATTCCCTCTACGCCGAAAGGCAGGAAGGATATTCGATCATGGCAGAATCTCACGGGCGGGAGGAAGCGGCCGAACGTCCCCACCGTCACGGGCCCATCTGGGCAGTGTTCTGCCCCCAAGAACCCGATGCTCCGCTCATCACCGTCTGCCCCTTCAAAAATGAGGCGGAACAGGCAGCAGAAGAGCACAACGCCGAATTCTCTCCCCCGCACTACAGCTCGGCGCAGAAATACATCCCTGACGATCCCAGACCTGACCTCGATGTCTGACCGGAGACGCTGAGCGGCGAGCGGTTCAACAGCGGCCAATTTGGTGACGTGATCCCCTACCGGCACCTGAGGACAGCAGGACGTTCGGCTGATCGCGCAAGTCGGCAGGTGGTGACGAGTCGCGCCAGCTCACGAACCCGTGCGGCCCTGATCCCGCGATCGGCTCGCTGAACGGATCCACCACACCGGTCAGGACGGCCAGGCAGAACGCGGCCATGCCGCCATCGAAGACCGTCCAGCGGTTCGCCCCCCACGGCGCCTGCCTCCGAAAAGTGACCACCCTCCAGCTGTCGGGTGCGCCCTCTCGCAGCCAGAAGGCGACATCGCTGCTCGCCGAGTCCGCGAAGGGCAACAGGCGCGGCAAGCCTTGCCTTCCAAGGAGGGCGCCCAGTCCCTGCCAGTCCCGGTCCGAGAGTGCGGGATCGACTCTGTCGAGGAGATCCCCATACGGCGATCCCGGCACGGGAGGCGTACTGACGGACAGGTACTCGTCGATCTCTCCCCCGCCGTACGACTCCACGAACTCGCGGTAGTCCGCCGGGAGTTCCAACTCCGCCGTGCCGGCGAGCCCTTCCCAGTCCACCGCGTCCCCTCCGGAGACAGGTGGCGGGAGCAGCTGACGCAGGCGAGCGACAGCAGGTTGAGACATGTCAGAGTTCCTTCCTCGTCCCCGTGGGTCGCCGGTTTCGGCGACTGCCAAGAGGTCAGGTCACACATGGCCACCGGTGCGGTTGTCGGCTGCGGTCCGGGGCCCATGAGCGCCGTCCAGCAGCGCACAACAGCCAACACGAGGATTGCACTCGTCGGAAGGTGGTGAGGCAGCAGGCCAGTCTGAGGAAGGCTCATTGGATGTCGGCCCGACGTTCCCAGCGGATCCTCAGGCGTCGGCCAGAAGCACCTCGTGCGGTTGCTGCCACACGCCGGCCTCGTTCCCGTCCCGTAGTCTGCGCCGGCCCGTCATGCCCGAGCCGAAGCCAGCTCCTTCGGCAGGGCACCCGGGTGTGCAGCACGTACAGGATCCCGCACAGACCTGCCGGTCCGGCAGCGGCGTGCGGCCCGGATACCGGAAGCGCCCGCTCGCGTTGAGGCAGGAGCGGCTTCAGGCGGTCCCACAGCTCATCCGACACGGTCCACGGCAAGGTCCCCGTGCCGCGGTGACCGCTCAACTTCCACCCGGGCACTCATGTCAGGGCCGATCCACCTCATTGCACCGGGCGCGGCACTCCGGTGGTACGCCCCGCCTTGACCGTCGGATGAGACTTGTCGTCCGCACCGCACACGGGTGGCGGCGCGACGACGTCGACCGAGGAGCATCGCGTGCACACGGCACAGCAGTGGATCAGCGTTCTGGGGCTCGAGCCGCACGTGGAGGGCGGCTACTTCCGGCGGACGTTCCAGGCCGATCACCGGCCCCCGGTACCGACTCCGGGAGGTGAGCGGCTTCTGCTCACCTCCATCTACTACTTGCTCACCGAGGAGTCGCCCGTAGGCCACTGGCACCTCAACCAGTCCGACGTACTCCACTTCCACCACTCCGGCGGCCCTCTCACCTACCACTTGATCCACCCGGACGGAGAAGCACACACCGTCACCCTCGGCCCCCGTCCCGAACAGGGGCACGTGCTGACCCTCGCCGTTCGCGGCGGGGTATGGAAGGCAACCCACCTCAGCGGCGGTGACCACGCCCTGATCAGTGAAGCCGTGGCGCCCGGCTTCGACTACGCCGATATGACGCTGGGCCGCCCCGACGACCTGACGGCCCGCTTCCCCCACCATGCGGCCCTGATCCGCCGCTACTGCCGTCCGCCCGTCACGCCCCCCGAGCAGCCGGGCGGGTAGGTGCATTCCGGCGCGCATGAAGGTGGGAGGGGCTGGCGGAGATGCCGGGCGGCCTGCGCCGGGGCGCGTGCGCGGGGAGGCGCCCCTCCAGGCGCAGGCCGTGCTTGAAGCCGGACGTCCGGCGAGCACCGCTCCGCGCAACGCCGGGCTGGTGCGGACCCTCCGCCACCGCACGGCCACCTCCCACGCCCTCACCACGGCGGCGGGACTAACGCGCGTGCACGAAGGGGAGGTTGAGGTGGGAGGTGGCCAGCAGCGAACGGTGGCGCCGCGCCTCGGCCAGCAGCCGCTCGCGGGTTTCCCGGGCGGCCGCCGGGTCGTGTTCGAAGCGGTAGGCCACCGCCGGGTTCGCCCACTGCACGGCGTGCACCAGGACGTCTCCCGTGACCAGGATCCGCCGGGAGCCACCCTCGACGAGGACCGACTGGTGCCCTGCCGTGTGGCCCGGGGTCGGGACGAGGGTGATCGCGCGGCCCTGCCCGTGACCGCCGCCCACCAGCCGGGTGCGGCCGTCGACCTCCTGGAGCAGACCGGCCGCCCTCAGCGGCGCCACCACGTACGACAGGGAGGTGTCGTCGGGGTCGAGGGACGCCACCTCGGCGTGCTGGACGACGTGGCGGGCCTCGGGGAACATCGGCGTCCCGTCGGGCCCCACGACCCACCCGTAGTGGTCGCTGTGCAGATGCGTCAGTACGACCGAGTCCACGTCCGCGACGCTGATGCCCGCCTCCGTCAGGACCCTCGGCAGCCGGCCCGGTACGGGTGCCCACCCCGAGGCCGGGCTGCCGACGGGCCCGATCCCGGTGTCGACCAGGGTGACACGTCCGCCCGGCCGCCGGACGGCGTAGCAGCGGAAGTCCAGTTCCCATGTGCCGTGCGGGCCGAACGCCGCCGGGTCGAGCCGCTCCGCCCGCTCCCAGTCGCACTCGGCGGCGCCGGTGAAGTGGTCGCGGGCCCTTCCGGGGAACCGGCCGTGCGCGTCGAGCAGCGCCAGCACCTCGAACGGCCCGGCCTGCCGCGCGACCACCCGCCACCGCTCCGCCCCGCCCGCCGTAGCGCCGGACGTGGCGTCGCCCGAGGTGCCCTCCCCCGCGGCGTACCCCCGGCCCGTCAGGGCGGGGCCCCATGCCGCCAGGGCGACGGCCCCCACGGCGCCCCTCGCCAGGTCTCGTCTGCTCAGCCCGCTCATCCGCTCTCTCCTCCCGGCCGGCCTTTCCGTAAGGCCGGCCCGGAAGAGAGACTGCCGGGGGGCGGCACCGCGCCGCTTGTACGTTCATGCTCACTTCGTGACCCCGCCTCAGGGCGGAGAACCAGCCAGGAGGGTGCCGGACATGCCCGTGGAGCGCCGCGTCTTTCTCCGCACCGACGACGTCCTCCTCGCCGACGTGCTGTGCGGCTGCCCGCCGCGCGGCTGGACGGCCGCGCGGGAGGCGACGGTCTTCGGCCTGGTCATGGTGCGGCGCGGCCTGGTCAGGGGACGGATCCGCGGGCGCGAGCAGCTCCTCGACCCGGCCACCGTGTACGTGGAACGGCTCGGCGCCGAGCAGCAGTTCGCCCATCCCTGCGGTGACGACGTCTACACCGAGATCGTCCTGTCCGAGCCGGTGGTCGCCGCCCTCCTCGGCGGTGATCCGCAGGTCCCGGAGGGCCTCGTGTTCACCACGCCCCAACTCGCTCTGAGCCACCGTCTGTTGCTCACCCGCGCCCGCGCGGGCGCCGACGCCTTCGAACTCGCCGAGCACACCGCCCTGGTCGCCGCCCGGATATTCGGCCAGCTGGCGCCGGACCGGGTGGCGAGCGGCCGCCCCCGCACCGCCGAGGCCCGCCGCCGCCTGGCCGATGACGCCCGCGCCGCGCTGGGCGCCGACGTCAACCAGAGCCTGGACGCTCTCGCCACGGCGGTCGGCTGCTCACCGCACCACCTCAGCCGGGTCTTCCGTACGCAGACCGGTACGACCCTCACCGGCTACCGGGACCGGCTCCGCCTCGCCCGCGCCCTCGACCGGCTCGCCGAGGGAGAGCGTGACCTCGCCGGGCTCGCCCACGAGCTGGGCTTCACCGACCAGTCCCACCTCACGCGCGCCCTGCGCCGCACGACCGGCCGACCCCCGGGCCGGCTGCGCGCCTTGCTGAACCCGGGGTGACGCCCCTCGCGCGGCCGTCCTCGCACCGCCGCCGGTCGCGGCGCGAGGGCGCCGCCGTGTTCCGTTGCAGGTGAGCTTGAAGGCCGCCTGGCTGGACCTCTTGCCCACATTGGGCTCAGGATCTCGATCTTCTCCCAGCCGTCCACGACGGTCCCCGGCGCGTGCGGCCCCCGGCTCCACGTGGCCCGGTACAGCACGCACCGGCGTAGCGGCCCTTCGGGCACGCTCGGGTCCTCGAAGTCGTCCGCCGGGTCCCAGGACATACCGATCCGGCGCATCACCGCCTGGGAACGCGGGGTGTCGACGGTCGTCGAGGCCACCGCCTCCGGCAGCCCGAGGACCTCGAAGGCGGAGTCGAGGCACGACGTCCGGGCGGCCTCGGTGGCGTACCCGTGGCCCCACGCCGAACGCCTCAAGCGCCATCGGAATCGGCGTTCATCGCCGCCCACGGCTCGAGGTCGTACTCCCGCCACCGGCGGAACTGGACACGATCGGTGCACAGTTCAGGCATGCCCCCCAGCTCACGCGATCAGGAGCCGGCTGGCGACCGCTTGTGCCGAGCCGTGCGTTCCTGGCCGACGCCAGACCCTCTGCGGAGATCTTCACCGGCCCCACCACCCGCCGGGACGCCGTCGCCGTCATGCCGAAGCACGCGACCTGCCACAAGATCAACGACCGGACTGCTCGTGCTCGCAGTCCTGCACGGGGTTCGTCACGAAGCGGCTCAGCCGGTAGGTGGTCGGCAGCCCCAGACGCCCGCACAGCGTCTCGATCCGGATCATCGAATCGTCGACGCCCGCCTCGCGAAGACGGCGCAACCGCGTGCGCGTCTCCGTCTGGTCCGCAGTCTCCACGACCACTTGCCACTGCCCCGCGTCCGGCGCGGTACGCGCGGCAAGCCGGTGCCACGCGTCCTCCTGGCGCCGCCTTCTCTTCCCCTGTCCTGGCACCTGCCCAGAATCACCGGCCGGTGCCAGAACGGCAAGAACGGCAAGAACGGCAAGGCAGAGCGCCTGCCGGGCACCGGCCCGCCCCGCCCGCGTACTCGCCGGGAAGCGGCCTGTCGCCAGCATCTTCGTCCCGTGCGGGCCGCGGGCGCGCTGCCAGTCCTGCTTGGACAGGCCCGTGGCGCGCGCTCGGCCCGCAGGTTCGCGATCTCGCGCCTGAGCGCGCCGATGACGTAGGCGCTGACGGTCTCCACGGCGCGCATGACGATGTCGACATGGGTATGGCCGTCGAGGGAGGCCAGCGTGGCCTCGGTCACGGCGAGGCCGTTCGGGCCGAGGGCCGGCCGGCCGAGGCGTTCGACCTCGTGATCGGCGCGGACGGCGCCTGGTCCCGGACCTGCCCGGCCGTCTCGTCGGCGATGCCGCGCTACACCGGCACCATCACCTCGCCACAGTGGCGCCGGGGTTCGCCGGTGACGGTGCGGGTCCGGGTGCGGGCACGGCTTCGCGGACGGCACGGTGGACGGCGCGCGCCAGGCGGGCGCCCCACCGGGACCGCGGACCGGCGAACTCATGGACCTCGGAGCCGGGCCGAGGGGTGCGTGCGGCGATGCACACCGCGTCGGTGGGTGTGCCGGAGCAGTCGTATCCCGCGTCCAGCAGCGCCTGGACCTTGGCTTCGGTGGCGGTGGCGACCGCGTTGACCAGAGCGGCATCCGACAAGGCGACGGGGAGCGCGGCGATGATGTTGACCGTTCCGGGCCCGGCGGGCAGCAGGGTGCCTTCTGCCGGGGAGGCGGCCCAGCCGCGCACCGTGACGCCCGCGGTCGCGACGGCCTCGACGCCTTCGTCGCGGGCGTGGGCGTACGCCGAGACGTCCGCGGCCGTCATCAGCCCCACCCCGCTTCCGTGCGCGCTCACCGCACCGGCCAGCTCGGCCAGGTGCCGGCCGGGGTCCGTGCGCCGGTAGCCGTGGGACACCTGGGCGTTGAGCACCCAGCACCGCTCGCCGAGGCCACCGCCCACCACCGCGCTGCTGATCATCCGCCAGCCCGGACCGGCCGGCCACAGCAGGGCGCGCAGTTCCTCACCGTCCTCGATCCGCGTCGACTGCCGCACGTCGAGCAGGGGAGCGGTGCGGGGCCGGGGTGGCGCGGAGGTCATCGGGAAGGGCTCCTTCAGGGGGCGGCGGACCGGCTGATCGTACGCGGGCCGCGCGACGCGAGGGCGGCGCCGGCCAGAAGCTCAGATTCTGATCAAGAGCGTTGTAGCGCCGATCGCACCGTGGCTAGTTTTGGGAACCGCTCCGCTACTGACCAAGCCGGAGCCTCACAATGGGGGAATCAACATGGGCACTTCTGTCCGCACGTTCATGACGGCCACCACCGCGTCGGCCGTGTTCGCCGGCGGGCTGATCGGGCTGTCGGCGACGCCCGCGTCCGCAGCCGAGATCTGTGACGACGTCTACAAGCGCAAGTACACGGAGATCTCGTCCACGTGGCACAAGGTGGTCGCGCAAGGGGTCATCGACAACCGCCGCAGCGCCGCCACCACGCGCGAGTCCATCACCGGACAGGTGAGCGCCAGCCTGACGGGCAGCGTCAGCGGCGAGATCGGAGGCACGCTCAACCTGGCCGCGGCGGAGATCAGTTCCAAGCTCGGAGTGTCCGTCGAAGCAAGCGCCTCCATCGCGAAGGGCAAGACGGTGATGATCGAAGTGCCCGCCCGCAAGCGGGTGAGCTACAAGATCGGCATCAAGAAGCGGGAATACCAGGTGTTCGTCACGCACCAGTCCCGGAACTGCCGCGTCACCAACTCCTGGGCGAAGGTCACGGTCGCGGACTCGTACTCCGAGACCTGGAACAGCTGAGGCTCGCGCGAGGGCGGCATGGAACGCCGGTTCTCACCTGATGCCGGCGTGACCGGACCGGGTCGGCGCGAGCCATGATGACCGCTCCTCGAGGCGCTTCCGCTTCGTGGGCGACTCCACAGCCCGCTGGAAGACCGCCGCTGCTGCCCGGACCCGTCCGTCCGGGCAGCGGCGGCGGACGCACCATGCGTCGCGCTCCTCCGCCGGCAGGAAGCGGCGTGCCGCCGGGTCTGCCGGGGGGCTCGTGGCGCCGTCACAGCCGGCCGACGGCCACTCCCATGGTGTCGCCGGCGCCGACGGTGATGGGGGTCACCGCGGCGGTCTCGGTGTTGATGGCGAACACCGTTCCCTGGGGTGTCCCGTGGCCGTAGGAGCCGACCACGTAGGCGCTCTTCCCGTCGGGGGTGAGGGCCACCTTCGCGGGGAGGAAGTACCGGCCCGACCCGGTGCTCGGCGGGATGTCGCCGATCGGGACGGTCTTGATGACCTTGTTGGTGTTCAGGTTGATGACGGACACCTTGCCCTGCCTGATCTTGGTGTCGACGCCGACCACGTAGGCCCGGTTGCCGTTGGGGCTGATCGCCAGCCCGCCCGTCCCGACACCGGGAATGGTGCGGACGATCTCCCGCTTCGTGAGGTTGACCACCGAGACGGTGCCGCTGTCCCCGGTCACGTAGAGGCGCTTGCCGTCGGGGGTGACCGCCATGCCGTTGGCCGGTTCGTCGAGGCTCATGGTGGCGATGACCTGGTTGTCGACGGTGTTGATCACGGACAGGCCGCCCTTGCTGTCGGACACGAAGAGCCGCTTGCCACCGGGGTTGATCACCACCTGGTCGGGCCTGTTGACCTTGATGGTGGCGGAGGCCTGGTTGGTGGCGGTGTCGATCACCGACACCTTGTCCCCGTGGAAGGGGTTCTGGACGGCCACGTAGGCGTGCTTGCCGTCGGGGGCGATCGCTTCTCCGTAGAGGATGTCCGGAGAGAGTTCGCTCTTGTCGTAGGGGATGTCCGTGACGGTCTTCTTGGCGATGTTGACCGCCGACACGTACTTGAAGGCGTTGGTGACGTAGAGACTGGCGCCGTCAGGGGTGACCACCACCTCCTCGGGGCCACCGCCGACGGCGGTGGTCCCGATCCCGAGGACGCTGTTGCTCCTCGTGTCGATCACGTACACGTGGCCGTCGAGGCTGGTGACGTAGGCGTAGACCTGCTGCTGTGGCTTCGGCGGGTGCGGGGCGGCCGTGACAGGGGCGGGGGCCAGCAGCGCCAGCCCTGCCGCGATGGCCACCGCTGCGATGGTTCGCCGTACAGCGGATCGCTGAACGTGCACATGGACCTCCGGATCGACGTGATGATCTCTCGTGTCACCCGGTGTACCGCCGCGGCTGACCGCCCGTCAGCGGATCCGTACGTCCGTCACCCGGAAGTGTCGGGGCGGCACGGACGCGTCGACCGGCAGCCTGATCGCCTCGAGGGAGATCCGGCCCCTGGGGCCGGGCCGGGGCCGGGGCCGGCGGACTACGACGGTCAGGCGGGGAGGAGGTCGGCGACGAGGGCGGCGAATTCCTCGGGGCCGAGGACGCGGATTCCCCATTCCTCGGCCTTGGTGCGCTTGGAGCCGGCCTTCTCCCCCGCCACCAGGAGGGTGGTGCGCCTGGACACCGACGAGGACGCCTTTCCGCCGGCCCGCTCGATCAGCTCGTTCACCTCGTTGCGTGACAGCGCCGCGAGGGGACCGGTCATGGAACCGGTCACCACGACCGCCTGTCCGGCCAGCGGACCGCCCACCGGGGTCCGGCCGTCGTTCGCCCCGGTCGCGGGCTCGTGCCGCGGTTCGGTGACCTGCGTGCCGACCCGCTGCGCCTGGAGCTTGTCGAGGAGCGGGGCGAGTTCGGCGAGTTCGGCCGCGATGACGCGGGCCTTCTCCGTGCCGATGCCGTCCACCGTGGCCAGCGCGTCCGCGTCCGCGGCCCGGATCGCGGCCAGCGAGCCGAAGTGCGCGGCGATCCGGCGTGACATCGTACGCCCGGTGCCGCGGACGCCGAGGGCGCAGAACACGCGGTGCAGTGCGGCCCCGCGGGCGGTCTCGATCGCGGCCAGCAGGTTGGTGGCACTGGTCTCGCCCATCCGCTCCAGGCCGAGAAGCCGCTCACGGTTCAGGGTGAAGAGGTCGGCGACGTCCTTGACCAGGCCGGCCTCCACCAGCTGGACCGCCCGCGTGCCGCCGAGGCCTTCGATGTCGAGCTGGTCGCGGCCGGCGGCGTAGATCACCGAGGCCACGGCCTGGCAGCTCCTGCCGCGTACGCACCGCCATCTCTGCTCGGAGGTGTCGATCGCGTCGCCGCAGCGGGGGCACGCCTCGGGGAAGACGATCGGGCTCTCCGCGCCGGTGCGCTGGTCGGGCAGCGGTGCCTCGACCCGGGGGATCACGTCCCCGGCCCGGTACACGAACACCTGGTCGCCGATCATGAGCCCGCGGCGGGTGATGTCGGACGGGTTGTGGAGCGTGGCGTAGGTGACCGTCACCCCGTCGATGACCACGGGATCCAGGACCGCACGCGGGGCGATGATCCCGGTCCGGCCCACGTTCCACTCCACCGCCAGCAGACGTGTCACCTTGTGCTCGGCCGCCAGTTTCCTGGCCACCGCCCACCTCGGGGCGCGGGAGCCGTTGCCGGCCTGCCGCTGGTCCTCTGCCGTGTCGGCCTTGAGGACGACACCGTCGATCCCGAAGGGCAGCTCTGAGCGCAGGCCGGCGATCACGCCGATACGTTCCTGCACCTGCTCCAGGGTCTCGCAGCGCGTCGGGGCGGCGGCCGTGCCGGCGGCCGTGTGGGCACCGAGCGCGGCCAGCGTCTCCAGCAGGGCGAGGTGACCGAGGTCGCCCAGGCCGATCGCGCCGTAGGCGAAGAAGGTCAGCTCGATCCGGTAGGGGCGGTCCTTGGCCCGCAGGGTGCCGGCCGCTCCGCTGCGCGGGTGCGCGAAGGGCGTGGCCTCGTGGGCGAGCCGGACCCGGTTGGCCTCCTCGAACTGTGCGGTCGTCAGCAGCACCTCACCGCGCAGTTCGACGTCGAGCGGCTCGGTGAGCACCGGCGGCAGTCCGAGGACGGCGTCCGCGGCGTGGGTGATGTCCTCGCCGGCCAGCCCGTCTCCGCGGGTGAGGACCTGGACGAGCCGGCCGCCCCGGTATCGGGCCGCCACGGCGAGGCCGTCGAGCTTGGGCTCCACGCACCACCCGGCCACCGGGTGCCCGAGACGCCGCTCCAGTCCGGCGGCCCATTCGGTGAGCTCGTCGGCGTCGAAGACGTTGTCGAGGGAGAGCATCGGCACCGCATGCGGTACGTCCCCCCGTACGGCCCCGCCCGCCACCTTCCCGGTCGGCGACTCGGCGAGCGCGTCGCCCGGGTGGGCCTCCTCGTAGGCCGTGATGGCCCGCAGGAGCCCGTCGTACTCGTCGTCACCGAGCGGGGTGGTCCCGTCGCCGTAGTACGCGGCCGACGCCGCCACGGCGGTGGTCACTGCCTCGGCGTAGGCGGCAGGGGAAAGCAGGGCACTGGTTTCGGTCATGCGGGTCATCATGCTGCCCGCCACTGACAACGGCTCCGCACCGCCCGCCCCGCCGCGGGATCGGCAGAACGGCGGGGTGGGCGTACGCGGTTGTCCGTGCCGGTGCGGCCGACCCGAAGCCGGGGCGGGGCGAAGGCATGCGGGGACCGGACGCGGTGGACGGCCGCTTGGGTCTCGGGGCCTCAGGGGAGGAACGTCACGGCGGGGAAGGCCGGGGACGGCCCGTCGAGCAGGTGTCCGCGGCGGTGACGCAGGTGCTCGTCGAAGAACGCCAGCGGGTACGCCTGTTGGATCGTGACCGCCTGATCGGGGTCGAGGGTGCCGATCACGTCCTGGAGCTGCTGCCCGCTCCATCCGAGCAGCTTCGCCACCTGGGGGAACAGCGCCTCGTTGTCGCCGTACGAGATGTGGGCGGCGCCCTGGGCCTGGATGTCCAGCCGCCAGCCCCGAAGCCGCGACCAGAACGCGGCGGCAGCGGGAGCCGTGGCCCGGGTGAACTCGGCGGACATCATCATGAACGGCCGGTCCAGGTCACCGGAGAGCGGCGGGTTCATCTGCATCGGGCCGTCGAGGCTCAGACCGGCCCGGACGCGGTCGTCCGCGAGCGCGGCGCAGGCGGTGGCCGTCCCGCCCTTCGACCAGCCGAACGCGCCCGTGCGCCGCGGGTCGAGGGAGCCGAGCAGCCCGGCCGGAAGCGCCCGCTGGTCGACGTCCGGATTGCGCCCGGCGGCGAGCTGCTCGACGCAGTCGAGGACGAAGCGCAGGTCGGCCGCGAAGTCCCCGGGCAGCGTCGGTGCCTTCCGGTCGTAGAGCGGGACGGCGACCCGGCCGTCGGGGAACTCGGTGTACGTGTCGTACTGGTGGGCTGTCGTCACGACCGCGTAGCCGTGGCTGGCGAGCTCCTGGACCATGACGGTGTGGTCGCCCTGGTGGCTGTGCGCGCCGTGCGAGAAGACGACGACGGGGAGCCGTCGGCCCGACCGCCGCACCGGAGCGCCCACGCGACCGGCGGTGAGCGGTGCGAGGGGAACCAGGCCGCTGAGCCCGGCGTCGGTGAGGAACGCCTGAAGGGCGCCGGCCGGCATCCAGGGCGCAACCGGGTAGTGCTCGACGTCCCGGGCGGGGTACCAGACGGTGGCCATCAGCTCCCGGAAGCGCCCGGGGCCCGCTATGCCGTCCGGGCGTGACCGGTCGACGAGGTGCAGTGAGCACGTGCCCACCGGGTGCGGGCCGGTGGGCACGGGCAGCGTGAGCCGCGCCGGGCCGGGGCCGGGACGGCGCTGCTCCGCCCGCGCGGGGCCCGCGATGGCGGCCAGGGGCACGGCGGCCCCGGCGGCCAGCGCGGCTCCCAGCAGGCGGCGGCGTGTCGTGCTCCTGTGGGCGGCGAACGGCAGGACGGTCATGGTGCCTCCGGTGTCACGGACGGATCGTCAATCGCGGCGCCACGGCCGGTCCGTGGGCACGACCGAACGCTGTCACATGCCCCTCCCGCGGGGCATCGCCCCATGGGTTTACATCCCAGGGCTGACGCGCTCGACGGTGCCGCCCTCCCCGTCGTCCCGCTCCGGTGGCCCGGCCGCTCGTGCACGGCGGACGTCAAGCGGGGACGGGCCCCTCGGCGGAAATCGGGTACAGGCCGCGGACACGGGGCCTGCGGGCAGTGGTGGAACTGCCGAGCATCCCGTTGAAACAGACGCCGCAGAGCCTGCATGTGCCCCGTCGAGCGTGGTTCCCCTCGCGGCTCCGGGCATGACACACGGGCCGATCCCCTGATGTGCTGTCATTCGCACACGTACGGAAGAGGAGAAACGATGACCGATCCCGAGAACAGCATCTCGGTCACCCACCGGTTGGAGCAGCACGACTGGTCGAACGAGGAAACGGCCGCGTACGAGGCAGCGATCGAAGCGGTCCACGGGGCCGTCGGCGCCTACAGCGCGCTGATCGCTGCCGAGCGGAGCAAGCCGGTGCCTGACGAGGAAGCCATCCGGAACGCCCACGCCGCAAGGGCACGGCTGGCGAAGGAGCGGGAAGGCCTGCGCTCCACCGACCAGGAGCAGATCGCCGCCGCCCGGCAGCGCTACGCGCGACTCGCCCGTGAAGTCCGCGCGGGCATCGACTGAGCGGTCGGACCGGGGTGGAGCGGTACCGCTTGTCCGGAGCCGAGAGCCGGTGGGCCGTCGAGGAACAGGTCGTCCCTGAGCCGCCGCTGCAATGCCACACGGCCGCGGCGACGGCCCCGACACCGGCATCCCTCGTGGCAGCCTCCCCGCTCTGATGGCTCTCCAAGCCGATGACCGTGGCCTTCGGCGTCCGGTCACCTCTCCCCCGCCCCGGCCGGGACCGCCCACGCGACCTGCAGGACTGCTGCGAAGATCGTCCGAGGACTCACGTTCACCCCCGGCAGGCACGAGTCATCGGGCATGCCGGCACCCCCAAGGAGGCGATGACAGATGACGGACAGCGAAGCAGCCCCGTTCCACCAGATCAAGATCCGGGTCGCGGGCGTGGTCCTGGACGGTCAGGACGTGGCGTTGATCCGCCGGACCAACGGCCAAGGGGCGGCTCACCACTCCCTGCCGGGCGGCAACGTGGAACCCGCCGAACCGCTGTCCGACGCTCTGCGGCGGGAGCTTCGTGAGGAGCTCGGCCTCGGACCGCAGGACATCGCGCAAGCGCCGCGTTTCATGTGGCTGCTGGACGCCATGGTCAGCCGGCCCGGCTCCACACCGCCTCGCAAACTGCATCTCGTCTACCTGGTCAAGCTCAATCCAGGAGTCCGGCCGAAGCTGAAGGCATTCGAGGACGACGACGCGATGGGCCGCGGGCAGATCGTCTGGCTTCCGTGCGAGCAGACGCGGGACCTCGCCCTCTTCCCACCCGTTCCCCTCGCCGACCTCAGACCCGACGCTTCCGTTGTCGCCGCACCAGCCATGCTTCCCGCCATCGACGACACCACTTTCCGATGGATCTGAACAGGGAGCGACCGTGCGGAACCACACCTGCGGGGGCACGCGGCGGAGGAGCGCCGAAACCGCCCACTTCTGTCCGCGGACGAATGACGCACCCCGCAGTGGCATGGTCCTGACGCCGACGTTGACGGAACGCCGCTCCCCCTGGCTGGTGTTCACCTCACCCGCCGATTCCTGGCTGGCTTCTGAGTCGGAGACCCTCGCCCGGAACGACGGGCTGGTCCTGCGCGTCGACGGCCGTGAGATCCTCGACGCCCCGTCGGTCTTCCGCGTCTTCGCCCGGGAGTTGTCCTTCCCGGGCTACTTCGGCCACAACTGGGACGCGCTCGTGGATTGCCTGCACGACTGGCACGGCCCGGGCTGTGGGCGTCAGGATCTCGCGATCCTGATCGAGCACGCCGATCACTTGCGCGAGGTCGACTTCCTGGGGTTGTTCGTTTCCGTCCTCGCCCAGGCGGCCTGGCATTC
This sequence comes from Streptomyces sp. NPDC034086, assembly GCF_055575515.1. Lineage (NCBI taxonomy): Bacteria > Bacillati > Actinomycetota > Actinomycetes > Kitasatosporales > Streptomycetaceae > Streptomyces > Streptomyces sp. NPDC034086. Next base: position 1,112,536 of record NZ_JBVISM010000001.1, on the reverse strand, counting down.
CAACCTCCGTCTGGACGCCGACGGCCACCTCGACGAGTGGCGGCCGCGGATCGCCCAGCACTTCGTCTTCCTCCTGGACCACACCGCACCAACCGCCTTCGCCGAGGGCGCAGCTGATGACGCCGATGTCGTGGCGACTCTCGCCGATGGACGCCTGCTCGCCAGCCTCAGCGACGTCGACTGGCCGGAGGGGCGTTCCGGCTGTTGCCCGGACACGCCCTTCGGTGGGGCATAGCGCCCAGTCCGGTGTCTCAACGCCCGGCCCGGCACCGACAGCATCACCATGAACCGCTTCTACCTCGACGACGGAGCCGCCCGGGGAACAGCCACGCACCGGCGCCGCGTCGCCACCCACGAACTCGGCCACGCCCTCGGCTTCTGCCACAAGAGCACACGAGTGGCCTCCATCATGTGGACCGACAACGCCGAGGCCGCGCGCGCCGGCATCAACGAGATCACCAGAACCGACCGCACCGCCTACCACCAGTTGGGGGGATGACCGTGAAGAAGCCGCTCGTCGTTGTCGTCTCGGCTGGTGCCGCCGCAGCCCTGGCCGGCGGGGCGTGGGTCGGCTGGGACCAGTACCGCACCGCGCACACCACGCGGAGCGAGGCCGTCCACGCCTTCGACACCACCGACCCGCATCTGGTGGCGCCCGAGGCCACGGCGGTCTTCACCGCCACGGTCCTGGAAGACCTGGGCCGACGGACCGTCGAAGGGCTGCCCTCCGACGCCTACCGCGTACGCGTCGACCGCGTCCTCAAGGGCACCGCGTCAGGGGAGATCCTGGTCAGCCAGAGCGACGAGACCGAGCACAAGTACCTCGTGGGCCAGACGTACGTGTGGGCCGCCAATCCCGCCACCCGCCCCGAAGAAGGGGTGGCACAGCTCTACGACGCCGAGCCGCGCCCGGCGCGCGAGGCGGACATCGCCACCTGGACGGCCGCCCTGGATTTCGCGCGGTGAGCCGCCCCGGGGACCGCCACGCCAAGGGATCGCGGAGGATCGATTCGCCTGTCGGTGCCCCTCTAGGGTCGTGCCCGCAATGCCCGACCCGCCCTCCCGGAAAGGGGCCTCTCCCCCATGAAGCTCCGCACCACCGCCGCCGCTGCCCTCGCGGCTTTCGCCCTCGTCCTGTCGCTGCCCGGATCGGCCCTCGCCGCCGAAGGCCACTTCCACTACAAGTACGTCGACGGGTTCGGGCAGGAGCAGCACGTCACCCTGCACGACCCGCACAGCGGCAAGTGCGTCAACCTCTACGCCGTCAGCGACGACGACGAGCAGCCCGGCTACGGCCCGCACAACGACACGGACTCCGCGGTGGTCGTCTACGCCGGAGCCAACTGCGAGGGCCCGGAGTGGAAGCTGCGCGCGCACGGCAGCCCGGCGCGCGACGACCTCCTGGTCCGGTCCGTGCGCTTCGCGGTCAACCCCGGCTAACGGCACCGCATGCGCATCCGGTGAGGCCCCGGGCGGCCGGCCGCCCCGGGGTCACTGACCCGGCCCGAGGCCGGCCGGCCGCGGCCGCAGAAGGACTCGCCGTGGGGTCAGGGGTTGTCGTCGTAGCCCCGGTCGAGGATCGCGCCGATGTGCTTGATGGTCCCGTCCGCCGCGAGGGCCATGTTCACGATGAGGGGCTGGATCGGGTGTGGCGGCACGATCGGGATCACCGGGTCCGGCGGGTAACGGGGGTTGAAGATCAGCGGGGTGATCGGGTCGGGCGGGTGGGCGGCCACGTGGGTGTCACTGCCGACGAAGCGGTGGAGGCCGCCGCTGACCCGGCCGACACCGGTGGTGCGCAGAAGGGTGCTCGTCATGCGTGCGGTGCCCCCGCCCTGCGGACCGGATTCGGTGTCGACCCGGATGCGGACGTTGCCCGTGACGTCGATCGGCTCCGGGCCGAAGGGGCGGAGGGTGCCGCTGAGGGGCAGCACCACGGTCCGGCGGTCGTCCGCCACAGCGGGCGCCGAGAGGGCGGAGAGAGTCAGGCCCAGCACGGCCAGGACGAGGCAGAGCGTGGCGGTGGCGCGCGCGAGACGACCGCGCATGCACGCTCCCCTCAGTGAGGCGGGACCGGGTGCACACGCCCCGCAGACGGAACACCACCCTGTCCGGCCCGCCGAACGGCTGTCGAGCCGGGCCCGACCGGACGAGGAGAACTTCCCTCGGCCGGCCGCATACGGGGCGACGAGCCGGCGCGCGTCAGGTGACGGTGCGGGTCCGGATTCCGTTCGGCCAGGCAGGTGACAGGTGACCCCGCCCTCTTCCCGTACGTGCCCGTCGCTCGTGTCGGGTCGTCCGGCCCGGCGTGGCGACGCCGGACCGGTCATGCCCCCGCCATGGACGGCGCCGGGGGCGATCCGGGCCCGCGGTTTCGGGGGCGGGGGGCGGGGCACACGACGGGGCATCAGGAGGCTACATCGGGAGGGTTCATGTCCGGACTGTTCGCGAAGATCAAGCAGTTCAGCCGCAGCCCGCAGGGGCAGCGGACGATCGCCTCGGTGCGGCGCGCGGCTTCCGACCCGCGCAAGCGGGAGCAGGCCCGCGGGATGTTCCGGCGCCTCCGCGGCAGCCGCTGACCGCCGGAATCCGGTCGGGCACGGGCGATGGTGCCCCGTCCGCGACGGTCCCGGAGCCGGTACGGCGCCGGGACCGTGGGGGGGCGGACCGCCCGGCCGCCCGGCGTGGCGCCGGCCCGGGTGAGGGTCCGGCGGGCGCCGGGGCCGCGCCGACAGTAGCGTGACGGCATGCGTACATGGACGGGCAAACCGTACCCCCTGGGAGCGACGTACGACGGCTCCGGAACCAACTTCGCACTGTTCTCCGAGGTCGCCACCGGCGTGGACCTGGTCCTGCTCGACGACGCGGGGCACGAGACCCGGGTACCGATGACCGAGATCGACCGGTCCGCCTGGCACATCTACCTCCCCGACGTGGGCCCCGGCCAGCGGTACGGCTACCGCGTCAGCGGCCCCTTCGACCCGGCCGCCGGGCACCGCTGCAATCCGGCCAAGCTCCTGCTGGATCCGTACGCGACCGCGATCGACGGCCGCCTCGACCACCACGAGTCCCTCTACGGCCACCACTTCGCGGACGGCGCCGAGCCCAACGAGCTGGACAGCGCGGGCCACACCATGCTGTCGGTGGTCACCGACCCCAGCTTCGACTGGGGCGACGACAAGCCGCCCGGTCACACGTACGCGGACAGCGTCATCTACGAGGGCCACGTGCGCGGTCTCACGCGCACCCACCCCGCCCTGCCCGAGGAACTGCGCGGCACCTACGCGGGCATCGCCCACCCCGCCGTCCTCGAGCACCTCACCGGTCTCGGGGTGACCGCGCTGGAACTGATGCCGGTGCACCAGTTCGTCCAGGACGGCCACCTGGCGGAAAAGGGCCTGTCGAACTACTGGGGTTACAACACCATCGGTTTCTTCGCCCCGCACAACGCCTACGCGGCCACTGGGGGCCGCGGAGCGCAGGTCACCGAGTTCAAGCAGATGGTGAAGGCGCTGCACGCGGCGGGCATCGAGGTGATCCTCGACGTCGTCTACAACCACACCGCCGAGGGAAACCACAACGGGCCCGTGCTGGCGTTCAAGGGGATCGACAACGCCGCCTACTACCGTCTGTCCGACGAGGACCGCTCCCGCTACTACGACACCACGGGCACCGGCAACAGCCTGCTGATGCGCCACCCCAACGTGCTGCAGCTCATCATGGACTCCCTGCGCTACTGGGTCCAGGAGATGCACGTCGACGGCTTCCGTTTCGACCTGGCCGCCACCCTCGCCCGCCAGTTCCACGAGGTCGACCGGCTCTCCGCCTTCTTCGACGTCATCCAGCAGGACCCGGTGATCAGCCGGCGCGTGAAGCTCATCGCCGAGCCCTGGGACCTGGGCGAGGGCGGCTACCAGGTGGGCAACTTCCCGCCGCTGTGGTCCGAGTGGAACGGACGCTACCGCGACACCGTCCGGGACTACTGGCGCGGCGCCGACGGCACCCTCGGCGAGTTCGCCTCGCGCATCACCGGTTCCGCCGACCTGTACGAACACGACCGGCGCCGCCCCCTCGCCAGCGTCAACTTCGTCACGGCCCATGACGGGTTCACCTTGCGCGACCTGGTGTCGTACGACCACAAGCACAACGAGGAGAACGGCGAGGACGGCCGGGACGGCGAGGACCACAACCGGTCCTGGAACTGCGGGGTGGAGGGGGAGACCGACGACCCCGGGGTTCTGGCGCTGCGGGAGAGGCAGCAGCGCAACCTGATGACCACGCTGATCCTCTCCCAGGGCATTCCGATGATCAGCCACGGGGACGAGCTGGGCCGTACCCAGGGCGGCAACAACAACGCGTACTGCCAGGACAACCCGACGACCTGGATCGACTGGAACCTCGACGAACGCGGGCGTCGGCTCCTCGACTTCACCTCGGGGCTGATCCGGCTCCGCCGCCGGCACCCCGTGCTGCGGCGCAGGCGCTTCTTCTCGGGGCGGGCGGTCGGACACACGGGCCGCCCGCCCGCGGACGTCGAATGGCTGCGTCCCGATGCCACGCCGATGCAGGACGAGGACTGGGCGGCTCCGTGGGCCTCCGCGCTGACCGTGTTCCTGAACGGTGAGGCGATCACCGAGCCGGACCCCTACGGGAACCGGGTCACCGACGACTCCTTCCTGCTGATGTTCAACAGCTCGGACAGGGCCGTCGACTTCCGCCTTCCGGGTGACCGGTTCGCGGTCCGCTGGGCGCTGCTCGTGGACACCGCGAGCACGGACGCCCCGGACGAGCAGGAGCTGAAGGCGGGCAGCACCCTGCGCCTGGAGTCGTACAGCACCGTGGTCCTGCGCAGTGCCCGGGAGGACTCGGTGCCCGAGGAGATCTGACCGGGGGCGTACGTGCGCCCGGCCAAGGCCTGGCCCCGGGCGCACCGCGGACGCACGGCGGGCGCACGGCAAGGCCGGCCGGGTCGTGACCCGGCCGGCCTTGGCACCGTGCTCCGCCCCTTCCGCCACGGGGGCGTCAGGCGGGGCGGCCCCCGAAGGGAGCGCCGGTGCCGTAGTACGTTCCCAGTTCCTCGCGGTAGCCCGCGTCACCGAGGTGCTTGTCGCGGTGGAACTCCGGCGCGTTCTTGATCTGCTCCTTCGTCCGTTCGACGAAGATCTTGCGCTCGTCCGGGTCGATCCGGGTCACGGTGCCCGCCGGCAGCAGGACTTCCTTGCCGAAGATCCACACGCCCGTGTCCACGACCAGGTAGGCGTCACCGACTTCGTCGGAGTGCTTGTCGACCTTGCCGATGGCGCCGTCCGTCGCCTCGACCTTGTATCCGGTCAGGTCGGTACCCGCCAGGTGCCCTGCGGTCGACTGGTAAGCCCACACATGCTCAGTCACGCGGAAACAACTCCTCAGATTTCAGAGACGAAGCGGCCTGAGCCGCGACTCTTTTCACGCGCCGTGCGGGAATTCGCCCGTACGGCTTTCTTTCCGGTGCCGCTACCAGCGGTACCAGCGGCCACTGCTGCCCTTCGGGCGGGCGACGAATCCGATCAGCCAGATCACCAGGACGATGACGGCGATCCACCACAGCGCCTTCAGGGCGAAACCCGCGCCGAAGAGGACGAGGGCCAGAAGAAGTACGAGAAGCAGGGGAACCATTGTTATCAACCTCCGCAGCACCGCATGCCCGGCCATGCCGAACTCACACCCCCTGCCGTGCGACTTCCTGGATGAGCGGTTCCGGGTGCGGACGGCCCGTTTGAAATCCGCCGGAGCGACCATAAGAGGCCGGGTAAGGCTTTTGAACTAGTACACAGGGAGTGATCAGCTGTGTCGGGTGAGCAGAAGACCGAAGCCAAGACCGAGCAGGCCAAGGGCAAGCTCAAGGAGGCCGCCGGCCGCGTGACGGGCAATGAGCGGATGACCGCCGAGGGCCGGGCGGACCAGGCCAAGGGTGATGCGCGCGAGGCCAAGGAGAAGGCCAAGGACGCTTTCAAGCACTGACGCACGGAAGAACGAGTCGGGGCCGGTACCGCGATCGCGGTACCGGCCCCGACTCGACTCGCGAGACGCTCGTCAGCCTGTCGACCGGGCACGGGAACGGGCGGCCCGCCGCTTCGCGGCCCGTCGTTCCTCCTCGCTCATGCCGCCGCACACACCGACGTCCTGGCCTGCTTCGAGGGCCCACCGGAGGCACTCCTCCATGACGGGACAACGGTGGCACACCGCTTTGGCCTCCTGGACCTGGAGCAGGGCCGGACCGCTGGATCCCACGGGGAAGAACAGATCGGGGTCTTCCCACCGACAGGCGGCCTCGTGGCGCCAGTTCATCGCGTTTCCTCCATCCTTTTCGCCCGAATCCCTATCCCCCACGCTCCTGGCCGGTATCGGCCCGTCTATGCAGGGCGGGGGCGGGCGCTCGCCTGTTCGGCACCGAACGCGTGACGCGTCGGGACGGAGGGGTTCGACGTCCGGTATCGGGGCAGTCCCCAACGAGACCCGCCTTTTCCAGCGATGGGAGCAGCAGTGACCACCTACGTCATCACCGTGCCCGGCACGTTCCTGAAGGACGTCGACGAGGCGGCCCGCTCGGCGCTGGCGAGGAGCCTGGCCTCCCACCACACCGACTTGAGCGAGACCGAGGACGTGGAGCTGCTGACGGTCCACGAAGACGGGACCTTCTCGGTCCGTCTCGAGATCGAGGCCGCGGACCGGGCGGCAGCCGAGGAGGGCGCCGTCCGTCTGGCGGGAGGCGCCCTCCGGGAACTGGGCTACTCGCAGGAGGACGCCCCCCTGGGGCCGCCGGCCGTGACCGGCATCGAAGGTGAGTTCTGAGACGATCCTGCCGGTCCCTCACGGGCCCGGCCCGAGGCTACGGCTCCTCCGGGGCGCCTTCCGGCTCTTCCGATACGTCCAGTTCTTCCGGCTCGACGACGTGGACGGCCGCTTCCTCGGCGCTCGCCGCGCCACCGTCGATGCCCACGTCCTCGGCGGTGAGTTCGGCGACGGTGTCGGGGTGGGCGCCCTCGTCGGGCGCCACCATCCGGCCGGCGCGCCCGGCGCCGACCTCGCGGTCGAGCGCTTCGCCCTCACCGCCCGGCAGGTCGCCGATCCCGTCGCCCTCGGCCTCCCCCACGTCGGGCACCTCCTGGGCCAGCCTCTGGTCGAGGCTTTCGCCTTCCCGCTGCTCCGCGGCCGTGGTGCCCGGCTTGGTGACCCCCAGCGGCCGTTCCGGGGGCGAGTAGCCCTCGTCCAGTATCGCGTCGTACGTGCGCTCGTCCACGGCGTTCTGGAGGTCCAGCGGCGCCGCGTCCTCCTGCTCCTCGTTGGTGCCGGTCGGCTGGTAGACGTCGTCGGCCTGGGGTGTCTCACTCATCGGGATCTCCTCGCGTCGGCATGACCTCTCTACGCGCTGCTGTCCCTCCTACCCCACCCAAAACATGCCATGCCGGGACGGACCCGGCAGCGATCACCGGCCACGGGCCTGGCCCTGACGCGCGCCGCTATGCTCGCCCCGTGGGCGGGATCGTGGTGGTGCGCGACGGCTCCGGACCGGAGGTCCTGACGGTGCACGGCGGAGCCGGCCCGCGGACGACGTGGGGCGCTCTGGCGCCGCTGGCCGGCCGGTGGACGCTGGCGCACGTCCACCGCCGTGGATACCCGCCGAGTCCGCCACCGCGGGGGCGTCAGGACTTCGAGACGGACGCGCGGGACCTGGCGCCGCTGCTCGTCGGCCGGCCGCACGTCGTCGCCCACTCCTACGGCGTCCTCGGGACCCTGCTCGCGGCCGCGGCCGCGCCGGAAGGCGTACGCTCGCTGACCCTGCTCGAGCCGCCGCTCACCTTCCTCGCCGCCGACGACCCCGAGGTGGCGCGGCTCGAGCGCATCGGCGACGCGGTCCTGGACCGCGGTATGGACGCCGACCCGACGGAGCTCCGGGAGTTCCTGCGTCTGTCGGGCGCGCCCGTCGGTGACGGCCCGCTCCCCGAGGGCGTGGCCGCCGGCGTCCGGCGGGCGCACGGCAGCCGGCCGGCGAGCGAGGCGCGCCCACGGCTCGACGTGATCCGGGACGCGGGCATCCCGGTGCTCGTCGCGTCCGGAGCGCACGCGGCCGCGCACGAGCGGATCTGCGACGCCCTCGCGGCTGCGCTGGGCGGCCAGCGCGGCGTCCATCCCGGCGCCGGTCACTTCGTCGCCGCGGCGCCGGGCTTCGCGCGACGGCTCGAGGCCTTCCTGCGCGAGAACCACGCGTGACGGGCGGCTCACCGTACGCGTGACAGGCCGATCGCGAGGAGGCCCACGGCGGTGGCGCTGCCGAGGAGGGCGGTCGCCAGGACGCGGCGGCACAGGGCCTGGTAGCGGCGGGAGTACTCGTCCCTCAGTTCCTGGCTGCGGCCGGTGACCTCGTGCAGCACCTGGCGCGTGCGGGCGAGGTGGCGGGCGGTGTAGAGGCGGACGACGTCCTCCCGCTCGGCTCCTCCGAGCCAGGGCAGGCAGTCGGCGAAGGCTTCCGCTTCGCGGGCGGCGCGGTGGTGGGCCGCGCTGCTCATCAGGTACCCCTCCAGCCGGGCCAGGCCGGCGCTCACGTCGTCCCCGTGCATGTCGCTCATCCCTTCAGCCCACGGAAGGGCCTCGGTCCGATCCCGGGGGCTTGCGGTTGCGGGGGTCGTCGAGGACGTCGCGCTGGGCGCGGTTGGCCTCGTCGAGCGCGGCGATCTCGGGATGGTGCAGGTCGAAGGCGGGGGATTCCGACCGGATGCGGGGCATGGTCAGGAAGTTGTGGCGCGGAGGCGGGCAGGAGGTGGCCCATTCCAGGGAGCGGCTAAAGCCCCAGGGGTCGTCAACGGTGACGCGGGGGGCGTAGTGGGCGGTCTTCCACACGTTGTAGAGGAACGGCAGGGTGGAGAGGCCGAGGAGGAAGGCGCCGATGGAGGAGAGGGTGTTGAGTGCGGTGAAACCGTCGGCGGCGAGGTAGTCGGCGTAGCGGCGGGGCATGCCCTGGGCGCCGAGCCAGTGCTGGACGAGGAAGGTGGTGTGGAAGCCGATGAACAGCGTCCAGAAGTGGATCCTGCCGAGGCGTTCGTCGAGCATCGTGCCGGTCATCTTCGGCCACCAGAAGTAGAAGCCCGCGAACATGGCGAAGACGACCGTGCCGAAGACCACGTAGTGGAAGTGGGCGACGACGAAGTAGGTGTCGGTGACGTGGAAATCCATCGGGGGCGAGGCCAGGATGACGCCCGTCAGCCCTCCGAACACGAAGGTGACGAGGAAGCCGATCGACCACAGCATCGGTGTCTCGAAGGAGAGGGACCCCTTCCACATGGTTCCGATCCAGTTGAAGAACTTCACCCCGGTCGGCACCGCGATCAGGAACGTCAGGAAGGAGAAGAACGGCAGCAGGACCGCTCCGGTGGCGAACATGTGGTGCGCCCACACCGTGAGGGAGAGTCCTGAGATCGCGATCGTCGCGCCGATCAGACCGAGGTAGCCGAAGAGGGGTTTGCGGGAGAAGACGGGGACGATCTCGGTGACGATCCCGAAGAACGGCAGGGCGATGATGTACACCTCGGGGTGCCCGAAGAACCAGAACAGGTGCTGCCACAGCAGCGCACCGCCGTTGGCCGGGTCGAAGACGTGCGCGTGGAAGCGCCGGTCCGCCTCCAGCGCCAGCAGCGCGGCCGCCAGCACGGGGAACGCGAACAGGACGAGGACCGATGTGAGGAGGATGTTCCAGGTGAAGACCGGCATCCGGAACATCGTCATTCCCGGCGCGCGCAGGCAGATGATCGTGGTCGCGAAGTTGACGGACCCCAGGATGGTGCCGAAGCCGGACAGGGCCAGCCCCATGATCCACATGTCGCCGCCGACGTAGGGGGTGCGTTCACCGCCGCTGAGCGGCGTGTAGCCGGTCCAGCCGAAGTCCGCGGCCCCCTGGGGGGTGAACAGGCTCGCCACCACGATGATGCCGCCGAACAGGAACAGCCAGAAGGACAGCATGTTCAGACGTGGGAACGCGACGTCCGGGGCACCGATCTGCAGGGGCATGATGGCGTTGGCGAACCCGGCGAAGGTCGGCGTCGCGAAGAACAGCAGCATGATCGTGCCGTGCAGGGTGAAGACCTGGTTGTACTGCTCGCTCGAGACGATCTGCATCCCGGGCCGGGCCAGCTCGGCGCGCAGCAGCAGCGCCATGACGCCGCCGACCAGGAAGAACCCGAAGGACGCGATCAGGTAGAGGTGCCCGATCTTCTTGTGGTCGGTCGTCGTCAGCCACGACACGATCACCTGGCCCGGTGTCCGCCCGGGCGTCGGAACGGGAGCGATCGGCTCGGTCATCGTCACCATGACAAGCCCTTACGGCAGAGGGGTGCGGAGAGCGCGCCGGCGGCCGTTCGCGTCCAGCACCCGCACGCTCCCGCCCTGTCTACCGTGAACCGTGGATCCCCGCGTCACTGCCACGCGGACGCGTCCAGGTGAAGGGGAGGACCCTGCCCCGCGTCGGCACGCACAGCCGGGTCAGCCGCCGCCCCCCACGGCGCGGCCGACCCTGCGCAGCAGGCCGCGCAGGCGCCGGAGGGGATGGGGGGACGGGCTTCGCCACGTCGGCGGCTTCTCCGGGAGCAGCGGTACGCGCGGCATGAGGGAGCGCACGCCGTCGAGTTCCATCTCGCACAGGTACGCGCCGCCCGTCTCCGCCAGCGTGACGCTCAGCGGGCGCGGTGGGAGGCCGGGGAGTTCGGTGCGCCACACGGTGCGGTCCTCGCGGGGTGCGGGGCCCTGGGCGACGACCTTCCCGTCGACCAGTACCTCGACCGGGCGGGAGGCTCCGGCCGTCCGCACGGTGACCGAGTGGCCGTCCCGGTCCAGGTGGAAGCGGGGGTGGTCAGCCATGTCTCCAGCGTACGGGCGTACCGGCGCGCCCGGCGGCCCACGCCGTACGCCGGGAGCCGCGGCCGGGGGTGGCAGGGGCGCGGCGTCGGCGCGGTGGGCGACTGCGCCGGCGAGAACCGGGAAGGATGGGCCCGTGCCCCGGTTCCCGTGCCCTGGTTCCCTCGACGCGCCGCGACCGTCAAGACGCACAGGGGCATGTCCGCCGCATGGATGTTCGGTTAGGCTTGCCTTGCCTGGTGTACGTACCCGGGCGCATGGTTCGTGTTCCGGGCCGCAGGTGGCACCGCGGGACGGAACGGGCGGAAGCGGGGGTACAGGTGACAGACGGTGATCGGGTTCGTGTGCGTCCGTCCGGCGCCCGCTCGGAGGGGACGTCGACGCGGGTGACCGCGGGGGCGGCCGCCGGCCCGGTGCCGGGGGCGGGGCGCCGTGCATAAGATCGCGCTGACGGCCGGCGTCCTGTACCTCATCGTGCTGCTCCGCGCCGGAGGGACGTTCGCCCTCGGGTGGCTCGCCGGTGCGGGTGCCCGGCGCAGCAGGTTCGGCGGGCGGATCACGTCGTCGAAGTTCCGGCGCGCCGAGCGGGCGATCCAGCGGTGGGGGGCGCCGGTGGTGGCCGTGTCGTTCCTGACCGTCGGCTTCCAGACGGCCGTCAACTTCCTCGCGGGCAGCATGCGCATGCCGCTGCCCCGCTATCTCCCCGCCCTGTTCGTGGGCGGAGCGGTCTGGGCGCTGATCTACGCGACGGCGGGGCTCGGCGTGCTCGAAGTACTGGGGAGGCTGTTCGCCGAGCAGACGGCCCTCGGGGTGTCCGCCGTGGCCGTCCTCCTCCTCGCGGTGTGCGCGGTGGTTTTGCACCGCAGGAGGAGGCCGGCCCCGTCCGGGCGTGACGCCATGCCCGACGGTTCGTGAGCGCTACGGCTCCGTTACCCGCCGGCGCCTGGTCACGCGGCGCCCGCCGCCGTCAGGAACGCGACCGGCAGGAGCAGGATCCACTGAGGCAGGCGCAGCAGTGGTCGGGTCCAGCCGACGGACAGCGTGACGGCCAGGAAGGCCGCCGCGTACGCCACGAAGTGCGCGGCCACGAACCACGCCACCAGGCCGGTGCCGGGCGTGCCGTTCGTCAGGGCGAGGCAGAGCAGGCCGAGGCCGGACAGCACCAGGTCGACGCTCACCATGTGCCACACGGCGTGCAGGACGCGCTGGGGCTCGTCCGCGAGACCGCAGGACAGCAGCGGGCGTACGACGTCGCGGTGCCCGGCGACGACGTGCACCGCGCCCACGGCGAGAGCGGTGATCCCCGCCGCGAGGAGCCAGCCGTTCACCGGACCTCGATTCCCCGGGCCACGACGGCGGCCAGCCGTGCGGGCAGTCGGGGGTCGGGGTGTTCCCCCACCAGCCCGATGTGGAAGAACACGGCTCCCGCCAGCGTGTCCAGCACCAGGTCCACGGGCGTTTCGCGTGCGATCTCGCCGCGCAGCACGGCGCGTTCGAAGACGACCAGCAGCCCCTGCTTCGCCGGAGCCAGGAAGTCGCCGCGGATGCGCGCCTTGAGCTCCGGGTCGGCGGCGAAGTCGGCCAGCAGCCCCGGGAGGGCCGCCGCGGCGGCGGGTGCGCGGAACTCGTCGACCAGGCCCTGCACCAGCACGGTCAGGTCCCCGGCCAGCGTTCCGGTGTCCGGGGGCGGCACATCGTCCGTGGTCGCGAAGACGGCTTCGAAGACCAGCTCCGGTTTGCCCGTCCACCGCCGGTAGATCGTGTCCTTGCCGACGCCGGCCCGCGCGGCCACCGCGCCGATCGACGTCGCCGCGTAGCCGGTCTCGGCCACCAGTTCCGCCGTCGCGCCGATGATCGCCTCGTGCGATCGGGGATCCCTGGGACGCCCCCGGGAGGGCGGAGAGGAGTTCATGGCATTTACCTTACGGGTCGACCCGTAAGGTAACAAGGGGTCGGCACCTCCCGTCAGCACGCGCGGAGGGCGGGGTCCTTGCCGGTCAGCGCACAGCTCGCCTCCCGCAGCCGCGCCGCGGGGCGAGGGTCGGCGAGGTGGTTCCACACCGGCTCGCGCCGGGGCTCGCCGCGCGGGCCGAAGACGGGCGGGCCCCACAGTTCCCCGCCGCGCTCGGCCGGGTCGAGCACCGCCCGGACCGCGGGCCCCGCACCGGCGTGCTTGCCCTGGAGGAGGAGCGCCGCGGGCGCCGCGCTCAGCCGTGCGGCGGCCGTCCGCACGTGGACCGGCGGCCGTGACGGCGTGAGGGAGGTCCAGCGCACCGCCGGGCGTCGAGGGCGACGCCGGCGTTGAGGACGACCGCAACGAGCGGCTCCCCCTCCAGAGAGTGCACGGCCGTCGCGAGCGAGGAGAGGTGGGCGAGGTCCAGCCGTACGGCCCGCACGCGCGCCTTGGGAACGCGCGCGAGGATCGGGGCGCGGGCGGCCCCGGCCTTGCCCGGGTCCCGGGTGCCGAGTACGACCGTGGCCCCGGTCGCCGGCAACTGCTCCGCGACGAAGTTCCCGGCCCACGGGGGCGCCTGATGGGCCGGCTCGTCCCTTCCGGATCCTGCCGGTCAGACCCGCGTCGTCCGGTGCCGGGCAGCGCGGGTCAGGCAGGATCCGGCAGGGACGGGCCACGGAGCTGAGGGCGTTCGAGGAGTGACCGGGCCAGGTGGTCGGCGAACTCCGTGAGCCCGGTTGGCCGTGGACCGTTGCGGGCCGGGCGGAAACCGTGGCGGCGGCCCCAGTAGGCTGCCTGTACGGCGTGGAACTGGGCCCACCGCCGGACGCGTTCACGGTCGAGTTCCGCGGCCTCGGTGAAGACGTCCAGGACGCGGTGGACCGCCCCGCGCGGGTCGTCCGCTTCGAGGAGGGTCAGCACGCGGGACTTCAGCAGGGTTCCGGCGTCGTAGGCGGGATCCCCCGCGTACCCCTTCGGGTCGACGGCCAGCCATGGTTCCCGTCCGGCTCGCAGGATGTTCCGGGGATGGAGGTCGCCGTGGACGAGGACGTCCGGGCCGGCCACCGTCAGCTCGCGAACGGTCGCCACGGCGGCGTCCCGCACCCGCCGCGGCAGTGCGTGCGGCAGCTCCTCGGCGTCCTCGCGCAGTTGCTCCTCCCATGCGCGGGCCAGCTCCCGCAGCCGGGGCAGGCCGGGCGGAGCGGGGACGGCCAGGCGGCGGTTGAGCCGCCCGGCGACCGCCACCACCTCGTCGCCGTCCTCGAGCTCCGCCAGGGCCGACGGCTGGACCCGCTCCAGCAGCATCGCGAAGCGTTCGTCGTCGCGCTCGTGCAGCCGGACCGCGCCGCGCCCGTCCCACGCGGCGAACGCGTCCGGCTCGTGGACGTTGCCCGGGTGCGGAAACGACACCTTCAGCACGGCGCTCTCCTCGCCCCGTCGGCGTACCGGGACGACGATGCCGACGCCACCGTGCATGACGTCGCCGTCCGGCACGCACTCCCAGCGCCCCAGTAACTCCTCGACCGCGCCGGGCAGACGGGCGAGCCAGGCCGCCCCGGCCTCCCCCTCGCGGTCGACGGTGCTCTGTACGAACTCTTCCGGCAGCAGGATCATCCCGGCACCCTACGCGCGGGCCGGTCCGGGGCCGGGGGACGGGGCACCCGCCCGGCCTCCGCGCGTTTCCGCCCCGTGGCCGTCGCCGCGCGGCGTGCGGCGCGCGGCGCGCGGCGCGCGGCCCGGTCAGGAGGGGGTGAGGACGGAGTCGTCGAAGGTGTCGGCGCCCGGCAGATGGTGACGGGCGGCTATCAGGGCGGCGTGGACGTCGGTCGTCCCCGTCGCCACGCACAGTGCCTGCTCGACGTCCTCGAGCTCGGTCCGTACGTGCGGCTCGCAGTCCCCTTCCGCCAGAACGGCCAGGGCCCAATAGCGGTCGACGAGACCGGGAAGCACCGCCGGGTGAGCCATCAGCATGGACGCGTCCTCTCCTCAGTGATCATTTCTGGCTGGCCATCGGCTACCCGGTCGCCGGCCGACCATGCGCCCCGTTCCCTCCCCTGACGCGGCGCCCGGCACCGGGAGGGCCTTCCGCCACCTCCACGGGCTGCCCTCCCCCACGCGGCGGATCGCTCACACCTCCGGAAACGCCCCGTGCGGGTGGACACGTGCACACGTACGGGCGGCTCATCGTTGAGCAGCGCATGATCCTCTGGCTCCTGAATCACCTCAGTACGTTCTTCCTCGGCGTCCTCATCGTCGGCGGTTTCGTCGCCCTGGCCCTCGGGGGAAGCCTGGCGGCCCGCCGCCGGTTCCCGCACCTCGCGAGCGGCGAGCACAACGAGATGGTCGGCGTCGCCCTCGGGATGTTCGGCGCGATCTACGGCATCATCCTCGCCTTCGTCGTCGTCACCCTCTGGACGCAGCTGGAGAACACCCAGAACATCGTCGCCGACGAAGCCACCGGCCTGGCGCTCGTCGTCCGCAGCGCCGAAGCCTTCCCTCCCGCCGACCGTGCCCGTGTGGAACGGGCGGTCGGGGACTACGTGCACGCCGTGGTCGAGGTCCAGTGGCCCCTGATGCGGCAGGGGAAGCCGAGCTTCGAGGCGACCTCCGCGCAGACGCACGGCATGTACACCGCGCTCCAGGCCTACGAGCCGGCCGGCACGCGCAGCGAGACCTTCTACGCGGAGGCGGCCGCCCGCCTCAACGAGGTGGCCGGCCGGCGCCGGGCGCGGGTCACGATGGCCGAGACCTCGCTGCCGGGGCTGCTGCAAGTGCTCGTGTACGGCGGCGCCCTGGTGATCCTCCCGCTCACGTTCCTGTTCGGGCTGCGCAGTCTGAGGATGCAGCTGCTGTTCGTGTCGGCGGTCGCCGGGCTGATCGGCTTCAGCCTGCTGCTGGTGATGGTGCTGGACCGCCCCTTCGCCGGAGAGCTCAGCGTGAGCCCCGCGCCCTACAAGGAGGCTGCCCTGGCCCAGTTCTGGCCGGACCGGTGACCGGCCCCTAGACGGCGAACGGTGACTGGGAGAGGAATTCCTGGGTGGCCTTGCCCGTCCGGAACATGTTGGGCGTCTGGTAGAAGGGCATCGCCTCGACGATCTGGCGGTGGAGGGTCGCGTACGTTCCCCGGAACGCTCCGTTCTTCCAGGTCTTGAGCAGCGTTTCGGTGAACAGGCCGTTGGCTCCCGCGCCGTCGCTGGAGGTCTGGTTGTCCTGGCAGCCGGAGATCAGCAGGACGTCGGCCAGGATGTCCTGCTGGTCCAGCGCGGGCACGGAGCGCTGGATCGCGTCGTACCGCTCCTGGTCGCGCTGGTAGTCGCGGAACTGGACGTCCTGCGGCAGGACGCGGATGCGGGCGCGGACCTCGGACGGTTCGCTGGTGTCGAAGGTGCGCACCAGTTCCGCGTCGTCGAGGAAGAGCGAGACGTCTCGCGCGACGGTGCCGCTGTGACAGCTGTCGGAGAGCAGGAGGACGCGTACGTCCTCGGCGAAGGAGCCGAGGAGGGCGTACAGCTCGTCGTCGATGAACTGCCGGTCGTACAGCACCCACGTCTCGTCGCGGCGGTCCGGCTCGTCCCCGTTCTTGTCGGGGACCTGGGCTCCGTGGCCGGCGTAGGTGAGCAGCAGGA
Organism: Streptomyces sp. NPDC034086; assembly: GCF_055575515.1. Taxonomy (NCBI): domain Bacteria; kingdom Bacillati; phylum Actinomycetota; class Actinomycetes; order Kitasatosporales; family Streptomycetaceae; genus Streptomyces; species Streptomyces sp. NPDC034086. Next base: position 1,096,072 of record NZ_JBVISM010000001.1, on the reverse strand, counting down.
GGTCGCCGGCGGTGAGCCGGGCGGCGGCCTCCTGCAGTACGGAGGTGACCTTCTCGCTCGTGGCGTCCTTGGTGAGGAGGGTGGCGAGGGGGGCGAAGCCGTTGGTTTCGGCGACGTTCCTCATGGCCAGGGCGTCGTTCTCCGGGTTCTTCAGCTCGCCCTTGGTTCCGTAGCGGGTCTCGTCGATCTCGTTGAGGCCGATGTGGATGGACAGTCCTTGGGGCATGGCCCTTCCTCCGTGACTCTTCGATGGCCCGCTCGAATCAGGGACCCGAGCTCCTTGAGGTTACGGAAAGTGACGGGTCGTTGCCATGCCGCCGCGCGAGGGCCACACGATCAGGGGAGCGCGTTCAGGTACGGCGGGGGCGCGCGGTCCCGTCCCGCGGCCGTGGTCCTCGGGGCACCCATGGTGGGGCCTGACGCTTTCGGGCCACATCCGGAGGGCACGCGAGGGGCGCTCAGGACAGCGCGCAGGGGGCGCGCCGCGGTGCGTTAGGGAAGTGTTAGCGCGATTCCTGATCATGGGCCGCCGGGACGGCCGCCCTCGGCCGCGGGGCGTGGACCCGGCCGGGTCCACGCCCGGAAAGCGCGAGACGCACAAGAGAGAGCACGATGAGAGCAAGAACCGCCGAAACCGCGATAGCCGTACTGCTCGCCGTCGGTTCCGCTGCCGTGGTCGCGTCCGCCTCCGCCTCGGAGCACACCGGCATCGCCGTCTCGACAGCGAGCGGTCCGGAGCAACCGGGCGAGCCCGCCGTCGGGGAACCCGATGCGCCGCGGTCCGCTCCGGCTCCGGATGCGGGCGGCACCGCGGCCCCTCCCCCGGCGCCGGGCGGAAAGGCGGAAGGGTCTGCGGAACGCCACGAGGGGAGGGCCGCCCACTACCACTCCGCCGACGGCAGGGAGGGTGCGTGCGGGGAGGCCGTCGGCGACGGCGACTTCGCCGTCGCGCTCGACCCCGGCGCGTTCGGACCGGTACGCACCGCCGCGCACTGCGGGAGGAAGGTCGTCGTCACGTACGGGGGAAAGTCCGTGACGGTGACGGTCCTTGACGCGGCCCCCGGCGCGGGAAGAAACGGCATCGCCCTCACGCGGGCAGCGTTCACCGCGCTCGCGCCCCTCGACCGGGGGAACGTCGACGTCACCTGGTCCTTCGCGCCGTAGCCGGGCGGCGGCGCCGCACGACCCGGTGTGGCCGGATCGCGGCCCGGAAGGATCTTGGTCCGGTGCGGTGTCCGTAGGATGGGAGAACTCCCCCGCGGGGAGGGGACCCGCTCGGGAGACGCGCCGGAGGACAGCACACCGTGGGAGACGTGAAGGGCCGGCTTCCCGGGCGCTACCGGGAGACGGAGGCGCTGGAGCGCCTGCTGCGCGCGGTGCGTGACGGGCACAGCAGGGTGCTGGTGCTGCGCGGACAGGCGGGCATCGGCAAGTCGGCACTGCTCGACCACGCGGCGGCCCGGGCGGGGCTGATGCGCGTCGTCCGTACCGAGGGCGCCCAGGCCGAGTCCGACTTCGCGTATTCGGGTCTGCAACGCCTGTGCGCTCCGCTGCTGTCGCATCTCGGCGGGCTGCCGCACGTACAGCAGGACGCGCTGCGGACCGCCTTCGGGCTGAGTGCCGGCCCGCCACCGGAGCTGCTGCTGGTCGGGATGGCGGTCCTCGGCCTGCTCGCCGAGGCTGCGGCCGAGTCCCCGCTGCTGTGCCTGGTCGACGACGCGCAGTGGCTGGACCTGATGTCCCTGCGGATCCTGGCGTTCGCCGGCCGTCGGCTGGGCGCCGAGTCGGTGGCGCTGGTCTTCGCCGAACGCGCCGACGATGGCGGTGAAGCCGGCGGGGTGCTTTCCGGTCTGCCGGAGCTTCGCGTGCGGGGGCTGGCCGACGCCGACGCCCGGGCCGTGCTCGACGCCGCGCTGCCCGGGCCGGTCGACGCGCGGGTGCGGGACCGGATCGTCGCCGAGACCGGCGGAAATCCTCTGGCGCTGATGGAACTGCCGCGCGGACTGTCGCCGGCGGAGCTGGCGTTCGGCTTCGGCGGGCCCGGAGCCGCTCCGCTGGCGACCCGGGTCGAGGCGGGATTCCGGCGCCGTGTCGACGAACTCCCCGCGGACACCCGCACCCTGCTGCTGCTCGCCGCCGTCGAGCCGGTCGGTGACGAACCGCTGCTGCGGCGTGCCCTGGGCCTGCTCGGCATCGAGCCCGGCGCCGCGGCCCCCGCCGAGGCCGCGGGGCTGCTCGCCTGGGGTGCCCCGGTCCGCTTCCGGCACCCGCTGGTGCGCTCGGCCGTCTGGCGCACCGCCGACGGCGCCGCCCTGCGCGCGGTCCACCGGGCGCTGGCCGGGGCCACCGACGCCGGGCGTGACCCCGACCGGGAGGCCTGGCACCGGGCGCATGCGACGGTCGGGCCCGACGAGCGGGTGGCCGCCGCTCTGGAGCGGTCGGCCGGGCGCGCCCTGGCACGGGGCGGCAGGGCCGCGGCCGCCGGGTTCCTGGAACGGGCCGCGGCGCTCAGCCCCGACCCGGGGGAACGGGCCCGACGGGCCCTGGCGGCCGCGGGGGCGCACCTCGACGCGGCCGCGCCGGCCCGCGTGCCCGAACTGCTCGCCGCCGCCGAGCTGGGGCCGCTGGACCGGCGGCGGCAGGCCGAGTCGGCCCGGTTGCGGGCCAGGGCCTCGTACATGGCCGACCCGGGGCGCGGCGCGGTGCGGCCGCTGCTGGCGGCGGCGGGCAGGTTGGCGGAGCTCGACCCGGCCGCCGCTCGGGAGACCTGCCTCTGGGCGTTCGGCGCGGCCATGTGGGCCGGCCGGCTCGACGAGGGCGGGCTGCGGCGCGCCGCCGAGGCCGCCCGTGGCCTCCCGCCCGGGGACGACACGGCGGGCGCCTTCCTGCGCGCGCTGGTCGCGTGGACCCTCGACGGGCCCGTCGCGGCCTTCCCCCTGATGGCGCGTGCGCTGCGCTCCTTCACCGACGACGACTGCCTGGCCGGCCTGTGGCCGGCCGCGAACGCGGCCGTGGAGCTGGGCGACCTCCGGGCGTGGCTGGACATCACCGACCGCGCCGTCCGCTTCGCCCGGACGACGGGCGCGCTGTCGGTCCTCTCCACGGCGTTGCCCTACCAGGCCGCCTCCCTGTGCTATGCGGGGCGTCTGCCGGAGGCCCGGGAGCTGCTGGCCGGGGCCGTGCCCGCCGAGGAGGCCACGGGCCTGGCGACACGCGCGGCGACCACCGCCCTGACCGGCGCGTACGAGGGGCGGGAGGGTCCGGCGCTGGAGCTGGCCGAGGCCGCGGAGCGCGACGGCGAGCAGCGCGGCCTGGGCCGGCTGATCGGCATGGCGGCGTGCGCGAAGGCGGTGCTCCACAACGGCCTGGGCAACCATCCGGCGGCGCAGGAGGCCGCGCTGCGCGGTCTGGAGTACCAGGACCTCGTCGTGCACCACTGGACCTCCATCGAGCTGGTCGAGGCGGCGAGCCGGTCGGGCGACGCGGCCGTGGCGGCCCGGGCCCGGGAGCGGCTGGCCGAGTGGAGCCGGGCGGGCACGCCCTGGGCGCTCGGCGCGTACGCGCTCGCCGACGCGCTCGCCGGAGCACCCGCGCGGGCCGAGGACCGGTACCGCGAGGCGGTCGACCACTTCGGCCGGGGCGGGCTCGGCGTGTACGAGGCCCGGAGCCGGCTGCTGTTCGGAGAATGGCTGCGCCGTCGGAACCGGCGGACCGAGGCCCGCGCCGAACTGCGGGCGGCGCACGAGGCGTCCGCGACGATGGGCATGGAGGCGTTCGCGGAACGGGCCCGGCGTGAACTCCTCGCCACCGGCGAGACGGTGCGCAGACGGACCGCCGGCGCGCCGGTCCTGACGCCGCAGGAGACGCGGATCGCCCGGCTCGTGGTGGGCGGGCATTCGAACGCGGAGATCGGCGCGCAGCTCTTCCTCAGCCCGCGCACGGTGGAGTGGCACCTGCGGAAGATGTTCGCCAAGCTCGGTGTCTCGTCGCGCCGGCAGCTCGACGCCGCCCTCCCCGGCCGGTGACCGGCGGGGGCGCCGCCGGAGCCGCCGGAGCCGCCGGGAACCGTCGAGGGGGGCTTGCGGAGCGCGCGTCACAGGTGGTCGGCGTCGACGACGGCTTGGGCGAACGCGGCCGGCGCCTCCTGCGGAGCGTCGTGTCCGGTGCCGGCGAGCACGCGGTGTTCGTACGGGCCGGTGAAGAACTTCCGGTAGGCGGCGCCGTCGGTCGAGGCCAGGAACGGGTCGAGGGCGGGGTCCAGGGTGAGGGCCGGGACCGTGATCGGAGGCCGGGCCGCAAGGTCCCGCTCGTAGCGGTCGTAGCGGCGCTCGCCGTCGGCCAGGCCGAGCCGCCAGCGGTAGTTGTGGATCACGATGGCGGCGTAGTCCGGGTTGTCGAAGGCCGCGGCCGTGCGTGCGAAGGTGGCGTCGTCGAAGTCCCAGGTCGGTGACGCCTGGTCCCACACCAGCCGGCACAGGTCGTACCGGTTCTGCCGGGTTTCCATCGCGGCGCGGCCGCGGTCGGTGGCGAAGTAGTACTGGTACCACCAGGTGTGTTCCGCCTTCGGTGGCAGCGGGGTGCGCTGTGCCCGGACGTCGGTGACGAGGTATCCGCTCACCGCCACCAGGGCCTTGACCCGTTCCGGCCACAGCGCCGCGATGACGCCGGCCGTGCGCGAGCCCCAGTCGAACCCGGCCAGCACCGCCTCGGGGATCCTCAGGGCGTCCATCAGGGCGATGACGTCGAGCGCGATCGCGGACTGCTGCGCGTTGCGGACCGTGGCCGGCGACCGGAAGCGCGTGGTGCCGTGGCCCCGCAGGTACGGCACGATCACCCGGTACCCGGCGGCGGCCAGGAGCGGGGCCACGTCGACGTAGCTGTGGATGTCGTACGGCCAGCCGTGCAGGCAGATGACCACCGGGCCGTCGCCGGGGCCCTCGTCGGCGTAGCCGACGTCGAGGACACCGGCGCGGGTCTGCCTGAGGCCGGTGAAGGCGGTGTGCGCACCCGGCGGGACGGCCGGGATGACCGGGGCGGGGCGGCCGCGCCGCCGCGGCCCGCCGGGGGCGGCCCCGGCGGCCGCGGGTGCGGCGCCGAGGAGCATGGCCGCGGCCCCCGTGCCCAGACCGGCCGCCTTGGTGAACGTACGCCTGCTGATCACGTCTGGTCCTCCTGGAATCCTGCTGACGCCCCACGGTCGTCCGGGCCCCGCCGGAGCGCATCCGTCATATGACGCCGTGTCCCGGTCATCCGTGCGTGACTTCCTCGGCCCGGCTCAGCGCGTCGCGGAGGGCCGCCCTGGTGGTGATGCCCAGCTTGGGGAAGACGCGGTACAGGTGCGAGCTCACCGTGCGCGGCGACAGCTGCGTCCGCCTGCCGATCTCCTTGTTGGTCAGACCGCCGGCCGCCAGATCGGCGATGCGGCGTTCCTGCCAGGTCAGCGGGGCGGGGTTCAGGGTCGACGTACGCGGCGCGGCCCCGGCGGCTCGCAGTTCGGCGCGGGCCCGCTCGGCCCAGCCGGCGGCGCCGAGCCGCTCGAACGCCTCGGCCGCCGGGGCGAGGAACGTCCGGGCCGCCGCCCGGCCTTGGACACGGCGCACCCGGGTGCCGTGCGCCAGCCGGATCCGGGCCAGCTCGAACGGGAAACGGGCGGCGTCGGGCTGCGACGCGGCGCGCGCGAACATCTCGGCCGCCTCAGGCTCGCCGTCGGCGGTCATCGCCAGGGCGCCGTAGGTGACCAGCGCCAGGCGGGGTGAGAGTTCCGGCAGCCCGGCGTCGAGCGCGGCGAGGGCGTGGGCCCGCGCCTGCTCGGCGCGCCCGGTGTGCCGGGCGGCCTCGACCAGGTCGAGCAGGGTGCGCGGGGCCTGGTACGTACAGGGTTTGAAGGTGCCCGGCGGGGTGATGCCGATGGCGTACAGGTACGCGGTCTCGTGGTCGCCGGCGCTCAAGGCGGCGGCCGCGCCGGCGGCGTCGGCGAGCTGGGTGAGGAATCCCAGTCCGCGCGGCCGCGCCCAGGCGTCCACCTCGGCCTGCAGCTCCCTCGCCCGCGCGGTCTGGCCGCGCACCGCCGCGAGCTGGGCCAGGTAGGCGCGGCTCTGGACGGCGAACAGGTGGTGTCCGTGCCCGGCCGCCAGGTCCAGGACGCGCTGTCCGGTGTGCTCGGCCTCGTCCCAGTCGCCGGCCGCCATCTGGTCGAGCATGATCAGGTGCAGCATGACCATGCCGCTGGCCACGGCGCCGGTGTCCAGCTCGCGGTCCACCGCGCGCCGCAGGTGCGGGCCGTAGCCGTTCAGGACGTCGAGGTGGTACGCGGTCACGGCCAGGCGCGTGACCTCCCACGGTTCCTGGCCCGGCAGGTTCGCGGTGGCCCGTTCGACCGTCCCGGCGCAGCCGGCTCCGTGCCGGACCACGTCGCTCCAGACGGCGCTGTAGAGCCGTGCGCGTGCGGGGACGAGATCGCCCAGGGAGGCGAGGAGTTCGTGGGTGCGTTCCCAGGTGGCGTGGTCGCCGGTGTACTGGCTGATCGCCAGCAGGAGGGTCACCAGCCGGGTGAGGATTCCGTCGGGCCCGGTGGTGCCGCCACAGGGCCCGGTGGTGCCGCTCCCGGGCCCGGTGGTGCCGCTGCCGCTCCCCCGCAGCCGCTCGATGGCGGCCGTGACCTGCCGGTGGGCGGAGCGGACCTCGCCGTCCTGGTAGAACGCCTGGTAGGCGGAGGCCAGGACGGCGGCCGGCGAACCCGCCTCGCCGGGGTGGAGGCCGGGCAGGACGAGCCGCTGCGCCTGGCCGAGACGGGCGGCGTGGCCCGCGACGAACGCCGCGTCCGCCAGGCGCCGGGACCGTTCGCGGTGGCTCTCGCTCAGCTCCGCGGCACGCGTCAGCCAGGTCACGGCCGCCAGCGCGCCGCCGCGCCGGGTGGCCGACCCGGCCGCCGCCTCGAGGACGCCGGCCACGGCCTCGTCGGGGTCGACGGTGGCCGCCGCCAGGTGCGTCGCCCGGCGTTCGAGGTGCTCGCGGTGGTGCTCCGCCAGTGCCCGGTGCGCGGCGCGGCGCTGGTCGGGGGCGGCCAGCCGCACGACGGCGGAGCGCACGAGCGGATGCCGGAAGACGAAGTCGCCGCCGTTCGGCTCGACGTCGAGCAGTCCGGCCGCCAGCGCCTCGTCGGCGTCGCGCATGCGGTAGGGCGCGCCGGGTGCCGGACCCCCGGCGGGCCCGGTGCCGGCGCCGTCGAGGGCGCCCTTGAGCAGTTCGCCGCGCACGTGCTCGCCGAGGGCCGTGATCCGGGCGCCGTACAGCTTGTGGAGCCGCCGGGGCAGCGGTACGTCGGGCTGACCGGCGAGGTCGTCGAAGCAGGGGCCGTCCGGCCGGCCGCCGAGGTCCAGGGGCAGTTCCACCAGGGCCAGCGGGTTGCCGCGGGCCTGTTCCAGGACCGCGCGGCGCAGCCGTCCGTCCAGCCCGGGATGCCGTCGGTCCAGGAGGCGCGCCGCGTCCTCGTCGGCCAGGGCGGCGACCGGCAGTTCGGGCAGCTCGGCGGTGTCGAAGGGCGACCCGATGTCGGTGCGGACTGCGACCAGGAGCTTCGCCGGGCCGCCCGCCAGGCGGCGGCCCACGAAGCCGCAGACGTCGGCGCTGGCGTCGTCCAGCCATTGCCCGTCGTCCAGTACCAGAAGCAGCGGCCGCTCGGTGGCGGCCCGGGACAGCAGGCCGAGTGCGGCGATGCCGAGGGCCATCACCGACGGCGGGTCCCCGCCGGCCCGGCCGAACGCGGCGTCGAGCACCGCCCGGGTCCCGTCGTGCGGCCGCGAGGCGTCGGTCAGCAGCGGGTGGAGCAGCTGGTGCAGCCCGGCGTAGGGCAGTGCGGACTCCGCCTCGACACCGGCGGCCCTGATGACGGCGTGGCCTTCCGCTTCCGCGAGCGCTGCGGCGTGACCCAGCAGGGAGGTCTTGCCGACTCCCGTCTCCCCGCGCAGTACGAGGGCACCCGCCGCGTCCGTCACGAACGCCGCCAGCTCGGCCCGCTCGCGCTGCCGGCCCACCATCGCCGTGCTGATGGATCCCATCCCTGTCCCACTCCTTCGACGGTACGGCGGCGGGGGTCCGGCGGGACCGCGGCTCTCCGTCCCGCGTCCCGCCCCCGTCGACCCCCGCCCGCCACGGGTGCCGGTCGGCGCCCGTCGCCGGCAACGATCCCCGGATCCCCGCGCGCTCGCCCCAGGGGCGGACCCTGGTGCCGACCCGGGCCCGTGTGCCGGGGTGCGGGTGCGGACGTTCCGGCAGTCATGTGACCGATGACCGCGCGTCGGTTTCTGCCGCAGTCTCGTTGTGCGGCGGCCGGTCCCGGGGCCGGCCGCGCACGAGCACGGTCACCCGGCCCTGCCGGAGGTGCGGGGCCGGGACGTGATCCGGATCGCTCCCGTACGAAGGAAGCAGAGGAAACCATGATGAACCTGCGGAGAACGGTGCTGCGCGTCGCGGTGGGCGCCGCCACGCTGACCGGCGTGGTCGCCGCCACGACGACGAGCGCGAGCGCCTACATCCTGACCGACATCCAGAGCGGATCCGGCAAGTGCCCGGCCAACTGGGTGTGCCTGTGGAGCGAGAACGACTTCGTCCGGGGAAATCCCCACAGCGGGTACGACTACGGAGCCGTCGGCTCGGACGAGAACGTGCCCGACCTGGGGAAGTTCAAGTTCGAGAGCAAGCTCTGGCGCTGGAAGGGCATGCAGGACTCCGCCTCCTCCGTCGTGAACAACACCGGTAGCGGCATCTGCTTCTACGAGCACAACGGGTACGGCGGCCTGCAGTTCAGGATCGGCCCCCACGAGCAGTGGCGCTCCGTCCCGTCGTGGATCAACGACAGGATCAGTTCCTACAAGTTCTGCTGACCGGACCCTGCTCCGCGCCCCGGGGCGCACCCGGGGCGCCCCGCCCCCACCCACACGCGAGGCCGGCAGCGAGCGGGCCGGCGTCCGCAAGGAGAAGGAACACGATGTTCTCGACGAGGAAGACCGTACGGCTCGGACTGTGCGCCGCGGCCGTCACCGGGCTGATCATCACCACGGCGACGACAGCGAGCGCCGCCACCGCCTTCGACATCGGCCACGGTGCCGGGTCGTGCCCCGACAACTACGTCTGCCTGTGGTCGGAAGGCAATTTCATCCAGGGCCGTTTCACCTACGACCGCAAGTTCGGCTCCGTCGCGTCGAACCAGAACATCGGCGACATGGGCAAGCTGGCGCGCACGTCCACCGGTGACAAGGGCATGCAGGACGTCGCGTCGTCGGTGCTGAACAACACGGGAAGGGCCGTCTGCTTCTACGAGCACAACGGGTACGGCGGCCTCCAGTTCAGGATCGGCCCCCGGGAGCAGTGGCCCTCCCTCCCGTCGTGGATCAACGACAAGATCAGCTCCTTCACGTACTGCTGACCTGAACCCCGACGACCCGCGGTCCGTCATCCCGGGCACGTCCTCCCGGGATGACGGATCCCCCCTCGTGGCCGCCGGAGGTGGGCCTCGCGGACCACCGCGGTCATCTGAGGGCATCGGCGTGTACGAGCGACAGTTCCCGCGCGGTCAGGGGCGGGCCGCTCAGCGGCGGGCGCCGGGGGCCCCGTACGGCTGCCAGCAGGACGCGCGGCCTGACCAGCGTGCTCAGCGGGGCCTGGAGCGAGGTGACGTCCGTCAGGGCCTTCACCATGTCGAAGTCGCCGCAGCTCGTCCTCACCAGGCGGTCCACATATCCGGCCAGGATCCTGTCCCGGTGGTTCGGGACGGCGCCGCGGACTTCCGGGTAGAACACGTCCTGTCCCACGGCCAGGTCCCAGGCCGCGTCGACCGGTCTCGCCATGGCCCGCTGGACGCGCCGTGCGAGACGTGGGGCTTCCACACCGTGCGCCCGCGCCGCGTCCCGGAGGACGACCGCCGTCTGCGCGGCGACCGACATGCCGTGCCCGTACAGAGGGTTGAAGGCGGCGAGGGCGTCGCCGAGGACCACGAAGCGCTCCGGCCAGTCCCTCACCCTTTCGAAGTACCGGCGGGTGTTGCGGGTACTCCGGCTGACCGTCACGTCGGTGAGGGGGGCGAGGCGCGAGATGATGTCGCCGACGACAGGATGGCGCAGGCCCCGGGCGAAGGCCTCGAAGTCCTCGGCCCTGCCCGTCGGCTCGCCCGCCCTGCTGCCCGTCTCCGTGACCATCCACCGGCCGTCCTCGATCGGGAGGATGCTGGCGCTCTGCCCGGGGCGCCCGCCGCGTGGGTCCGACTGGACGCTGACGATGGGGAAGTCCACGGCTCCTTCCGGCGCCCGGAAGACGCGGGTCGCGTACACCAGGCCGAGGTCGAGCGAACGTTCGGGAGCGGGGCGCACGCCCAGCTCTGCCAGGAACTGCGGGGCTCTCGAACCCCTGCCGCTCGCGTCGACGACGAAGTCCGCCACCAGGGTCTCCTGGCGACCGTCCGCCCCGCGCACGCGTACCCCGGTGACACGTGAGGCGCTTCCGGTGAGGCCCTCCACCCTGGTGTGCCGGAGGGCGCTCACCCCCTCGCCGGTCAGGACGCGGTCGCGTACGACGTGGTCCAGGAGATCGCGGCTGCACCCGAGCACGAAGTGGGTCTCGGACTCCCAACGCCTGAACCAGCCCTGGGAGCTGAGTGCGACCATGCCCGTGGGGACCGGGATGCGGTGGGCACCGGCCGCCAGCCAGCGATCGGTGATCCCGGGCAGGAGGGCTTCGGCGGAGCGCACTCCGCCGCTCCAGAACATGTGCGCGTGGCCCGCCTGGGGAAGCCCTCTGCGCGGAAGCGGCCCGTCAGGCAGCTCGTCGTTCTCGACGACGAGGACCTCGTCCACCATGCCGCGCAGCGCCGCCGCAGCGAGCATCCCGGCCAGTCCCCCGCCGATGACGAGGGCCCGCCGATGGACCGCTCGGGGGGACGTGGTGCTCAGGCCGGTCATCTCTCCGCCTTCTCGGGCCGCTTGCGGGCGGCACCCGTGGGGCCGGCCATCGGCACCGCCGAAGCGGTCGTCGCCGCCGGCGTGACCGCCGCGGGAGACGTCATGTGCCGCAGCGCGTCGGAGAGGCTCGCGAGGCCGGCGTCGGACTCGAACAGGGTCTCGACGCCGCTGCGGCCGTGGCTGGGATCACCGCACAGGGAACGGAAGGCGGTGATGACCAGCACCGCGCGCTCCGCCGCCCCCGGCCGCAGCCGGCCGGGGCCCGCGACGAGGTCCGGCCGGTCCGCGCCCGTACCGCTTTCGAGGTAGGGAGCCAGGAGCCGGAGGCCGTCACGGATGTCGCACGTCCGCCGCAGGTGGCGCCTGCCCAGTGAGGACCACCAAGGAATGCGCACCAGTTCGTACGGGATCACTTCGCGCATGATCCGCCACAGCGGACCCAGCCGTCTGTACTGCGCGTGCCGGCGCCACCGTACGACGAGGCCCTGGCCGACGGAGGGCAGGGCGAAACCGACGCACTGGAGCAGCGAGGCCAGGGCGACCAGGGTGGGAGCCAGGGTCGTACTGACGGCGTCCCAGTCGTGACCGGCCCATCGGGCGCCGATGGCCAGGAGCTTGCACGTGACGTATCCCAGGCTCAGGACCCCGCCGGCGACGATGAGGACGAGCCCGGCGCGGAGCAGGCCGGCGACCTCGCGTGACCAGCGGCGGCACAGGGTCGCCAGCACGACGGTCGACACCGCGTGGCCCAGCACGTAGAGGACGATCATCTCCCGCAGGTAGGGCGCGGTGGCGTAGTAGGTGTCGAAGTCCCGGAGCCGTTCGTCGGGCGCGTCCCCGAGCGCGAAGAGCGTGAGCAGCGCCACGATGACCGCCCCGTAGACGCCCGCGCACCAGCGGGCCGCCGCACGGCGCTGTTCCTCCGGGCCTCCCCGCCACGTGAGCATCAGGTTGATGACGCCCGCGCTCCCGGCGGTGATGACGACATGGACCAGCGGAGCGGAGAAGTTGGGGATCCCGGTGAGCGCGTTGACCTTGGAGACCGTCGGCGGCGCGGCGAAGAAGAAGACCACGGTGCCCAGGGGCAGCACCGCGGCCACTGAACGGACCAGCGGATCGTGCCACTGCCGAACGAACCCGGGCACCCTCAGCGCGAAGGCGACGAGCAGGACGAGGGCAGGAAGGTAGTAGTACACGTTGCTCATCCCGAGTCCCCACCGGCCCGGCCCCCGCGGGGCGCACCGCCGGGGAGGACAACGGCGGCCCGTGCGTGCGCGGTGGGGCGGGAGGGGATCCGGACGGTGGGCGTGGTCCTCGGCGCCGTGCCGAGGGGTGGTGTGAGGGCGAGTGTCACGCGTGGGCCCCCTCGGCGCTCGGCCTGGGGACGCCCTGCCGGGAGGGGCGGGACAGTGCCTGAGAGATGCGGACGAGGTCGCGGTCCTCGCCCGCCGTTTCCTGCAGGCCCCGCGAGGACGCGAGGACCCTGCGCTCGGGGTCGGCGCGCAGTGCCTCCACGGCGGCAGCGACCATGGCCGCGTCCGCGACCGCCGACGCGCGGTCGGAGCCGGCACCGTCGGCGACCGCCGCGGCCAGCGCGCGGGCCCGGAGGGCGAGGTCGAAGTAGGGATTGAGGGTGAGCAGTCCGTCGTGGATCCGCGATTCACGCTGCAGGCGCCTCACCCCCACGGACGAGAGCAGGGGCACCTTGACGGCGGTCGAAGCCGGCGTCAGCCCGCCCACCAGCCGTGACAGCGGCCCCAGTTCCCGGTAGCGGGTCCATTCCCGCCAGGGCCCTTTGATGCTCTGCACCACGAGCGGGAACCCCATGCCGAGCGCGATGGTGGGGGCGGCCGCCGAGGTGAAGCGGAGCGCGACGTCGGTGCTGAGGAAGTCCCAGTCCTTGCCCGACCACCGCGCGCCCAGAGCGGCGAACTTGAGCATTCCGTAGCCGACGGTGAGGAGGTATCCCGTCACCATGAGGGTGAGACCCACCCTGAGCTCCCCCTTCACGTGCCGGCGCCAGCGCCAGCACAAGGCGGCCATGACGAGGGCCGCCGTGGTGTGGCCCACCAGATAGAGCACGATCATCTCGCGGATGTACGGGGTGTCGGCGTAATACGTGTCCAGGTCCCGCAGCCGTTCGACCGGTGCCTCACCGAGAGCGAACAGAACGCAGAGGGCGACGCTGAAGGCTCCGTACGTTCCGACGCACCAGCGGGTGGCCTGCCGGATGCGTTCTCGGGAGCCGCCTCGCCAGTTGATGATCAGCACGATGCCGGATGCGGAACACGCCATCACCCATGAGTAGACGAAGGGCGCCGCGGAGTTCGGTACGCCCGTGAGCGCGTTGACCTTCGCGGTCATCGAAGTGGATCCGAAGAAGAACACGCCCACGGCGGTGACCAGCATCGCCATGACCGCACGCAGGAGCGGGTCGCGCGGACTCCTCAGCAGGCCGGGAAGTCTGAGCAGCGCGGCCCCTCCCCCCAGCGCCGCGGGAAGGAAGAAAGTCGCGTCGGACATCGTCAGCCCCTCGTCCCGTCGTGGTGGCCGAGCGCCGCCCCTATCCGGCCGGAGCGCGTGCCCCGGTCGAGCGTGTGATCACCGCCGGTCCGCAGTAAGTGCCGTACCGCGTGAGCCAGTTCGAGGCCGTAGCGCTCCGCTGCCTGCTCCTCCCTCCGGTGCTTCCTGGCGGCGGACCCGTCTCGCTCCAGCAGCAGTACGGGGCTCTGGCGTCCGGCGGCCGCCAGCACCGACTCGACGGCATGCCGTGAACCGGCGTCGTGACGCAGCAGGCGGGTGGCCACGGAGCCGTCGGTGACGTGCTGGTGGCAGTGCCCCAGTTCCAGGTGGCGCAGCTCGTGCCCGGTGATGACGATCTGGTGCTCGGCCGCGGTTCCGCGCTCCACGATGACGAGGTCCTGTGTCCCGAGGTTCAGCGCGAGCCCGCTGGCCGTACCCGGAGGGAAGGACGTCATGCGGAAGTCGATCCTCCGCCCCCGGCGCCGCCCCATCGCGTCGCAGAGCGCGCGGCAGATCACCTCGGCCGGCTTGGGAGCCTCCAGGTGACTGACGGCCCTCATCAGGCCGTCGACCGACTTGCGCATCTCCCGCTGCTTGAACACGGATCTCCCCGGTATCCCTGGTCCATGGAGGGGAAGAGGGCGGCCCGTGCACCCGGCCGCACGGTCCGGACGCGTACGCATGGCGAACCCTCCGGCGCGGTCGGGCGGCCGTGCCGTCTTCCCGTCGAACGCCTTGACTCGTGCCGGGGATCAGCCCCGGGCAGGCGGGCTCAGGGCGGGTCCCCGGCCGCGTCCGGCTTGTGTTCCGAGGCGTATGCGTCCATGTAGTCGTCCAGCCACTGGAGCAGCTTCGTACGCCCCTGGTCGGGCAGCAGGGCCGCGCGCAGGGCGATGCCGTCGACGCCGTGCCGGGCGTACAGGCTCGGACCGGCGGCACCGGCGGCGGCCGCCGCGGGGACGTTCCGTTCGCTGTACTCGTGGAGCAGCGTCTTCTCGATGGCGGTCAGGGCGCAGTGGAGGGCGTCGGCGTCCTCGGACTGGAGGAAGCCGGCCGGTCTCTGGAAGAACCTCTCCAGGCGGGCGCAGTGGTCCATGGTGGGCCGGCGGTCGCCGCCGAGCAGCGCCTGCACCTGCTGGCGGGAGATCCCGCTCGCCCGGGCGATCTCGCCGTGCGAGTACTTGCGGCCGTTCTCCTTCAGGTACGTCGAGTGGAGCAGGTCCAGCCGCTGGCGGAAGCGCTCGTGGATGTCCGGCTCCCCCGCCTCCCTCCCGGCGAGGAGCTCCCGGACCACGTCGAGGGGTACCCCGGAGGCGTGGCTCAGCCGCCCGGGGTCCAGGACCTCGTCGCGGCCGCGGCCGAGCTTGGCTCCCAGGTCCGCGACCCGTTCGATGACGGAGGCCAGTCGCGCGGCGGCCGTGGGTGGCAGGGCTGTCGGTTCTGTCACCGGTTGGTCTCCCCGAAGTCACGCAGGACGAGTCATCCCGGCGCCACCGGGAGGCAGGGCCACGGCGGTGGCGGCTACGCCCCCGAGCCTGCCACAACCGTGGCTGCACGACCACGAGTCTCCGGCCAACCTGCCACAGCCGTGGCAGGAAAGCGACGATGACGGGCGGGCTCAGCGCAGGCCTGGCCCAGGCACCGGCGAGGGTGCCGGTTCCTGCGCCACTCCGGAGAGCACGCCCATGACCCGGACCGCGTCGGAGAGGCGTACGAGCCCGTCGTCACTGTCGATCAGGGTTTCGACGCTGCCGCCGCCTTCGCCGGGCTCGGTCCGCAGGGAGTCGAACGCCGCGATGACCAGCGCCGCGTGCCGGGCCGCCTCCGGCTTCAGCGCGCCGGGGCTCGCCGCGAGGGCCCGCTCGGCCGCCGGACCCGTGCCGTGGCCGAGGTAGGGCGCCAGCAGCCGCAGGCCGTCGCGGATGTCGCAGGTCCGCCGCAGGTGACGCCTGCTCAGCGACGACCAGCGGGGCAGGGGCACCAGTTCGTACGGGATCACCGCGCGCATGGTCTCCCACAGCGGACCGAGCCGCCTGTAGCGCGCCCGCCGGTGCCACCACTCCAGCAGGCCCTGGCCGGCGGCGGGCAGGGCGAAGCCGACGCACTGGAGCAGCGAGGCCAGGGCGGCCAGGGAGGGAGCGGCCGTCGTACTGGCGGCGTCCCAGTCGTGGCCCGTCCACCGGGCACCGACGGCGAGGAGCTTGAACGCGGCGTAGCCCAGGTTCAGCACCCCTCCGGCGACGATGAGGAGGAGCCCGGCACGCAGCAGGCCGGCCACCTCGCGGGCCCAGCGCAGGCACAGGGACGACAGGACGACGGTCGCCACCGCGTGCCCCAGCACGTAGAGGAGGATCATCTCCCGGAGGTAGGGGCTGGTGGCGTAGTACGTGTCGAAGTCCCGCGGGCGTTCGTCGGGCGCGTCCCCGAGCGCGAACAGCGTCAGCAGCAGCACGATGACCACGGCGTAGGCCCCGGCGCACCAGCGGGTCGCCGCCAGCCGCCGGTCCTCCGGTCCGCCCCGCCAGGTCAGCATCAGGTTGATGATGCTGGCGCTCCCGGCCGTGACCACGGCGTGGACGAGCGGAGCCGCGAAGTTGGCGACGCCGGTGAGCCGGTTCACCTCGGAGACCGTCGGCGGCGCGGCTAACAGGAAGACGACGGCGCCCAGGGCGAGCACCGCGGCCACGGAACGGACCAGGGGCTCGCGCCAGTGCCGTACGAGTCCCGGCACCCTCATCGCGAAGGAGACGAGGAAGAGGAGGGCGGGTATGTAGTAGTACATGCTGCTCATCGGGCGTCCCCGTGACCGTCGTCGGGCGACCGGAGCGGCTCGGCGCGCCCCTGACCGGGCAGCGGGGCCGCGCGCGGCACGATGCCGTCGACGCCGTGGTGCTCGTACGGACTCGGCCGGGCGGCACCCCCGGCCGAGGCCGCCGGCGGTACGGAGGATGCTTCTGTCACGGGTGGGTCTCCCGAGATCACACAGGACGGATGATCCCGGTGCCACCGGGATGCAGGCCACAGCAGCGGCAGCTGCGACCGTCATCCTGCCACAGTAGTGGCAGCGCATCCATGCCCCTCCCCCTCAACTGCCACAGTCGTGGCAGCGAGTTGCCGGCCCCTCCAGCGCTCACCGGACGCCTGCGGATCACCGGAGGGACCGGATCACCGGACCGGGCCGGGCGCCGTCCCGGCGATGGCCTTCCGCTCGTCCTCGGTCAGGGGCGGGCCCTGCAGGTGCGGCTTCTTGGGGCCCAGGAACATCGGCACCAGCATGTCGCGGGAGAACAGCCGCGTCGCGGGCCTCTCGAGGCTGATGACGTCCAGCAGGGCGCCGAGGGCCCGGGGGCTGCGCGCGCCGGTCTCGACGGCCCGGTCGACGAAACGCGCGAGGAACCTCTCGACGGCCGTCGGCGGCGTCTCGGTGGCGCCGGGGTAGAAGGCGTCCTGGCCGACGGCGAGGTCCCAGGCACCGGATACGGGCCGGGCCGCGGCGCGCTGGATGCGGCGGGCCGTACCGGAGGCGGATATTCCGGCGGACCCCAGGACGTCCCTCAGGGCGAGGGCGCACTGGGCGGCCACGGTGAGCCCGTGCCCGTACACGGGGTTGTAGCCGGCGACGGCGTCGCCGAGGACGGCGAACCCGTCGGGCCAGTGCTTCGTCTTCTCGTAGTAGCGGCGCTGGTTGGCGGTGCTGCGCGTGGTCACGACCTCCCCCAGCGGCTCGGCCGCTCGGAGGAGCTCTCCTATGACCGGGTCGCCCAGCCCCAGGGCGAAGGCGGCGAAGGCAGCGGGATCCTTCGTCGGCTCGCCGCCCCGGGTACCGGAGAGGGTGACGATCCACCGGCCGTCCTCGACGGGCAGGACGATGCCGCCCCGGCCTGGCGTCCTGGCCGGGTTCGCCTGGACGTTGACGAGGGGGAAGCCGGCGGCGGCCGCGGCCGGGGCCCGGTAGGAGCGGGTGGCGTAGGCGACGCCGGCGTCGACCTGCCGCTCGGTGACGCGGGGCAGGCCGAGGGCCTCCAGCCACTGGGGGGCGCGCGACCCGCGCCCCGAGGCGTCGATGACGAGGTCGGCGTGGAGGGTCCGGGTCCGGGTCCCGGTGCCGGTCCGCACGCGGACACCGGTGACCCGGCCGGGTCCGCCGTCGAGGCACTCGACGGTGGAGTCCTCGTGGAGGGTGACGCGGGGGTCTCCGAGGACGCGTTCGCGCAGCGCGTGGTCGAGGAGGTCGCGCGAGCACACCAGGTTGCGGTGGCGGCTCCCCTCGAAGCGGCGGAACCAGACCTCGTTGGGCGCCCGGGACACCATGTCACCCATGATGTGGACCAGCCGGCCGCCCTGGGCGACGACGGCGTCGACGAAGCCGGGGAGGAGCTCGTCGAAGGCCCGTACTCCGCCGCTCCAGACCAGATGGGCGTGGCGGGCCTGCGGAACGCCCTTGCGGCCGTGCGGACCGTCGGGCAGCCTGTCGCGTTCGACGACCACCACTTCGGCGAACCCGGCGAGGACGGAGGCGGCGAGGAGCCCCGTGGCGCTGGCGCCGATCACCAGTGCGGTGGGCCGGCCCGAGTGGGCTGTCTGCGGCATGGGGCGCTCTCCGTTCTGGCCGTCCGGCGGCGGTCCCCGCGGCGGCCCGGTGCGGCGGACCGTTCGCGAGATCGCGTCGCCGTGACGTGGCGGCGTCGGTGCCGATCGGGGCGGGACCGGCGCTCGGCCGGCCACGCTCGACCGCAAGTTACGTGTAAGTAGCATACGGCCGGTCGATCAAGCGGTGCTCCGCCCGGCGGCCGCCGGTCAGCCGGTGTACTTCGTGCCTTCGAAGGAGTACGGCAGGTGGGACTCGGCCGCGACGGAGACCTCCCCCGAAGCGCCCGCCGACACCTTCAGCACGGTCAGGGCCATGATCCGCTGGGTGTACGAGGCCCAGGGAATACCCGTCGTGCCGGACCAGCCGCTGCTGCTGAAGGTCGTCGACCGCCCCGGGCCCAGCTCCGTGTACACCGTGCTGACGGCGGTGCAGGCCACGAGCGCCCCGCCGTCCGTCGTGCGCCAGACGGGGCCGTGCGCGGTGCGGTTGACGTCGAGGCCGAACTCGGCCTTGGCGCCCTTCCCGAGCGACGTGCGCATGCCCTCC
This sequence comes from Streptomyces sp. NPDC034086, assembly GCF_055575515.1. Taxonomy (NCBI): domain Bacteria; kingdom Bacillati; phylum Actinomycetota; class Actinomycetes; order Kitasatosporales; family Streptomycetaceae; genus Streptomyces; species Streptomyces sp. NPDC034086. Next base: position 1,077,460 of record NZ_JBVISM010000001.1, on the reverse strand, counting down.
AGCCCTTCGGCGGAGGCCGCCTTCCGCTCGGTGACGTCCCGGCTCCACTTCACCCCACCCGTACCGGCGTCGGTGCGCAGGTAGTCGCCGTACTGCCCGCAGACCTTCGAGGGGTCGGCGCCGAGCCCCGTCGTGTCCCCGCCGGTGACCGCCCGGCCATCGGGCCCGACGGCTATGTGGGGAAGGTCCGTCGGCTCGGGAGCGCGGGCGACGAACGCCGCGAGCCACGGCTCGCCGGCCCGCCGCTGATGGAACAGCGACCAGCGCAGCACCGCCTCTTTCCCGGCGGCGCCGACGGTGTGGCCCTGGACCTCGTGGGCTGCCAGGATCCACCGGTCGCTGCCGTCGTCGTCGCCGGTGGTCCACGTGTGCACCGCGGGGTCCGTCTCGGGAGCGCCGGCGGGACCCGGCTCCCGGCCGGTGCCGTACTTCTTGGCGGTCTCCACGACGGCGAGCTGCTGCTCCAGCAGCGGGCCCTCGGTGACGCCCTTCCAGTACGCGGCGTCGAAGTTGTCGGCCTCGACCTTCAGGGTGAGGTCCTTGACCACGCCCCGTGCCTCCTCCGCCGAGAGCGGGGGCGCCTTGACGGGGGCCGGCGGGCTGCTCGTCGCGGGGCCGGCGGCGGGCTTCGCCGCGGCCCCGGCGCTCGCCTTCGCGGCCTGCCCGCCGCAGCCGGCCGTGGCGGCGAGTGCGAGCAGGGCGGCCATGGTGGCGGGTACGGGTGCGGAGCGTCTCATCGGAATCCCCCTCGGGAACGGTGCAAAGGCCCCTGATCATGCACGGTGCCTCCGACAGCCGTCGCACCGCCCGCCCCGTGACGTCGTCGCCGGGGATCCCTGGGGGGCCGGCGGCGGTCCGCCTCGACCGCCGCCGGCCGCACTTCTCACTGCCGGCGGTGCTCCGGCGCCGAGGTCATCCGGTAGCGGGCCGACTCGCCGCCGTCCTCGGCGCGCGAGGTCTCGTACCGTTCGAAACCGGCCTTCTCCAGGACGCGGACGGAGGCCGGGTTCGCGGTCTCCACCGCCGCGGCCACCGTGTGGACGCCGGGCGCGGCCAGGGCGTGCGCGGCGAGCGCCCGGGTGGCCTCCGTGGCGTAGCCCCGTCCCCGGCGGGAGGGGACCACGCCGTAACCGAGCTCCAGGACGCCCTCGTCCGGCGGCCAGAACAGGCCGATCGAGCCCACCACGAGGCCGCTGTCCCGTTCGGCGATCAGCCGGTGGCCGTACGGGCCGAGCCAGTCGGGGTGGTCGCCCAGGAGTCCCGCGATGACGCGGTCGCCGTCGGCGGGGAAGTCCTCGGCCCAGCCGGCCGGCCGGGAGCCGGCCCGCGCCTCGGTCCTGGTGCCGGTGCCGGTGCCGGTGAGAACGGCGGCGATGGTCTCGGGCGTCCAGCCGCGGAGCACCAGCCGCTCGGTGGTCAGATCGGTGAGGTCGTTCGAAGGTGCGTGACGCACGGTTGTCTCCAGGTCGTTCGGAACGACCGGACCGCGTCGCGTCAGCGCACGGTCCGGAAAAGGGCATGCCGAGAAAGGCCGTCGACGGCCATATTCATCAACCTCCCTGTTCCCGGTCCGTGTCGGCGCGCGTCCCGCGTGCCCGGAAGACCGTAGCAGGCTCCCCGACATCACCCCTCGCGGGCGCTCATCCAGCCGGTGCGTGCGGGTGTGCTCCTGCCGCGAGGAGCGCCTCGGCCGTCTCCTGGTGCGGGCCCGCCAGCGCCCAGCCGAGCGGGGTACGCCCCGTGCCGTGGTCCTCCCGGAGGTTCGGGTCGGCGCCCCGGGCGAGGAGTTCGCGCACCACGTCGGTGTGGCCCCAGCACGCGGCCGCGCACAGGGGGGTGCCCTCGGTGCCGCGTCCGCTTTCGGCGTTCGGGGAGGCGCCGGCCGTCAGGAGGGAGCGGACGGCGTCGAGAGCCCCGTGCACGGATGCCGCGTACAGAGGGGTGGTGCCCTCCGCGTCGGCCGTCTCCGGGTGAGCGCCGGCCCGCAGGAGGGCTCGGACACGGTCGGTCCGTCCGAACATCGCAGCTGCGACGAGTTGCCTCGTCAGTTTCTTCTGCCGTCTTCGGTTCACAGGGGCCCAGGTTAGTCCGCGGCAGGTCCGACCTGGCGGCGGAACGGAGCCGGTTCCTCCCGTCCGGCCGTCGGTCTGCTCATCCGCCGGCGCTCGCGGACGGCCCGCGGGGTGTGCCGTCCGGACTCGGTCCGAAGGCGGCCGAGAGGACAGTGGGGAGGTCCGCTTCCGGAAGTGCTGCCCGTATCTCGGCCAGGACCTGGGGGAAGTCCTCGTCGTCGACGAAACCCCTGTGTTCCTGGCGCAGTCGGTGAATGACCTCGACGAGTTCGGGCCGTAGGCGCATCCAGGCACGGGAGGAACGGATCTCCGCGTCGACCTGGTCCATGAACCAGCGCATGACGTCGTGGGGGACTTCCAGGTGCCGCCCGCGAGGGTGGAAACGCACCGTCGGTTCCCGTGCCGGGTCCTCGTCGGGGACGATCGCGGTCGCCAGGTGGAGTTGCTCGGCGGCACGCTCCAGTTCGAGGTACCAGGCGTCATCGGCCACGGAGTACACCGTGGTGACGGCGTAGTGGCCGGCGGGGTGTCGGAGGGGCATGGCCTCATGCTTTCACGCTCGGCGGGGCGCGGCGTCGCCCCCTGGCCGGCGGCCGGGCCGTGGGTGCGGCCGGGCGCCGGGATGGTGCCGGCCGGGCCCGGGGCGGGGCGGGCCGCCTCGGTGCCGGCCGTGCGGTGGGAGGAGGCGGTGTCGCCGAGGGTGCGGCGCAGCAGACGGGTCGGGGCGGCGCCGCCGGGCGGGGCGGGGCGGGGCCGGTGGAGGGGAGCAGCCCGTCGGCGAGGTCGAGGAGGAGGCGGGGCTGTTGCTGCCAGCCGTAGGCGAAGAACGCGGTTCCGTGCTCGTGGAGGCGGCGGGCGAGCCCGAGGAGCCCGTGCAGGCCCGGGACGTCGAGGAAGTCGAGGCCGTGCATGTCGCAGGCGACGACGGCCGGCGTGTCGTCCTCCAGGCCGGCGACGGTCTCCCGGAGGCGGGCCAGGTGTCCGCGTCGAGCTCGCCCACCAGGGTCAGGTGCACGGTGGGTCCGTAGCGTCGCGCGGTGACCCGGAAGCCGCGGTCCATGGCGTTCACCTCGCCGCCGTTCGTGCAGGGGGTGCTGTGTCCGGGAGTGCGGGGCTCCTCGGCCCGCCCTGTGCCGCTCCGCCGCCACCGGGACGTTCCGGTGGCGGTCCGTCAGGCCGCCTGGCCGCGGCGGAGTTCGGCCTGTCCGAAGAGGAGGGCCCAGCCCTCCGGCAGGCGGTCGATGAGGCGGTTCAGGAGGGCGGGACCGGCGAGGCGGGCCACGACGGTCAGGACGGCGCCGGTCTCCCAGCGGGCGACGGCGGGAGTACGGCCGGTCCGCGTCGCGAGGTCCTTGACGAAGTTCCAGCCCGTGAGCGGGGCGGCCTGCGGGACTTCCGCGCCGAGCGCCAGCGCGGCCTCGAGCGGGAGACACCGGGCGAGGTCGTCCCGTTCGTCCTCGCCGAGCTGCCGGCCGAGGGCGGTCATGACCCGCTGTACGGCTTCCGCGGCCCGCTCCGTGGTGGGGTAGGCGCCGTCGTATCGGACCTGCTCCAGCATCTGCTCGTACGTCGTGCCGGGCGTCTGCGAGGTGAGGACGGGCTGGTCGAGCACGGCTGTCACGCCTTTCTCGTGTGAGGGTCGGGGTGGGCTGGGTGGCCGTGCGGCCCGCCGTCAGGCGGGCTGCGGGCGGCCGAAGAGGGTGTCGTACCCGGCGGGGAGCTGGAACAGGACGCGTCGGGTGAGTTCCTCGCCCGCGGCGTCGGCGACGACGCTGAGGACGGCGGAGACGTCCCAGGTCGCGGTGGCCTGGGACGCGCCCTCGATCCATGCCGCCGTGGCACGGACGAAACGTTCCGGGCTGAGGGGCTCCGCCGCGGGGAGCGGGTTGAGCAGGATCAGGGCGTACGACTCGGGCAGGCGCGCGGCGAGTTCGCTCCGTTCCGCCCCGAGGAGGTGGGCGCCGAGCAGGGCCAGTACGACGCGGGCCGCCCGGTCCGCCTCCTGGCGGGTGTTGTATTCACCGCGTTCCTGGACGTGGTCGAGGAACGCGTCCCATCGCAGGGTCATCGCCTGAGACCTCCACGGAAACGGTCTGTGATCCGGGGGTGGAGGGGGCGAAGGACGGGTGCCGAGGGGGAGGGAAGGATGGTCCCGTCCTTCGCCGGCTCCGCGGGGCGGCCGGTCGCCCGCCGCGGCGGGCCGGGGCCCCTGGGCGTCAGCCGCTGATCTGCTTGCGGCCGCCTTCCGCGTTGATGCTGATCTTGCGGGGCTTGGCTCGCTCGGCGATCGGGATGCGCAGGGTCAGGACACCCGCGTCGTAGTCGGCGGCGATGTGCTCGGTGTCGAGGGTGTCGGCGAGCACGATCTGCCGGGAGAAGACGCCCAGGGGCCGCTCGGACAGCTCCATCTGCACGTCGTCCGACTTCACGGCGGGCCGGCGCTCGGCCTTGACGGTCAGCATGTTCCGCTCGACGTCGATGTCGATCGCATCCGGGCTCACGCCGGGGAGGTCGAAGGCGATGACGTACTCCTCGCCCTCGCGGTAGGCGTCCATCGGCATCACGGACGGCTTCGACCACGTCCCGGACGCACCCGACAGCTGCTGGACGATCCGGTCCATCTCGCGGAACGGGTCAGTGCGCATCAACATCGCGAAACACCTCCAGTCGGTTCAGGCAGGAACTGCCAATGCGCTTCCATCTCCCCCTGTTGTAGCATGTCATCGGAACGATGACAACAACGGTGTCATCCGATGGACGACAACAGGCTGGAGTGCCCCATGTCCCCCTCTGGTGAAGACGCCCAGGCCGGCCCGCCCGCCCCCCGAAGGCCGTCCCCGGCCTCCTTCTGGGCCGCGGCGAGCGCCTTGGAAGCCATCCGGACGGCGATCCACGAGGTGCACACGGCCGGGGCCGACGGCGCCCTCGACCCGTCGGACGGCCCGGACCGCGCCCTGGACTCCCTCAGGCTCCTGCGCGAGACGCGCGAGGAACTCGCCGGATGGGAGAGCGCGCTGATCGAGACCGCCCGGGCGGCCGGTGCCAGCTGGGCCGACCTGGCCGGCCCGCTCGGCGTGGCCAGCAGGCAGGCAGCCGAACGCCGCTACCTGCGGCTCCGTCCCGGGGCCGCCGACACCACCGGCGACCAGCGCGTCCAGGCCGTCCGGGACCGGCGCGCCGCGGACCGCACCGTCACCACCTGGGCACGGGAGAACGCGGGCACGCTGCGGCAGCTGGCCGGGCAGATCATCGGACTGACCGACCTGCCCGCCGGCTCGCACGGCAGGATCGACGAACTCAACAAGGCCCTCGCGCACCATGACGCGGCCCGCCTGGTGGAACCGCTGTCCGCCACGCAGGACGATCTGCACGGCGCGCACGGCGATCTCGCCCGGCGCGTCGAAGCCGTCAAGGACCACACCCGCCGGCTGCGCAGCCACAGCAACAGGCAGCGCGGCGCCTGAGGACCCGGCGCTCGCCGGGTGCGGTCGGCCCGTCGTCGAGGGGCTGCGGAGCGGCCGCCTCCGTGGGCGCGCCCTGCGCGCGGGCATGACGGCCGCGGTGCTCCGGCGGCGCCGGACGGGCAGGCGACTGCCCGGGTGACGCCGCCGCCGCCGGCGGCCCCGTCCGCGTACGCCCGGTGGGCGCCGGGGCGAGGATGCACGGGCGCATTCCTCCCACTTCGCCGCTGGAGACACCCGTGCTCGAACGCAAGCAGGTCAAGGGCCGCACCCAGGTCACCTTCGTCCTCCCGGCCCACACTCCCGACGGGCCGGTCAGCGTGGTCGGCGACTTCAACCACTGGAACCCCGCCGCCCACCCCCTCGAGCCCCGTGGCGACGGCACCCGAGCCGCCACCGTCGCGCTCCCCCGCCACAGCGCGCACTCCTTCCGCTACCTCGCCGCCGGGGACTACTGGTTCAACGACGAGACGGCCGACAGCCACGACGGCCCGAACAGCCGCTTGCACACCTGAACGCCCGCGCGGGCCGGCGGCCGTGCGGCGCCCCGGGTGGGCCGCGCGGTCCGCAAGGCCCCGTACGCAAGGGCCCCGACCAGCCGGGGGGGGTGGGCTGGCCGGGGCGGGCCCCGGCCGGCGGGGGGGGGATGCCGACCGGGGGCACAGGGGGCGGGGGCCACGGGAGCGGCCGCTTGCGGCGGTCACGCGACCCCAGCCCCTCGATCCTCGCAGGAAAACGCCCGTCAGGCCCGCCGGACACGCACGCCCATCCGTACCGCCCCGGCGGACCGCGGCGCAGCGCGGCCCTCGCCGGCGGGGCGGGCCCGAGGGACCGCGAGGGCCCGCACCCGGTCCCGAGTCCGCGGGCGGTTGGGCGGACGCGGGCGGGGCAGGCGCCCGCCATGAGCCGTGACCTGCGAGGGCATGGGCCAGTACCGGGGCCGGAGGCCCTCGCGGCACTGGCGGAGTGGGTCGCCGTCGAGTCGGTCTCCTCGGACCCCGGCCGGGCGGCCCGGGTACGCCGTTCCGCCCACTGGCTGGTGGACGCGCTGCACGGGGCGGGCTGGCCCCGGGCCGAAGTGTGGGAGACCGACGGGTTGCCGGCCGTGTACGGCTGCTGGCCGGCGGCCGATCCCGGCGCCCCGGTGCTGCTGGTGTACAGCCACCACGACGTCCACCCCGCCGATCCGTCCGAGTGGCGGGTGACCGCGCCGTTCACCCCCCGGCTCCGTGCGGGCCGGCTGTACGGGCGCGGCGCCTCCGACGCCAAGGGCCAGGTCATGTGCCACCTGTGGGCGCTGCGCGCCCACCTGGGGCAACGTCCGGCGCCCGCCGTGACCGTGAAGTACCTGGTCGAGGGCGAGGAGGAGATCGGCTCCGGGCACCTCGCCCAGCTGCTGTCGGAGCACGCCGGCGAGCTCGCCGCCGATGTGGTCATGGTCTCCGACACCATGCTCTGGTCACTGGAGGAGCCGACCGTCTGCACCCTGGTCCGCGGCTCCGTCACCGCCTCCCTCACCGTCCGGGGTGCCCGGCGGGACCTCCACAGCGGTGCCTTCTCCGGCGCGGCCGCGAACCCGGTCTTCGAACTGTGCAGGCTGGTGGACCTGCTGCGCGACGCCCGCGGGCGCGTCGCCCTGCCCGGGTTCTACGACGCGGTGCCGGATCCCCCACCCGCCCTGCGGGCCTCGCTGGACACCCTGCCCTTCCGCCTGTCCGACTGGCTCGCCGAGACGGGCACGTTCCGGGCCGACGGCGAGGCCGGGTTCGGGGTGCCGCGGCGCCTGTGGACGCGGCCCTCCGTGGAGGTCGCCCGCCTCACGACCGGCGCGGGGGGTGTCCCCTCGCTCGGGCTGATCCCGGCGGAGGCCGCTGCCGACGTCCTGCTCCGGCTGGTCCCCGGGCAGCGGGCCGAGGAGGTGGCGGGGCAGCTGCGCACCTGGCTGGACGGGAACCGGCAGCCGGACTTCCACTACGGCCTCGACGTCTCCCCGACCATCTCCGACCCCTACGCGACGCCCGAGGACCATCCCGCGCTCGGGGTGCTGCTGCGGGCGGTGGGCGATGCGTACGGCGCGCCGGCGCGGCGCATCGGCAACGGCGGCGCCGCCCCCGCCGCGCAGCTCTCGCGCGCCTGTGACGCTCCGGTGCTCTTCTTCGGGACGGGGCTGCCGGGGGACCACTGGCACGGCCCGGACGAGCGGGTCGAGGTACGGGCCCTCGAGCTGGGCGTCCGGGCGCTGGCCGGGTTCCTCGACGGGCTCGCGTCCTTGCCCCGGCCGTGGTGACGGGGTTTTCCGGGCGCCCGTGGTGCCGGGCTTCCGGACGCGCGGTCACCATGCCGCGTGCAGGTCCTCCTCGTACCGGGCCAGCCGGTCGTGTCCGTCGGCGATCACCGCGTACCGCCAGCGGAGCCCGTCCCTGGGCGCGCCCGCGTAGAGCACGATGCCCCCGGCGCGTTCCGGGTCGTAGGCGAGACGGTGGGACCGGAGCCGGTCCAGGGCTTCGGCGAAGCCGTACGGACGGCCGGCGCGGACGGTGCCCGTGGCCCAGGCCGGTTCCCCGGCCCCGGCGCGGCGGGCGAGGCGGGTCACCATGACGTGCGGGGTGGTGGTGGCGGTACGGCGGACGTTGCTCTCCCCGGCGAAGAGTTCACCGTCGGCGGACACCATGGCGTCCAGGCTGAAGGGGCCCGCGTACCCGTGCCCCGCGAGACGGTCGCCGAGCGCACGGCCCCATGCCTCCAGCGCGGGCCGCACCGCGGGAGGGACGGAGGCGGGCAGCGGGGAGACGTAGCCCGTGAAGGAACCGGACGCCGTGCGCATCTCGCCGCTGAACACCGGGCGGGACCCGTGCGGCCCCGTCTCCATCTGGATGCTCACCGACCGCGCGACGTCGATCCACTCCTCGACCACCCACAGCCCCCGTTCCCCGCCGACCGCGGCGAGGTCACCGGCCGTCCAGGTCCCGGCGGCGGCCGGGAGGAAGAGCAGGCCGTGGCCTCCGGCGGACCGGTCCGGTTTGACGACGACCCGCCCGTGCGAGCGCAGCAGCCCGGCCACGGCCGCGGCCACGCCGTCCCGGCGGCACACCAGGCCGTCGGGCAGCCGCATGCCGAGCTCCCGCGCCGCCCGGCGGAAACCGGCCTTGGTGTTGAGCAGGGCCGTCACCTCCAGCGCTGCCTCGGCCTCCTCGATGCCGGCGTACGGGGCCACGGGAACCCCCAGCTCACGCGCGAGGGCCACCGCCGAGCCGTCCAGCGCGGTCGCGACGACCGCTTCCAGCGGCCGCCGGCCGGCCGCCGCGCGCACCGCGGCGGCGTCCTCGGCGCGCGTCCGGGCCTCGGTGAGCACCGTCACCGATCCGCGGGGCACGGCCGTCAGGTCACAGGCGTAGCGGAGGAACTCCTCCGCGACCGGTACGGGGGACAGCAGTACGTCGCCCTCGCGCAGGGTCCACACCTCGCGCGGCGCCTGCTCCGCCCAGGCACGCAGCACGTCCCGTTCGGCGGGGTCGACGGCCAGGTCCGACACGAGGTTCGCGTACACGACCAGGGCGCCGGATCCGGTCGTGGCCGCGCCGGGGACGCGCGCGGGTCCGGTCATCATCCCTCCCGGGGGGCGGTTCGGCGGGAACGGCGGCGGGACACCCCGTCCACCGGCTGGACCCCGCCTACCCCGTGTGCGGGGGCGCACCCCGCGCGCCGGGTGCCGGGGCCGCCGGCGAGGGCCGTCCCGGAGCGGTCCCGGCCGGCCGAACATACGATGGGCGGGAACCGGCGCGTACGGCGGCTCGCCGTACCGCCTCCCGGCGCACTCGGGGCGGAGACCGTATGGCGCAGCCCGTCGAGACCGCGCGGACCGTCATCCTGACCGTGGACGACGATCCGGGCGTCTCCCGTGCCATCGCGCGTGACCTGCGCCGCCGCTACGGCTCCGGTCACCGGATCGTGCGCGCGGAGTCCGGCGAGTCGGCGCTGGAGGCGCTGCGCGAGCTCAAGCTGCGGGGCGATCCGGTCGCGGTGATCCTCGCCGACTACCGCATGCCCCGCATGAACGGCATCGAGTTCCTCGAACAGGCGATGCACGTGTATCCGGGCGCGCGGCGCGTGCTGCTGACCGCGTACGCCGACACGAACGCCGCCATCGACGCGATCAACGTGGTCGACCTCGACCACTACCTCCTCAAGCCCTGGGACCCGCCGGAGGAGAAGCTGTACCCGGTCCTGGACGACCTGCTCACGGCCTGGCGTTCCAGCGACCACCGCCCGGTCCCCGCCACCAAGGTGGTCGGACACCGCTGGTCGGCCCGCTCCTCGCTGGTGCGGGAGTTCCTGGCCCGCAACCAGGTGCCGTACCGCTGGTACGCGTCCGACGAGCCGGAGGGGCGGCGGCTGCTGGAGGCGGCCGGCGCCGACGGCCGGCGGCTGCCCCTGGTGATCACCCCGGAGGGCACCGCGCTGATCGAACCGGAGGCCGCCGAGCTGGCCGCCCGCGTGGGGCTGGCGACGACGCCGGCCGCCGAGTTCTACGACCTGGTGGTCATCGGCGGCGGCCCGGCCGGGCTGGGCGCGGCGGTGTACGGGGCCTCCGAGGGGCTGCGTACCGTCCTGGTCGAGCGGTCGGCGACCGGCGGACAGGCGGGGCAGAGCTCCCGCATCGAGAACTACCTGGGTTTCCCGGACGGTGTGTCGGGGGCGCAGCTCACGGAACGCGCCCGCCGCCAGGCCGCCCGTTTCGGCGCCGAGCTCCTCACGGCGCGCGAGGTCACGGGCCTGGAGGTCAGCGGTCCGGCGCGGGTGGTCCGCTTCTCCGACGGCTCGGCGGTCGCCGCGCACAGCGTCATCCTGGCGACCGGTGTCACGTACCGGCAGCTGGGCGCGCCGGGCTGCGAGGGCCTGACCGGCTGCGGGGTGTACTACGGGTCCTCGCTGACGGAGGCGTCCTCCTGCCTGGGGCAGGACGTGTACGTGGTCGGCGGCGCGAACTCGGCGGGACAGGCGGCGGTGTACCTGGCGCGCGGCGCGAAGTCGGTGACGCTGCTGGTCCGCGGGGAGTCGCTGACGGCCTCCATGTCGTACTACCTGGTCCAGCAGATCGAGGAGACGCCGAACATCACGGTGCGGACCCGGACCGTCGTCGAGGAGGCGCACGGCGACGGGCACCTGGAGCGGCTGACGCTGCGGGACGTGGGCAGCGGAGCGAGCGAACTCGTCGACTGCCTGTGGCTGTTCGTGTTCATCGGCGCGGCCCCGCTGACCGACTGGCTGGAGGGCACGGTGCTGCGTGACGAGCACGGCTTCATCCTGGCCGGACCGGACCTCACACCGGACGGCCGGCCGCCGGCGGAGTGGGGACTGGACCGCCCGCCCTACCACCTGGAGACCAACGTTCCCGGGGTGTTCGTGGCCGGTGACGCGCGCGCCCGGTCGGCGAAGCGCGTCGCGTCCGCCGTCGGAGAGGGTGCCATGGCCGTGATGCTGGTCCACCGGTATCTGGAGCAGTCGTGAACGGGCCGGGCGGCGGGCTGGTGATGCCGTGCGCACCGCACGAGATCGCGTCCCTGTTCCTGTTCGAGGAACTGTCGCCGGAGCAGCTCGGCCGGCTGTGCCGCGAGGGGCGGGTGGAGCGGTTCGAAGCCGGCCCGGTGTACGCCGAGGGTGAGCCCGCGACCTGTTTCTACGTGATGATCGAGGGCACCGTCGTGCTGTCGCGGCGGGTGGGCGGTGACGACGTCGAAGTGAGCCGCACCTCGCAGCGCGGGGTGTACGCGGGTGCGATGCAGGCCTATCTGGGTGACCGGGTGCCCCAGACGTACGTCAACTCGCTGCGGGTGACGGAGCCGACGCGGTTCTTCGTCCTGCCCGCGCAGTCGTTCGCGGACATCATGCGGGAGTGGTTCCCGATGGCGGCGCACCTGCTGGAGGGCCTGTTCTTCGGTTCGCGGAACACGCAGCGGGCCATCGGGCAGCGTGAACGGCTGCTGGCGCTCGGCTCGTTGTCCGCCGGACTGACCCACGAGCTGAACAACCCCGCCGCGGCGGCCGTGCGGGCCACGGCGGCGCTGCGGGAACGGGTCGGCAAGATGCGGCACAAGCTGGCCCACATCTCGCAGGGCCAGTACGCGCGGGAGGCGATCGCCGATCTCATCGGGATCCAGGAGCGGACGGTCGAACGCGTCGCGAAGGCACCGGTGCTGAGCCCGATGGAGGCCTCCGACCGGGAGGAGGAGCTGGCCGACTGGCTGGAGGACCACGGCTTCCCGGAAGGGTGGCGGGTGGCACCGGTCTTCGTACAGGCCGGGCTGGACACCGACTGGCTGGAGCAGGTCGCGGCGGCCGTGGCCGGGGACCTGCTGCCGGCGGCGATCGGCTGGCTCAACTACACGGTCGAGACCGAACTGCTGATGGACGAGATCGACGACTCCGTGACCCGCATCTCCCACCTCGTGGACGCGGCCAAGCAGTACGCGCAGCTCGACCGGGCCCCGTACCGGGTGGTGGACGTCCACGAACTCCTCGACAGCACCCTGCTGATGCTGTCCGGCAAGATCGGGCCCGGGGTGCGGGTGGTCAAGGAGTACGACCGCTCCGTGCCGGCCGTGCCCGCCTACCCGGCGGAACTCAACCAGGTGTGGACCAACCTGATCGACAACGCCGTGTCCGCCATCGCTGAGACCGGCGGCGACGGGACCCTGACGGTCCGTACGGCGCGGGAGGGCGACCGGCTGCTGGTGGAGTTCCGCGACACCGGCCCGGGGATCCCTCCGGAGATCCGCGGCCGCATCTACGACCCCTTCTTCACCACCAAACCGGTCGGCGAGGGCACCGGGCTCGGCCTGGACATCTCCTGGCGGATCGTGGTCAACAAGCACCACGGCAGCCTCCAGGTCGAATCCGTCCCCGGCGACACCCGTTTCCAGGTGCTGCTGCCGCTGACCGCGCCCGGCACACCCCACTCACCCGACACACCCGACTCACCCGAGGAGACCGCATGACCGGGATCGACGGAATCGACCCTGCCGTCCCGCCCTCCGGCACCGGCTGCGTCGAATGCCAGGCCGTGGACGGCTGGTGGTTCCATCTGCGCCGCTGCGCCCAGTGCGGGCACATCGGCTGCTGCGACTCCTCGCCGGCGCAGCACGCCACCGCCCACTGGAAGGCCACCGGCCATCCGCTGGTGCAGAGCTTCGAGCCGGGCGAGGACTGGTTCTGGAACTACGCCACGGACTCCCTGTACGAGGGCGGTCCCGCGCTGGCCCCTCCGACGGAGCACCCGCCCACCCAGCCGGTCCCGGGGCCGGCCGAGCGTCTCCCCGAGGACTGGACGAGACGGCTCCACCAGTGACCGGCTCCGGGGGAGGCGGGGTCGGGGGACGGTCGTCGTCCCGCCGACGGGCCCGGGGACCGCTGGGGGGCCAGTGGGCGCCGGGGGCTTGGGCCGGGCCGGGTCCGCGGGGAGGCATGGACGCGGCCGCGGGCCGTGCCTGCGGCGGGACGACGGAGCGGTGCCGTCTCGGCGGCCCGCAGGCGGTGGCCCCGGGAGGGGGGCCGCCTGCGGTCGCCAGCCGCGGTGTCGCCGGTCTGGCGAGACGTGCCGCCGTCACGGACGCGTGTGTCCCCGATCGGCGGGCCCAAACCCCCGCTAGGGGCGGGCAGTTCCGGGACGGGCGCCGGCGAAGTGCACGTCGTACCGGTCCTGCGCGTCCAGCAGCGTCTCGCAGGGCTCCTCCCCCCGTCGCACCCGTCCCAGCGCCCGGAAGTAGCCGAAGCGGTCGGTACTCGGCGTCAGGAGCACCAGCAGCTCCGCCCCCTGCCCCGGGGCGGCGCCGAAGGCGTGGACGGTGCCCGGCGGGACCACCACCAGTCCGCCTTCCGGCACGGTCTCGGCGCGTTCCGCGCCGGTGCCGTGGAGCAGGAAGCGTGCGGTGCCGCCCATGACGAAGAACGCCTCCGTCGAGCGGCTGTGGTGATGGGGGCCGGCGCCCTCGGCTCCGGCGGGCAGGGTCAGCCGGTTGACGCCCAGGGCGCCCCCCGTGTCGGAGGCGTCGGCGAGCAGCCGGAAGCCGCCCCCGCCGGGCAGTGCGATGTGCTCGGCCTCCTCGGGCCGTATGACGAACGGGTTCACGGTCGCTGCTCCTCGCATCGACGGGTGGGGTGGTCGCCCCCATTCGACCGCGGGAACAAGGCACGGACCAGAACCGGTTGACGATCACGGCCATCCCGGATCGAGATGGCCCTGGAGCGGCAGCGGGCGTCACACGGGGGGTGAAGGTGGAACTGCGGCAACTGGGGTACTTCGTCGCGGTGGCCGAGGAGGGGGGTTTCGGCCGGGCCGCCGACAGCCTGGGCATCGTCCAGTCCGCCGTCAGCACCCAGGTGGCCCGGCTGGAACGGCAGCTCGGGGTGGTGCTCTTCCACCGGGGCGGGCGGCGGACCGTCCTGACGGGCGCGGGCGAGGCCCTGCTGCCGCAGGCCCGGGCCGTGCTGGAGGCGGCCGGCCGTACGCGGGCCCTGGCCGCCCGCATCGCCGACGGAACCGCCGGCCTGCTGCGGCTGGGTGCCGTACGCGGCCCGGGCGAGCGCACCCACCGGCTGCTCCACCGCCTCGCGGGGGGCACGGGCTCCTTCCGCGTCGCCCTGCGCCACCTCCCGGCGGCGCAGCGGCTGCGCTGTCTGCGCGACGGCGAGCTCGACGCCGCGTTCGTACGCGGTGCACCGGCCGCCGCTCCCGGCATCGCCCTGCTGGAGGCCTGGCGGGACCCCTTGTACGCGGCCCTGCCGGCCGGCCACCCGCTGGCAGCCCGCCGCGTCCTCGGCCTGGAGGATCTGGCGGGACTACCGCTGCGGCTGGCGGAACGGCCGGCGAACCCGCCCTTCCACGACCTGGTCACCGGGATGCTGCGGGCGGCCGGGGTCCAGCGTCCCGCGCTGGGGCCCCGGTTCACTACCCTGTCCGAGACCCTCGCGTGCATCGCCTCGGCCACCGAGCCCTCGTGGACGGTGTTCTACGAGGTGACCGGCCTGCCCGACTTCCCCGGGGTCACGGTACTGCCCCTGGCCGGACCCGGGCTGACCACCTGGCTGGCGGTCCCGGACGGCCTGCCCGCGCCGGCGCTGCGCGGACTGCTCGCGGCGCTGGACCCACCGGGCTGAGCCGGCGTCAGCCGCGTCCGTCGCTCGGGCCGGGGTGCGGGGCGGGACCGTGGGCCGGGGCGGGGGCCGGGGCGGCCCGGCGGCGGGTCAGGCGGTGCCACCAGTGACGGCGGCGCGGGTGTACGGCCCGGCCCATCCGGCGGCCCAGGAGGAGGTAACCCAGCAGGGCTCCCGCGGTGTTGAGGAGGAGGTCGTCCACGTCGAAGGCGCGGCCGGTGACCAGGGCGCCCTGGATGAGTTCCACGAGGGTCATCACGACGGCCGTCACCGCAGCCACCCGCAGCAGCCCGCGCGCCTGGGGAAGCAGGACGGGGAGCAGCACCCCGAAGGGAACGCCCAGCAGGACGTTGCCCCCGAGCTGCTGGACGGCCTCCTTGAAGGAGGCGCTCTCGAGGTACGGGCCGATCGAGGCGCCCGGGTGGGTGTTGCTGTGCGCGATCCCGGCCGAGGCCGCCGAGGGCTCCAGGGTGACGTGCGCCAGGGCCAGGCTGAACAGGACGGTCCCGGCGAAGGCGGCCAGCATCGCGAGGGCCCGTAACACCGGGCGGGCGGGGGGCCGGAGCGGGGGAACGGGCTCCCGCGTCCCTGCCGCCCGTTCGGCCCGCTCCACACGTTCGGCCCGTTCCGCCCGCTCGGCCCTGCGCTCCGCCCGTTCCGGCCGCTGCATCCGCTTCGGCCGGCGCAACGCGGCGAGCCTTCCGCCTATGTCCATGGACCGCTCCCTCCTCCGTGACCCGCTCCTGCCGTGCAGGCCCGTGTACCCCGGCGCGGGGTGCCGACGCGGGTGAGGCGGATGCCCGTCAGCCGCGGGGCCGGCCGGGGTGGGGCTGGGCGTGCGGGTGGGGCTGGCGGGGCGGGGATCCCTGCCAGGGCTGGCACCCCGCGGGCTGCTGAGGGGGCGGCGCGGTGGGACGGGCGCCGCGCAGCAGGGCGTCGAAGCGGTCGTGGAGGTCGCGTGCGCTGTCGGGCGGGGGGACGAAGGCGGTGACGGTCCCGTCGGTGTGCCGGACCGTCACCACGCTGCCCGCGCGGGGGTCGTGCTGGTGCCACACCCCGGCGACGGCCGCGGCGGGTACCCACCCCTGCTCGGTCTCCGGGCCGCCGCCGCCCCACCGGCGGCGCAGCGCCCGCCGGTAGCCCGGGAACACGAGCGCCGGGAACGTCGCGACGGCGAACAGGAACAGCACCGCTCCGGCGATCACCCCGCTCGTCCAGTGCAGCAGCACGAGGAGCGTGCCGTAGCAGAGGGAGACGATGCCCGCCCACAGGCAGGCCGTGACGGCGGCCTCCGGCGCTCCGGCCTTGCGGAGCAGGCCGTAGAGCCCCACCGACGCGAGCAGCACCACCAGGGTGACGCATCCGGCCCCCTCGCCGGAGAACGCGTCCGCGACGCGGCCGGCGCGCCGGTCCGGCCGGACGGCGTAGCCGTGGTCATGGAACCGGACCGATATCCGCCCGCCGGGGGCGGCGCTCACGCCCTTGATCTCGTACATGATGATCACGCTAGCGTCGGCGGCCGCCCCCGGGCGGACCGCCCCCCGGGTTCGCCGTTCCGCTCATGTTGGCCGAAACCCGGGCTCCCTGCCGCCCGCCGCCCTGACCTAGCCTGCGGACCGGACCGGGACCGATATCGGGGGGACCCACGTGACGCGGGAGCCGCAGGCGCACGGGCAGGACGGGGCGGACGCCGGCCTCGACACGGTGGTCTGGGGTCGTTGCCGCGCCGGGACCGGCTGGTTCTGGATGGCCCGCCACACCGCGTGGGACGGCAGCGTGCGGCGCGCCGCGCACGGGTGGAGCGGGAACCAGGACGACGCGATGCGCGCGGGTGCCGCCGCGGCGCGGGACCTGGCGGCCGGCACCCGCGCGCAGGTGTTCCTGCGGCACCGGGCCGCCGAGTGCGCGTTGCAGGTGCTGCTGGAGGACGGCGCGCCGGCCGACCGCGATCCGGCGTGCGCCCGGCTCGCCGTGCCGCCCGCGGCCCGGTGTCCCGTCAGGTGCCGGCCGGGGCCGCCGCCCGGGAGATGACCACGTCGAGCAGGGCCAGCAGCGCGTCGCGGGCCTCCGCGCGGGAGCGGGCGTCCAGCAGGAGGACGGGGGTGGCGGGGTCCCTCAGGTGCAGTGCGGCGGCGATCTCCGCGGGGGTGTAGGGCTGTTCGCCGTGGAAGCAGTTCGCGCCGACGACGAACGGCAGCCCCCGGCTCTCGAAGAAGTCGATCGCCGGGAAGCCCCGGTCGAGGCGCCGGGTGTCGACGAGCACCAGTGCCCCGAGGGCCCCGTGGAGCAGGTCGTCCCACATGAACCAGAACCGCTCCTGGCCGGGCGTGCCGAACAGGTAGAGGACGACTCCGGCGTCGGCGAGGGTGATCCGGCCGAAGTCCATCGCGACGGTGGTCAGTGTCTTGGACTCGATGCCCTCGAGGTCGTCCACGCCGATTCCCGCACTCGTGAGGCGTTCCTCCGTGCGCAGCGGCTCGATCTCGGAGACCGATGCGACCAGGGTCGTCTTGCCGACTCCGAACCCACCGGCGACGAGGATCTTGACGGGGGACGCTCCTGGGGTGGCGAAGGCGTCGGGAGAGTCATATCCGGGCAAGGTTGTCCCTGATTTTCATGAGCAGGTGGACGTTGGTGGTCTCGGCGCCCTCCAGGGGCGGCCGGTGGTGGACCAGCCCGCGGTCCACGAGCTCGCCCAGGAGGAGCGTCATCGGTGTGAGGCGCATGTGCATGCGGGCGGCGATCTCGGCGACCGCCAGTCCGCCCGGCCGCGCGCACAGGGTGAGGACGGCCCGCCATTCGGTGGCCAGTCCGGTGTGGGCGCCGTCCTCCGCGACCGCCGCCACGATGGTGGTGTCCATCGTGAGGGCGGTCTGCGGGGCGGCGGACGTGCGGCCGTCGGTCAGCGCGTACAGCCGTGTCCGGCGGGGGCTTCGGCGCTGCGGCTCCTCGGGCATTACGCGGTCGGCGGGGACGTGCGCCCGGGGGTTCCCAGCCACTCGCCGAGCGCCTGGGCGGTCCGTACGGCCTCGCCGCCCAGTTCGCCGAGCCGTGCCTTGCGGGAGGTCACCACGATGAGCGTGCTGCCTTCTCCGCATCCGACGACGCAGAGGTACCGGTCGTCCATCTCCACCAGCTGCCGGATGACCCGGCCGCCGTCGATCTCCCTGGATATCGCCTTCATGGTGGCGGCTATGCCGGAGGACGCGGCCGCGATGCGCTCGGCCCGGTCCCGGTCCAGCAGGTAGGCGCTGAGTTTGATCCCGTCGTTGGAGAGGAGCACGGCTCCTTCGATGCCGGCGATCCTGCTCAGGTTGTTGTCCAGGATGCCGTAGATCATCTCACTGGCTGTCGTCGTCATGGCTGATCCGCTCCGAGCTCTGCTTCCACTTTCCTGGTCCCCTCTTCGTAGTCCGCCCAGGCGTCGGCCACCTCTTCGGGTGTCGCCGTGTCCCGGCCGGTGTCGGGCTCCGGGGCGCGGGGCCCTCGGAGCTGCCGGGTGAGGTGGGTCTGCGGGACGCGCTCGGGCAGGGCGGGCCGGGCGTCGGCCGGACCTGCGGAGCGAGCGGGCCGCGGGGGTACGGGCACCGGGGCCGGGGCCGGCGGGGCGCCGGCGTCCGGCGCGGGCTCGCGTACCGGGAGGCGTACGGGGACGGGCGCGGCGGCCGCCTCGGGGTGCCGCTCGGGCCGCGTCGCGGGCTCCCCCGGTGCGGCGGCGCTCCCGTGCCGCTCGTTCCCCGGGGCGGCGGGCTCGAGCAGGGCGCTCGGCAGGATCACCACGGCCGCGGTCCCCCCGTACACCGAGCGCCGCAGCGTGACCCGGGCCTGGAGCTGGTCGGCCAGGTGGCCCACGACGAAGAGGCCGAGCCGGTGCGCGTTCTCGGCGAGTACGGAGTACGGCGGCGCGGAGTACAGGCGTTCGTTCATGGCCTCGTAGCCGGCCGGCGAGACGCGTGGGCCGCGGTCCTCGATCTCGACGGAGAGTCCGTCCGCCACGAGTTCGGCGCGGACCACCACCTTCGACCGCGGCGGCGAGAACCTGGTCGCGTTGTCCAGGAGTTCCGCCAGCAGGTGGCTGATCTGGCTGATCGCGTGCGGCCGCACGCTCGCCTCGTCCAGTGCCTGGCGTTCGATGCGACGGAAGTCCTCGACCTCCGCGGCGGCTTCGCGCAGCAGGTCGGCGACGCGCATGGGTTCGGTGTGCGGGTCGGGGACCTCGCCGCCGGCGAGGATGAGCAGGTTCTCGATCTGGCGCCGTATGCCCACGGTCAGCTGGTCGGACCGCATCAACTGGGCCAGGAGCGCCTCGTCGTGGCCGAAGGTGTCCTGGATGTCCTCGGTCAGGCTCAGCTGCCTGCTGACGAGGTTGCCGGCGCGCGCGGCGATGCCGGAGGCGAACAGTCCGAAGCCGTGGCGTTCGGCGGCGAGCTGCCGGTGCCCGTCGACGGACACGGCGACCACCCGGGCGAAGGCGTCGGCGATCTGCCCGACCTCGTCCTCGCGCCCGCGCACCGCCGGAAGCGCCCGCGTCCCGACGGTCTCCCCGCGCTGGAGCCGGGCCACCACCTCGGGCAGCGTCTCCTCGGCGATGGCGACCGTACGGGTGTGCAGGCGGCTGAGCCGCCGCAGGACGGACCGCGTGGTGAGGACGAGGACCGCGGTGACGAACAGCAGGGTGGCGCCGCTGGCGCCGACCAGCCAGTAGACCTCGGTCTCCAGCGCGGTGGCCTTGGCGTCGGCGCGGGCGAGCACGCTCCGGGCCCGGTCGGTGTTGAGCGCGGCCAGCCGCGGTGCGAACGCGTGGTGCGCGGCGGGCCAGTCGTCGACGTCGGCGGGCAGCTTGGCGCCGGTCGCGGTGTCCTTGTGGTTGGCGATGACGGCGTTCTCGACCCGGAGCTTGGTCTGCCAGGCCTCGGAGGCGGTGAGCTTGTGGAACGAGGTGAGTTCGGCGGGCGGGAGGTACGGCACGATCCAGGTGTCGTACAGGTACCGGTGGGTGCCGACGGCGTTGAGGAAGTCGGAGAAGCCGGTGGCCGCCAGCTCGCGGGAGGGTCCCGCCAACGCGAGGGCGGTGTCCTCGCGCGCGACCATCTCGGTGGCGGAGAACAGGGCGACGGCGGGCCGGCTCTCCTGGGCGAGTTCGGCGTCCTCGGCGTGGCTGAATTCCTCCTGGTAGGCGCGGATGATGTCGTCGATCACACCGGTGTAGTAGCCGACCGCCTGTTCGGCACTGCCGTTGTGGGCGTCGACGCGTTTGCGGTAGGAGGCCAGGAGGTCGAGCCGCCCGGTCACGGCGGCGAGGTGTCCGCCGCCCGGCCCGGGCCGCTGCGCCGCGTCCGCGCCGGCGCCGCCCGAGAGCCGTCGGAGCTCCGCCGCGGCACGGTCCGTCGCGGCCCGCCTCTCGCGCAGGGCCTCATCGGCCACGGACGAGCCCGCCCAGCGCGCCGCCGTCACCGCGCGCTCGGCCTGGAGCTCGGTCATCAGCGTGACCAGCGGCATTCCGGTCCGCTGGCCGGCCTTCACGTCGGCGCGCAGGTGCTGCGACTGGGCCAGCAGCCGCTCGGCGGTGACGGTGACCTGGGCGCCCATCGCCACGGTCGGTACGACGGCCATGCAGACCAGCAGCGTGCGCAGGCGTACGGTGCGGCGGCGCCGGAGGGGCGACGGGCTCGGTGGTCCTTCGGGTGCCATCGCAGACATCGGTCCTCGGGAGCGGCGGAGAGGGGGACGGGCCTGAACGAGGGCGTGCGGGAACTGCCCGCACGGCCCCGCGGGGTGAGGGTGCCGATCATATCCAGCCAGTCGGAATAAACGGAGACCTTACGTCCAGGCCTTCGCGTGGTAGGAGCGCGGGCAGCGGCGTGCGCGGCGTCCGCCGTCGTGGCATCGGGTGACGGTCCCCGGGGAAGGCTGGTCGCGATCGGTACGGGTCGTCTCCGGAGGAGCGTGGTGGCATGCGCGGTCTGACGTTCGTCGTGGGTACGGGCCGCAGCGGGTCGACCGCGCTGTCGGGCATCGTCAACGCGCATCCGGACGTGCTCAGTCTGAACGAGCTGCTGTCGTCCGTGCAGAGCCGGGGCTTCCCCGAAGGCGTCCTCGGCGGTGGCGCGTTCTGGCGGCTGCTGGCCGACCCGAATCCGCTGTTCGAGCGGATGATCCGCAGCGGGGTGCCGATGCCGGAGTTCCTCTACACGCGCCGTCCCGGGCGCTTCGCGACCGGGACCACCGGTATCCCCGCGCTGTCGCTGATGGTGCTCCCGCACCTGACCGACGACCCGGACGGCCTGTTCGACGAGCTGGAGGAGGAGGTGCGCGGCTGGCCGGAGCGCACCGCCGCCGGCCACTACGAGGCCCTGTTCGGCCTGCTGTGCGCCCGGACCGGGGCCACGGCCGTGGTGGAACGGTCGGGCTACTCCTCGGACCGGGTTCCGCTGCTGCGCCGGGTCTTCCCGCGGGCCCGCTTCGTCCATCTGTTCCGGGACGGGCCGGACTGCGCGCTGTCCATGAGCAGGCACACGGGCTACCGGCTGATCTTCCTGCTGCGGGAGATCCTCGCCCGGACGGGCGCAGCGCGCGTGGAGGACCTGACGGAGGAACAGGTCCGGTCCCTGCCGCCCGAACTGTCGCGGCTGCTGGCCGAGCGTTTCGATTCGGCGCTGGTGCTGGACCGCGACCTGCCGTCGGCGGGGTTCGCGCGGCTGTGGTCCGAGATCGTCGTCCGGGGCGTCGCGCACCTCGGCGAGGTGCCCGCGCCCCTGCGGACCACCCTCGCCTACGAGGACCTGCTCGACCGGCCCCGCGAGGAGCTGACGCGACTGGCCCGCTTCATCGGCGTCGAGCCGCTCCCCCAGTGGCTCGACGCGGGCGCCGCGCGGCTGGACGCCGGCCGGCGGGGCGCCTCGCTGCGCCTGCCCGCGGCCGAACTCGCGGCGCTGCGGGAGGGCTGCGCTCCGGGCACCCGCGCGCTGGAGGGCAGCCGGGGGTAGCGGGGCGGGGGTGTGGCCGGCCGCCGGGTCAGGGGCGGGTGGGCAGGCGGTGGAGGACGACGTCGCGCAACGTCCCGTCCTCGGCGGTGAGGGTCAGGAAGGTGTGGTGCGGCTGGCGCCGGCGGTCGGTCGGCGAGCCGGGATTGAGCAGGCGCAGCCCGCCCGGGGCCGTGGAGTCCCACGGGATGTGGCTGTGGCCGAACACCAGGACGTCGGCGTCGGGGAAGCGGGCGGCGCAGCGCCGCTCCCGCCCGGTCGCGGGGCCGGTCTCGTGGACGACCGCGAAGCGCAGGCCGCCGAGTTCGGCGCGGGCGATCTCGGGGAGCCTGGCGCGCAGCGCGGGGCCGTCGTTGTTGCCGTGGACGGCGATCAGGCGGCGCGCCCTCGACTCCAGCAGGTCGAGGGTGGCCTCGTCGGTCCAGTCCCCGGCGTGGATCACCGCGTCGGCGTCGTCGACGGCTGTCAGGAGGGCTTCGGGCAGGCGTTTGGCCCGCGCCGGTACGTGCGTGTCCGAGGTCAGCAGGAGCCTCACGCGCCCACGGTACGCGCCGCACCGCCCGGCGTCCGCGTCGTCGGCGCGGCCGTGCGGGTGGTTCCGGCCGGCCGGAGCCGGACGGCGGGGCCTGACCGCCGCGCCGTGGGGCCGCCGGTGGCGGGGGCCGGCGTACCCGCGGGGCGGTCAGGGCCGCGGCGCCGGCGGTGTCCAGCCCGGGTCTCGTCCGCTCAGGCCGACCGTCCGGTCCAGCAGCGGCGCGTCGTCCGGTACGGCCACGACCGGGCCGAAGATGCCGTCGCCGCGGTCGCCCTCCTGGGCGGCCGCCAGCAGGAAGGCGTACGAGGCCCGCAGCGCGGCCTGGTCGGGGGCGTACTCCTGGCCGGTGGCCCGGGCCAGGTCCCAGCCGTGGACGACCAGTTCGTCGGCCGCCACGGCGGCCGCGACGGCGCCGGGCAGGTCCACGCCGCCCGCGCGGGTCGCCCCGGTCCACGCGCCGGGATCCCGCCAGGCCCGTGCCAGTTCGTCCAGATCCCGCGGCAGCCGCTCCCGCCAGTCGGCGGGGAGCACCGGCGCGGAGGCGTCCGGGGGCGTGTCGGTCGTCGGACCGAGGTCCTTGCGGGCGGCGTCGCGAAAGGCCACGGCGAGGCCCGCGAGGTGGCCGAGCAGGTCCCGGACCGCGTACCCGGGGCACGGGGTGGGGCCGGTGAGCCGGGCGTCGGGGACACCGGTGACGAGACGGGCCACGACGGCCGCCTGCGGTCCGAGATCGAGCATTTCCGTGCCGGTCATCCTGCGCTCCCTCTTCCGGGACGATCACGTGGGAAGGGTAGACCCGCGCCCCGGCGGCGGCTGGTCGGACATGCCCGCGCGACCGGCCGTGTCCGTACGGCGGAAGGCGGCCCGGTAGGTGCTCGGGCGGTGGCCGGTGTGGCGGGCGAAGAGGGCGGTGACTCCTTCGACGGGCGCGTCCTCCGGACGCCGCCGCCCGCCCCGCCCCGCCGCCCTCCGGCCGGCCCGGGCAGGAAAACCGGTAGGAGGGTCGCCGCCGGTTGGCTAGGGTGGGGCGCACCGTGACAGGACGTGAGGAGGTGACACCCATGAAGGCCGTATCGATGTGGGTGCTCCCACCTTCCGTCACGGTGGACGACTGACTCAGGTGTCGTCGGGAGCGCCCGTGCAACCAGGCACTCCTGAAAGGCGACACCTATGAACTCAGTGATGGTCGACCGGGTGACCGAGTCCCAGTGGCGGGCGGTGGCCGACGGCCGGACCGTGGGCCACGGCGATGTCTCGCGGCGGCCCGACGGGCGGCTCTTCGTCAGCATCGACGTCTGGCAGGACGCCGCCTTCGGCCGGCTCGCCTCCGCGATGCTGGAGGACCTGCCGGCCCCTCTCCACACGCTGGTCGGCGAGGCCGACTCCGGTCTGCGGTCCCGGTGGGAGCGGGCGGGCTTCACCGCCGCACGCCGCGAGGGGGAGTACGTCCTGCCCACCGATCCGCGCGCAACGGGGCTCGACCCCCTGCGGGCTCCTGACGGTGTGACGATCCTGCCCGGTGAGGAAGCGGAGGAGGCCCTGCTGGTGGCGCTGGACCTGGCCGTCCGCGAGGAAGTCGAGGCCGGGGCGGGATGGCGGACCATGCCGGCCGAGGTGGTGCCCCTGGCGGCCGGGCCGGTACCGCTGGACCCGTCGCGGTGCACGGTGGCGGTCCGCGACGGCGCGTACGTGGGGTACGTGCGGGTCGCCCCGGTTCCCCGCCGGGCGCGGATCGGGCTGGTCGCGGTACGGGCCGGTCAGCACCGGCGAGGCGTCGGCCTTGCCTTGCTGGCGCACGCGCTGGGCGCGTTGCACCGCGCCGGGACGGGCTCGGCCTGGGCCGAGGCAGACGCGTCCAACACCGCCGCGCTCGCGCTGCTCGGGCGGGTCGGGGCCCGACGCACCGGCGGCATCGTGGAGTTGGTGCGCACCTGACGCCCTGCCGGAGCCCACCGGCCCCCGTCCAGATCAGGACCCCCTCCAGACACGCATCACGACCCGAGGAAAGAGGAACATTGGCTCGTACGTCCAAAGGCCTGGAAGTCGAGGGCACCGTCATGGAGTGCCTGCGCAACGCCACCTTCAAGGTGGAGCTGCAGAACGGGCACCAGGTGCTCGCGCACATCAGCGGGAAGATCCGGAAGAACTACATCAGGATCCTCCCCTTCGACCGGGTGCTCGTCGAGGTCAGCACGTATGACCTGACCCGCGGCAGGATCCTGTACCGGTACCGGACCTGAGCGGTGTGAGGCGTGCGCCCGGGCCCGCCCCGGGCGCACGCCCGCCTCCCCGGCCGGCGCCGCGCGAGCGATTGCGGCCCAACTCCTGCTGCTTTCAGGCGGGTTGCGGGGTGGTGTCACGGTGAAGTGCCGGGGCCGCGGCTCTTGTCGTCCCGTCCGTGTTCCCCAATGATGCTTCCGGCGCACCCGCCGGCCCGGCCGGGATCCGCGCTCCGCCGAACCCCGACCCGCCGGAGGCCCGCTGTGCGGACGAGTCGTCACGTCCGGAGATCGTTCGTCACCGTCGGCGCCGCCCTCGCGCTGGTCGTCGCCGTGCCCCAGGTGGCCTTCGCGGCTCCGCCCCCGGCGCTGCCGGCCAACGCCGAGGCCATGGAGCTGGCCTTCCAGCCGGCGTACGACTACGACACGGACGGCTGCTACCCGACGCCCGCCATAGGTCCGACCGGGGTGCTGAACGGCGGCCTCAGCCCCACGGGCGCGCTCAACGGCAACTGTCACGACGCCTCGGACCTCGCCAACACCAACGGCTACTCCCGGTCGGCGTGCAACAACGGCTGGTGCGTCGTGGTGTACGCGCTGTACTTCGAGAAGGACCAGGCCATCCCCGGCATCAGCCTCGGCGGCCACCGCCACGACTGGGAACACGTGGCGGTGTGGATCCAGGACGGCGAGGCGAAGTACGTCGCCACCTCCGCCCACGGCGACTTCGACATCCACACGCGCGACCAGATCCGCTGGGACGGCACCCATCCCAAGATCGTCTACCACAAGGACGGCGCCGGTACGCACTGCTTCCGCCCGGCGAACTCCAACGACGAGCCGCCGGAGAACCACCTGCGGGCCTGGCAGTTCCCCGCGCTGGTCGGCTGGTCGGGTTACCCGGCGACGCTCCGGGACAAGCTCAGCCAGGCCGACTTCGGCAGTGCCCACTTCGGCCTGAAGGACGGTTCCTTCTCCTCCCACCTCGCGGAGGCCAAACCGGCGGGCATCCCCTTCGACCCCAACCAGGGGGCGGGGAGCCGGTGACGACGGTGCGGCCGTCCGTTCAGCGGGAGGAGAAGTCCTCCCGGCCCGGGCGTAGGCCTGCGGGCCGGGACCGGCTCCGCGGCGGTCGGCGGGGACGGGAGGGTCAGCCGGCGCCCTGCTGGTCGACGACGTCGCAGTCGGTGTAGGCGGTCGGCCGGGTCATCAGTGCCGAAAGCGCCTGGGCCAGTTCGCCGGTCTCGGGGGCGTCGCTGTTCGCCATGGCCTCCTCATGGGAGGCGAAGTGGACCACCGCGAGGTAGCGGTTGGGGTTGGCGCGGTCCTTGAGCAGGGTGCGGGCGACGGGCGCTCCGCCGCGCCCCTGCTCGCGGGCCCGCTCCTCGTAGGCGCGCAGCAGGTCGCGCACCTCGTCGATGCGTTCCGTCTCGAAGTCGATGATCTGCGCGAACTTCATGTCTGCGGTTCCTCCCGGTAAGGGGCCTCTCGGGTGGCCTCCTGCCCCCAGCAAACACCGTCCCGCGCGGGGCCCCCGGTGCACACGCTCGGCGCCGCGGCGAATACACGAGATCGGCGGGTGCGGCGGGGGCGCCCTCGGGCTGCCGAACGCCGGACGCCGGACGCCGAAACGACGCGGAACCGCTGCGTTTTGCGCCCCGGCGGCGTCCGGTCCAGGCTCGGAAGGGTGCGGTGCCGCCGCGCGCGGCCACCCGAGGGAGGAGCCATCCGATGGCAGGTGACGAGCGGGCACACGGGGACGCACCGGGCGGCCCGCCGCGTCGGGAGGGTGACGCGGCCGTCCCGGGTGACCTGTGCCTGGTGACCGGTGCCACCGGCTACATCGGCGGCCGTCTGGTCCCCGAACTCCTCGACGCCGGATACCGGGTCCGGGCGCTGGCCCGTTCACCCGAACGGCTGCGCGACCATCCGTGGGCCGGCCGCGCCCACGTGGTGCGGGGCGATGTGACCGACCCGGACTCGCTGGACGCCGCGCTGCGGGGGGTGCGCGTCGCCTACTACCTGGTGCACGCCCTCAGCGCCGGCCCCGGTTTCGAGGAACGCGACCGGGCCGCGGCCCGGCTCTTCGCCGAGCGGGCCCGGCTGGCCGGCGTACGGCGCATCGTCTACCTCGGCGGCCTCACCCCCGCCGGGCCGTCCCCCGAACGGCTCTCGCCGCACCTTCGCTCCCGTGCCGAGGTGGGACGGATCCTGCTGGACTCCGGTGTCCCGTGCACCGTGCTGCGGGCCGCCGTGGTCATCGGCTCGGGGTCGGCCTCCTTCGAGATGCTGCGGTACCTGACGGAACGGCTGCCGGTCATGATCACGCCGAGCTGGGTGGGCACGCGGGTGCAGCCCATCGCCATCCGCGACGTGCTCCGCTACCTCGTCGGGAGCGCCGGCATGCCGCCGGAGGTCAGCCGGACGTTCGACATCGGCGGCCCGGACGTCCTCACGTACGAGGAGATGATGCAGCGGTACGCCGCTGTCGCCGCGCTCCCCCACCGGCGGATCCTGCGCGTGCCCATGCTCAGCCCGGGCCTCTCGAGCCTCTGGATCGGCCTGGTGACACCGGTCCCCCGGGCTCTGGCCCGTCCGCTGGCGGAGTCCCTGCGCCACGAGGTGGTGTGCGGGGAGCACGACATCGCCCGCTGGGTACCGGACCCGCCCGGCGCCCCGCTCGCCTTCGACCGGGCGCTGGCCTTCGCCCTCCAGCGGGTCCAGGAGGCGCAGGTGAGCACCCGGTGGTCCTCCGCCTCCCTGCCCGGCGCCCCCAGCGATCCGCTGCCCACCGACCCCGACTGGGCCGGCGGCAGCCTGTACACCGACCACCGCGAGGCCGAGGTGGCGGCCCCGCCCGCCACGCTGTGGCGGGTGGTGGAGGGCATCGGCGGTGAGCACGGCTGGTACTCCTTCCCGCTGGCCTGGGCCGTCCGCGGCTGGCTGGACCGGCTCGCCGGCGGTGCCGGGATCCGCCGCGGCCGCCGCGACGCCGCCCGGCTCCGGGTGGGCGACGCGCTCGACTTCTGGCGGGTCGAGGAGATCGAGCCGGGCCGGCTGCTGCGGCTGCGCGCCGAGATGCGGGTGCCCGGCCTGGCCTGGCTGGAGATGTACGCGGAACCCGACCCGGTGCACGAGGGCCGGTCCCGCTACCGGCAGCGCGCCCTCTTCCACCCGCACGGTCTGCTGGGCCACCTGTACTGGTGGGCCGTGAGCCCCTTCCACGCGGCGGTGTTCGGCGGGATGGCCCGCAACATCGCCCGTGCGGCCGAACAGTCCCGCGCCCCTGCCGGGACGCCCGCCGGGCCGCCCCGCGGGTAGCCGCGACATCGCCGCGGTGCGGTCGGTCCGCGGCAGGGGCGGCCGGGCGGGACGGCCCGGGCGTCACCTGCCGCCCAGGAAGGAACGGGCGGGGACGAAGACCTCGTGCCCGGTCGGGAAACGGACCCGTACCCCGGACTCCGTCCAGGTCGTGGATTCGACGCCCTTGGCGCCCAGGACGGTGTCGACGTCCAGCCAGTGCCCGTAGGACGCACCGGGAGACCTGCCGATCACCATCCTGTACGACTCCCGTCCGGACAGGCTGTGCCGGTGCACCAGGGTCAGGAAGTGGGGCGACTCGTCGGAGTAGACGACGTTCGAGGGGGCGGTACTGCGGTACGTGACCTCGGTCCGGGGCCACCACAGGACCGTCAGGACGGTGGCGGTCAGCAGGACGCCCGCCACGGCGCCCAGCAGCAGCGTGCCGGGGGCGGGCGTGCGGCGGGCCGGCGTGGCCGGGCCGGGCCGGTCGGGGAGGGACGTGGTGATGGCGCTCTCCAGGTTCGACGCTGCTCCGCACCGGTCGGCCGGAGACGGTTCGGCCAGGAGGACGCGAAACCGGGGGCGTTCGGTTGTGGCCGGGCGGGCGGGAACGCCGCAATGCGGTGGCAGCGGGCGGACCGGGGCTCCGCTCCGGCCGGCGCGGGGCGGCGGGCCGGGCCCCGGCCCCGCGGCGGCCCCCGCAGGCCGGCACCGGACCGCCCCGTGGGCCGTACCGCCGCCGGCCGCCCCCGCCCGCCTCCCGACGATGACCGGCGCTTCACCGGCCGTGCTTCACCGGCCGTGGCTCACCAGCCGTGGCTCACCAGCCGTGCCTCACCGCCCGGGCTGCGCCGGCCGGAGCCGGGACACGAGCGCCTCCTGCCCGGCCGTGCCTTCCTTGATGGCCGCCGCCCGGTCCATCCGCCCCCAGCCCGCGCCGCTCTCGGCGTTCACCTCTTCCCGGGCGTCCCGGATCCCGTAGTGCGCGAACAGCTGCTGCTCCTCGGCCACCGAGAGGACGTTGCCGCAGTCCAGCGCCGCGCAGGGAGCCCGTTCGATGAGGGAGACGGCGTACGGCAGCACCAGACGCTGGTCCTCCAGTTCCGCGTGGCGCAGCGGGACGAAGACGCCTCCCAGCCCGGAGGCCCGGTCGGTGATCCGGACCCACTCGGGCCTGCCGGTGGTGTCGTCCACCAGGACGTAGTCCACCCCGCCCACCCGCTGTCCCTGGTCCGTGTACGCGGTACATCCGGCCATGGCCGTCAGCTGCTCCTGCGTGATCATCGTTTCCCCTCGCCTTCGTGCCGTGCCTGTTGTCACCGCCCGGCTACCCGCACTCGGCCGGGCGAAGCGGACGAACCTGCTCCGTCCCGTGTCCGCGCCCCGCCGACCGCCTCAGGCACGTCCCTGCGGAGGAGCGGGGTGCAGGCCGCGGCCCGCGGCCGGGCCGGCCAGGGAGGTGGGGGAAAGGGTGGCGGGTTCCTCGCCCGGCTCCAGCAGGGTGTCGGCGGCACCGACGATCAGGGGGTCGGGCCGGCCGACGGCCCGCTCGTCCTTGTTGTCGTAGTCGACGCGCCACAGCAGGTAGCGCATCGCCTCCAGCCGGGCCCGGCGCTTGTCGTTGCTCTTGACCACGGTCCACGGCGCCGCGGCGGTGTCGGTCGCGCGGAACATCTCCACCTTGGCGACGGTGTACGCGTCCCACAGGTCCAGCGAGGCGAGGTCGGTGGGGGACAGTTTCCACTGGCGCACCGGATCGACCTGCCTGATCGCGAAACGGGTGCGCTGCTCCGCGCGGGAGACCGAGAACCAGAACTTGACCAGCAGCGTGCCGTCCTCGACCAGCATGGCCTCGAATTCCGGGCACTGCCGCAGGAAGAGGGCGTGCTCCTCCTCGGTGCAGAAGCCCATGACCTTCTCGACGCCCGAGCGGTTGTACCAGGAGCGGTCGAAGAAGACGATCTCTCCCTTGGCCGGGAGGTGGGCGATGTACCGCTGGAAGTACCACTGCCCCGCCTCCCGCTCGGTCGGCTTGTCGAGGGCGACGATCCGGGCGCCCCGGGGGTTGAGCCGTTCGGTGAACCGCTGGATGGTCCCGCCCTTGCCCGCGGCGTCCCTGCCCTCGCAGATCACCACCAGCCGGACCCCCGTGGCCTTCACCCAGCGTTGCAGCTTGAGCAGCTCGATCTGCAGGACCCGCTTCGTCCTTTCGTACTCCTTCCGGCCGATCTTGCGGTCGTAGGGGTAGTTCTCGCGCCATGTGCGGATGGGAGCGCCGTCCGCCTCCAGCAGCACGGGCTGTTCCGGCTGGCTCGTGTCCACCCGCAGGCCCGCGAGCAGGTCATCGGCCTTCGGTTCGTTCCGCGTTCCGTCCATGCCCCGTACCTACCCGGCGACGGGCCCCTCACGTGCACCGCCGGCAAAGCGGCGCGCTCCTGCCGGCGCGGCCCTGCCCGCCTCCCCCGATCCAGTGGTCACGAGGCGCAGTCCCGGCTCACGGGTGATCAGCGCGGGCGGGTCCCCTCGCCCTCCGGTCCGCCCGTACGACGGCCCTGCGGCTCGCCGCCGCGTGGAGCAGCAGGCCGGCTGCCGCCCCGACGGCGTACCAGAGGAGATCGGGTGCGTTGAAGGTGGACCCGAGTACCACCGGGGCGACGGTGCTGCGCTGCGCGAGTTCCGCGGGCAGGGTGGTGAGCTGGAGGAATTCGACGGCCCAGCTCGCGGCCAGCGCTGACGCGGCGGCCCTCACGGGCGGTGTCCGGGGGGCGGCCAGGACGACGAGGGTGAGCAGCAGGACGGTGTACAGCGCGTCTCCGCCGTACTTGGCCACGCTGCCCGCAGCCAGGGCCCGCAGCCCCAGCCCCGCGCCGACGGTCACCACCGCGGCCGCGGCGGCGGCCCGACGGATCCGTACCGCGTCCGGGGCGGGTCCGGCGGCGCGGTCACGGGTTCGGGTGAGGGGCTCCACGGGGTCATCCTGCCGCAGCCGCGCGGGGGCCCGGCACCGGGCCGGACCCCCGGCGGTGTCCCCGGGGCGCGGCGGAGGACGGCGAGGCCGCAGGCCGGGATCGGCGCCCGCGTGATCACGGCCACCCGGGCGTGATCATCTCGGCCGACGGGGAACAGGCGAAGGTATGCCCCGAATCGCACGTCCCTTCCCTCCCTCCCGTCACCTCCTGCGCCGGCTGCTGTCCCGGCGGCGCGACCCCGTGGTGGTGCAGAGCGTCCGTTCCACCGGGGCCGCCGTGGTGTCGTACGTCGTCGCGCTCCAGCTCAGCCACGAGCCTGCGCCGCTGACGGCCCCTCTCACCGCCCTGCTCGTGGTGCAGGTGACCCTGTACTCCACCCTCACCACCGGGGTGCGCCGGGTGAACTCGGTCGTGGCCGGGGTCCTGATCGCGATCGGCTTCAGCGCGCTCGTGGGCCTGACCTGGTGGAGCCTCGGGCTGGTCATCCTCGCCTCGCTGGTGGTCGGACACCTGGTCCGGGTGGACGAGTTCGTCCCCGAGGTGGCGATCAGCGCGATGCTGGTCCTCGGCGTCACACGGGTGGCCGACACCGCCTGGGACAGGGTGCTGGAAACGCTGATCGGCGCGGTGGTCGGGCTGGGCTTCAACGTGCTGTTCGCCCCGCCGGTCTGGGTGGAGCCCGCCAGCCGGGCGATCGACGACCTCGCTTCCCGCATGGCCGCGCTCATGACCGGTATGTCGGACGAGCTCACCGGGCGCACCAGCGTCGCGGGGGCCGCACTGCGGCTGTACGAGGCGCGCCGGCTCGACAACGACATCGCCGAGGTGGACGCCGCCCTGCGCCAGGCGGAGGACAGCCTGCGCATGAACCCGCGCGTGCGGGAAGGGCTGATGTTCCGGCTGGTCCTGCGTACGGGCCTGGACACGCTCGAGATCTGCGCGGTGGTCCTGCGCGTCTCGGCGCGGGCGCTCACCGACCTGGCGAAGGCCCGCACCGACGAGCCGCTGTTCACCCCCGCGGTGACCGCGGCCCTCCAGGACCTCTTCGGGCACATGGCACTCGCCGTGCACAGCTTCTCGCGGCTGATCACCGCCCAGGTCACCACGAACGCCGAGCAGCAGGAGGAGCGGCTCACGCGCGAGCTGGGGATGGCGCGGGAGAGCCGGGACCTGCTGGCACGCCTGCTGCTGGAGCAGCTGCACACCTCACCGGCGCAGTGGCAGCTGCACGGCGCCCTGCTCGCCGACGTCGACCGGGTGCTGGACGAACTCGACGTGGACAAGCGGTCCCAGCGGCTCATGGAGGAACTGGACCGGCACTCCCGGCTGCGTCACGAGCGCGGCAGCCGGGTCCACCGCGCGGTACGCCGGGTGGGCCTCCGCCGCCCTTAGGCCCCTTGGGCCCGTCGTCGAAGTCCCGCCCGGTCCGCGCTGCTTCGACGACGGCCTAGCGTGCCCGCAGCGCGGCCAGTCGCTGTTCGAAGGGCACCACCGTGAAGCCGTCGGCCGGGTCCACCGAGGTGACCGCCCCCGTCGCGGAACGGGGCGCGACCGCGGCGGCGGTGTCGGCGTCCGGGGCGTTCCCCGCGGCGGTGGTCGTCATGGACCGCGCGAGTTCCGCGCCGGCACGGGTGATCCGCTGCGCCAGCCCCTCCCCGCCCCAGTCCTCGGAGGCCGCGTACACGGCGGTCGGTACGACGAGCGCGCGCAGGTGGGTGAAGAGCGGGCGCAGGGCGTGCTCGGTGACCAGGGAGTGCCGGGCGGTGCCGCCCGTCGCCCCGAGGAGCGCCGGCTTCCCCGTCAGGGCGTCCTTGTGGATGAGGTCGAAGAACGACTTGAACAGGCCGCTGTACGAGGCCGCGAACACCGGTGTCACGGCGATCAGGCCGTCCGCGGCGGCGACCGCGTCGAGAGCGGCGGCCAGCCGCGCGGGCGGGAACCCGGTGACGAGGTGCTGGGCGATGTCCGTCGCCAGGTCCCTGAGTTCGATCACCTCGGAGTCGGCCCGTACCCGGCCGAGGGTCTCGGCAGCGAGGCGGTCGGCGAGCAGCCGGGTGGAGGAGGGCGAGCTCAGCCCCGACGATACGACGACGAGCTTCATGCCCGTCCCTCCCCCGTCGTGGTGGTCCTCCGGGCCTCCGCCACGCGGGCCGCGTGCGTCGGGGCGTCCGGCACACCGGCCGGGCGCAGGTTCGCGAACTCCTTGCGGAGTACCGGGACGACCTCCTCGCCCAGCAGGTCGAGCTGCTCCAGCACGGTCTTCAGGGGCAGGCCCGCGTGGTCGAGCAGGAACAGCTGGCGCTGGTAGTCGCCGGCGTAGTCCCTGAAGGAGAGGGTCCGCTCGATGACCTGCCGGGGCGAGCCGACGGTCAGCGGGGTCTGGGAGGTGAACTCCTCGAGGGAGGGGCCGTGGCCGTACACCGGCGCGTTGTCGAAGTACGGGCGGAACTCGCGCACCGCGTCCTGCGAGTTCCTTCGCATGAACACCTGGCCGCCGAGCCCGACGACGGCCTGCTCGGGGGTGCCGTGCCCGTAGTGGGCGTACCGCTCGCGGTAGAGGTTGACCATCTGCCGGGTGTGGGAGGCCGGCCAGAAGATGTTGTTGTGGAAGAACCCGTCGCCGTAGTACGCGGCCTGCTCGGCGATCTCCGGCGAGCGGATGGATCCGTGCCACACGAAGGGGGCGACGCCGTCGAGCGGGCGCGGGGTCGAGGTGAAGGACTGGAGCGGCGTACGGAACGTGCCGTTCCAGGTGACCACGTCCTCGTCCCACAGGCGGCGCAGCAGCGCGTAGTTCTCGATGGCGAGGTCGATGCCGTCGCGGATGTCCTTGCCGAACCAGGGATAGACGGGTCCGGTGTTGCCGCGTCCCGTCATCAGGTCGACGCGTCCGTCGGCGATGTGCTGGAGCATCGCGAAGTCCTCGGCGATCTTCACCGGGTCGTTCGTGGTGATGAGCGTCGTCGAGGTGGACAGGATCAGCTTCTCGGTGCGTGCGGCGATGTAGCCGAGCATCGTCGTCGGCGAGGAGGGGACGAACGGCGGGTTGTGGTGCTCGCCGGTGGCGAAGACGTCGAGGCCGACCTCCTCGGCCTTCTGCGCGATCGCGAGCATCGCCTTGATCCGCTCGTGCTCGGTGGGCGCACGTCCGGTCGTCGGATCGGGCGTGACGTCACCGACGGTGAAGATCCCGAACTGCATGGCTCCCCTTCCCAAGGTTGTTTACTATTCAACCATACGGGGGAACCGAAGTCGGGACCGCACTGTTCCCCGGTCCCGCCGGAGCGCCGGTGCACCGCCGAGGGCCGCGCTTCTCAGGCCTGCATGACCGCACGGCGGGTAGACGCGGTGCATGACCGACGAGAAGACCTCCTGGCACCCGGGCGAGATCGTTCCGGTCAGCGGGATCTACGAGTGCGACTGCGGCGGTGAGCACCACTGGAGCACCGATGTGAAGGGGCACCGCTTCCCGCCGCTGCAGGACGTGTGCCTGGGCGAGTACTGGACGCTGAAGACGCAGGCGCATCCGGAGGACGAGTCCCGCTGATCGCCGTTCGCCAGTCCACACTCCCGGCGCGACCGACCGTCGCGCCCGACCGGCCGCGCCCGGGCGCCGTACGCGCGCCCCGCGCCCGTACGCGGCCGCCGGGCCGCGCGCGGCCCACCGGCCGCCGTGACCGGACGGGCGGTCACGGCGGCCGGCCGGCCCCGGTCAGAAGCCGCAGGCCGCTCGCGCGTCCCGGAAGCGGTCGGGGTGGCGGCGCCGGTACTCGACCAGGGACTGGGCGACCGCGGCGCCCTCGCCGACCGCGGCGCCGACCCGCTTGACGGATCCGGACCGTACGTCACCCACCGCGAACACCCCGGGCACGCTGGTCTCCATCTGCAGCGCGTCCGCGCCGGCTCCGCCGCTCCCGGTCAGGACGTAGCCGCGCTCGTCCAGCTTCAGCGCGCCGCCGAGCCACTCGGTCGAGGGGCGGCCGCCGATGAGGACGTACAGGCAGTGCGCGGTGACGGTCCGCTCGCCGCCGTCGCGTGCGCGGAGCCGGAGCCCGGTGAGCGTGGCCCCGCCGAGGCATTCGGCCACCTCGGTGCCCAGCAGCACCCTCAGGCCTGGGGTCCGCTCGATGCGCTGCACCAGGTAGCTCGACATGGAGGCGCCGAGGTCGGTGCCCCGTACCAGCAGGGTGACGGAGCGGGCGTAGCGCGCGAAGTAGAGGGCGGCCTGTCCGGCGGAGTTGCCCGCGCCCACCATGTACACGTCCTCCCCGACGGTGGAGGGGGCGTCGGACAGGCACGAGCCGTAGTACACCCCCGAGTGGAGGAGGCGGTCGACGCCGGGAGCGGTCAGGCGGTTCCAGTCCACTCCGGTGGCGACCACCACCGCGGCGGCGGTGACGGAGGCCGTCTCGTCCGTGCCGGCCTTGACGAACTCGACGCGGTGGTCGCCCGTGCCCGTGGGGGTCACCCGGCTCGCCACCCGGGTCGGCTGCCACTCGACGCGCGCCCTGCGGGCCTGCTGCAGCGCGCGCTGGGCCAGGTCGCCGCCGGTCAGGCCCACGGGGAACCCGAGGTAGTTCTCGATCCGCGAGGTCGTTCCCGCCTGTCCGCCGGGCGCGTCGTCCTCGATCACGACGACGCTCATGCCCTCCGCCGCGGCGTACACGGCCGCGGACAGGCCTCCGGGACCGCCGCCGATCACGGCGACGTCGTAGTGGTCCTGCTCGGCCGGCCGGATGAGGCCCAGCCGCTCGGCCAGTTCGCTGATCGAGGGGTCCGTCATCCGGGTGCCGTCACCGAGCCGGACGGTCACCGGGGCTTCCCGCCCGTCCTCCTCGGGCAGCCAGCGGAAGATCACGCCGCTGCGGCCGAGGAAGTCGCGCACCGCGTAGGCGGCGGGCGAGAAGCGGCTTCCGCGCACCTCGGCGGTCGGCAGGTCACCGTGGCAGTCGGCGTTCCAGGTGCACAGGGAGTCGTCGAGCGCGCCGCGGAGCCGCTCGGCCCGGTCCTCGTCGCTCCCGGACTCGCCGCGGGCGCCGGGCACCGCCCCGGGGTGCCCGGCCAGGGGCAGCCAGCGCACGCCGGGGTGGGCGGCGCCGGGCTCGGGGGCCTCGTCGGCGAGCACGGCCGCGACGGGCACGTTCCGGTCGGCCAGCGAGTGCAGCGCCCGGACCACCTCCGCCGGTCCGCCGACCTGCAGCACCCGGAACTGCGTCCGGTACCAGCTTTGCACCAGCTCGGCCGTCTCGTGCCGGCGGAGCGGATCGGAGTCGGAGAGAACGATCACCGGCAGTGCGGCATCGGCCATCACGAGGTCCTCCAGAGGGTTCGAAGATCGGCTTCCCTCCGGTCAACGAGCGGGGACGCCATACGAACCGGCCGCGGAGCGGCCACCGCGGGCCGGCGGGAACGCCCCCGGAGGGGGGCGGGAGCCGCAGCGGCCGCTCCCGCCCCCGCGCACCTCTCAGAGACGGCCGAAGAACTGGTTCCCGCGGGCCGCGTGGTTCTCGCTCGTGTAGTACTCCTTCATCGCGGAGCTGATCTCCTCACGGCTCAGCTGCCCGTCGCCGTCGGAGTCCAGCCGGTCGAAGGCCTCGTGGCAGGTCTGGTGGGGCAGACGGAACATGCCGTGCAGCAGGGAGGTGTACTCGTCGCGGCTCAGCATGCCGTCGCCGTCACGGTCGCCGAGTTCCGTCCAGGCGTTGCTCATGTTCCGGATCCGCTCCCAGATCCGGTTCTGGTCCGTGACGATCCGCGCCCGGAACGCCGCCCGGAACTCCTGCCGGTCGACTCCGCCGTCGTCGTTCCGGTCCATCCGCTGGAAGACGGTGTCCCAGAGTTCCGCCAGCGCGTCGCGGAGTCCGGCCACGGCGTCCGGGGCGAGGCCGAGCGACTCGGCGAGCCGGTCCGAGAGGCCGATGACGTCCGACTTGTCCAGCCGCCCGTCGCGGTCCGAGTCGAAGACGTCGAACGACCGGTCCAGCTTCATGTCCAGAACGCTCACGACACATCCCCTTCACTGTACGTATCCGCACCGCCACGGTGCGAGGCGGGCCCAGGAAACCACAGGCCGTGGCCCGCCCGCAGGGAAGGAACGGGCTGAAGGGGCATTCGGGTGACGGCGGCCGCCCGGGAGCGGAGTCGGTTCACCTCGCGCCGGCCTCCGGCCCGGGTCGCCGCTGGTGGCGCAGCCAGGCCGTCAGGGCGGCCTGGAGTTCGGCGACTTCGCGGTGGGTGAGGTCCTCGCCGACGGCACCGGCGTGCAGGCGCACGCCGGTGCCCGTGACGGTCCAGCCGGCGCCGCGCCTGGGTCGGGAGGCGAGGGCGCGGCCGTCGGCGAGGGTGGTCAGGGCCCGGCGGACCGCCGGTGGGGTACCGGCCGGGCCGGGTGCCAGGGCGGTGCGGGGCCGGGACAGGAGCCCGATCGCGGCGTAGAAGGCGGTCAGGGCGTCGTCGAGCGTTCCGGGGCCGGCGGGGGCGGCGCCGGTGAAGTCGGCGATCAGCTCGGGATGCGCCCGGGGTGCGTGCTCGCCCCGCGGGCGGGGGTGCAGCGGGTGCTCGTCGGTGTCGAGGCGGACGCACACCGGCGGGATCAGCTCCCGGCCGTACCCCTGGTGCACCAGTCCCGCGTACACCCGGCGCAGCGTCGCGGCCTGGCGCGGCACCGGATGCGGGTCCGGCCCTGCCGGGGCCTGCGGCCGTGAAGGGCGCGGCGGCAGCCCGAGGAGGCCGCTGCTGTGGTGCAGGACACCGGCCTGCGTGAGCACCACCGTGGCCTGCCGGCCCTTCCTGTCCCAGCCGAGCCGGAACCCCACCACCACGGTCCCCATCCACCCGCTCCTCCCCGGCCGCCTCCGGGGGCCGGCCGTCCCGCAGCACGCTAGCCATGCCCGCGTGCCGCCCGGGCGGGCATGCGCGAGGTCCTCCCCCGGCGGGCCCGGGTGTGCTACGGCCCGACGCCCCGGGAGCGGGCTCGGCCCGGCGGGTGTGTCACGTGCGGAGGGGGGTGGGTTCCGGTTCGTTCAGCTCGGCGATCAGGGCGTTGCGGCCGGCCAGCATCTCCGTGAGGATCCTGCGGGCCGCGCGCAGCAGTTCGGCGACGTCGCCGCCGGCGAGGGCGTAGGTGACGGTCGACCCCTCGCGGGTGGAGACGACGATGCCCGAGCGCCGCAGGACGCCCAGTTGCTGCGAGAGGTTGGATGCCTCGACGTCGATCCGGGCCAGCAGGTCCCGTACGGGCATCGGGCCGTCCTGCAGGAGCTCCAGGACGCGGATGCGGACCGGGTGGCCGAGCATCCGGAAGAACTCGGCCTTGGCCTGGTACAGAGGGACCTGCATGCCCACGACGCTCCTGTTCCCCTTCGGACGGGCTCCGGCTCGGGTGGGGATCACCACCTCACCCATCGTCGCGTCCTGCCGGCCCACGCGGAACCGATGTTGACCGGTTTCACATGTGCCGAGTTGAAGAGTTCTTCAACTCATGGGCGTGCGTGGGCCCGACGGACACGGCGGCTAGACCTCCAGATCGGCTTCGATGCGGCTCAGCTGGTGGCGGGCCATCGCCAGGTTCGACCTGCCCCGGTCCAGCACGAGGTAGAGGAACAGGCCGCCGCCCGAGCGGCTGCGCCGGATCCGGATCAGGTGGTACTGGCTCCCGAGGGTGATCAGTACGTCCTCGATCTCGTCCTGCATGCCGAGCATCTCCATCGTGCGGAGCTTGGCCCGGATGACGTCGGTGTTCCCCGCCGCCGCCACCGTCAGGTCCAGGTCCTTGCCCCCGCCGAGCGTGCCCAGGGCCATCCCGCTGGCGTAGTCCACCAGCGCCACTCCCAGGGCCCCCTCGATCGAGGTCATCGCTTCCTTCAGTGACACTTCCACGTTCGCCACGGCTGTCCTCCGTCGGTGTCATGTGCCGCGACCGGCACGGGCCTTCCGTACGGGGACGCTACCGAGCGCGGGGCTGCGTACGGCCGGATCAACGGAAATGGCGTGATTCCACCGCTCGTCACCCGGCGTGCGCGGCCGGCTCGCTCAGACGCGCGGCCGCCGTGCGCCAGGCGTCGGTGACGGCCGCGTGCGCCTGGAGGGTGCGGGCGGCGGTGTCGCCGGCCAGTTCCAGCGGGTGTCCGACGTGGACGTGCAGCCTCGGCCGCCGCAGCGGGGCGGTGACGAGCCCCGCGATCTGCTTGGCGGCGCCGCCGGAGGTGACGCGTCTGGCCCCGGCCTGGCCCACCGGGACGACGGGCGCTCCGGTGAGCGTGACGAGCCGGGCGAGCCCGCTGCGGAAGGCGAGGGGTGCGGCTTCGGCCGCGTCGCGGCGGGCGGGCAGCCCGCCCTCGGCGTACATGAGGACCGAGCGGCCCGCCGCCAGCGCCGACGCGGCGTGCTCGAGGGCTTCGGCGGCCCGCCGGTCCCCCCGGTGGACGGGTATGTGGCCCTCCCGGACGAGCAGCCGGCCCAGGAGCGGGGTGCGCCACAGCCCGGCGGCGGCCATGACGACGGGCTCGACGCCACAGTGGCGCAGCGCGGCGAGGACCACGGCCGGATCGGCGAGGGAGGTGTGGTTGGCGACGATGACGCTGCCGGGCGGCAGGTGGACGCCCGGCGCCGTGGTGACGCCGACGCGTCCGAAGGCGGGGACCAGGAGCTGGGCGAGGCGGCTGAGCATGGCGTTCTGTCCCGTTCGTGACGGCGGCTGTGCGGACCGCCCCCAGCGTCGTCGCTGACGTGCCAGGCCGCCTGAGTCCTCGTACTCAGACCCGCCGGTCTTCCTACTCGCAGGACGCGCGGGCTCCGGTAGCCGGGTGGGGGTGGCCCGGAGGGCGCACGTCCTCGCCCTCGGGGCCACCGGTGTCCCCCTGGGGGAAGCCCGACGGTCCGGCGGGCGCGGCGTCCAGACGTCCCAGGGCGTCTCCTCGGCGTGCCCGGCAGGGCGGTGAGCACCTTCGCGGCCCGCGGCGAGCGTGCGCATGCCGGTCCGTGCGGGCCCGTTCGCGGTCGCGCGTCCGCCGGCGATCGGGCGGAACCGGTCATCCCGCGGTCGCGGAGCGCCGGTCCCTGGGCGACAAGTGGCCACGGGACTCCGCGACCGTGGGAACGCGGCCGTGCCGCCGGGGGCGTTGAGGTGGCCGAACGCCCCGGCCGGGCTGCCGGAGCGGGTGACTCTCGGTCAGGTCCACGGCGGGCCGGTTCGACGGGCAACCCCCCGCGCCTCCCTCGCCCCGCTCCCGGCGGTGCTGATAGATCCCTCCCGTACGCGGTCTGCCCCGGGCGGCCACCTCATCGGAAGAACGGGACCAACCACATGCTCACACGCGTGAAGGCCGCCGCCCGCATCACGGCCGCCGGTGTGGCCCTCGGTCTGGCCGGCGTCCTCGCCGGTGCGACCGCGGCCACCGCGGCACCGGCAGCGTTACCGGAACCGCAGGCCGCCGTCCGGACCGTCGCCGTCCAGGCCGTCGACAGCCTCGGCCTCAGCACCGGCGAGGCCAAGAGCGTGCAGTGTTACGTCCGCATCGCCGGATTCAGCCCCGGACCCATCGACGGCCGGCTCGGCTCCGTCAGCTGGAAGGCCTGGCAGCGCTTCCTCAACGACCGGGGCTACCCGGCCGGGCCCGTCGACGGCGAGGTCGGACCCCGCACCATCCGCGGCCTCCAGAAGTTCCTCACCTACGTGGGCTACGACACCGGCGGCGTGGACGGCGTCGCCGGACCGAGGACCAGGGCCGCCTGGAAGGCGTTCTCGCACATCGGCGACAACGGGACGTGGTGCTGACACCCGGCCGGCCGCTACGGCCGCGCCGTCGGGAGCGGCCGGATGCCGGGCCGGCGGGCGAGCAGGCGTCCGCGCATACCGGTGCTGAGGCGGCTCACGCTGCCGAGCGCGGCATGACCGTCCGTCATGGCGCCGACCACGCCGAGCCGGTGGACGAGCCGCTGCCTGGCCGTGGCGGTGCCCCACGTCCAGTCCTCGTGCGGGATCCGGGCCAGGTGATCGGTGCTCTGGCGGCGGGCCCGTTCCACCAGTGCGTCGCCGCGGAGCAGCCAGCCGGCGCACGCGTCGGTGAGGTCGGTCGGGGCTCTGGAGCCGGTCGCGGCGCGCCACGCGTCGCGGTACGCGTCCTCCGCCCGTTCCAGCAGCCGCCGCGGTGCCGAAGTGACGCACCAGCAGGTCGGGAAGCCGATGCGCAGGTAGGCGAGTTCCATCGCGCCGCTGCCCAGCGAGGCCTGCTCGAAGTCCACGAATCTGACCCCCGTACCGGTATGGAGATCGTTTCCGGGACAGGGGTCCCCGTGGAGCAGGGCGTGCCCACTCGTCCGCGCGAGCCGCTCCACCAGCTCGTGGAGTTCGCCGGGCGCGCTGGGCGGCACGGGAACCTCCAGGGCGGCGGCCAGCCGCAGGAAGGCGTCGGCGTCGGCGTGGTCCGGGCCCTGCCACCGGGGGAGCTTTCCGGCGTCCTCCGGGCGGCCGGCGGCATGCAGCTGTGCCAGGGCCTCCGCATGGCCGACGATCCAGTCGCCGGCCGGGCGCCGGTGATCCAGGTGTTCCAGTACCAGGACCCGTTCTCCGGGATCGGTGGCCAGCAGCGCGGGCACCACGGCGGCTTCCCCCCGGGCGGCAAGCCGCAGGGCCGTCACCTCGCGGACGTACCGCTCGTCGGCGTCGGCACCGCCGACGATCTGCTTCAGCACCACCGTCGCCCCCGGCAGCACGACGCGCCACACCCG
This sequence comes from Streptomyces sp. NPDC034086, assembly GCF_055575515.1. Lineage (NCBI taxonomy): Bacteria > Bacillati > Actinomycetota > Actinomycetes > Kitasatosporales > Streptomycetaceae > Streptomyces > Streptomyces sp. NPDC034086. The sequence continues at coordinate 1,036,040 of NZ_JBVISM010000001.1, read as the reverse complement.
CGAGCGCGGGCTGCTGCCCAGCCTGCGCCAGCGTAGCGGCGGTCCCAGCTCGGCCCGTAACGCGTGCCCGTAGGGCAGCAGTCGCAACCACATGCGCCCACCCTCCCACGGGACCGCCGGCCCGTCCCGGGTGGAGGAGTGGAGGCCGTTCGATCCGGCCGGCACCCGGTCCTCAGCCCGTCGGCCGGCCGTCCACGGGGAGGTGCAGCCGCTCGGCGACGGCGGTGAGGGCGGCCCCCAGGGGGAGTGCGATCCGCGTGGCGGCATACCGGTCGCCGCGGGTCGGGTCCTGGTTGACGATCAGTACGGGCTTTCCGGCGCGGGCCGCCTCGCGGACGAACCGGAGTCCGGACATCACCGTCAGGGAGGAGCCGAGGACCAGCAGCGCGGTGGCCTCGCCGACCAGTGCGCGGCAGTGTTCGACCCGCCGCGCGGGGACGGATTCGCCGAAGAAGACCACGTCCGGTTTGAGGACGCCGCCGCATCTGGTGCAGGGCACCACACGGAAGTCGCCGACCTGCCGGTCGGTGAGGTCGGCGTCCCCGTCCGGGTTCATCGCCGCGGCCACGGGCGCGAAGCCCTGGTTGGCCTGCTCCAGCCGGCGCGCGAGTCCGTCTCGCGAGCCGGTGTCCCCGCAGTCCAGGCAGACGACCCGCGACAGGTTGCCGTGGAGCTCCACCACGCCGTCGCTGCCGGCCGCCTGGTGCAGCCCGTCGACGTTCTGGGTGATCACACCGGCCAGCAGGCCGTGCCGCCCGAAGGCCGCCACCGCCCGGTGCCCGGCGTTGGGCCGGGCCCGGCCGAAGGTGCGCCAGCCGAGGTGGCTGCGCGCCCAGTACCGGCGGCGGGCCTGGGCGTCGGCGGTGAAGTCCTGGTAGGTCATCGGGGTGTGCCTGGTCAGGCTCCCGCCCTCGCCGCGGTAGGCGGGGATCCCGGACTCGGTGGAAATGCCCGCGCCGGTGAGCACCAGCACCCCTCCGGTGCCGAGCGCGTCGGCGACCGGGCCCAGGTCCGTGGTGGCCGGCGGCGGGTCCTCGCTCGGGGTCCAGCTCAGGGTGGGGCGCATGCGCATGCTGCCAGCGTACGGAAGCGGCGGGGCCCGGGCACCCGGCAGGCTCCGTCGTGCCCGCGCGCCCGTGCGGCGGCCGTTCCCGGCAGAGCCGGCAATCCCCCGTGCGGGCGACCCGGCCCTGTTCGAGCGAGTTTCAACGCCGTCCGCCCAGGCCGCGCACGCCCGGCGGCCCCGTCCGGAACATGTGTCCACCGGCTGCCCCCGGATCCGCCGTTACGGACCCGGTCGAGAGCCGTTTCTAGAGCACCAGTACCAGTCGTGAGCCCGTCCGGAGGTTGCCGTGCCCCCTGCGCCCACCCGCCCCGCCGACCCCGCCGCATTCGAACATCCCCGCCCTCCGGCCCGCCTCCGCGCCCGCCACGGGCGCCGCGTTGACGGCCCCGCGGGCTTCGGGGGTCACCCCTCACGTCCGGGTACGAGGAGGGCCGCGTGAGCGGCGCACCGGCGTCCGGGACGGCTGCCGCCGGGGTGTCGGAGTCGGAGCGGCTGCTGTTCGGCGGACCCCTGGCGTACGACATCGGCTGGGACCAGCACGAGGGGGCCTGGCTGAAGCTCGGGCTGTGGACCATGGCCCGGCGCCTGCCCGCCATGGTGGGCACCGCGTTACGGCTGGCCCGTCGGGCCGACGCCCCGGCGCTGCGGACGGTCCTGGGCGCCGAGCTGGGACGGGGCATCGGCCAGGCCGCCGGGCTGGTCGCGGTGAACTCGGTCCTCGGCCACCTCATGGCCCCCGGCCCGACCACGGCCCGGCTCACGGCAGCGGTCCCCGCACTGGTCCTCGTAGCGGTGACCGGGGTGCTCGGGTCGCTGCTGCGCTCGGCTTCCACGGCGGCGACGGGAGCGCTGGAGCCGAAGGTGCAGCGGCTGGCCACCGAGCAGTACCTGGCCCTGGGGCACCGGGTGGAGCTGACGGCGATCGAGGACGACGAGTTCCACCGGCTGATGGACGCCGCCCGCTACGGCGCCGACTCGGCCCGCCGCATGATCCGGTACTGCACCGACGTGCTCAACTCGGCGGTGTCCCTGATCGCCGCGGCCGGCGTGCTGACCGTGCTGCACCCGCTGCTGCTGCCCCTGCTGGTCCTGATGACGTTCCCGAGCGCCTGGGGGGCCCTCGTCATCAGCCGTCAGCGCTACGTCTCCTTCCACTCCTTCCTCCAGCACGCCCGCGCCGGGCACCTCCTCGGCCAGCTCCTCACCCAGCAGCAGGCGGCCGCCGAGGTCCGGGTCCACGACGTCGGGCCGTTCCTGCTCACCCACTTCCGCGGCATGGCCGAGACCAACGAACGCGAGCAGACCCGGCTGGCCCGCCGGGCCGCCCGGACCGGTCTGATCGCCGACGCCGCCGGGGGGCTCGCCGCCCTGGCCACGTACGGGACGCTGGGCGTCCTGCTGTGGGCCGGCCGGATGGACCTCGCGGTGGCGGGGACGGCGGTCCTGGCCGTCCGCACCGGGGCCGCCAGCCTGGACAGCCTGGTCCTCCAGGTCACGGAGCTGTACCAGGAGAGCCTCTTCGTCGCCGACTTCAAGCACCTGTGCACGGAGGCGGAGGACCGCACCATCCCGGCCGGCGGGACGCCACTGCCGGAGCGGGTGCGCGAAGTACGGTTCGAGAGGGTGACGTTCACCTACCCGGCCGGCGGTCCCGGGGAGTCCCCCGAGCCCGCCCTGCGGGACGTCAGCCTCACCTTCCCCATGGGGAAGGTCGTGGCGCTCGTCGGGGAGAACGGCTCCGGCAAGTCCACCCTGATCAAGCTGCTGGCGGGGCTGTACCTCCCCGACGAGGGCGGCGGGGCGATCTGGTGGGACGAGGTCGACGCCCGCGGCGCGGACCGCCGTCAGGTCTTCGCACGGGTCGCCCTGATGTCGCAGAACTTCTACAACTGGCCCTTCACGGCAAGGGTGAACATCGGGATCGGCCGGCCCGGCGCGCCGATCGACGACGGCGCGGTGCGGACGGCGGCCGCCTTCTCCGGTGCCGACGAGGTCCTCGACGGTCTCCCCCGGGGCCTGGACACGCTGCTGGGCCGCGGCTACCGCGGCGGGCACCAGATCTCCGGCGGTCAGTGGCAGCGCATCGGCATCGCCCGCGCGCACTACCGCGACGCGGCGATCCTCATCGTGGACGAACCCACCAGCGCCCTCGACCCGATGGCGGAGCAGAAGGTCTTCGACCGGATCCGCGAACGGGCCACCGGCGGCCAGACGATCGTGCTGATCACCCACCGGCTGCACGCGGTACGGCACGCCGATCTGATCCACGTGCTCAAGGACGGCCGCGTCGCCGAGTCGGGCACCTTCGACGAGCTCATGGACGAGCGGACCGGCACCGGTGACTTCCGCGAGGCCTACCTCGTCCAGGCCAACGCCTTCGCCGATCCCCTGCCCGCGCCGCGGACCGGCGGCCATGAGCAGCTGCCGTCGGGGGACCCCGCGTGACCGCCCCGGCGGCGCTCGGGCGGCCCGGGCGCGCGGTACCGGTCAGGCGGCGCGGGTGGCGGTCAGGAGCCAGCCGGTGCCGCGCAGCCGGACGGCGCCCTCGGCCTCGTACGCGCGGAAGGTGTCGGTCAGGCGGTCGCGGGCGAGGGCCCGCCGGTCGGGGCCGACCGCGCTCAGCAGGTGGCGGCCGGGTCCGGAGCCGAGGAGGAAGTCCGCGGCCTCGCGGGCGGTGCGGCCCCAGGTCCCGGTTGCCGTGACGTGTTCGGCGCGGACGTCGCACAGGCCCGCCTCGCGCAGCAGGCCGGTCGCGGTGCCGGGGTCGGCGAGGGAGAACATGCCCGGTCCGCCGGCGGATCCGAAGCCGCCGGCCGGCAGGACGTCCCGCAGCGCGGTGAGGGCCGTCAGCCATTCGTTGCCCTCGGGTTCGGCCGCGCACAGGAGGGCGACGCGGCCGCCCGGCTTCAGGGCGGAGGCGATGTTGGCGAACGCCGCCGCGGGGTCGGAGAAGAACATGACGCCGAACCGGCTGATCGCGACGTCGTAGGCGGCTTCGGGCAGCGGGTGGGTCTGGGCGTCGCCGTGGGTGAAGGAGATGTTCGCGATGCCCTCCCGGGCGGCGGCCGTACGGGCCCGTTCCAGCATGGGGCCGGACAGGTCGAGGCCGTGCGCGTGGCCACGGCCGGCCGCCCGGGCCGCCAGCCGGGTCGTGGCGCCGGCCCCGCAGCCGATGTCGAGGACGTGTGCGTCGGGCCGGATGGAGGCGGCGGCGAGCAGGGGCCGGTCGAAGCCGGCGTTGACGGCGTTCCAGCGGTCGTGGTGGGCGGCCCAGTGGGCGCCCTCGTAGCCGTTCCATGCCCGAGCCTGGGCGGTGTTGGTGGTGGAGTGCATGCCGAAGGACCTCCGGTGGAGTGGGATGCACCTAGAATGGGCGCATGCCCAAACAGTATGGGCGAGCGCCCATACTGGCAATCCCCTGACCACCGGAGGATGTTGATGTCACCGCGAGGAGTGGCCATCGAAGGCCTGCGGGAGCGGCTGTTCGACGCGGCGGACCGCGTCCTGGCCCGGGACGGCGCGGCCGCCCTGACGAGCCGGGCCGTCACCGAGGAGGCGGGCTGCGCCAAAGGCGTCCTGCACACCCGCTTCGCGGGCCTGGACGAGTTCGTCGCCGAACTCGTCCTGCACCGCTTCGGCGCCGCCGCCGCGCTCTCGGAAGACCTCCCGTCCCGGGCGGGCACGGGCGCGGTGGCGGACAACCTCGCGGACGTGACCTCGGCCGTCCTGTCCCTGGACCCGGGACTGGTGGGCCTGGCCGTGACCCGGCCGGCGGCGGCGCGACGGGTCCGCGAGGCCTGGGCCGGGGGCGCCCCCGGCTTCGACGCCGTCGAACGGGCCGTCAGCGCGTACCTGCGGGCCGAGCAGGAACTGGGGCGGGTGGCGCCCGCCGTGGACGTGGAGTCGGCCGCGCTGGCGCTGGTCGGCACGCTGCACCATCTGCTGATGACCGGCCCGGCCGACGCGGAGGCCTCGTCCCGGGTCCGGGTCGGACGCCTGGTCCGGGCGCTGACCGGCGCGGCCTGAACCGCGGCCGGGCCGGGGGCGAAGGCGGCTGCCGCCGTCAACCCCGACCTTCGTCGGGGGTGGGGGCGGCCTTTCGGCCGGGGCGGCCGGGCGGCGGCGCCCCTACCGTCGGCCGCATGGATTCGATCGAACGATGGAGCGGGGCGCGTCGCCTGACCGCGGCGCTCGCCTCGGCGGGAGCGGGAGCGGCGGCGGTGGTCTGGCTGGCGCCCGGCGGCTCACCGGCGGCCAACGCGCCGGTACACGTCACCGCCGGCTGGTCTGCCGGCGCCTACCGTGCGCTGACCCGGACCGTGGCGCAGGGCCCGCCGTGGGCGACGGCCGTCCTGGAGGCGGCGAGCGAGGCCACCTTGCTGCTGCTGGCGCTGCTCCTGGCCTGGGTCGGCTGGAGCGCCCTGCGCCGCCGGGACGCGTCCGGCCTGGCCGGGACGGCGGCGGCCGCCGCCGGGACCGTCGCCGCCTACGGGACGAGCGAGGCGCTCAAGCTGCTGGCCGGTGAGGAACGTCCGTGCCGCGCCCTGGCGGGGGTCCCGGCCCTCGCGCCGTGTCCCGCGCCGGGCGACTGGTCGTTCCCCAGCAACCACGCCACCCTGGCGGTCGCGCTGGCCGTGGGAGTGGTCCTCGTACGGCCCCGGCTCGCCGTCCTGGCCCTGCCGGTCGGCGGGGCGGCCGCTCTGCTGCGGGTGCTGGTCGGGGTGCACTACCCGCACGACGTGCTGGCCGGGGCGGCACTCGGCACGGCGGCCGCGGTGGCGGTGCGGCTGCTCGTCCTGCCGTACGCCGTACGGACGGTGTCAGTCCTCCTCGCGCGGCGGCCGGCCGGACGGCACCGGGACCACGCCGGCCTCGTGCGCGACCACGGCCGCCGCGGCCCGGTTGTCGACGCCGAGGCGGGCCAGGATCGAGCTGACGTGGGCCTTCACGGTGCCCTCCGCCAGGCCGAGCCGGCGCGCGATCTGGCCGTTGGAGAACCCGCCGCCGAGGTGGCCGAGCACCTCCCGCTCCCGGCCGGTCAAGGCCTCCACCCGGGCGCGCGCCCCGGAGCGGCGGCCCGCTCCGGCACCCGCGCCGCCGGCCGCCAGATGGGCGACGACCCGGGCCGCCACCTTCGGTGAGAGGTAGGCGGCCCCGTCGGCGACGGCCCGGACGCCGGCGATCAGCTCCTCGGGCTCACCGGACTTGATCAGGAAGCCGGCGGCGCCGTCGCCGAGGGCCCGCAGGATGTACTCGTCCTCCCCGAAGGTCGTCAGCATCACGACTCCCGTTCCGGGAACGGTCCTGCGGATCTCGGCAGCGGCTTCCAGGCCGCCGGTTCCGGGCATCCGGATGTCGAGGACGGCCACCTGCGGGCGGTGGGACTGGACGAGTTCCACGGCGCGGCGGCCGTCGCCCGCCTCCGCCACCACGGTGATGCCGGGGTCACGGGCGAGGACGGCGCGGATGCCCGCGCGGATCATGGGTTCGTCGTCGGCGATCAGGACCCGGATCATCGGACGGCCTTCCCTGAGTAGTCGTCGGTGGAGACCAGGCGCCCGGCCCGGAAGCAGAGGCGGTAGAGGTCGCCCGAGCGGTCGTCGAACGGGTCGCCGGTCTGTACGTAGAACTCGCAGACCGCGCCCGGCGGCGGCGGCCCCGGTGCGGCCGGGCGGCGGGTGGTCTGGCGTTCGGGCAGGTACGGCACCACCTCGGCGCGGGGCTGGCCGAGGCGCAGGCGGGCGTAGTCCGCCGGTTCGAGGACCGACTGCCGGGCCGTCACGGTGTCCCACGCCCGCACTCCGCCGACCAGCAGGGCGGTGGTGGTCAACGGCACGAGCACGGCGGCGACGGCGGTACGGCCCAGCCGGCGACGGGCCCTGCGGTGCTCGGGCGGCAGTACGCCGCCCGGCCGGCGCGGCGGCGGGGGCGGCACGGTACCGGGGCGGTGCGGGAGCACGGCCCGTACGGCGAAACCGCCGCCCTCGGGGCCGGAGGTGAAGGTTCCGCCGGCCAGCCTGACGCGTTCGTCCAGGCCGATCAGCCCGAAGTGGTGGCCCTCCGCGGGCACGGAGGCCCCGGTGCCCCGGGCGGGCCGGACGGCGTGGTCCCGGGGCTCGGGCACGCCGGGCACCGGCCCGTCGGTCACGCCGACCAGGGTCCGGTCCCCGGTGTGGCGCACGAGGACGCTCACGCGGTGCCCGGGCGCGTGCTTGGCGACGTTCGTGAGGGCCTCCTGGACGACCCGGTGCACGGCCCGCCCGACGGCGGGCGGGATGTCCTGCGGCCCCGGTCCGCCCTCGACGTCCAGCCGTACGTCGAGGCCCGCCGCGGCCGCCCGGTCCACCAGGTCCTGGATCTCCGCGCGCCCGGCTCCCGGTCCGGAGCCCGGAGCCGGCTCGGACGGCTCGCGCAGCACTCCGATCACCTCGCCGAGCCGGTCCACCGCGGCACCCGCCCTGGCACGGATGTCCTGGGCGGCGGCCCGGTGCTCCTCCGGCAGGCCGGGGGCGAGCTTCAGCGCCCCCGCCGACAGGGCGATGAGGCTGAGGTCATGGCCGAGGAGGTCGTGCATGTCCCGCGCGATCCGGGTCCGTTCGCGCAGCCGGGCCTGTTCGGCGACCAGCCGCTGTTCCCGCTCCAGCCGCGCCGCCCGCTCCCACCCCGCCCGTACGAGTTCCCGGTACTGGCGCAGGAACCGGCCCGCGAACCACGGCAGCATCGCCGCCACGAGGAGCAGCCCGACGAAGCGGCTCGCCCAGCCCAGCCACGCCGGCACCAGGAGTACGGCCACCACGGCCGCCGCCAGGACTCCGGCCAGGGCCGCCACCGTGCCGCGGTTCCGCCCGGGCCTCCGGCCGCCGAGGAAGGCGCAGACCGCGGCCGGCACGCCCCACCACAGGGTGGAGACGCCGGTGCCCACGCCGGCCACCGCCCCGGCGAACAGGACGGCGGACAGGACCGGAACGGGTACCGGCACCCGTCGCGGTATCCGGATCCGCCACTTTTCGATCATCTTTCTCACGGACGTGACCTTACGGAAGCCGGTCCGTCCCGCGGCACTGCCGAAAGTCCACTACCGCCGGCCGGCCCCGGTGAGGACGACGAGCTGCCGGGTCGCCCGGGTCATCGCGACGTAGCGGTCGACCGCGCCTTCCACGCCCGTGCCGAAGTCCTGCGGGTCGACGAGGACGACCAGGTCGAACTCGAGCCCCTTGGACAGCTGCGGTGTCAGCGACCGGACGCGGGAGGTCGTACGGAACGTGGGGTCGCCGATGACGCAGGCCACTCCCTCCGCGTTCGCGGAGAGCCAGGCGTCGAGCACCGAGTCCCGGTCCGCGGCGGATCCGTGGACCACGGGGACGCCGCTGTCGCGGATGGAGGCCGGCACGTTGGCGTCCGGCAGGACGGCCCGGATGACCGGCTCGGCCTCCTCCATGACCTCGCGCGGCGTGCGGTAGTTGACGCTCAGCGAGGCCATGGTGATCCGGTCGAGCCCGATCCGCTCCAGCCGTTCCTGCCAGGACTCCGCGAAGCCGTGCCTGGCCTGGGCCCGGTCGCCGACGATGGTGAAGCTGCGGGAGGGGCAGCGCCGCAGCAGCATCTGCCATTCGGCGTCGGTCAGTTCCTGGGCCTCGTCCACGACGATGTGGGCGAACGGGCCCGCGAGGAGGTCCCGGCCGGCCGCGGGCAGCGCGGTCTCGTCGATCAGGCTGTCCTGGAGGTCCTTGCCGTGCAGCATCGTCACCGCCCCTTCGCCGTCGGCGTCGGCCGCGATGACGCTGTCGATGACGCCGGCCATCCGCTCGCGCTGGGCGGCGACGGAGGCCTCGTGACGGCGCTTGCGCAGGGACGCCTGCGAGTCGCCGAGCCGCTGCCGGGCCGCGTCCAGCAGCGGCAGGTCGGAGACCGTCCAGTGCCCGGTGTCCGCGCGCTGGAGCGTGCGCACCTCGTCGCGGCCGAGCCAGGGGGCGCACTGGCGCAGGTAGGCGGGCACCGACCACAGGTCGCCGACCAGCTCGGTCGCCTCGAGCATCGGCCAGGCCCGGTCCAGGGCGGTGACCAGCTCCCGGTTCTGCCGCAGGGACCGGCGGAACAGGTCCGGCGAGAGGTCGTCGTCCCCGTCGCCCTCGTCGTGCTGCTTGCCGAAGAGGATCGTGACGAGCTCCTCCCAGATCTGCTCGCGCGCCTCGTTGTGCGGGGTGCCCGGTTCGACCGCGTCGAACGCCGCGGCCCAGTCGCCGGCGGTCAGCCGGACCTCGCCCCAGTGGGTCGTGACGGTCATCCCCTCGGCGGGCGGTTCCTCGTAGAACCTGACGGCCGCCTCGATCGCCCGCACCAGGTCCGCCGAGGACTTCAGGCGGGCCGCCTCCGGGTCGCTCTCGACGGCCGCCGTGGCGCCTTCGGCGACCAGGTCCCGCACGGTGCAGGTCTGGACGCCCTCCTCGCCGAGGCTGGGCAGGACGTCGGCGACGTAGGACAGGTAGGGGCGGTGCGGGCCGACGAAGAGCACGCCGCCCCGGCGGTGGCCCAGGCGCGGGTCGGAGTACAGGAGGTGGGCGGTGCGGTGCAGGGCGACGACGGTCTTCCCGGTGCCCGGCCCGCCGTCGACGACGAGGGCGCCGCGGGATCCCGCACGGATGATGGCGTCCTGGTCCGCCTGGATGGTGCCGAGGACGTCGCGCATGCGGGACGACCGGGTGCCGGCGAGGCTCGCGATGAACGCCGACTGGTCGTCGAGCGCGGCGTGCCCCTCCAGTCCCTCGACGGTGAACACCTCGTCCCAGTAGTCGCCGATCCGGCCCTCGCTCCAGCGGTACCTGCGGCGGCTGGCCAGGCCCATCGGGCCGGCGTGGGTGGCCGCGAAGAACGGCTCGGCCGCCGGGGAGCGCCAGTCGATCAGCAGCCTGCGGCCCGTGCTGTCGGTGAGGCCGAACCGTCCGACGTACAGGGGCTCGGGGTCGTCGGCGAGGACGATGCGGCCGAGGCACAGGTCCAGGCCGAAGCGGCGCAGCACGCGCAGGCGCGCGGTGAGCCGGTGGACCTCCGCGTCCCGGTCCATGGCCTCCCGGCCGATGCCGCCGGGCGCCCTGCGCGCGGCGTCGAGCCGCTCGGACACCTCGGCGATCGTCTGGGCGAGGCACGCCTCGACGGCGGCGAAGTGCCGCTCGTCGCCCGCGACGAGCTTCGGGTCGGCCTTGGCGGAGAGGTGCTCGGGAAGGTTGAAGACGCTGGTGGTCAGCGGATTCACGGATGCGGCTCCGATCTGAGGTCGCTGGCGACCTGTGGGTGCGGTGAGTGTGCGGTGGGGGCGGGTCTTCCGGGCGGGCGCCCGATCACGTGGGGGCGGCGGCCCGGTCCGCGCCGAGGGCGGTCGGCCCGGATCACGCCGGGGGGCGTACCGGGGGCCGTTACCGGCCGAGTTCGTCGAGCAGTCGCCGGGCGGCGACGGTCGTTCCGTCGGTACGGACGGTGGCGGCCACGGCGGTGGCGCGTTCGCGGACCCCGGGGGCCAGGACGGCCCCGAGGACGGCCGAAAGGGAGTCGGCGGTGGGAACCGGCCCGTCGTGTTCCGCGCCGATGCCCAGGTCGCGGACCCGGCCGGCCCAGTACGGCTGGTCCCCGCCCCCGGGGACCACCGCCTGGGGAGCCCCGGCCAGGGCGGCGGTCGTCGTGGTGCCCGCGCTGCCGTGGTGGACGACGGCGGCGACCCGGCGGAACAGCGCCCGCTGGTTGACCTCGCCGACGAGGAAGCAGTCGTCGTGGCCGTCGGGCAGGGACAGGCCGGCCCAGCCCCGGGACAGGAGCACCCGGCGGCCGCGGGCCCGGACGGCTTCGACGGCCGCCCGGGCGAGGCCCTCCGGATCGGGGACGGGCGTGCTGCCGAAGCCGACGTACACCGGGGCCTCGCCGGCGTCGAGGAACTCCACCAGGTCCGCGGGGAGCGGCCGTTCGTCGGGCAGGATCCACGCGCCGGTCTGCACGACGCCCAGCTCCGTCGGCCGCCACGGGGCCAGGACCGGATCCGCGGCCAGCCACGGCCGGTCGGTGAAGGCGTAGTCGCGCACGCTGTCGACCGGCGGCAGACCCGCCGAAGCGCGGTGGACGTTGAGCATCTCCCCGAACATCGTGTGCGCGATCCGGGCGTCCTCGTCCCACAGGGTCCGGTTGGCGACGGACTCCGGCGGCACCGGCTGGCCCCGCCGCACGGGCGGCCTGCGGTGCGGCGACGGGAGGCTGACCGGCTGGTGGGCGGCGTGGACGTAGCGGATGCCGAGCTTGTCGGCGACCGAGCGGGCGGCGGAGGCGACCGGCAGCGGGCCGGTCACCACCAGCGCGTCACAGCCCTCGGCCGCCGCCGCGACCGTGCCGAACTGGGCCGCCATCAGTTCGGAGGCCCGCTCCGCCAGACCGGCCGCCGACCCGGGCGTCACCGAGGTCACCACCGGCCGCACCGGCCGGCCGGCGGGCACCGTCTCCACCCCGAGCGCGGCCAGCCGCTCCGCGAACTCCTGGTCCGGCGGGGCGCACACGCGCACCTCCGCGCCCAACTCCCGCGACCGCACGGCGAGTGCCGCGATCGGCTCGACGCTCCCGCGCGTTCCGTAGACCGAGAACAACACACGCATGACCGGCTCCCCCGCTTTGATGATCTTGGCTTAGGCCGGTGATTCTGCTGCATCACCAGGGCCTTGCGGCAAGCCCCCCGGTGCGTTATAACTTGAGAGTGGCAAGGAGTGGACATCCCTCCTTGCCTTTGTCGTTTCCGCAGACTCGCAGGCTCCGCGGGCTTCTTCGCAGGCTTCTTGTGCAGCGGGCCGGGGACCGGCGGACGACACCCCCCAGAGCCCCGCCCCGACCCGGCCGGGCCTGCACCGCCCGCACCGACCCGAGGGACGAAGGATCCATGACGCTCAAGGAAGGCCGGCGGGTGAGGCTCGCGGCGGACATCAGGCTGGCCGACGCGCTGACCGCCGCCGACGGCTCCGCCGACTCCCCCGCGCCCGCACCGCTGCCCGGGTTCCTCGCCCTGGCGGCCGGCACCGAGGGGACGGTCGAGCGGGTGGACGACGAGGAGCGGCAGGAGAGCCACGAGGTGCGCGAGTACCTGCGCCTCACCTCGCTCCTCGAGTCCTTCGGGCACGCCGTGCCCCCGGAGAGCAAGCGGCAGCTGGAGGAGCGGATCGCCGCCCTCGAACCGGAGTGGGCCGCTTTCCGGGAGCAGCGGCCCGGGGTCCGGCTCCGCGTCCGCTTCGACAACGGGTTCGTCCTCGACGGGACGCCCGGCGAGCTGTTCACCGAGGCGGCCGACCAGGCCCGCTGAGCGGGTGCGCCCCGGGGCGGCGGACCGCCCCGCCCCCGCGGCCCGGCGGCTGCCACCGCCCACCCCTCCCCCGTGCCGCCTTTGCCGGATTTGTGAGAACGATTACCTTCTCACCCGAATGGCGCGTTTCCAGGTCCATCATGGTTGACCGGAACTGTCGTCTACGCGCCCCCCGTCCCGGCCCACGAGGCCGCCCGGCGACCGGGTCGGCGCCACAAGGGAGAGCCGTGCGACCTGCGGGCAGCTGGACGGGTAGGAACTGGCGGATCGCGCTGACGGTGGCGGGAGGCGCCTTCGTGCTCGGGTTCGGCGGCCTGTACGCCGCCGGACTCTCCGTGGGCGACGACATCGCCGACGGCACCCGCGTGCGGGGCGTCGACATCGGCGGCATGAGCCGCGAGGCGGCGCGCAGCACGCTCCTGCGGGAGCTCGGGCCGCGGGCCGGCGCCCCGATCCCGGCGGGCGTCGGGGACCGCGTCGAGCGGGTCGCACCGGCGTCCGTCGGACTCTCCCTCGACGCCGCCGCGACCGCCGACCGCGCCTCGCACTCCGGATACGGGCCGGCCGGCGTCATCGGCCGGCTCTTCGCCTCCGGCGACCCGGACGTCGAGCCCGTGGTCCGCACCGACGAGCGGGCCGCCCGCGCCGGGATCGACCGGCTCGCCGCGAGCACCGCGCAGCCGGTCCGCGACGGGTCCATCACCTTCGACGCCGGCCGGCCGGAGGTCGTCACCGCGCGGACCGGTGTCTCCCTGGTCCGGGACCGGGCCCTCGACGTGCTGCGGGAGGCCTACCTGCGGCCGCGCCCGGCCGGCACCCCCGTCGCCCTCCCGGTCACCCGCACGGAGCCCCGCGTCGGCGAGGACGAGACGGCACGGGCCCTGCGCGAGTTCGCCGAACCGGCGGTCTCCGCGCCGGTCACCCTCACCGTGGCCGGTGCCCGCATACCCGTCAGCCCCGTGGTCCTCGGCGAGCACCTGAAGCTGAACGCCGGCGAGGGCGGGCGCCTGGTCCCGGCCCTGGACTCGCGGGGCCTGCTCAGCGACCCCGCGGTGGCCGGCCCCGTCACGGACGCCGCCGGATCGCCGCGCGACGCCGCGCTCGGCGTGGACGCCGACGGCCGCGTGCGGGTCACGGAACCCAGCCGCGCCGGGCGGAAGGTCACCGAGGAGGCCCTCGGCCGGGCCGTGCTGCCCGCGCTGACCCGCTCGGGCGCGGACCGCGGCGCGGAGGTGGCCACCACGGCCGTCGAACCGGAGCTCACCGACGCCGAGGTGCGCGGCCTCGGGATCAAGGAGGAGATGTCCTCCTTCACCGTCGAGTTCCCGGCCGCCCCGTACCGGACCAAGAACATCGGCCGGGCCGTGGAGCTGATCAACGGTTCCCTGGTCATGCCCGGCAAGGAGTGGAGCTTCAACCGCACGGTCGGTGAGCGCACCGCGGAGAACGGCTTCGTCGACGGAATCATGATCAACGACGGCCGGTACGTGAAGTCGCCCGGCGGCGGTGTCTCGGCCGTCGCCACGACGATGTACAACGCCATGTTCTTCGCCGGCCTCAAGCCGGTCGAGTACGGGGCGCACTCGTTCTACATCGAGCGGTACCCGGAGGGCCGGGAGGCCACCGTCGCCTGGGGCAGCCTCGACCTGCGCTGGCTCAACGACTCGGGCCACGCGGTCTACGTCAAGGCGTCCTCGACCGACACCTCGCTGACGATCAGGCTCCTCGGCACCAAGAAGTACGACGAGGTGCGCGCCACCAAGGGCCCGCGCACGAACGTCAAGCCGCCCGCGACGCACAAGGGCACCGGACCGGCCTGCGAGGCGCAGACGCCCCTGGAGGGCTTCGACGTCACCGTGGGCAGGATCTTCGTCAAGGACGGCCGGGAGGTCAGGCGCGAGTCGCACACGACGCACTACACCCCGCGCGACGAGGTGACGTGCGAGCCGCAGGCCGCGCCGGGCACCGCCCCGAGCGGCGCCCCGGCCGCCGCCGCACCGGCCGGCGAGGCTCCTGCGGCGGCCGCCGCAGCGGCCGCGGCGCCGGGCCGGTGAGGGGAGCGGACCCTCACCCAGCGTGACCGGAGGCGGGCGCGACGCGCACGTCGGGGGCCGTGGGGCGCCGGAGGTGCTACAACTGGGGACGTGACCCTTCCTCGCCAGCCGTACCGGGCAATGCGGTGCGGTCACCCCTGAGCAAGGGATTCAAGAGCGTCGCCGGACAGGTGTTCGTCCTCCAGGTGGCGATCGTGGTGTTGCTCGCCGCCGGTGCCCTCCTGGCGCTGCTCCTGCAGTCCCGCCACGATGTCGACCGAGAGGCGCGCAACCGGTCGATCGCCGTCGCCCAGACCTTCGCGCACTCCCCCGACGTGCGGGAAGCGCTGCGCACACCCGATCCGTCCGCCATCCTGCAGCCCCTCGCGGAGGCCACCCGCAAGGCCGCCGGGGTCGACTTCATCGTCGTCATGGACACCCGGGGGATCCGCTACAGCCATCCGCGGCCGGACCGCATCGGCAAGCGGTTCGTGGGCACCATCGAGCCCTCGCTCGCCGGCCGGGTCCACACCGAGAGCGTGCGGGGGCCGCTGGGCAAGGAGATCCAGGCGGTGGTGCCGGTCACCGCGCCGGACGGCCGGGTCGTCGCGCTGGTCTCGGCGGGCCTGACCGTGGAGAACGTCAGCGGTGCCTTCGACCGCCAGCTCCCCGTCATCCTCCTGGTCATGGCCACCGGCCTGGCCCTGGCCACCGTCGGCACGGCGCTGACCAGCCGCCGCCTGCGCCGCCAGACGCACGGGCTCGGCCCCCAGGAGATGACCCGGATGTACGAGCACCACGACGCGGTGCTCCACTCCGTCCGCGAGGGGGTCCTGATCACGGACGGCGACGGGCGGCTGGTCCTGGCGAACGACGAGGCGAAGCGGCTGCTCGGGCTGCCCGAAGGGGCCGAGGGCCTGCACATCGGCGAGGTGCCGGGCCTGGACGGCCGGATGGCCGACCTGCTGCTGTCGGGCCGGGTGGCCACCGACGAGGTGCTGGAGACGGGGGACCGGCTGCTCGTCGTCAACCAGCGGCCCACCCACCCGCACGGCCGGCCCGAGGGCGCCGCCGTCACCATCCGCGACTCCACCGACATGCAGGTCCTCACCGGCCGCGCGGAGGCCGCCCGCAAGCGCCTCAAGCTGCTGTACGACGCCACCGGTGACATCGGCACCACCCTCGACGTGGAACGGACCGCTCAGGAGCTCGCCGACGTCGCCGTGCCCCGCTTCGCGGACTTCGTCACCGTCGACCTGGCCGACCCGGTGCTCGACGGCGAGGAGCCCGGCCCCGACTCCGACATGCTGCGCACGGCGGTCAGCGGGATCCGGGCCGACCACCCGCTGTACCCGCTCGGCCGGCTGATCGAGTTCAAGCCCACCACCCCGCAGGCGCGCGGCTACGACACCGGGAAGACGGAGCTGGTGCCCGACCTGGCCGACGCCCCCGGGTGGCACGTGCAGGACCCCCGGCGGGCTTCCGCCATCGTCGAGTACGGCATCCACTCGCTGATCGCGGCGCCGCTCAAGGCCAGGGGCGTGGTCCTCGGCGTCGTCAACTTCTGGCGGGCCGCCAAGCCCGAGCCCTTCGACGAGGACGACGTGTCGCTGGCCGAGGAGCTGGTCGCCCGCGCCGCCGTCGCCATGGACAACGCCCGCCGCTACACCCGTGAGCACACGCTGGCCGTCACCCTCCAGCGCAGCCTGCTGCCCCGCGGCCTGCCCGAGCAGAGCGCCGTGGACGCGGCGCACTGCTACCTGCCCGCACAGTCCGGGGTCGGCGGTGACTGGTTCGACGTGATCCCGCTGCCGGGCGGCCGCGTCGCCCTGGTCGTCGGCGACGTGGTCGGGCACGGGCTGCACGCCGCGGCCACGATGGGCCGGCTGCGCACGGCGGTGCACAACTTCACCTCCCTCGACCTGCCGCCCGACGAACTCCTCGCCCGCCTGGACGACCTCGTGCAGCGCATCGACGAGGACGACACCGACGGCGGCGCCGGCGTGCTCGGCGCGACCTGCCTGTACGCCGTCTACGACCCGGTCTCCCGGTACTGCACCCTGTCCCGGGCCGGGCACCTGCCCCCGATGGTGGTGGCCCCGGACGGCACCACGGAGATCGTCGACGTGCCGGCCGGCCCCCCGCTCGGGCTGGGCGGCATGCCGTTCGAGACGAGCGAGCTGCGCCTGGCGGAGGGCAGCCAGCTCGTGCTGTACACCGACGGCCTGGTGGAGCAGCGGACCCGGGACATCGAGGAGGGGCTGGAGCTGCTGCGCGCGGCGCTCAGCCACCCGGACCGGGACCCGCAGGAGAGCTGTCTCGCCGTCCTCGACGCCATGCTGCCGTCCCGGCCCACCGACGACGTGGCCCTGCTCATCGCCAGGACCCGGACCCTCGGACCCGACCGGGTCGCGGAGTGGGACGTACCGCCGCGGGCGAGCGGGGTCGGCGTCGTACGGAACCTGGCGTCCGCGAAGCTCGCGGAGTGGGGGATGGAGGAGCTCGCCTTCACCACCGAACTCATCCTCAGCGAGCTGATCACCAACGCGCTGCGGCACGGCAGCCCGCCGGTCCGGGTCCGGCTGCTCCACGACCACTCCCTGACCTGCGAGGTGTGGGACGGCAGCAGCACCGCCCCGCACCTGCGGTACGCGGCCACCACGGACGAGGGCGGGCGCGGGCTGTTCCTGGTGGCGCAGCTCAGCGAGCACTGGGGCACCCGGTACACCGCCCAGGGCAAGGTCATCTGGTCGGAGCAGGGGCTTCAGGGTCACCCGGACGGCCTACCGCTGGAGGTCTTCGGGGACCTCGGACCCTAGCGTGGAGGAGTGCGCCCCAAGCGCTCCGTGTCCGCCTGCCTGACCGCGGTCGCCGTGCTGTACGCGAGCGCGACGCCCGGCTGCGCGCCCGCCGCCCGCGAGCGGCCCGGGGCGCCCGTACGGACGGCCGCGCCGGTGCTGGCGGCGCAGGTGACACCGGTGCCCGCGGGGAAGCTGGGGGCGAGCATGCGGGCCGGGTGTCCGGTGGCGGCGGACCGGCTGCGGCTGATCCGGATGAACCACTGGGGCTTCGACGGGAGGGTCCACCGGGGCGAGATGGTCGTCCACCGGGACGCGGTGCGGCCCCTGCTGTACGTGTTCGGCCGGGCCCTGGACGCCCGCTTCCCGATCCGGCGGATGCGGGTGACGGCCGACTACGGCGGCGACGACCGCGCGGCGATGGCCGACGACAACACCTCGGCCTTCAACTGCCGGCCGGTCACCGGGGACTCCGGGAAGCTCTCGCGGCACTCGTGGGGCCTCGCGGTCGACGTCAACCCGGTCGAGAACCCGTACGTGGACCGGCACGGGGTGGTGCATCCCGCGGCGGGCCGGGCGTACCTGCGCCGGCACCCGGCCCGCCCCGGGATGATCACCGCGGACGGGGCGGTGGCCAGGGCGTTCCGCCGGGTCGGCTGGGACTGGGGCGGGGACTGGTGGTCGCACCCGGACTACCAGCACTTCTCGTCCGACGGAGGCTAAGGGTTGTCCCGCGACTGCCCAGACGGCCTCTGCTCGCCGTGGCAGCCGCCGGAAACCGGGTGCAGCGGGCCACGGGTGCCTGGCACCATGGCTCACGTGATCACTTGTCGAAAGGCCGATGCCGCGTAGACGGCCGCGCGCGCTGCGCGCTGAACAGCCGGTCTCCCGCGTCTGGGGGCCGACCCCACCGTTCCGGATCCATGGACTCTCCGCGAGGGCGAGCCTGGCCGTGCACCGGGCCGAGCACTTGAGCGGCAGCTTCTGCATCCACCCGGGTGCCACCGACCGTGCCTTGCGTCGGTACCGCGCTTTCCTCCACGAACCGGGCAGACGTCCGCTGTACCCGCGGGAGTCGTTCTGCTCGTGCACCTGGTGCTCCTTCGACGACGTCAGACATGCACGCGACGTGCTGGAGGAGGTGCTGGAGCGACTGCCGGAACGAGCCCGTGCCGAGCTGGGTCGGCTCGTGAAGCCCATGGACGCGGTGTTCCTGCGCCGTACTCTGCCGGACCCGTTCGTGCACCGGCGCCAGTGGCGGACACGGTTCTGGTGGTACCGCCGCCTGGCCGACAGGTCGGAGTGGGGGTGACGGAACCCGTGGTCGCCCCCTGGCGAGGTGGGATGATCACAGCCCTGGGTGTTGTCATCACGGCGCCGGAGTCGTGCTGGACAGCCCCGTCCACCGGGCTGAGCTCGCACGGTTTCCGCAAGCTGATCACGGTCCTCCGCGGCGAAGGTGCCGACACCATGCGGCCGGGCCGGCCCTGGAGTCTTTCGCTGGAGGACCGGGTCCCGCCGGTCGCGGCCTATTGGCGGCCCAACCTGACCCTGCGGCAGATCGCGCCGCCGTTCGGTGTGTCCAAGTCGCCGCCGACCGAATCGTGGGTCAACTGGCAGACCGAGCACAACCACGATCACAAGCAGGTTCGCGCCCGAGTCGAGCACGTCTTTGCCCGCATGAGACGGCGTCCACCACGCCATGCTCGGCGTCGCCCACCTCCACCACCTCGTCCAAGCGCGTAACGGACCCCATCGACGGCCAGTCGATCTTGTCCCAACCCTCCGGAGATCAGTTACGGGACAACCCTGAGGCCGTCTCTTTCGGATCCTGCCGGTCGAGCCCGCGGTGTCCGGTGCCGTGCACCGTGAGGCGGAGCGGCTCCCGATGACCGGACGTCCTCGGGTGCCGCGGCAGCGCGGCGAGGCGCGGTGCCGGGCAGCGCGGTCAGGCAAGACCCGGAAGAGACGGCCCAGGGGTGGTGTCCTGGGCCTCACCGGGGGCCGCCACGCCCACCTGCGGGTGAAGCCTCCTCCACGCGCCGCCCGGGCGGCCGGGCGGCCGCGAGACTGGGCGCCGGTACGGGCTCGCGTACCCATGAACGCGTGGAGCGGATGAGATGACGAACGGCACGGTCCTGCTGGCATTGCGCGAGAACCCGATGGGCGGGGGTGTCAGCGCCGAGCAACTGCGGCGCATCGGCAAGGAGCTGGAGAACCAGGGGCTGGAGCTGCGCTGGGCGCCCAGTGCGCGGGACGCGCGCGCCGCCCTGCACACCGAGGCCGGGCTGGCGGCGGCCGTGGTCTCCTGGGGCCTGCCGCGCACGGCGGGAGGCGCCAGCGAGGAGGGCGGTGGCGGGGAGGTCCTGCGGTACGTGGAGAGCCGCTTCAAGGACCTGCCGGTCTTCCTGGTGATGGCGGACGACTCCGACCAGGACCTGGAGCGGCTGCCGCTGTGGGTGTCGGAGACGGTGGTCGGCTACATCTGGCCGCTGGAGGACACGCCCTCCTTCATCGCCGGCCGCGTGGCGACGGCGGCCCGCGGCTACCACCGGGACCTGCTGCCGCCGTTCTTCAGGGCGCTGCGCCGCTTCGAGGACTCCCACGAGTACTCCTGGCACACTCCCGCGCACTCGGGCGGTGTCGCCTTCCTGAAGTCGCCGGCCGGGCGGGCGTTCTTCGACTACTACGGGGAGCGGCTGTTCCGCACCGACCTGTCGATCTCCGTGGGCGCGCTCGGGTCGCTCTTCGAGCACAACGGTCCGATCGGTGAGGCCGAACGCAACGCCGCCCGCGTCTTCGGCTCCGACCGCACCTACTTCGTCCTGCACGGCGACTCCACCGCGGACCGGATGGTCGGCCACTACAGCGTGACCACCGACGAGATCGCGCTCGTGGACCGCAACTGCCACAAGTCGGTGCTCCACGGGCTGGTGATCTCCGGGGCGCGCCCCGTCTACTTGGTGCCGACCCGCAACGGCTACGGGCTCGCCGGCCCGTTGCCGCCCGCGGTGACCGACCCGGCGGCGGTGGCCGCGAGGATCGCCGCGAACCCGCTGACCGCCGGGGCGCTCTCGCCGGAGGCCCAGTACGCGGTGGTCACCAACTCCACCTATGACGGGCTGTGCTACGACACGGTGGCGACGGCGCGGGCGTTCGCGCCGAGCACGCCGCGGCTGCACTTCGACGAGGCCTGGTTCGCGTACGCCCGTTTCCACCCGCTGTACGCGGGCCGTTACGGCATGGCCGTCGGGCCGGACACCTTCCCGGACGCCGGCACCGGCAGCGGCGCTGATGCCGGTCCGGGGCGGCCCACCGTCTTCGCCACCCAGTCCACGCACAAGCTGCTGGCCGCCCTCTCCCAGTGCGCGATGGTGCACGTCAAGTCGGCGCCGCGGGCCCCCGTCGAACACGAGCGGTTCAACGAGGCGTTCATGATGCACGGCACCACCTCGCCGCTGTACCCGGCGATCGCCTCCCTGGACGTGGCGACCGCGATGATGGACGGTCCGCAGGGCCAGTGGCTGATCGACGAGGCGGTGACGGAGGCGATCCGGTTCCGCCAGGCGGTGGTCCGCACCGGGCGCCGCATCGCCGCCGCCGGGGACCGGCCGGGCTGGTTCTTCGGCGTGTGGCAGCCGGAGACGGTCGTCGATCCGGCGACGGGGGCGCGCGTCGGGTTCGCGGACGCTCCGGCGGCCCTGCTGAGCCGGGAACCGGCCTGCTGGCAGCTGGAACCGGGCGCCGACTGGCACGGTTTCGCCGGCCTCGGCGAGGGCTATTGCCTGCTGGACCCGGTCAAGGTCACCCTGACCTGCCCCGGAGTGACGGCCACGGGCGAGACCGGTGACTGGGGCATTCCGGCGCGGATCCTGACCGCGTACCTGGCGGCCCGGGGGATCGTCGTCGAGAAGACCGACAGCTACACCACGCTGGTCCTCTTCTCGATGGGCATCACCAAGGGCAAGTGGGGCACCCTGATGGACGCCCTGATGGACTTCAAGGCGCTGTACGACGCGGACGCCCCGCTGGACCGGGTCCTTCCGGAGCTGGTCGAGCAGTTCCCGCTGCGGTACGGGCGCGCCACCCTCGCCGGCCTGTGCGGGCAGATGCACGAGCACCTCACGCGCGCCGAGCTGATCACCGCCCTGGACGCGGCCTTCCAGGAACTGCCGGAGCCGGTGGCTCCGCCGCGCCACTGCTACCAGCAGCTGGTCCGGGGCGGCACCGAGCGGGTGCGGCTCGCGGACGCCGCCGGAAGGGTGGCGGCGGCGATGGTGACCGTGACCCCGCCGGGGATCCCGGTCCTGATGCCCGGGGAGTCCACCGGTGCCGAGGACGGGCCGCTGCTGAGGTACCTGCGGGCCCTGGAGGCCTTCGACCGGGCCTTCCCGGGCTTCCACAGCGAGGCCCACGGGGTGACGGTGGATCCGGGGAGCGGCGACTACCTCATCGAGTGCGTCCGCGCGGCCGACGGCGGGGAGGCCGGCCGAACCGCTCCGTGACGGTGTGGGGGGCGCCGCGGACGCGGTGGTGCGGGTGTGGCCACCCCGTCCGCGGTGCCGGCGGGGAGGCCCGGGACCCGTTCGGCCTGGGCGGGCCGGCGCCCGGGCAGCGGTCCGCGCACGGGGTGCCGGGGAGGCCCGGCCTGCGGTCCCCGGCGTGCCGGGGACCGCGTCCGGACCGCCGCGGGCACTCGCCGCCCGGCGGGTATCGCACGGGTGATCCATTCCCGTACGGTCGTATGATCGAGCCCGGCCGGCCCCGTACGGGCAGGGCCGCACACGCCTGCCGCCGCGGCCCGGGCGCCGCCCGCGTACTCCACGATCACAGAGGCGAGGACCCGCACGTGCACAGGACCGTCACCGAACTCGCGGACGGCCGCGAACTCATCTACTACGACAGCGCCCCCGGCCGGGACCGCCAGGCCAAGGACCCGCGGCCGCTCGACCCCGTCGGGAGCACGCCCGAGCTGCGCCGGGATCCGGCCACCGGCGACTGGGTCACCATCGCCTCGCACCGGCAGTCCCGCACCCATCTCCCGCCCGCCGACGCCTGCCCGCTCTGTCCCTCCCGGGAGGGCCGGCCGAGCGAGATCCCGGCCGCCGACTACGAGGTGGCCGTCTTCGAGAACCGTTTCCCCTCCCTCTCCGGCCCGGCCGGCCGCTGCGAGGTGGTGTGCTTCACCCCGGAGCACGACGCCGGTTTCGCGGCCCTCACCCCCGAGCGGGCCCGGCTGGTGCTGGACGCCTGGACCGACCGCACGGCGGAACTGTCGGCCCGCCCCGGCGTGCACCAGGTCTACTGCTTCGAGAACCGGGGCGCCGAGATCGGCGTCACCCTCCCCCACCCGCACGGCCAGATCTACGCCTTCTCCACCCCCACCCCGCGCACCGTCAAGCACCTCGCCGCCGCCGCCGCGCACCGGGCGGCCACCGGGCGCAACCTCTTCGAGGACCTGCTCGGCGAGGCCCGCGCGGCCACCGAGCGCGTGGTCCTCGCCGGGGAGCACTGGACGGCCTTCGTCCCGTACGCCGCCCGCTGGCCCTACGAGGTCCACCTGTACCCCCACCGCAGGGTGGCCGGCCTGACCGGCCTCGACGAGGCGGAGCGTGCCGAGTTCCCCGGGCTGTACCTGGACCTGCTGCGGCGCTTCGACCGGCTCTTCGGGCTGGCGGAGCCCACTCCGTACATCTCCGCCTGGCACCAGGCCCCGCTGGTGGGCGGTGAGGAACTGGCCCTGCACCTGGAGCTGTTCACGGTCCGGCGGACCGCCGACAAGCTGAAGTTCCTGGCCGGCACCGAATCCGGCATGGACGCCTTCATGAACGACGTGGCTCCCGAGACCGCGGCCCGCCGCCTTCGGGAGGTCCGGTGAGCACGCGGGTGCGCCGGGACTTCGAGCGGATCCACGGCCGCGCCCCGGAAGGGGTCTGGGCCGCCCCGGGCCGGGTGAACCTGATCGGTGAACACACCGATTACAACGACGGATTCTCCCTTCCCATGGCCCTGCCGCAGACCACGCTGCTCGCCGCCGGCCGCCGCGACGACGGCCTGCTGCGGGTGCACAGCGCCCAGGGCGACGGGCGGGTCACCGAGTTCGCGGTGGCGGAGCTCGCCCCGGGCGGGGGCGGCGGCTGGGCCCGCTATCCCGCCGGGGTGGTCTGGGCGCTGCGCGAGCGGGGTCTGGCCGTCGGCGGCGCCGACCTGCACCTGGACAGTTCGGTGCCCACCGGTGCGGGGCTGTCCTCGTCGGCGGCCCTGGAGTGCGCGGTGGCCGTCGCGTACGACGAGCTGTACGGGCTGGGGCTGTCCCGGCCGGAGCTGGCGCGGGTGGCGCAGCACGCGGAGAACGCCTTCGCCGGTGTGCCGTGCGGGGTCATGGACCAGATGGCCTCGCTGTGCTGCGCCGAGGGCGGCGCCCTGTACCTGGACAGCCGCGGTCTGGACGTCCGGCACGTCCCCTTCGACCTCACCGGGCACGGCCTGACCCTGCTGGTGCTGGACACCCGGGTCCAGCACGACCTCGCCGACGGGGCGTACGCGGCCCGGCGGGCGGGGTGCGAGCGGGCGGCGCGGCTGCTGGGCCTGCCCGCCCTGCGGGACCTGGACGAGGCGGAGCTGGCGAAGGCGCTGGCGGAGCTGCCCGGGGAACTCGTCCCGCTGGTGCGGCACGTGGTCACCGAGAACGGGCGGGTCGGCCGGGCCGTCGAGCGTCTGGCGGCGGACGAGCCGGAGGCCCTGGGCCCGCTGCTGACCGCCGGGCACGCCTCCCTGCGGGACGACTACCGGGTGTCCTGCCCGGAGACCGACCTCGCGGTGGAGGCCGCCGTCGCCGCGGGTGCGCTGGGTGCCCGGATGACCGGCGGCGGGTTCGGGGGCTCGGTGATCGCCCTGGTCCCGGCCGAGCGGGCCGCGTCCGTGGGCGGGGCCGTCGCGGACGCCTTCGCGGCGGCCGGGTTCGCTCCCCCGGCGGTGCTGGAGGCCGTGCCCTCGGCGGGCGCCCGCAGGATCTCCTGACCGGCCGGAGCGGAAGGCCCGCCCGGCCCGGCCGGAGCGGAAGGCGGCGTTCCTACTCGGGTGCGGATGAGTATCCGCACCCTGCCGGGACGGCCGGACGGGCCGAACACTGGAGGCATGAACGAGCGAACGCACGGACCGGCCCACGAACTGCCCACCGCCCTGGCACTGGCCGGGGTCGCGATGGCGGCCTGGGCCGCCTGGCTGGGCTGGGACCAGCAGCGGGACGTCCAGCCCGACGGTTCGACGACCGGCCCCTACGCGCCGTGGCAGGTGATCGGGCTCGTGCTCACCCTGCTGGTGCCGGTGTACTGGGCGGCCGCCCGGCGGTACGTCCTGGCCGCGGTGCTCGGCACCAGCGCCGGTCTGGGCGCGGCCGCCTTCGTCGACTGGTCGGACGACGGGAGCGGGCTGTTCGTGATCGGCGCGGGCATGGTCGTGGTCGGGAGCCTGGTGGTGACCGGTGCCCTGGCGCTCGCGGTCGCCTCGCTGAAGCGGAGGCCCTGAGACCGCCGCTACCGCCCGACGTGCCTGCCGATGTCCCGGGTCCTGACGGTGCCGACGGGGGCCCGGCCGTGCCGCCCTCCGGAGGGCGGCACGGCCGGGCTCCTCTGCCTTTCGGCAGAGGTACGGATCCCCCGCGAGGCTCACGCCGCCGCGCGCGGCGGCATCAATACTGGTCAGCGTGGTCCGCATCCCCTCACTCCGCCGTCCTGCCCGCAGCGTCCCGTCCGGGGCGCTGCCGCGCGGGTGCGCGCGTACGGCGGCCGGGACCGCCGGCGTGGCCCTGCTGGGGCTGGGCGTGTTCGCGGCCGTCGCGGGTCTCGGGCTCGTACGTCACCCGTGCCTGCACCTGCTGGTGATCCTCCTCGGCGTCGGGCTCTTCCCGCTGCGCCGCCGGTTCCCCGGGCCGGTGCTGCTCGCGCTGGCCTCCCTGACCGGGCTGGCGAGCGGTGTCGGGCCCCTCGCGGCGGTGGCCGCGTACGCCGTCGCGCGGCGCACGGCCGCGGCCCGGCGGCGGGCCCGGCTGCCGGCCGCCGCGGGCTGCCTCCTCGTGGCGGTGGCGACGGCCGGCGCGCCCCTCGCCGGTCCCGGGCGGGTGCCGTACGGCCTGGCGCTGGGCCTGGTGCTGGCCCCGACGGCGGTGATCGTGCCCAGCCTGGTCGGCACGGCGCAGGGGCAGCAGCGTCGTCTGGTGCGGGCCCTGCGCGAGCGCGGGGACGCGGCGGAACGGGCGCGCCGGGCGGCGGACAGCGAGGCCCGCACCCATGAGCGTTCGCGCATCGCCGCCGAGATGCACGACCTGCTCGGGCACCGGCTCAGCCTGATCTCGCTGCACGCGGGCGGGCTGGAGATGGCCCTCGGCCGGGCCGATCCCGAGCTGCGCGAGGAGGCCGTCCTGGTGCGGCGGACCACCGGCGACGCGATGCGCGAGCTGCGGCAGGTCCTCGGGGTGCTCGGGCCGCTGGGCCGGGACGCCGGGCCGGACGTCCTGACGGACGCGACGGGCACCCGCGCCGACATCGCGGCGCTGGTGGCGGAGTCCCGCGACGGCGGGGTCGCCGTACGGCTGGACTGGACGGGCCCCGACCTGGACGCCCGTCCGGCGGCGGTGCGCCGGGCGGCGCACCGGGTGGTGCGCGAGGCGCTGACCAACGTCCACCGGTACGCGCCGTCGGCGCACGTCACCGTGAGCGTCGTCCACGACGGGGAGGCGGTACGGATCACGGTGCGCAACGGGGCGCCGCCCGGAGCCGCCGGCGCCGGGGACGTGGGGGTGGGCACGGGGCGCGGGCTCACCGGCCTCCGGGAGCGCGTGGAACTCCTCGGCGGGGCCTTCGACGCCGCCCCGCTGCCCTCCGGCGGGTTCCGGGTGGAGGCGGCCCTGCCGGCGGAGCCGGGTGACGCCCTCGCCCCGGAGCCGTCCGCCGGGCCGTCCCCCGCCGGGCCGGACGTCACCGCTCCCGGCCCGGCGGGGGACGGCTTCGAGGACGCCGGCTCCGAGGGCGGGACGGCGAACACCCTGACGCTGGCCCTCGGCCTCGCGGCGCTGTGCGTGCTGATGGCCCTCGGGACCGCCTTCGTGTACGGCAGCGCGCCCCGGCGGGACGCGGGACCGCGGCCGCTGCCCCGGGTGGGCATGACGTACGCGGACGTGACGGGGCTCGGCGTCGTGGACAACGCGGCGGTCCGGGCCGCCGCCACCGGGCACGAGCCGCCGCGTCCCCCCGGCACCGCCGGCTGCGTCTACCCGTTCAACGGCGCGACCGAGGCCCGTCCCGGCGGGCTGCTGGTGGCCCGCTACTGCTTCGACGCCGGACAGCGTCTGACCGCCATCGACCGTTTCACCGTCCCGTCGGTCCGGGACGCCGCACCCTGGGAGACCCCGTGACCGAGACCGACCGGCCGATCCGCGTCCTGCTCGCCGACGACGAGACGATGATCCGGCACGGCGTACGCCTGATCCTGCGGCATGCCGACGGCATCGAGGTCGTCGCCGAGGCGGCGGACGGGAGGCGGGCCGTCGAACTGGCCGCCGTCCACCACCCCGACGTGGCGCTGGTCGACGTCCGGATGCCGGTGTGCGACGGGCTGGCGGCGATCGCGCCGTTGCTCGCGCTCGATCCGGCGCCGCGCGTGGTGATGCTGACCACCTTCGGTGACGACGACAACGTCGTCCGGGCGCTGCGGGAGGGCGCCGCCGGGTTCCTGCTGAAGGACGAGGGGCCGCAGGAGCTGATCAGCGCGGTACGGGCCGCCGCGGCGGGTGACGCCGTGCTCTCCCCGGGCGTGACCGGGGCGGTGATCTCCCGGATGCTGGGCGCTCCCGAGCCGGGCTCCGCCGACGGCCCGGACCGGGACGAGCGGCTCGCCCGGCTCACGGGCCGCGAGCGGGACGTGCTGGCGGCGCTCGGCGAAGGGCTGTCGAACCAGGAGATCGCGGTCCGGCTCGGCATCGGGACCGGCACGGTGAAGACGCACGTGGGAGCGATCCTGGACAAGACGGGTTCGGCGAGCCGGGTGCAGGCGGCGCTCCTGGCGCACCGGACCGGGCTGGCCTCCTGAGCCTCTGCCCGGGGGCGGAGGGGGCGGCCCGGACCTCTGCCCTTCGGCAGAGGAGCCGGGGCCCGGGCCGCTCTTTCGGCAGAGGCCCACTCGGGCCTTGAGGCCGATGTCCGCGCAGGTCAGGGCGGTGAGGATGGAGGTGTCCCCGGCGCGCGGCAGGTGTGCGCGGGCCGTCGTCCTCCAGGTGGAGCCTCCATGTCGCACGTGTTTCCGTCCTCCCCCGTGCCGTCCCCTCCCGTGCCCCCCGCGGCCGTGTCCCCCGGGTCCGCGGACGCCGTCGAGCCGGCTGCCCGGGCGACCGGGCTGACCAAGACGTACGGGAAGGGCGAGACGCGGGTCACGGCTCTGGACGCGGTGTCCGTGGAGTTCGCGCGGGGCCGGTTCACCGCGGTCATGGGACCGTCCGGTTCCGGCAAGTCCACGCTGATGCACTGCATGGCGGGCCTGGACACGGTGACCTCCGGCTCGGCGCGGATCGGCGGGGTGGAACTGTCCGGTCTGGACGACCGGCGGCTGACGCGGCTGCGCCGGGAGAAGGTCGGCTTCGTCTTCCAGGGCTTCAACCTGCTGCCCACGCTGACGGCGCTGGAGAACATCACCCTGCCGCTGCGGCTCGCCGGGCGGCGGCCCGACCCCGCGTGGAGGGACACCGTCATCGCCACCGTCGGGCTCTCCGGCCGGCTCGCGCACCGTCCGGCCGAACTGTCCGGAGGGCAGCAGCAGCGCGTCGCCGTGGCCCGCGCGCTGGTCTCGCGTCCGGAGATCGTGTTCGCCGACGAGCCGACGGGCAACCTCGATTCCCGTTCCGGCGCGGAGGTTCTCGGCTTCCTGCGGGATTCGGTGCGGGAGCTGGGACAGACCGTGGTGATGGTCACCCACGACCCCGTCGCCGCCGCCCACGCCGACCGGGTGGTGTTCCTCGCCGACGGCCGCCTCGTGGACGAGCTGCGGGAGCCGACCTCCGGCGCCGTCCTCGACCGGATGCTTGCCTTCGAAGCCGAGGGCCGCGCCCGCTGACCGGCACCCGTCCTCCCGCCCGTCCCTCACCCGTCCCCCGCTGACCGGCACCCGTCCTCCCGCCCGTCCCTCACCCGTCCCCCGCTGACCGGCATCCGTCCCCCGCCCGTCCTCCGCTGCCGACGCCTTCCGAAAGCCCACCCATGCTGCGAACAGCCCTGCGCAACGTCCTCGCCCACAAGGCGCGCCTGATCATGACCGCCCTGGCGGTCTGTCTCGGAGTCGCGTTCATCTCCGGCTCGCTCGTCTTCGCCGACTCCACCACCGCCGCCTACCGCGCCTCCCTGTCACGCGACTACTCCGGCATCGCCGTCACCGTGGACCCGAAGCACCCCGTGGGCGCCCCCGCCGACGAGCGCGCCGGCGTCCTCGACGACGCGCTCGTGGCCAGGCTGGCCACCGTGCCCGGGGTCGTCTCCGCCCGCCCCGCCGTCGACGGGTCGGTGACCCTGGCCGCGAAGGACGGCTCGCCGGTGCGCGCCGGCAACGCGATGGGCAAGCTGGCCGCCGCCTACGTCCCCGGCGCCGACGGCACGGACGCCCGCTACCCCCTGACGGCCGGCCGCGCGCCCCGCGACGGCGGCGAGGTGGCCCTGGAGCGGGGCACCGCGCGGGCCGGCTCGTACGCCCTCGGTGACACCGTCACCCTGGCCTCCGACGGCCCCGTGCTGCGGCTGCGGCTGGTCGGCATCGTCTCCACGGAGGACACCCGGGTCACCTCCGGCGGCACCCTCGCGGTGTTCGACAGGGCCACCGCCCAGAAGCTCTTCTCCGCCCCGGGCCGTTACACCGGGATCGACCTGTCCGCCTCGCCCGGCACCGACCCCTTCGACCTCGCCCGGCGGGTGGGGGCGCTGCTGCCGGCCGACCGCGCCGAAGCCACCACCGCGGCGGCCAAGGCCCAGCAGCAGTCCGTTTTCATCGGGGCCAAAACGCGCGCGTACTCCCGGCTGCCGCTGGTCTTCGCCGTGGTGTCCCTCTTCATCGGCTCGTTCCTCGTCATCAACACCTTCACCATGCTCATCACCCGACGGACCCGGGAGATCGCGCTGCTCCGCGCCGTCGGTGCCACCCGGCGCCAGGTGGTCCGCTCGGTGCTCGCCGAGGCCGCCCTCGTGGGCCTGTTCGCCTCCGTGACCGGATTCGGCCTGGGCCTCGGTGTGGCCGCCGCGCTGCCCCGCCTGCTCGGCACCGGGGAAGCCCCGCTGCCCGGCGGCCCGTTGGTGATCGGCCCCACCCCGGTCATCGCCTCCGTCGCCGTGGGCGTCGGCGTCACGGTCCTCGCCGCGTGGCTGCCGTCGCGCCGCGCCGCGCGGATCGCTCCCGTCGAGGCGATGCGCACCGCCGGGCAGCCGCCCGGCGCGAGGCCGTCCCGGATCCGGGGGGCGGCCGGCACGGCCGTGCTGCTGGCGGGCGCCGGCCTGCTGCTCTCCCTGGGCGGCGCGAAGGACGCCTCGGACGAGAACCTGCGGACCGCCATGTTCGGCTGCGGCGTCCTGGTGACCGGGCTGATCGTGCTGGCTCCGCTGCTGGCGGGTCCGGTGATCCGGTCGATCGGCCGGATCACCCGCGGGGCCGGCGTCGTGGGCGGCCTCGCGAGGGACAACGCCCTGCGCGATCCCCGGCGTACGGCCGCCACCGCCGTGGCCCTGATGATCAGCACGGCGCTGGTGACGGGGCTCGCCGTCATCGGGCACTCCTCCAGCCGGGCCCTTGACTCCCAGGCGGCGGCCGGGCTGAGCGCCGACTACGTCATCGGCACCCGCAACACCACCACCGCCGTGGACGACGCCGCCGTCGGGCGGATCGCCGCCGTCCCCGGTGTCGCGGCCGCCTCCGCCGTGTCGGACTCCGTCATCACCGTCGGGGGCGGGGCCGGGGAGGTCTCGGGCGTCGACCCGAAGACCGTGGGGGCCGTCATGAAACTCCGGTTCACCAGCGGTTCCGCCGCGGAGATCGGGCCGGGCCGGATCGCGGTCTCCAGCGGCTTCGCCCGGGAGAACCGGATCGGCACCGGTGACCGGATCACGGCGGCCGTCGGACCCGGCCGGAGTGACCAGGGCCGGCCCTACACGGTCGTCGGGGTCTACCGGGACAACCCCACCGCGCGGGACGTGCTCGCCGACCGCGGCGACGTCCAGCGGTACGGCTACCTGCGCGACTCCGTGCAGCGCGTCCTCGTGGCCGCCGGTCCGGGGGCCGCCACGGCCGGCCTCGGGAAGCGGCTGCGCGCCGCCGTCGACCACAGTCCCCTGCTGAAGGTCCAGAGCCGTGCCGAGCTGGTCCGCGAGCAGGCCGGCGTCGCCGGTGACCTGCTCACCATGGTGTTCGGACTGCTCGTCATCGGGGTGGTGATCTCGGCCCTCGGGATGGTCAACACGCTCGCCATGTCGGTCACCGAACGCACCCGGGAGATCGGCGTCCTGCGCGCCCTCGGCATGGACCGCACCGGGATCCGCCGCATGATCCGCCTGGAGTCCCTGACGGTCGCCGCCTACGGCACCCTGCTCGGGCTGGCCGGCGGCCTGTTCGGGGCGTGGAAGGTCAGCGGACTCGCCAACGGGGCCATTCCGCAGTACGCCTTCTCCCTCCCCTGGGGCACCCTCGCCCTGGTAGTCCTGCTCTCCCTGGCCGTCGGCGCCGCGGCGGCCGCCCTCCCCGCCCGACGGGCCGCCGCGCTCGGCCCGTTGGACGCCGTCGCGGACGCGTAGCGCCCGTTCCGGGAGGCCTGCCGTTTTGGACCTTCCGCTGACGCCGTCCGGTCTTCCTGGTCGGGAAAGCGCCTTGCGCGCGGGGACCCTGACGGACTGGAATGCCGAGGTCAGGGTCCGTCACCGGGCGCCACGCCCCGTACGGCGCCCGGTCCGGAAACCGGCACGGAAGGAACCGCATTGGCATCCCTGCTCGACGGCTGCACCCCCTGGCCCGGGGATTGCGTCGACCGCTACTGGGCGGCCGGTCACTGGGGCGGCAACACGCTGGACAACCTGCTGCGCGGGTGGGCCCTGCAGTACGGGCCGCGAACCGCGCTGGTGCACGGCGGCACCCGCGTCACCTACGCGCACCTGAACCGGCGCGTGGACCGCATGGCCGCCGGGTTCCGGCTGCGCGGCCTGCGGCCCGGTATGCGGGTGGTCGTCCAGCTGCCGAACGTGCCGGAACTCGTCGTCACCGTGTTCGCCCTGATGCGGGCCGGCGCGGTCCCCGTCCTCTGCCCGGTCCCGCACCCCGCGTCCGGGGTCACCGAGCTCGTACGGGTCACCCAGGCCGTCGGGTACGTCGGCCCCGCCACCTACCGGGGCTTCGACCACACGGCGATGGCCGCGGACATCGCCGCACGATGGCCCTTCCTGCGGCGGGTGTTCACCTACGAGCCGCCGGGGACCGAGTCCCCGTACGGCGGCATGACCACCGACCCGTCGAACTGCCAGTACGCGCCGCTGGGCTCCATCGACGCCGCACCCGAGCCCGCGCTGCCGCTGAGCGCCGGCCAGGTGGCGTTCCTGCTCCCCGCCGACGACGGCGGCGGCGGCGCGCCGCGGCTCGTTCCGCGCACCCACAACGACTACGCCTACCAGGCGCGGGCCGCGGCCGAACTGGTCTCGCTCACCCAGGACGACGTGTACCTCGCCGCGCTGCCCGCCGGGTCGGCCTTCGCCCTCGGGTGCCCCGGTGTCGTCGGCACGCTCGGCGCGGGCGGCACCGTCGTCCTGGCCGACGGGACGGACCCCGCCGTGTGCCTCCCGGCCGTCGAGCGGGAGAGGGTCACCGTGACCTCGCTGCCGCCGGCCGCCGCCGGGGCCTGGCTCGACGCGCTCGCCACGGCCGGTGCCGACGTGAGCAGTCTGCGCCTCGTACAGATCGGCGGCGGGCCCCTGTCACGGGCGACGGCCGAGCGGGTGGAGCGCGAACTGGGCGGGCGGCTCCAGCAGGTGTTCGTCCTGGCCGAGGGGCCGCTCGTGCTCACGCGGCCGGACGATCCGGACGAGTCCGTTCTCACCACGCAGGGGCGCCCGCTGTCGCCCGACGACGAGGTCCTCATCGTCGGCGCCGACGGCCGGAACGTGCCCGACGGGGAGACGGGCGAACTCCTGGCCCGCGGCCCGTACACCGTCCGTGGCTACTACCGGGCGGCCGGGGACGACGCCCGGTCCTTCACCGCCGACGGCTACTTCCGCACCGGGGCCCTGGCACGGCGCACCGCGTCGGGCGACCTGGTGGTGACCGGCCGGCGGCCCGAACGGTCCCCGGCGGACTGACGACGGCCCCGCCGGGACGGGCCGGCGTCCTTCCGGCCGACGTGCCGGGTCCCGGCCCCTCCCGCATCATGAGTGCTGTGCACGAGCCACCGCGGGGACCGGTCTCTGTGTCGGTCGTGGTTCCCGTCTTCAACGAGGAGGAGGCCCTGCCCGTTCTCGCGGCGCGGCTCCGGCCCGTCCTGGACCGGGGCGAGGAACCGTACGAGGTCCTCGCCGTCGATGACGGCTCCACCGACCGGACGCCCCGCGTGCTGGAGGACCTGCGCCGTACGTGGCCCCAGCTGCGCGTCGTGACCCTGCGGCGCAACAGCGGCCACCAGGCCGCCCTGACCGCCGGACTCCACCGCTCCCGGGGCTCGTACGTGATCAGCATGGACGCGGACCTCCAGGACCCGCCGGAACTCGTGCCGCGGATGCTGGCCCTGGCCCGGGCGGACGGTCTGGACGTCGTCTACGGCATCCGGACGGACCGCTCCGCCGACACCGGGTTCAAGCGCCGTACGGCGGCCGCGTACTACTGGCTGATGCGCCGTCTGGCCGGTTCTCACGTACCCGCGCAGGCCGGCGACTTCCGCCTGCTGTCCCGGCCCGTGGTGGAGACCCTGAAGACGCTCCCCGAGCGGCAGCGGATCTACCGCCTGCTCATCCCGTGGCTCGGCTTCCCCGAAGGCCGGATCACCTACCAGCGCGGGGAGCGGGCGGCCGGGACCACCAAGTACCCGCTGCACAAGATGGTCCTGCTGGCCCTGGACAGCGTCACGAGCTTCTCGGCGGTCCCGCTGCGCCTGGCCACGGCGATCGGCGCCTGCAGTCTCGTCGTCTGCCTCGCGTTCCTCGCCTGGGCCCTCGTCGCCCACGCGCGGGGAGACACGCTGCCCGGCTGGACCTCCCTGATCATCACGGTGCTGTTCTTCGGGGCCGTGCAGCTCTTCTGCGTGGGCATGCTCGGCGAGTACGTGGCCCGCATCTACACGGCGGTCCAGGGCCGCCCCACCTATCACGTCGCTCGCGACACGGAGGACGAACGGCGGTAGGCCGCGGCGGTCACACCAGGACCCCGGCGAAGAACATCGCCCCCAGCAGGGCGTACTGGAGCGCACAGCAGACCAGCAGGGGCACCTGCACCCAGCGGGACGCCCGCGCGACCAGGACGAGTCCGGCGAACATCTGCGCGTGGTTGCGGTACCAGGACATCTCCGCGCCCGCGAGGAACGGTACGAGGAACACCGCCTCCGTCAGGAGCAGGGCGGCCCACTGCGCGGCGTCGAGCCGGCGGTGCCGCACGAGCAGGGCGGCGGCCGTCGCCAGGACGAGCAGGGCGAAGGCGGTGTTCAGCCACAGCTGGGTCCGGTGCGCCTCGAGGGCGTGCTCCACCAGCGGCGGAAGCGGTCCCTTGGGCGTGTACCAGTCGCGGAAGGGGAAGCCGTACGCCGCGCCCATCTCCTCGAACGGCCGGTGGAGGCCGCCCTGTCCGTAGCTGGACTCCTGGATGACGGCGTACGCGTCCCAGTGGCCCGTGGCCTGCCACATCAGCCATGTGGCCCAGAGCACGCCGCAGCCGGCGAGCGCGGCGGACGACCCGGCCTTGGCGAACCGCACCGGCCACGGGTCGCCCCGCCAGGCGAAGAAGGCGCTGGCGAGCAGCATGCCGACGGCGACGGCACCGACGGGATGACAGGCGGCCGCCACGAAACCGCCGGCGGCGGCGACCCCCCAGGACCCGCGCCGCACTCCGGCGACGCAGACCAGGAGGGCCAGGGTGCCGGTGGCGACGGGAAAGGCGGCGTGGAGGTACACCCCGCCGGGGAAGACCGTACCGATGGCGAGCGTGAGGCCGGTGGCCCAGGTGAGCCGGGAGCCGAGCAGCCGCCAGAGCACCACGAACATGCCCAGCAGGCACGCTTCGGTGAGGACGAGGGCGGAGAGCTCGTAGGTGAGCCCGGTGGCCGACACCGCGCGGACCGCCATGGGGTACCCGGGGAACCAGGCGACGTTTCCGCACATGACGTCGCGGAAGTCCGGATAGCGGTCCCGGCACCGGAACATCTCGTAGCCGGTGCGGGCGATGGACAGGTAGTGCGCGGAGTCCCAGCGGCTGCGGCCACCGGTGGACCAGTACGCCACCGCCGATCCGTCGGCGGAGACCGATGCCCTCGCGACCGTCCAGGTGAGGAGGTTCGAGACCAGCCACGCGACGGCCGGCGCCCACAGGGCCCGGCGCTTCTCGCGGCCCGCCGGGCGGCTCGGTTCCACCATTCCAGCCCCGCGATCGTCTCGTCGGCGGCCCCCGGCCCCGCCGGGGGCGGTCCGCCCTCCTCCGCACGGCCGGGCCGGGCGGAGGAGGCGTGGCGGCCCGTACGGCGCCGTGCCTCGGGGTCAGTCTGGCGAACGCCTCGCGCGGGTGCATCCGGGGGCGCCCGCAGGGGTCACGCGGCCGCGCCCGCCGGTCTGGCGGGCCCGCCGGGCGTCCTCTCCCCCGCACGGGTGAAGATCCCGGCCGGGCCGTCGGACCCGCACCCGCGGGGGCGCCCGTGCTCAGTTGCCGACGAAGGTCAGGCTGGTGGCGTCGTACCGGGTGCCCGCGATCCGCTCCGCCGGCGCGGCGGCCTCGATGGCGGCGAGGTCCTCGGGGGACAGCTCCACGGCCAGGGCCGCGACGTTCTCCTCCAGGTAGCGCTGCCGCCGGGTGCCGGGGATCGGAACCACGTCGTCCCCCCGGTGCTGGACCCACGCCAGGGCGAGCTGCCCGGTGGTGATCCCCTTCGCCGCGGCCAGTTCGTCCAGCCGCGCGACGACCGCCAGGTTCCGTTCGATGTTGCCCGCGGCGAACCGGGGCTGCGTGCGCCGGATGTCGTCCTCGGCCATCCCCTCCACCGAGCGGTGACGGCCGGTCAGGAAGCCCCGCCCGAGCGGGGAGAACGGCACCAGGCCGATACCGAGTTCCCGGCAGAGCGGGGCGGTCTCCGCCTCCAGGTCCCTGGTCCACAGCGACCACTCGCTCTGCAGCGCGGCGATCGGGTGGACCGCGTGCGCACGCCGGATGGTGGCCGCCCCGGCCTCGGACAGGCCGAGGTGGCGGACCTTCCCGGCCCGGACGAGTTCGGCCATGGCCCCGACGGTCTCCTCGATCGGCACCTTCGGGTCGACGCGGTGCTGGTAGTAGAGGTCGATGTGGTCGACGCCGAGGCGTCGCAGCGACGCCTCGCACGCCTCCCGCACGTAGGCCGCGTCACCGCGGATCAGGGTGGGCTCGCCCAGCCGGTTGGCGAAGCCGAACTTGGTGGCCAGCACCACCTCGTCGCGACGGCCGGCGACGGCCCGTCCGACCAACTCCTCGTTGTGCCCGAATCCGTAGAAGTCGGAGGTGTCGAGCAGGGTCACACCCAGGTCGAGGGCGCGTGGGACGGTCGCGATCGACTGCGCGTCGTCCGGGGTGCCGTAACCGTGGCTCATGCCCATGCATCCCAGGCCCTGCGCGGAGACCTTCAGGCTGCCCAAGTGCCGGGCGGGTACGCCGTTCATGCCGCTTCCTCCTGATCTCGGAACATCGTCGGACCAGGAGGCTAGGTGCTGGAGCGCGCTCCAAGTCAACCGCCGGCCGCCGAGCGGCGACCGTCACGGGGGGCCGGCGCATGGCGAAGGCCCCGGTCTCCATGAGGAGGCCGGGGCCTTGTTCGAGCGCTGGGCAGGCCTTGCACCTGCATTCCCCCACGGGAAGTGGGGTGTCTTTCCTTGGACCACCAACGCCGGTCCCACCACCGTGTTCCGCGGCGGCGAGCTCGAGATCAACTATAGCGCAGCCCGCGGCGCCGAAAACCCCTGGCCGCGGCCGCCGGTGGTGGCTGCTGGGGCGTGCCTACAATGACTGAATGATCTTCATTGTGGTGAAATTCGCCGTCAAGCCCGCATACGTCGACCAGTGGCCGGAGAAGGTCGCGGAGTTCACCCGCGCCACCCGTGCCGAGCCGGGCAACCTGTGGTTCGAGTGGTCCCGCAGCCTCGAGGAACCGGACACCTACGTCCTGGTGGAGGCGTTCCAGGACGACGCGGCCGAAGCGCACGTCACCTCCGAGCACTTCGCGGCGGCGCTGGAGACGATGCGTCCGATGGTCACCCGCACGCCCGAGATCGTCAGCACCACCATCGAGGGCGCCACCGGCTGGAGCCGGATGGGCGAACTCCGGATCGACTGAACCGCCCCGGCGGGCTGTCGCCCGGCCCCCGTGCTCAGCGGACCGCCGCTTCCTCCCTCGGCGCCGCGGGCCCGCTCCCCGCCGCCGGGCGGGGGCGGCGCGCGGGCCGGGGGAACCACCAGTTGGCGCGGCCCAGGAGGGTCATGGTGGCGGGGACGAGGAGGCAGCGCACCAGCGTGGCGTCGACCACGACGACCAGGACCAGCGCCGTCGCCAGTTGTTTCATCACCAGCACCTGCCCCGTCGCGAAGCCGGTGAAGACGACGCACATCAGCAGTGCCGAAGAGCTGATGATGCGGGCGGAACGCTGCACGCCCGCCTCCACGGCCAGGTCGTTGCCGGCGCCGGCGCGGTAGAGCTCCTGGATGCGGGAGAGCAGGAACACCTCGTAGTCCATGGACAGGCCGAAGGCCAGGGCGAACACGACGACCGGCAGCCAGTAGCCCAGGCCGCCGAGGGTGTGCACGCCCAGGAGCCCCGCGCACCAGCCGTCCTGGAACACCAGGACGAGCGCGCCGAACGAGGCACCGAGGGACAGGGTGTTCATCACGATCGCCTTCAACGGGAGCAGTACCGAGCCGGTCATCGCCAGCAGCAGGACGTAGCTGGTCAAGGCGATCAGGGCGGCGGCGCGCGGCGCGTGCTCGACGACCTCGGCCGTGAAGTCGGCGTCGAGCGCGGCCCGTCCGGTCACCCAGACGGGGAAGTCCGCAGGTCGGTCCGCGCGGAGCCGCTCCACCAGCCGGGCGGCGCCGGCCGCGTCCTCGTCGGGGACGGGCACGAGGCGGACGACGGCGACCCCGGAGCCCGCGGCGGTGGCGGGCTCGATCCGCTCCACCTGCGGGAGGGCGGCGAAGCGTTCCGCCCACGCCGTCAGCCGTGACGGACCCGTTCGGGCCACGACCACGACGGCGTCGGCGCGGTGCTGGGGGAACCCCTCGGTGACGAGGCCGGCGAAGCGCCTCGCCTCGGTGCCCGGCGGGAGTTGCAGTTCGCCGACCGGGCTGACGAGATGGACCCGCAGGAAGGGCGCGGCGGCGGCCAGCAGGAGGACCCCCACCCCGACGGCCACGGCCGGGGCCCGGCGGCGGGTCCAGCGGGCGAGCGCCGCGAAGGCGCCCTCGTCGGCCTCCCGGCAGGCCCGGGCCCCGATCCGCTTCCCGCAGGCCGTGAGCAGTGCGGGGGTCAGGGTGACGGCGGCGGCCAGCGACAGCAGGACGGTGCCCGCGGCGGCCAGGCCGACGGAGGCGTAGAAGTCGCTGGGGAAGGCGGCGAGCCCGCTGAGGGCGGCCGCGACGACCAGCGCGGCGAACAGGACGGAGCGGCCCGCGCTGCCCATGGTCCGCACCACCGCCTCCGGGACGTCGTGGCCGGCGGCGCGTTCCTCCCGGAAGCGTCCGACGGTGAGCAGCGAGTAGTCCACGGCCAGGCCCAGGCCCACCATCGTGGTGGTCGACAGCACCGGGGAGGTGAGGTCGTACCAGCGCGACAGCAGCAGGAGCCAGAGCATCCCGGTGCCGATCGTGGCGACGGCGGCGAGCAGTGGCACGGCGGCCGCCACGAGGCCGCCGAACAGGAGGTACACCACCGCCAGCGTCAGGGGCAGGGTGATCAGTTCGGCGCGCCGGGTGTCGGCCAGGGTCCGCGCCGCGACCTCGGCGCGCGCCCGGTCGCTGCCGCCGAGCGTCACGGCGGCCCCGGGCAGGGCCCGCCGCACGGCGCGCAGCCGGGCTTCCACGGCCCGCTCGCAGCGCCGGCGGTCCTCCCCGGCCGGCTCCCGGTCCAGCCGTACGGAGAGCAGTACGGCCCGCCGGCCGGCGGCGTAGGCCCCTTCGGTGAGGGGGGTGACGGCGTGCACGCCGGGGAGGGAGACCAGGTCGCGGCGTGCGGCGGCGAGTTCCCGGCGCAGGTCCGGGTCGGTCACCGGCACGCCGGACACCACCGCGTCGATCTGGCCCCCGTAGGGGCGGACGCCGTCCAGCAGCCGGTTGCCGCGCACCGATTCGTGCGCGGCCACGCTCCAGGGCCTCCGGTCCAGGCCGTCCGCCACCGGTCCGGCGGCGGCCGCCCCGGCGGCGAGGAGCAGCAGCCACAGCAGCAGCACCGGCACGTGGTGGCGTACGCAGACCAGGGCGAGCCGGGCGGGCACCGTGCTCAGGCGGCGCATCGGCGGCCTTCGGCGAGGTAGGCGGAGCCGATGGTGACGTCGCCCGGTCGCCGTACGGTCAGCCGGACGAAGCCGTCCTCCCGTCTGCCCCGCATCGGTTCGAGGCAGCCCGCGTCGGCCGTCAGCCAGGGCGAGTCGACGATCCGCACGGTCACCGTGCCGGGCCGGGGCACGCGGACGGTGATCCCGGCCGCGCCGGAGGTCCGTACGGTGGCCGGCGGGTCCACGAGGGGAACGGCGTCCCGGACGCGGTAGATCCGCCAGTTCCGGTCCCGCCACACCGGCTCCAGGTACGCGGGAACGCCGCCGACCAGGGCGTGTTCGGCCTCGGAGGCGGCGTCGGGCGGGCCCTCGTGCAGGACCACGAGGCCCACGGCCCAGTGGTCGAGCCAGGCACGGTAGGCGTCGGGGGTGAGGCCGTCGGCCCCGTAGAAGAGGCGGCCGCGTTCCACGTCCGCCTGCCGGTTCCAGCCGCGCGCCAGGGTGACGTACGGGGCGAGGACGGCGGCCTCGCGGTGGCTGCGCGCCATGACGGCCTCCACCCGGGTGCGGTCCGCGCCGAGGCGGCCGAGTTCCGCGAGGACCCCGTCGGTCTGCGCGGCCCACGCCGGGACCCGCACGGTGTCGGCGAGGTGGGCGGCCGTGTTCCCGCCCGTCCAGAGCAGGCACAGGACGAGGCCGGCCCCGGCCAGGGCGCGGCGGACGCGGCCGGACGCCGGGGCGGCGGCGAGGAGCAGGGCGGGCGCGGCGAGGCAGCCGAGCCGCTCGACGTTGGTCCCCATCGGGGAGGGGACGGCGTACGTGAGCACGACGGCGGCCGCGTACAGGGCGGCGGCGCGCCGGACCCACGGCCAGGCGGGCGGTGCCGCCGCGAGGACGGCGAGGGACATCAGCAGCGGCGGCCAGATCCGCTCCGCCGGCATGGGCTGTTCGCCCCGGAAGGGGAAGAGCCAGGCCGTCAGGGCGAGTACGGCGCAGGGCGGCAGGACCAGGGCGGCGGCTTCGGCGGCCCGGCGGCCGGGCTCGGGTGGGAGTGCCGTGCCGATCAGGAGGAGGAAGAGGCCGGCGACGGGGCTGGCCGTCGCGGCGAGGGCGGCGCAGAGGGCGGTGGCGGTGAGCCGCCCCGCGCGGCCGCCGGACCGCCGGGACCGGATTCCCCGTACCGCCGCGAGTCCGAAGGCGGCGCCCAGGACGAAGGTCGTGCGCCCCGACGCCGCCTGGCACCACAGGGCGAGGGCCGCCGCGAGCGCGGGCCGTTCGGGCGAGCGGACCCCGCTGCGCGCGCACAGCAGTCCGGCGAGCCAGGTGGCCGCCAGTCCGCCCGCCACGGTGACCGGGACCACGCCGAAGGCGGCCATGGCGTAGGGCGAGACGAGGCTGTAGGCGGCGGTGTGCAGCCCGCCGTGCCAGGCGAGGTTGTAGGCGGAGCCCGGATGGCGGGCGGTGAAGTCCGCCCAGGCCGTCTGGGCCGCGAGGTCCCCTCCGCCGGTCGCGAGGACCGACGCCCACACGGCGTACAGCGGCAGCGCGCAGGCGGTCGCGGTGAGCGCGGCCCTGACGGTGAGGGGCAGGGCGGCGGGCGGCCGCCGGGCCAGGGCGACAGAGGTCATGGGCGGCTCCGGTCGTGGCTGCGCGTCGCGTGGGCGGAGGGGTGGGCTCACCTTCCAACGACGGGCGGCGGCCGGTGTGGCGACGTTCCGGTCACGGGCACCCGGTCGGCGCCGTGGGGGGCGCGGCGGCGGGGGCGGCGCTCTGCCGTTCGGGTGACGCCCCGCCACGTCCCCGGCCGTGTTCCCGTTACAAGGGCGGATCCCCCGATCCGGGGCTCGTTTCCGCTACAGCGAAGGAAAGTTCTCGAATGCTGAAGAAGATGATGGTCACCGCAGCAGCCACCGCCGCCGCCGTCGGCGCGGGTGCCGCCGTCGCCGCGCCGGCCATGGCCATCGGCAACGACAACGGGATCAACACCGTCAACGGCAACGGCGCCCAGCAGATCTACGGCAACCAGAAGACCACCGGCGACCAGAGCCCCCAGCTCGGCCTGGTCCAGGGCACCCTGAACAAGCCCTGCATCGGTCTGCCGGCGAAGGTCAACGTCCAGTCGCTCGTCGCCCTGGTCAACGTCGGCGTCCAGGACATCAACGTCCTGTCCAACCCGCAGAACCAGCAGTGCACCGAGAACTCCACCCAGGCCAAGGGCGACGAGCCGCTCTCCCACATCCTGAGCAACATCCCGGTCCTCTCCGGCAACCTGTCCGCGGGCAGCTGACCTCCGGCTACCGCTGCTGAGCGGGCCGGCCGTGGGCGTCCGCACGAACACCCACGGCCGGCCCATCCGCGCACTCCGGGGCGCCGGGCGCGGGGTGGTCGGACTCCCCGTGCCGTGCGGGCCCCGGGACGGGCCCCCGTGAGCGCATGACGACATGACGAAGTGAGCGCATGACGAAAGGCCCCGGTCTCCGTGAGGAGGCCGGGGCCTTGTCCGAGCGCTGGGCAGGCCTTGCACCTGCATTCCCCCACGGGAAGTGGGGTGTCTTTCCTTGGACCACCAACGCCGGTCCCACCACCGTGTTCCGCGGCGGCGAGCTCGAGATCAACTATAGCGCAGCCCCCCGGGCCGGCGCACGCGCCCGGAGGGCCGACAATGGTCTGACGCCGACGAAGGGGGGTACCGGTGCCGCGTCGTGCGCGCGTCATGGCGGTGGCCGTCGCTCTGCTGGTCTGCTCGGCCGGCTCCACGGCCTGCGGGCCGGGGGCGGGAACGGGGGACGGACCGGGGGCCGGACCGGGGGCGCGCCGCCCGGAGCCGCTGACGGCGGCCGAGTTGCTGGCGGTCCTGCCCTCGGGGAAGGACCTGCCGGGCTTCGTCGTCACTTCCCGCGGGCCGGCCGCACCCGCCGCGCCCTCCGCCGTGGCCTCGCGGGTCGCCCCGGGGCATCCCGGTGAGTGCCAGGCCCTGGTCGACTTCGAACTGGACCACGGGGCGGCGCACCGGCCGGCGGCCAGGGTGGTGGCCGAAGTGGCGCCGCGCGCGGGCACGCGGGACCCCCGGCGGAACGTCGACTTCGGGAAGCTGCACTCGGTGGCGCTGTCGAGCCACACCGTCGAGGAGGCCTCGGCGGTGCTGGAGTCCCTCAGGAAGGCCGTGCCGCTGTGCGGGGGGTTCCTGGTGTACACCCTGGCCTACGGCGACCAGGACGCCCGCGTCGTCGTCGGCCGTCGGCCGGCTCCGGCGGCGGGGGACGACGCGGTCGCCTTCGACTGGACGGTGCCGGGCATCGCGATGGACCAGACCGTGCCCGTCACGGTCGTCCGTACCGGCGGGGTCCTCACCGCGTACTCCGGTGCGGTGCCGGCCGGGGTCGCCCAGGGCCAGCACCGGCGGCTGCGGGCCTTCCTCTCCGGGTCCGCGGGCTGACGGGCGGCAGGCGACGGGAGCCGGGAACTCGGGTCGCCCGCCGGCCGGTCAGTCGATCACGATCTCCGTCTCGAACCGGGCGCCCAGCTCACGCAGGCGCCGCTCGCACTCCTCCCGCGTGGGCGCCGACAGTACGGCTGCCGCGAGGAAGTCGGAGGAGAGGGCGGCCTCTTCGATGACCTCGCCCGGTTCGGCGAAGACCCCGTAGAACTCCACCCAGGGCTCCTCGGGGGTGACCGGGATGGCGCGTACGGTGCCGGGCCGCTTCATCATCAGGACCTGGCCCGCCATGCGGACCGGCTCCAGCCGGGCGCCTTCGGCCGGCCCGGCCAGGACGGGCAGCCGCAGTCCCGTGTGCGCCCGCACCGCCAGTTCGACCGGGTGCACCCCGAACACCGCGTTCAGCACCTCCCGGATCCGCGCGCCGGCCGGGCGTGAGGCGACCTCGCAG
This sequence comes from Streptomyces sp. NPDC034086, assembly GCF_055575515.1. NCBI lineage: Bacteria > Bacillati > Actinomycetota > Actinomycetes > Kitasatosporales > Streptomycetaceae > Streptomyces > Streptomyces sp. NPDC034086. Next base: position 993,229 of record NZ_JBVISM010000001.1, on the reverse strand, counting down.
ACGACGAGGCGGTCGTCGGGAGTGTGGAAGACCTCCGCGTGGAAGCAGTAGTCCGCCGGGCCGCCGAGGGCGTCGAGCGCCTCCTGCGCCACCTCCAGCAGCCGCGGGGTCAGCGGGTCCGAGGGGGCCAGCGTGAGGTCCACCCGTGCGCCGGGGTCGGCGCGGAAGGAGGAGAGGTCGTACTGGTACTGGGACGGCCACGCCATCACCGTGCGGCCTCCGACGACCACGCCGTCCACGTGGCACATCCGGCCCGGGACGTACGCCTCGGCCAGCAGGTCCTCCCGGGGCGCGGCGCCGGGCGGGAAGGCCTCAGCGAGGTGCTGTTCCAGCTCGTCCGCGGTCGTGACGATCCTCAGCCCGATGGAGCCGAAGCCGTCCCGGGCCTTGAACACGAGCGGCAGGCCGTGCTCGTCCGCGAAGTCCCGCGCCGCGTCGGCCGTGCCGGGCAGGGCGTGCGGGGCGACCTCGATGCCGGCCGCCTCCAGCCGTCGCTTCATCAGCAGCTTGTCCCGGAAGGGCAGCACCTCCTCGGGCCGCTGCCCGGGCAGGCCGAACTTCTCCCGCAGCCGGGCCGCCCGCAGCAGGTCCGCCTCGTGGGGGGCGATGACGTGGGTGACCGCGTACTCCTCGGCGAGTGCGAGGGCGACGTCGTCGAGGAGGTCCTCGTCCTCGAAGTCGTCGAGCACGACCAGCCTGCGGTAGCCGCCGTCGCCGTCCGGGACCTGTTCGCGGGCGCCCTCGATCCGGTCGCGGGCGGCGATCACCACCACGCCGCCGTCGAGCCCCGCCAGCCAGCGGTCGTACGGGAACGGGCCGAGGGGGAAGCGGTGCAGTACGAGCGCGGTCACGCCGCCACCTCCAGCTCTCTGGCGCCGGCCGGGACCGGGGCCGGGGTCACGTCGATGCGGATCCGCCCGGTCAGCCGCTCGCACAGGGCGATCGCGGCGTCGGTGTCGGCGGCGGTCACCGCGGCGAAGCCGAGCCGGTCCCAGTTGTCCCGCAGCGGGCGCACCGTGTCCCCGGGCCCGACGGAGACCTCCACGGCGAGCACGTCGGGGCGGGCGGCGACCTCCTCGACGCCGGAGACGGCCGTGACCGTGCCGGGGTCACGGAGCACGAAGCGGGTGCAGGCGCCCGCGCGCGCCGGCGGGGGCTCCGTGAGGGCCTCGACCAGGCCCAGCGGCCAGGCGACTCCGTAGCCGAGGAGGTCGATGCCGTAGGCCGCCTCGACCAGTTCGTTGATGTGGCCGCCGCCGACCCGGTTGTGGGACTCGATGACGACGGGGCCCCGGGAGGTCAGCCTCAGCTCGGTGTGGCTGGGTCCGTCGGTGACGCCCATCGTGTCGAGGAAGTCCTCGACCGCCGCCGTGATCCGGGCGTGGGCGTCCGGTGTCAGACGGGCGGGCAGGGCGTGGCCCAGCTCCGCGAAGTGGGTCTCGTCGACGAGCTTCTCGGTCACCGCGATCACCACGTGGCGGCCGGCGAAGCTGAAGGCCTCCACGCTGAACTCGGGCCCGTCGAGGTAGGACTCCATCAGGAACTCGGTGATCTTGTAGAGGGTGGAGCCGCGGTCGGTGTGCCGGCCGCGCAGCTCCTCGATCCGCTCCCAGGTCGCGTCCAGCTCCCCGGGACCTCCGACGCGCAGGAGGCCGAAGCCGGCCGTGGCGTCGGTGGGCTTGATGATGAAGGGGTAGCCCGCGAGGGCGGCGAAGGCGTCGAGGGAGGCGCGGTCGGTGACCCGGTCCCAGTGGATCGACAGCTTGCCGCGCTCGGTGAGGTGCCGGCGCATCAGGAACTTGTCGCGCATGCGGCGGCTGGCCTCGGGGCCGGTGCCGGGGAAGCCGAAGTGGGCGTTGAGGCGGGCGGCCATGTCCAGGCCGGCCTCGGTGAGGGAGGCGACCGTGTCGAAGCCCCAGACCTGCCGGGCGGCCTCGGCGAGCGGCCGTACGGTGTCCCAGTCGGTGTAGTCGACCATCAGCAGGGCGTCGGCGAGGCCCGTCTGGTAGGCGTTGATCTTGTCGGGGTGCTGGAGGAGCACCACCCGGACGCCCAGCGCCTTGGCGCGTTGGAGGTGCTGGTCCGTGGCGCCGACGAGCAGCAGGGTACGGTCCGCGGCGCGCGCGGTCGGGGCGGTCATCGCAGTGCTTCCTTCGGGGTGGGCGTGGTCGTGGTGCGCAGTGCGGTGCGTGCCGCGGCGATCCGTTCGGCGGCTCCGGAGGGGGTCGGGGCGTCGACGACGGCGTAACCGTGGCGGGTGCCGGAGTCGGTGGTGCGGGGCAGGACGTCGCCGGGCGCGTACGGGAAGTGCACGCCGTGCACGTGGTCGAGCGCGCGCAGTCCGTCGAGGCCCTCGACGGACTCCAGGCGCCCGGCGGGCAGCTGGAAGAAGCCGATGGAGGCGTACCGGTGCGGTGCGGGGACGGTGACGTCCTCGCCGGCCAGGCCGCGGAAGATCGCGGCCTCCAGGTCGTAGCCGGTGGCGACCTCCACGAGCAGCGGGATCCGGTCACCGCCGAGGCGGGCCTGGGATTCGACGATCCGCGGGCCGGCCGGGGTGAGGATGACCTCGGTGTGGGCGGGGCCGAAGGCGTAGCCGGTGAGGTCGAGCAGGGCGGTGACGGTGTCGCGCACGGCCTCGGCGTCGGCCGGGTCGAGGGGGGCCGGGTGGATGTGCCCGGTCTCCACGAATCCGGGCGGTCCGCTGGTCTGCTTGGCGGTGATGCCGACGACGTGGTGGGTGCCGCCGACGGTGAGGGTCTCGACGCTGAACTCGGGGCCTTCGAGGAAGTCCTCGATGACGAAGGGGCCTTCGAAGCCGCCCGCCTTGACCCGCTCGGTCCATTCGGCGAGGTCGCCGGCGGTGCGGACCAGTGCGATGCCCCGGCTGCCGGCCGTGTTGGTGGGCTTGACCACGGCGGGCAGTCCGAACCCGGCGAGCAGCGGCTCCACGTCGGCGAGGGTCTCGGCCCGCCGGGCGCGGACGACGGAGACGCCGGCGGCGTTGAGCAGGCCGCGCATCGCGTGCTTGTCGTTGAGCAGCCGTACGGATTCGGCGGTGTTCGGCGACAGGCCGAGGGCCTCGGCCTCCGCGAGCACGGGGGCCATGGTGGCCTCGCTGCCGAGGTGCAGGACGTACTGGACGTCGTGCTCGAGCGCCGTCCTGGCGACGAGGGCGCGCAGGGCCGCCTCGTCCGTGAAGTCGACCAGGAACAGTTCCCGCGAGTGCGCGGCGACCGCGTCGAGGTAGTCGGGCGGGCGCAGCGCCGGGTCCCAGATCGACCAGACCTGGAATCCCGCTTCGACGGCCTTGCGTACGAGCTGTTCGTACGGCATCACCATCAGGATGCGGACGGGATCGCGGGGCGGGGTCATGAGGTGGCTCCGTTCTGGGCCGGCGCGGTCGCCGGCGGGGCGGCCGGCCGCTCGGCGGCGGGGTCCCGCTCCGCGGCGCGGCGGGATCCGCGCAGCGGCAGCAGGGAGCGGTAGACGAGGATGGCGCCGAGGCCGAAGGCGCCGTAGAGGATGCTCATGCCAGCCGGGGAGAGGAAGGCTCCCACGGTCACGCAGACCGAGCCGATGAGCAGGCCGATGCGGGGCACCAGGCCGTAGGCGGCGAGGTACTTGGTGCGGGCCGCCGGGTCCACCAGGTCGGCCAGGAGGGCCTGCTTGACCGGTACGTTCGCGATCTCCCCGAGGGTGAAGACGACGGCGGCGGCGATCAGGATCCAGCCGTTGTCGCTGACGGCGAGGACCATGTGGCCGGCGGTGAAGAGGGCGATCCCGGCGTAGAGGCGGACCCGGTCGGACAGCCGTCGGAACATGCTGCCGGTGAAGAGGGCGAAGCCGACGACCAGGACGGTGTTGACCGCCCGCAGGATGCCGAGCATGGCGACGCCGTCCACGGAGGGGAACCAGCGCTCCAGGCCGGCCAGTGCCTGTTCGGGGAAGTCGTCGGCGAGGCGGACGGCGATGTAGTAGCCGATCTGGACCTCGATGGCCCGGGTGAGGAGCGCGGCGCCCACCAGCCTCAGGAACACCCGGTCCCGGGAGACGGCGAGGTAGCCGCGGAGCATGGCGGGGATGCCGGAGGCCTGGTCACCGGCGGATTCGGGGGCGCTCTCGGCGATCCGCCACCAGGTGACCAGGGCGGTCGCGAGGGAGAGCGCGGCCGCGGCCGTCAGCAGCAGGGCGAAGTGCTCCCCGTAGAAGAAGCCGCCGATCAGGGCGCCGACGGTGAACGCCATGTTGATCGACCAGTAGTTGACGGTGTAGACGAGCCGGCGGTTCTCGGGGGTGGAGACGTCGATCATCATCGCCTCGGCGGCGGGCGTGGCGGCGCTGGCGAGGCAGGTGTTGAGGAGGAAGAGGAGGAAGGTGGCCGCCCCGGACTGCCACCAGGGCGAGTTGGCCAGGGCGAGCAGGGCGAAGGTGAGCGCCGCCCCCACCTCGCCGGCGACCATCAGCGGCTTGCGGCCGTGGACGTCCGCGAGGTGGCCCCCGACGAAGTTGCTGGCGATGCCCGCCGCGGCCACGGCCATGGTCAGCACGCCGGCCGCGGCCGCGCCGTACAGCGTGGCGAGGTGGATGACCATCAGCGGCATCAGCATGATGCCGAGCATCCGCTGGACGAATCCGATGCCGAGCCGCAGCTTGATGTTCGGATGGAGCTGACGGAAGTTCACGCCGGGTTCCTTCGGGGGTGGGGGGCGGGTGGGGCGCCCGGGCGCGGACGGTCAGGACTTGGCGGTCAGGGCCGGAGCCGGGTCCGGGACCGGTGCGGGCGCCGGGGCCGGGGCGGGGGCGGGGGCGGGGGCCGGTGCGGGGGCCTGCTGCTGGACGGGCCGGGCGGCGGGGGCGGCCTCGTTCCAGAGGCTGAGGTAGCGCTCGCCGGTGTCGGGCAGGATCGTGACGATCGAGGCGCCGATGTAGTCCGGGTGCGCGGCCAGCCGGGCGCAGGCGTGGGCGACGGCGCCGGAGGAGACGCCGACGAAGATGCCCTGCCGGCGGGCGAGCGAGCGGGCGCCGGTCATGGCCTCCTCGTCGGTGACGGTGACGACGCTGTCGATCAGGGAGACGTCGGTGGTGGGGGCCACGAAGCCGCCGTTGAGGCCCGGGATCCGGTGCAGGCCGCCCGTGCCCTGGGACAGCACCGGCGAGTTCTCCGGCTCGACCGCGACGACGCGGATCGACGGGTTCTGCTCCTTGAGGTACTTCGCGACGCCGCTGAGGGTGCCCCCGGTGCCGACGCCGCAGACCAGTACGTCGATCCGGCCCGCCGTGTCGGCCCAGATCTCGGGGCCGGTGGTCTCGTAGTGGGCGCGCACGTTGTCGCTGTTCTCGTGCTGGCAGGCGAACCAGGACCCGGGGGTGGCCGCGTGCAGTTCCTCCGCCCTGGCGATGGCTCCGGGGTAGCCGGCGTCGCGGGGCGTCAGCACGACCTCCGCGCCCAGGGCCTTGAGCAGGGCGATCCGCTCGGCGGTGGCACTGTCGGGCAGCACGATGACGCAGCGGTAGCCGCGGGACGCGGAGAGGGCGGCGAGGGAGATGCCGGTGTTCCCGGAGGTCGCCTCGATGACGGTGCCGCTGCCGGGCGTCAGCTCGCCGCGCTCCTCGGCGGCGCGCAGCATGGCGAGGGCGGCCCGGTCCTTGCTGGTGGACATCGGGTTGGCGGACTCGAGTTTGGCCAGTACCTCGGCGCCCGGGGCGGAGTCGTCGAAGTGCAGTCGGATCAGCGGGGTCGAGCCGACCAGGTCCGCGATGCTGTCTGCGATGCGGCGCGTCTCACGGCTTTCCACGTGTGCTTCCTCACAAGTCAGGTCGTACGGCTGCGCGCCGGGCGGACGGATGCGGTCCGCCGGGCCCGGTGCGGCGTTCGTGTGGGGGGGGTGTCCGGCAGGGCGCCGCGGGACGGCGGCGGTGCCGGGCTGAGGGCGGTGCGGTGCGCGGCTACCAGGAGCCCGCCGAGGCCGTCATCGCGTACAGGTCCTCCATGGGCTGGGGCCGCTGGCCGACGGGCTTGATCACCGCGGTGGCGGCGAGGACCCGGGCGCCCGCGGGCACGTCCTTGTTCACGAGGGCCTGGGCTCCGATGACGGCGTGCGCGCCGATGGTGACCGGCCCGAGGACGGTCGCGTTGGTGCCGAGTACGACGTGGGCGCCGACGACCGGGTGCCTGCGGTCCCCTTCGGGCCGGTTGTTGTCGCTCCACCAGCCGACCGCTCCCAGGGTCACCTGGTGGTAGATGGTCACGTCGTCCCCGACGACGGCGGTTTCGCCGATCACGACGGCGGCACCGTGGTCGATGAACACCCGGCGGCCGAGCACCGCTCCGGGGTGGATCTCCACCGAGGTGCTGCGGCGGGCCTTCCACGCGATGAGCCGCGCGATCATGCGGTGTCCGCGCAGGTGCAGCCGGTGGGCGATCCGGTGGGCCCAGAGCGCGGGGAGGGCGGCGTGCAGGAGGGCCTCGCGGCGGTTGCGCATGGAGGGGTCGCGGGCGACGACGACCTCCAGGTCCTCCTTCATGATCCGGAACAGGCCGGGCTTCGAGGCCGCCATCAGACCAGCACCTCCTCGCGGTCGCCGGCCACGGCGAGTTCGGCGATCAGGGCCCGGGTCAGGCTCTCCAGCCGGGTGACGAGCCCGGCGTCGGTGTAGCGGCCGTCCTCGGAGGCGAGCGTGCCGGCGCGGGCGACGGCGACCGGCTCGTGCGCGACGACGCGCGCGCCGCAGCGGGTGAGCACGCCGATCAGTCCGCTCTGCGCGTCGAGACCGCCGCGCGCTCCGGGAGAGGCGCTGGTCACGGCGGCCGGCTTGCCGGTCAGCGGGCTCGGGCGGTCGCCCTGCGCCCGGGACAGCCAGTCCAGGGCGTTCTTCAGCGCGCCGGGCATCTCGCCGTTGTAGGAGGGGGTGCTGATGAACAGCGCGTCGGCGCCGGTGACCAGCTCCTTGGCGGCGCGGACGGCGGCCGAGCCGTCGGTGCGCTCCAGTTCGGCCTCGTAGTGGGGCAGCTCGCCGACGGGGAGCAGCACGCTCTCGTGCTCGCCGGGCAGGTTCCCGAGGATGTGGCGCACGGTGGCCAGTACGGCGGTGTTCGCCGAATCGCCTCGGGTGCTGCCGGATATCAGAACGATCTTCACTGGTGGAACTCCTTCTCCTCAGCCTTCCGGTCGGCAGGCCTTCGACTGGTCGGGACTCACGCCTGCGTTCCGGGCCTCCCGGTCCTGCCGCTCCGCCGCGCGGGCCTGGGGCGCGGCGGCCGGGCACCGGGGTGCTCGAGCGGGATGGTCCGGCCCCGCGTCCTGGTCGTAACCGTGTCAGCTCGAACCGATGCCGTGCTCGACTGCGGCTCGCGCCCCGGCGGAGGGTCGCTCCAGGCATAGCCGCGGGGTGCCGGGAGGGTGGTCGGGGAGGTGGAGGAGGTGGGGGTGCGGATGCGGGGAAGCGCCGCGCCGCGCGGGCCCGATGGTGATCAGGGGCCCCCGGTGCCAGGCTGGAGGGAGCAGCCACAGCTGAGGCTCCCCCGGACCTGTTCGCGTCAGCGGGAGGTGGAAGCCCATGAGGATCCGCACGTCACGCAGCCGTACCCGGAGGCGTACTCGTACCGCGCTCCCGCTGGCCGTGGCCTCGGTGCTGTCCGCCGCGCTCGTGCCGCTGGCCGCGCCGTCCGCGACCGCCGTGAGCTGCGACACCGCGGCGGCCGCCCGGCCGCCGGGCGGCGGGCTCCAGGAGCGGGACGCGGTCCTGTGCCTCATCAACGCCCAGCGCACCCAGCGCGGTCTGCCCGCCCTGACGGGCGACCAGGCCCTGACGGACGCGGCCCGGCAGCACTCCGCCGCGGCCGTCCAGCTGAAGTGGTGGGGGCCCTGGAAGGATTCGCACACCAACCCGCGGACCGGCTCCACGCCGCAGAGCCGCGTCATGGGCGCCGGCTACTGCCCCCACCCCCGGTCCTGGGGAGTCTCCGAGATCACCTACAACGGCTGGGGCGGCTCGGGCACCCCGAACGCCGCCGTCAAGTGGTGGATGAACAGCCCGGGTCACCGCGCGATCATCCTGGACGCCTCGCTGCGCCAGTTCGGCGGTTGGGCGCGGGCCGGTGCGGCCGACCCGGCCGGGGCGGGCGCGAGCGGTGCCGGAACGTACGTCGTGGACTTCGGCCGCTGCCTGCGCTGAGGCGGCCGGGCAGGCGGCCGGGGAAGGCGGGCACGCGTCGGCCGTCCGTGCGGCTCCGCCCGCCGGCGGAGCCGCACGGACGGCCTCCGTACGGTGGTGGTCAGACCGTGCCGGTCACCACATCACGGGCAGGCGCTCGGGCAGGCGCTTCATGAAGCCCGTGCGCCACACGAGCTGCTCGACCGGGACGGCCAGCCGGATGCGGGGCATGGCCTTGAGGAGGGCGAGCAGCGCGGTCTCGGCGTGCTTCTTGCCGAGGGCGGTGGCCGGGCAGTAGTGCGAGCCGCCGCCGAAGGAGAAGTGCGCGGAGGAGTTGGGGCGGTTGAAGTCGAGGCGGTGCGGGTCCGGGAAGACGGCCGGGTCGAAGTTGGCGCCCTCGGGCAGGACCAGCACCAGCTCGCCCGCCTTGAGCCGGACGTCGCCCAGGGTCGTGTCCTCCATGACCAGGCGCGGCAGGCCGTCGCCGATGGACAGGTTGATCCGCAGCAGCTCGTCCACGGCCTGGGGCATCAGCTCCGGGTGGTCGGCGAGGTGGTCGGACTCCTCCGGGTGGGTGAGCAGGGTGACCAGCGCCATGGCGAGGAAGCCGGCGGTGGAGATGACGCCGGCGCCGAAGAGGGTGACGCCGACCGTCGCGAACATCTCGTCGGTGACGTGCTCGTACCCCTCGGTGCCGCGCAGCCGGGCGAGGTCGCCGATGAGGCCGTGCTCGGTGTCGTCGAGGCGCTCCTTCATGTACGCGATGTCGCGGTCCCAGTTCAGGCGCGCGGCCGGGATCTCCCGGGCGCTGTTCATGAACGCGATGGGCAGGGACTCCGCCAGGCGCGGGGCGGCGTCGTGCGGGATGCCGAGGATCTGGCAGTGCATCGCCTCGGAGAAGGGGTCGGTGAACATGCTGCGGACGTCGACGGGGGCGCCGTGCTGGAGCATCCGCTCGACCAGTCCGGCGGCGTGCTCGTCCATCCACGCCTGGAGTCCGGGGGATTTCGGGTTGATGGCCTTCATGACGGCCTTGCGCAGGCCGGCGCCGGTGATGTTGCCCATGTTGTTGACGACCTCCGGGGGGATCGTCAGCGCGTACTGACGGGGCACGCCCGGGTCGGAGGTGTTCTTGAGGCTGAACCGGTCGTCCTCGAGGACCTGCTTGACGAGCTCGTAGGAGGAGACCAGCCAGGCCTCCGCTCCGGCGATGGTGCGGACCTTCGCCACGGGGGGCAGTTCGTCGACCTGGGCGGGCAGGTGCGTTCCGTCCCACGTGAAGGGGAATTCGAGGATCGGCTCCGCGTGGGTGGTCACAGCTGGTCTCCTTCGGTGGCGGGGGTGACGACGGCGTGGCCCTGGTTGCGGGAGGCCCGCAGTCCGGCGCCGCGCGAGTAGAGCAGGTCCGCCATCGGCAGCGCCTGGTGGTAGCAGTTCAGCGACGAGGGGACGCCGAGGATCGCGGGGGTGTCCAGGAAGAGCGGCGCTTCGGCGCACACGTAGTCCAGGCAGACGGCCCGCTGGTGTGCGGTGGCCTGCTGGCCCCCGAGGACCTTCGACGACAGGAAGATGTCGACGAGTTCGTTGCAGGTCTGGGCGAACGCCGGGTCGGTGTGCAGCCGGTCCAGCAGGTCGGCGTGCATGCGGTCGTAGGCGGGGATGCCCTGGAGCGAGGACATCGGTCTGCCGCGCAGCCGGGTGCCGGACGGGTCGATGTCGGCGACCGCGTTGGTCACCTTGGCGCGTACGCCGCGCAGGTTCTTGACGGTCTTCCGGCGGGCCTCGTCGGGGGGATAGCCCATGGCCTCGTACATCTCGGCCACGTGCAGGTCCGTGTAGATGAGGTCGGCCTGCGCGAAGTTGTCGAGCGCCCACTCGGCGAGTGCGTGCACGCGCTGGGCGGAGAAGTAGGAGTTGCCGGGGGAGATGCCGATGACGGCGTGGTCGCCTTCGTCGGCGATGACCTGGCAGTGCGGTGTGTACGCGTCGACCCGGAAGGCACTGGTTCGAGTGGCTGTTGTCATGGGAGTGGTCGCATCCCTGTCGCCGCGATTCCCCGCGCGGACCCCGTGTCCCCAGGTGCGGCGGCGACGAGCTGAAGCTATACGAACACGCGAGCCACCGGACGATTACCGTGGAGTTCGTCTCGGTTACTGAAACCGCATGTTGCCCCAGTCAACCGCAACGGGCTGTGAGCGCGTCGATCCGGACGGTAAAGTGACGTTCCGCCACGTCCGCTGGCGCGTCGGCCCTTTCGGAAGCAAGATTCCGTTTTGAGCGGTATCAGGGCTTCCGCTGTTCCGGCGGGGTGTGTGCCGGGCGGGCGACGCCCCGGCGATTCGGGGCGCCGGGGCCGGACCGCTGGTGGAGCCGGGGTTACCGTCGGCGGCATGGACCGGATGCGCCGGGGGTGGCGGCAGTGCGTGCTCGGCGGGGCGGTGTTCGCCGTGTGCATGGCGGGCACCACGCTGCCGACCCCGCTCTACGGCCTGTACCAGGAGAAGTTCGGCTTCTCCGAGCTGACCGTGACCGTCGTGTACGCGGTGTACGCCTTCGGGGTCATCGGGGTGCTGCTGCTGGCCGGCAACGCCTCCGACACCGTGGGCAGGCGGCCGGTGCTGCTGGCGGGGCTGGGCTTCGCGGCGGCGAGCGCGGGGTGCTTCCTGTGCGCCACCGGGCTGGGCTGGCTGTACGCGGGGCGGCTGCTGTCCGGGCTGTCCGCCGGCCTGTTCACCGGGGCCGCCACGGCGTACGTGATCGAGTCCGCGCCGCCGGGCGGCGGCGGCCGGGCCACGTTCGTGGCGACGGCCGCCAACATGGGCGGGCTGGGCTGCGGTCCGCTGCTGGCCGGGCTGCTCGCCCAGTACGCTCCCGCGCCGCTCCACCTGCCGTTCACCGTGCACCTCGCCCTGGTGGCGGCCTCGGTCGCCGTCCTGCTGGGGCTCGGGGAGACCGTACGGCAGCGGGGGCGGGCGGCCGGCGTACGGCCGCGGCGGCCGGGGCTGCCGGCGCCGGTGCGGCCGGTGTTCGGGCCGGCGGCGACCGCCTCGTTCGTGGGGTTCGCGCTGTTCGGCGTGTTCACCTCCGTCAGCCCCGCGTTCCTCGCGCGGTCCCTGGGGGTGCACAACCACGCGGTGAGCGGGCTGGTCGTCGCGCTGGCCTTCCTCGCGTCCACCGCGGGGCAGCTGGTGGTGGGCCGGGTCGGCGCCCGGCGTTCCCTGCCCCTGGGCTGCGCGGGGCTCCTCGGCGGGCTGGCGCTGCTCGCGGGGGCGCTGTACTGGGACCTCCTGGTGCTGGTGGTGCTGAGCGCGCTGGTCGGCGGCGCCGGTCAGGGGCTGGCCTTCCGCGGGGCGCTGTCCGTGGTGGCGCGGGCGTCGCCGGCCGACCGGCGCGCCGCGGTGATCTCGACGCTCTTCGTGGTGGCGTACACGGGCATCTCGGTGCCGGTCATCGGTGTGGGCGTACTGGTGGAGCCGATCGGGCTGGAGGGCGCGGGCCTGGTGTTCATCGCCTGCATGGCGGCCCTGGTCTCGGCCGCCGGGGTCTACCTGGTGCGCCGTGGCGACAGGTGAGGGGTGATCAGGCCTCCGGCGGCGTGCCGTCGTCGGCCGGCGCCTCGACCGCCGCCGGGTCGAGGATGCGGTTGAGGAAGTTGCGGGTGCGTTCCTGGCGGGGGCGGGTGACGACCTGTTCCGCCGGTCCCTGCTCGACGATCACGCCGTCGTCCATGAACACGACCCGGTCCGCGACCTCCCGGGCGAAGCTCATCTCGTGGGTGACGACCATCATCGTCATCCCCTCCCCCGCCAGGACCCGCATCACCGACAGCACCTCGCCGACGAGTTCCGGGTCGAGCGCCGAGGTCGGCTCGTCGAAGAGCATCACCTCGGGTCCCATCGACAGGGCTCGGGCGATCGCCACCCGCTGCTGCTGGCCTCCGGACAGCTGGGCCGGGTAGGCGTCCGCCTTGCCCGCGAGACCGACCCGCTCCAGGTTCTCCCGGGCGACGGCGGCGGCCTTCTCCTTGTCCGTGCCGAGGACCCTGCGCTGCGGGAGGGTGAGGTTGGCGGTGACGCTGATGTGCGGGAAGAGGTTGAACTGCTGGAAGACCATGCCGATGCGGCGGCGCGCGGCGTCGATGTCGACGTCAGGGTCGGTGAGTTCCGTACCGCCGACGAAGACCTGGCCCCGGCTGGGCTCCTCCAGCAGGTTCACGCAGCGCAGCAGCGTCGATTTGCCCGAGCCGGAGGGGCCGATGACGCACACCACCTCGCCCCGGGCGATGTCGAGGTCGATGCCCCGCAGGACGTGGTTGTCGCCGAAGGACTTGTGCAGTCCCCTGATCTCGATCTCCGGGCGGTCGCTGCCCATCGTGTTCCCCGTTCCCGTCGTCTGTGGCATCGCTTCCTCACGTGGCCTTGTCGGCGCGGGCCTCGAGCCGGCGGACCACGAAGCCGAGCGGCACGGTCACGAGGAGGTAGCACAGGCCCGCGACGAGGATGGGAGTGGAGTTCGCGGTCTCGCTCGCGAGGTCGCGGCCGAATTTCGTCAGTTCCCGCTCCTCCAGCGTCACGCCCAGGAAGAGCACCAGCGAGGAGTCCTTGAAGAGGAGGACCAGTTCGTTGGTGAGCGGGGGGATGACGATGCGGAACGCCTGGGGGATGACCACGGACACCATGGCGCGGCCGTGCGAGAAGCCCAGGGAGCGGGCCGCTTCCATCTGCCCCTTGGGCACGGCCTGGATGCCGGCGCGGATCGTCTCCGCCATGTAGGCGGCGGCGACGAGGCCGAGGCCGAGCGCGACCTTCCCGTACGTCCCGCCGGGGATGGCGGTGCCGGGGAAGGCCAGCGGTACCGCCACGCCGACGAAGATGAAGATCAGCAGCGCGGGCAGGCCCCGGAACAGTTCGATGTAGACGCTCGCGACCCAGCGGTACGGGGCCACCGAGGACAGCCTCATCATGGCGATGACCAGGCCGAGCACCAGGCCGAAGAGGAACCCGGAGAGGGTGTACACCACCGTGTTCCGCAGGGCGATGGTGATGATCTTCGGGAAGAGCCTGAGCGCCAGGTCCGTCTGGGCGAACTGGTTCCGCAGCCGGTCCCAGTCGGCGAGTACGCCGACCAGGACCAGCGCGGCCGCGAAGACCGCGTACTGGACGCCCTGCCAGACGCGGCGCCGCTGCCGCCGGGTGAGCCGTGAGGTCACGACGCGGCCTGGGGCAGCGGGCCGATCCACTGCTCGTAGGTCTTCTTGTAGGTGCCGTCGGCCTTGGCGTCGGTGATCACCTTGTCGATCGCGGCGAGCAGGGCGCTGTTGCCCTTCTTCACCGAGAAGCCGTACTTCTCGCCGGTCTCGATGTTCTGGCCGAGGACGAACGCCGAGGCGTTCGCCGGGTCCTTGAGCCAGCCCTGGACGACCGGGTAGTCGATGACGACGGCGTCGACCTGTCCCGTGCGCAGTCCGTTGAGCACCGCGTCGGAACTCTCGAAGGCGACGGGGTCGAAGCCCTGCGCCTTGGCGTAGCTCTCGCCGGTGGTCTCGGCCTGCGCGCCCAGTTTCTTCGCCTTGGCCTTGACGTCGGCGAGGGAGGTGATGCCGCTCTTCTTCGTGGAGAGCAGTGCCTGGGTGGCGTCGAAGTAGGGGACGGAGAAGTCGACGTTCTTCTTGCGCTCGTCGGTGATGGTCATGCCGGCGGCGGCGAGGTCGCACTGGCCCGAGTTGAGGAAGGCGCCCGTCTTGAAGTTTTCGAACGGGGTGTCGAGGATTTTCTGTTCGACTCCGAGCTTCTTCGCGACGAGGTCGATCAGGGCCACGTCGAAGCCGACGACCTTGCCGTTCTGCTCGAACTGGAACGGCGGGTAGGGCAGATGGGTGCAGGTGGTCAGCTTGCCCTTCTCGACGACCTGTACGCCCCCTGCCGCCTCCCCGGGGCCGCTGTCACCGGAGGAGCAGCCCACGGCCAGGAACACGCCCGCCGCGGCGGCCGCGGCGGCCAGGGCGCGCGGACGCCGGCGGGAGGGGTGGCGGTGGGCGCCGTCGCGGTGACTGCGGTGACCTTCGGCCGTCCGGAACACGGTTGACCTCCACGGGTGCAGGGGGGGAACGGCGGTCGCGGGAGGAGACCGTCCGTCGAGATCGTAAGCCCCGGCGGCACACCGGCAAGGGACCATTCGCGATGCGGCGCGAACCGTCCGGCCGTACGGAGCCACCCATCGGAAGAAGTCCCGGAGGAAAAGGGCGCATGACCTCCACGCTGCGTTCGCGTAAGCGCTCCGTCAACGGATCCGCGTTCCTGGCGGCGGACCGCTCATCGCACTCCGCGGAAATGCCCTGATGGGAGCCCCGGCACGGACCCGAACGGCGACTGCGGGGCTTCTCCGCGCGTTCGCTACGTGTGCGGGAACACATGTCGCGGCTGTGGACCTCATGCCAGGATCGGGGCGGGGCGACGCGGATTCCTTCATATGCCGACACTTCCTCACTTCCCCGGTCGCCCCCGACCGTCATGGGTGCGGGGACCGCCCTGCGGCCACACCGGGCCGCGGGGACCGGAATTCGACCATGAGTCGAGCGGGTTTCCCCTCACCTTCCATGCCCGACACTCCCGGGAAGGCGAATATCGTGACACGTCTGCGCCATGGAAACAGGTTGTTGCACAAACTCTCGGTCCCCCTCGGTTCCCGCCCGCCGGGGAGGGCCCAGTCGGCCCGGGGAAGGCGATTACCGGGCCCCCGGCCGGTGGCCGCGCCCGCTCCGGTACCGGCCGTACCCGAGGTGGAGCTGCCCGGCACGCCACTGGACTGGATCGAGCCGTTCGTCGGCGCCGAACGGACGGAAACCGTACGGGACACCCTGCGCGGAGTGCGTGAGCTGCTCGACGGGCGCGCCGTATGGCACATCAGTGACAACCCGGTACGGGGCGGGGTGGCCGAACTCCTGCGGGCCAATCTCCCCTGTCTCGCGGGCGAGGGCATTTCCACCCGCTGGGCCACTCTCGGCGGGCCGCCCGAATTCCGCGCTTTCACCAAGTCCCTGTACTACCGGCTGTGCGGAGTGGCTCCGGGAGCCGAGGGCGCGGACCTCGAGCGGGGCCGCCGGCTGTACGAACGGATATGCGCGGAAACCGCGGCGCGGCTCGTCCCCGCCATGGACCGGCGTTCCATCGTCGTCCTCCACGACCACCAGACGGCGGGACTCGTCCCCCATCTCCGCGAAGCGGGCTGCACCGTGCTGTGGCGCGCCCATGTCGGCACGGCACTGCGGGAGGACCTCGCGGCCCCCGGATGGGAATTCCTGTACCGCTACATTTCCTCCGCGCATTGCCACATCACCTCTTATCCCGGAGTCCTGCCCGCCGGACCGCCGGCGGTGGACCTCCGTGTCGTCCAGCCGTCCATCGACCCGCTCTCCCCCAAGAACATCCCGCTGCACCCGGACGTGGATCCGTCCCGCCTGCTGGCCGGCGCGGGGCTGATCGAGGAGGCCGGCGGCGCCCCGCGGGGGCGGCACCCCCTGACCGACCTCCTGGTACGCCACCCCGCGCGCGTGGTGCGCGCCGGCGGACCGGCCCCGGCGGACGCGCCGCTGGTGACCCAGGTGAGCCGCTGGGACCGGGTCAAGGACATCCCGGGGGTGATCAGGGGCTTCGCCGAGTACGTCGATCCGGCCTTCGGCGCGCACCTGATGCTGGTCGGCCCGGATACCCGGGGCGACCGGCAGGCCGAGCAGGTCTTCGCCGAGTGCCGCCGGGCCTGGGAGGACCTCGGCCCGCGGAGGCGGCGCGTCCACCTCGTCCAGGTGCCGACGGACAACCGGTCCGAGCACGCACTGACCGTCAACGCCGTCCAGCGCCACTCGGCCGTGGTGATCCAGAAGAGCCTGGCCGAGGGCTTCGGCCTGACCGTGTCCGAGGCGGCCTGGAAGGGACGGCCGGTGGTGGCCGCCGCCGTCGGGGGGATCCGGGAACAGGTCGAGCACGGCACGACGGGGCTGCTGCTCGCGGACCCGCGCGACCTGCGCGGGCTCGGGGAGGCCGTCAACCGGCTGCTCTCGGACCGGGACTACGCGCGGGAACTCGGCAGGAACGGCCATCAGCGCGTGCTGCGGCGCTTCCTCACCGACAGCAGCGTCCTCGGCTTCGCGCGGGTCCTCGCGGACGCCGCCCAGCGCTACCGGTAAGGAGGGACAGCAGTGCGCATCCTGGCCGTCGGGGCCCATCCCGACGACGTCGAGCTCTTCTGTGCGGGGACGCTCGCCCACTACGCCCGGCAGGGGGCACGGGTCACCGTCGCCATCGCGACCAACGGTGAACTCGGCTCCCGCACCCTGCCGCCCGACCGGACGGCCGCGGTCCGCGAGGAGGAGGCGCGGCGGGCCGCCGGCGTGCTCGACGCGGAACTGCTCTGGCTCGGGCAGCCGGACGGTTTCCTCTTCGACACGGCGGACACCCGCCGCCAGATGGTGGAGGTGCTGCGCCGGGTCCGGCCCGGTCTCGTGTTCGCCCACCACCCCGACGACTACCACCCCGACCACCGGGCCGTGAGCCGGCTGGTCGGCGCGGCACGGCTGCTCGCCCGGGAGCCCGCCCTCTCCACCGGGAGCCCGGCCACGGACACGGTCCCCCCGCTCTTCCACATGGACACCCTGCTCGGAACGAACGGGGGCACCCCGGACCTGTGGGTGGACATCACGGACACCATGACGGTGAAGGAGGCGATGCTGGCCGAGCACCGCAGCCAGAACAGCTCCCGCAAGGAGCGCAAGGGCGCCGACTTCGTGGACCTGACGCGGCAGCAGGCGGCACACCGCGGACGGGAGGCCGGCGTCCGGTACGCGGAGGCCTTCACCTGCGCGCCCTCCCATCCCGCCACCTCGGTGCACGATCTGGTCCCGGAGGGCACGGGCCTCCGCCTCCCGGTCCTGCCCTCCCCGCGGTGAGCGGCGCCGGGGGCCGGGGTACCGCCGCCGGGGGCGGGGGCGCGCTCTACGCGGTCTTCTTCCTGAACGGGATCGTGCTGGCGAGCTGGGCCCCGCGCATCCCCCAGGTGAAGGAGCAGCTGGGACTCTCGGACGGGCAGCTCGGCACGGCCCTGCTCGGGGTGGCGCTGGGTTCCGTACCGGCCATGCCCGCGGCCGGTCTGCTGGTCAACCGCTTCGGCAGCCGGCCCGTGGCCCGGTGCGCCGCCCTCGTCTACGCCCCGGCCATCGCGCTGCCCGGGCTGGCCGGCTCCATGACCGGCCTGATGCTGGGGCTGGCCGTCCTGGGCGCGTCGGTCGGGGCGCTGGACGTCGCCATGAACGCCCACGCCGTGGACCTCGAGCGGCGCAGCGGCCGGGCGAGGCTCTCCTCCTTCCACGGCCTGTTCAGTGCCGGCGCGCTGGCGGGTGCGCTGCTCGGGACCGCCGCCGCCGGCGCGGGGGTGGCCGCGCGTACGCAGTTCACGGTGTCGGCGGCCGTCGGGACGGCCGCCGCCGGGGCGGCGGTGGCGGCCCTGCACCGGGCGGCGCCGCCCGCCCCGCCCGGGCGCCGGGCGGCGTCCGGCCGGCCGGCATCGGGCGTCCGGCGCCGGGGTGCCGGCCGGCTGCTGCCGCTCAGCGCGCTCGGTCTGTGCGTACTGCTCGTGGAGGGGGTGGTGACCGACTGGAGCAGTGTGTACCTGGCCGACGCGCTGGGCGCCGGCCCGGGTCTGGCGGGTGCCGGATACGCGGCCTTCGCGCTGGCCATGACGGCCGGACGGCTCGGCGGCGACCGGACGGCCGGGCGTTTCGGTCCCGTACGCGTCGTGCGCTGCGGGGCGCTGCTGACCGCGGCCGGGGCGGTGGTGGCCCTGGTGTCGGGACACCCGGTGGCCTCGGCGGTGGCGTTCTGCGCGGTCGGCCTCGGGATCTCCGCGTCCTTCCCGCTGGTGGTCAGCGGGGCGAGCCGGATCCCCTCCGCCGCACCGGGGACCGCGGTGGCGACGGTGTCGACCACCGGCTACTTCGCCTTCCTCGCCGGTCCGCCGCTGATCGGGTTCCTGGCGTCCCACAGCAGCTTGCGCATGGCCCTGTTCCTGGTCCCGGCGCTCGCCCTGGCGGCCGCGGCGCTCGCTGCCTCCCTGTCCCCCAAGCAGTCCGACGACAAGATTCCGCTTCCACGAGAGGACACACCAAGCAACCATTGATCACTCCAGAAACTGCCCACCATAGCCTTCTAATTCAAGGATCGGAGTCGGACTCAACCTTCCGAACATCTGTTACTGTGCCCGCGCTTGGTGTTCGTTCAGCATTCCGTTTCTCCTCGGGCGCGGGCCGTTCGAGGGTTGTCGCGAGGTGGCGTGTACGTGTACAGCACTCCCTTTTCCCCCACCGAAGCCCGATCCGCGCGCGCCCGCATGGGACTGAGCACGGTTCAGGTGGCCGAGGCCATGGCGGCCTGTGGCAGCCCCGTCCACCCCGCCATGGTGGCGGCGTGGGAGCAGGGCTCCCACGTCCCCTCCGACCAGCACCTCTTCGCCCTCGCCGACGTGCTGTGGTGCGACGCGGCCACCCTGATGGGGACCGCGCCGAGGACGCTCCCCGAGTTCCGGCTGGCCCGCCGGATCACGGTGGAGCGGCTGGCGTACCGGCTGGGCATGGACCCGTCGGAGTACCGCGCCGCCGAGGGGTCGGGGCACTGGCACGGGGACTCCTGGCAGACGAGGGTCCTGGTGGAGGCCCTGGGCCTGTCCCTGCGCGCGCTGACCACCATCACGGGCCGCGGGCGGGAGCTGGAGGAGCACCTGCGGTCGGCGGTCGCCGGGCGGTGGAAGGCCCACGTCGACCCGGTGGCGGAGATCGTGTCCGTGGACGCCACCAGCGTCGGCGACGCGCTGCACACGATGCACACGGAGCTCGCCGCCTTCTCCGAGCGGTACCTGGGCCACCTGGTCGCCCGCAACGACGACTCCAGACTGAAGGAGACAGCGGCGGAGCGGTCCGCCTACCTGCGCCGGCTGACCGACCACTTCTGGGAGCTGATCGGCGAGCACGGCGAGGCCCCGGCACAGCCCGGGGCGGGCGGCTGACGCGGATCCACGGGCGGCCGGGCGGGCCGGGAGGGCACGGTTCCCTTCCCGGCCCGCCCGTGCGTCAACGGGCCGCCGCCGCGAGGGAACCGGGCGGGCCGTCCTCCCCGAGGTCCTCCCAGTCGATCTCGCTCGTGCCGCGGCTGGTGAAGACGTTGAAGAGCAGGTTCAGCAGGATGGCCGTGAGGGCCCCGAGGGTGATCCCGCTGTCGAGCACGGCCCGGACGTCGTCCGGCATGCGCTCGAAGAAGGGCTTCACCGTGGTCGGCAGCAGGGCCGCGCCCAGACTGACCGCCAGGATCAGGGTGTTGCGCTCCTCGCGCAGGTCGGCCTTGGCGAGGATCTGGATGCCGACGGCCGCGACGATGCCGAACATGGAGACCGCCGCTCCGCCCAGCACCGGGTGCGGGACGGAGGCGACCAGGCTGCCCGCCTTCGGCAGCAGCCCCAGAGCGATCATGAACAGGCCCGCCGCGACGACGACGTAGCGGCTCATCACCTTCGACATCCGGACGATGCCGATGTTCTCCGCGAAGGCCACGTACGGGAAGGAGTTGAGGACACCGCCGAGGACCGTCGCCACGCCGTCGGCGCGCAGGGCGCGCGCGACCGTGTCGGCGTCGACCTTCTTGCGGGTGATCTCCCCGATGGCGTAGACGTCGCCGGTGGTCTCCACCATGGTGATCAGCATGACGACGAGCATCGCGGCGATCGGGAGCAGTTCGAAGCGCGGCATGCCGTAGTGGAAGGGCGTGGTGACCCCGATCCAGTCGGCCTGCGCCACGGGGCCGAAGTCCACGTCGCCGAAGAGCCAGGCGACGGCCGTGCCGGCCACGAGCCCGAGGAGGACGGCCAGGCTGCTGAGGAAGGGCTTGCCGACGCGGACCAGCGCCAGGACGAAGAGCAGGGTGCCCAGCGCGTACGCGAGGTTCCTCGCGGACCCGTACGCGGTCGTTCCCACGAGGTGGGCCCCGCCGGCCGCGTCCTGCAGGGCCACCGGGATGAGGGTGATGCCGATGACGGTGAGGATCGTGCCGATGACGACCGGCGGGAAGTACTTCACCAGCCTGCTGAAGAGCGGCGCGAAGGCGAAGGTGGCGATGCCCGCCGTGATCACCGCGCCGTAGACGACGAGGAGGCCGGCGGTACCGCCTCCGGCGCCCAGGCCGATGGCGATCATGGGGGAGACCGCGGTGAAGGTGACTCCCTGGACGAGGGGGAGCCGGGCGCCCGTCCTCCCGATGCCGAGGGCCTGGATGATCGAGGCGATGCCGCAGGTGAGGAGGTCCGCGTTGATGAGGTGGACCAGTTCCTGGCGGGTGAGTCCGAGTGCGTTGCCGAGCAGGACGGGGACGATGACCGCCGCCGCGTAGAACGCCAGCACGTGCTGGAAGCCGTACAGGGCGAGTCGGGGGAAGGGGAGGAATTCGTCGACGGGGTGTATGCCCCGTCGGGTGGACTGCCGGGAGGACTGTCTGGTGGCTCTTGCCATCTCTGCCTTGCCTTCACGAGGTAGGTGAATGAGAGGGCCGCCGCGCTCGGGCCCCGGGTGGCGGGGCGGGCGCAGGCCGGCTCGCATGGAGCCGACGTCGGGCGGTGTTGCCGACAGCACGTCGCTCTGGATGCATTTACGTCCCGGATTGGCGGGACATCCTTCGATCAGCACCCGGATCCATGACTGGACATGGGATCCGAAGGGGACGCGACCGGAGGGGCGCTCACCATAACCAAAGGGCGGGTTTCCTCGCGAGTAACCGAGCTTCCGCTTCCCGGGCGGGCTCAGCGCCCGGACGGCCGGGACGCCTCGGAGGGGGCGGAGGGCTCGGCCCCGGGGGCCGCCGGCACCTCGGGCTCCTCCAGGTCCTGGAGACCGGGGAAGCGGTAGGGGTCGAGCGCCCACTGCGGGGTACCGGTGGAAAGGCCGTAGGTCGGTGCGGCGTTCATGGTGCTCATCAGACCTCCCGGTAGTGGAGTCATCACTGAACGTCATGACTCGTTACTTTCTGCTTCCGGTTGCCGGATGGGGTCATTCCCACCCGAATGTCGCCAATGGCATCTCTTCACACCGGCCCCCCGGCATGCCGGGGGGCCGTGCCCGGCGCGTCCCGGACACGGCCCCTCGCCGTCAGACCGGGTGTCAGCGCCGCGCGGGGCACGTCTTCCAGGAGAAGTGGTACACGGTGTTGAAGCTGCCGTCGGTGGAGTCCATCGCGAGGAAGCTGGTGGTGTTGGCCGTGTCGGAGGAGCCGGCGTTGGCGCGCAGCTCGGTGTTGATGTTGAGGTTCCGCTTGGCCCCGCAGGGGTGGAAGACCAGGGCCTCGACGGGCACCGCGTCCGTCACCTGCCAGTTGCCCTTGGCGGGGCCGTTCAGGGTGTGGCTCCGGTGGGCCGTCTGGGACATGCCCTGGAAGTAGTAGCTGGCGTTCTGGGTGGCGCTCGCGCCGGGCTCGATGCTGGCGAAGCCGCGGTAGTCGGCCTTGGCGATGGCGTAGGTGTAGCCCTGGGGCACGTTCACGCGGAGGCCGAGCTGGCAGTTCTTGCGGAAGTCGGTCGCCTTGGCGTCCTTGCCGACCTGGGCGAGGTACTCGCTGTAGGTCACCGTGAAGGCGGTGTTGTCCTCGGAGACCGCCACGGTGGCGGTGCCGGGGCGGCAGCCGGAGCCGTTGACCTGGACCACGTCGACGGTGATCTGGCCGGGAGGCGCGGGGGCCGGGACGGAGGGGGTCGCGGCACCTGCGGAGGGCGCCAGGGCCGCAGCGGCGAGCGCGGCGGCCGCGCCGGCGGTGAACACCGTTCTGAGCATGGGTTGTCCTTCCGATCGCTGCTGTGCGTGATCGGCACGAACCGTTCCACACTCCCCCGCGCCATCGGCGCAGGCGCGGCAGCGGCCATCGCCGCCACCCCCGTCCGGGGGAGTCGGCCGACCATCACACCGCCCGCCGGGGGGTCTGCGTCCGCCACGCCCCCGCGGCGTTTTTGGCTCGTAAGGAGCGGCCCGCGCGGGCTCCCGGGGGCAGACTGGGCGGCCCAGGCCCAGGAGGAGGACCAGCGCGTGCCCGTACCGATCATCATCGACTGCGATCCCGGACACGACGACGCACTGGCGATCATGCTGGCGGCCGGGGATCCGGGCGTCGACCTCCTCGCCGTCACCACCGTCGCCGGCAACCAGACGCTGGAGAAGACCACCCTCAATGCCCGCCGGGTGCTGACCCTCGCCGGCGTCACGGACGTGCCCGTCGCCGCCGGCTGTGACCGGCCGCTGCTCCAGCCGCTGGTCGTCGCCGCCGACGTGCACGGCGAGTCCGGTCTGGACGGGCCGCAGTTCCCGCCGCCCACGGTGGGCGTGGTGCCCGAGCACGCGGTGGACCTCATCCACCGGATCCTCCTCGAGCACCCCGAACCGGTCACCCTGGTGCCCACCGCCCCGCTGACCAACATCGCCCTCCTCCTGACCCGCCACCCCGGTATCGGCTCCCGCATCCGAGAGATCGTGCTGATGGGCGGTTCCGTGGGGCCGGGCAACCGCACACCGGCGGCCGAGTTCAACGTGTACACCGACCCGGAGGCCGCCGCCGTCGTCTTCGGCAGCGGGGTACCCGTGACCATGTGCGGGCTCGACGTCACCCACCAGGCCCTGGCGACGCCCGAGAGGCTGGCCCGCTTCGAGGCCCTCGGCACGGAACTCGGCTCCGTCTGCGTGGAACTGCTCACCTACTACGCCTCCACGTACCGTCTGCTGTGGGACATGCCCCACGCGCCGCTGCACGACCCGGTGGCGGTGGCCCGGGTGATCGACCCGGCGATCGTGGGCTGCGTGGACGCCAACGTCGTGGTCGAGCTCCAGGGCCGCTACACCCGCGGGGCCACCGTGGTGGACCTCCACGACTACGTGGGCCGCCCGGTGAACGCGCGGGTCGCCACCACCCTGGACGCGGACCTGTTCTGGGACCGCATGGTCGGCGCGGTGGCCGCCCTCGGGGCCCGCCGCGCATGAGGCGGCCCCGGCCGCGACCGGGCGCCCCGGACCGACGCGCGGCGCGCGGAGGGGGCCGACGCGCGGCGGAACGGGCCGGCCCGGATGTCCGGGCCCGCTCCGGCGCGTCGTCGTCCTGACCGGAGGCCGGCCCCCGTCCCCGGGGGCCGGCCGCTCTAGACGGTGGTGGAGAGGAAGGTGGGCAGGGGAGCCGGTTCCGCCGCGGCGGGGCCGGTCCACGGCAGGCCCGGGGCGGCGGGTGCGCTCCGCACCGGTACCGGGTCGGGCCGGGCGCTGCCGGCCACGATCAGGGCCAGTAAGACCGCGGCGGCCTCGCTCTGCAGGATCCGGGCGGCCTGCCTGAGCCGTGCGGCGTCGGGGACGGGGATGGAGAGGGCCACGCATTCGGCGTTCGGGCCCGAGGTGATCGGGACGGCCGCGCAGACCGTGCCGATGGCGTACTCCTGGAGGTCGAGCAGCGGGGCGTTGGGCCCGCGCGTGTCGAGCTGGTGGAAGAGGGCCTTCTCGCTGGCGAGGGTGTGGCGGGTCAGCTTGGACATCTGGTGGCGGTCCAGGTGGTCCTTCCGGTCGTCGTAGTCGAGTTGGGTGAGCAGGGCCTTGCCGACGGCGGAGGCGTGGGCGGCCGACCTGAAGTCGACCCACTCCTCGACGACGGGTGTGCCCGGGCCGTCGGCGTACTGGGTGATGGAGACCTCGCCGTCGGTGTAGCGGGCCACGTAGACGGCGGCGCCCACGGCGTCACGCACCCAGGCGAGGGTCTCCTTCAGGTGCCCGCGCCCCTCGCCGCCCGCCGCGTCGGTGACCAGCAGGGCGCCGCCGGCGATGTAGGCGTCGGGCCCGGTGGGGGTGGCCAGGTTGGCCCGGAAGAGCTGCTCCACCGCCCGGGCGATCACCAGCTGCGGCAGTTTCGTCTCCCGGGCGATCTGGGTGAGGCTGACACCGCCCGAGAACCGGTTGATCACCTCCAGGACGCGCAGCGCCTGGTGCACGGACTCCAGCGCGGCGGGCGCCGGCTGTCCTTCGGGGGTCTTGCGGGCGGCGTGCGTCAGGTGCGGCTGCTTGAGCGCTTCGAGCGCCCACGCGTTGGCCTCGCCGGTCAGGTACAGGGGGTTGAGGCGTGCGTGGTGGGCCACGGCCACGGCGACCGGCGGACCGGGGGTGAACACCTCCCCCAGGTCGGGGTGTTCGGTGTGGGGGCGCTCAGCCACGGCCTGGCGCAGCCGTGCGGGCAGCCGGTAGGGCGGCCGCACGGCCCGGCCGGGAACCCGGGAGAGGGAGCTGAGGTCCTGGGTGGTGATGGGCGGGGAGGTCCAGATCACGGAGGCGGTGAGGGCCTCTTCGAGGTCCCCCGGGATCAGCGGCAGGTGGGGCAGGTGCTCCTCGGCGGCCAGGATCCGGGCCTGCCGGCTCCAGTGGCGGGCGGTGCGGACCTCCGCCCGGGAGAGGTGGTGGAGGTAGAGGCACTGCGCGGCGGTACGGGAGCCCGCGCCGGCCGCGTACTGGAACCAGAAGCGGGCGCCCTCCGTGCGCTCCGCCAGGTGGAGGAGGGAGCCGAACAGCAGGGCCGAGTCCACGCCGTGGGGCCAGGACTCGGCGTGCAGGGCGCGTTCCGCGAAGTCCCGGCTCTCCACGAGGGACCAGGTGACGTCGTCCAGGACGCGGGCCGCCCGCACGTGACAGGCGGCGTCCAGGACGAGGGCGTCGTGGTCGGCGGCCGTGGCCGGACACCGGAGGGGAAGGTCCGGGCCGGTGGCGCTGCCGATCGCGGAGCGGGCGCGGTCGGCGACGATCCGGCGGGCGATCCGGCGCCGGGCGGCGCCCTCGTCGTAGCCGGCGTACTCCTCCGCGAGCACCGAGGCGTTCTTCAGGGCCGCGTCCAGTTCGCTCAGCGGCATGTCACGGTCAGCGGGCATGTCGCTCACTGGTCCTTCTCCTCTCCGGGGATCCAGTCCACCCCGAGCTTGCGGGACAGGGTTCGGCGTGCGCCGCGTACGTGTGACCGGACGGTCGCGGGGGAGATCCCCATCATGCGGGCGACCGTCTCGGAGTCGTTGCCCAGCAGGAAGGCCAGCAGCACCACGTCGTACTGTCGCTCGGACAGCTCCGCGATGGCCGCGTACAGGCCGAGCTTGGACTCCAGCAGTTCGAGGCGTTCCCTCGACGAGCGGCGCAGGGCGCAGAACCAGGCGGTCTCCACCATGGCGACCTGGCGGCCGAGGGCCGCCAGCCGGCGTTCGACGTGTTCGCGCAGCACCGCCCAGGCGAAGCCGTGCAGGCTCGCCTCCTTGAGGGCCTGGCGCCACACTTTCAGCAGGAAGGTGAACACGTCGTCGACGACTTCCTGGGCGTCCTTGGCGTTGCCCAGCTGGAGGTGGGCGTAACGCAGGTACGCGCGGTGCTGCTGCGAGTGGAACGCGGTGAACTCCACGGGCAGGACGCCCGCCAGTTCACTGGAGACCGTCTGGTCCCCCGCTGGGTCGAACTCGCCTTCGCTCATGCACTCCCCCACCGTTGCTCGTCGCCGCCCTCCAGGGCGGTGGGTGTCACATCGCTCGAGAAAACACGGACCGTGGTGGTGACTATCAGCGCGAGGGCGACGATCTCGGCAACATTCACTTCGGCGTGGAACCTTCCGACTGGCGGGTGGGGAAGAAGGGCTGCCCGCCCCCGTGCGCGGCAGCCCTGGAGCGACGAGCGCCCTCATCACCACCCCATCGGAAACGGCGTCCGATCGTGCACGCCGGTCGCGGAAAACTTCCGGAAGGGAGGCATCCGCCGTTCTGCACGCCCCCGCGGCACCGGCGCGCGCCCCCTTGTGCGGTGTGCGCCCCGCGCCGGCCGGTCGCGCCGGTGGCTGCGCCTGCGGACCCGGCGGGCCCTCGTGCGGGAGACTCGGTCCCACCGTCCCACCGTCCGGCGGATCCGCCGGCGCTCCCGAGGAGGCGCTCCCGTGAACTGGACGCTCGAAGTCGTCCCGGTACCCGTCACCGACATGGACCGGGCGAAGGAGTTCTACGCCGACGCCGTCGGCTTCGGGGTGGACCTCGACGACGAGGTCGCCCCCGGGGTGCGCGTCATCCAGCTGACCCCGCCCGGGTCCCGGTGTTCGGTCGCGCTGCTCCAGGGGATGCCGCCCGCGCCCGGTACGGCGGTGATGGCGCCGGGCACGCTGCACGGGCTCCAGCTCTGCGTCACCGACATCGAGGCGGCCCGCGCGGAGCTGGTGGCGCGGGGCGTGGACGTCTCCCCGGTGCGCCGCCTCGGGGCGGCGGGGTGGGAGGACGGCAAGGGCGACACCTGGAACTCGTTCCTGACCTTCCGCGACCCGGACGGCAACGGCTGGGTGGTGCAGGAGGCCCCCTCCGAACTGTCGCAGCGCTGAGGGGGGCGCGGTCCGGCGGGCCGCTCAGTCCTGGGCGCGGGCGGTGACCGGCGCGTCGGTGCGGTCACCGAGGAACTCGTACCAGCGGCGCTGCAGGCACAGGTAGCGGGTGTCGGCCTCGGCGAGGTCCAGGAAGGAATCGACCGTCGAGGCCAGGCGCTCGGCCAGTCCCCGGTCGGCGAGCGCGCCGTCCTCGGTGAACTCCTGATGGGCCATCGCCAGGCTGAACATGTCGGGGTAGACCCGCGCCCCGAGGTGTTCCAGGGGGATGCGCAGCGCCCACAGGCCGCGGTTGCCGCCGACCATCGAGGGCGAGGCCGACACCAGCAGCACCTGCTTGTCCTTGAAGGGCTGCGGCCGGACGCGGGAGACCCAGTCGACGGCGTTCTTGACCACGCCCGGGACGGAGGCGTTGTACTCGGGTGAGGCGATCACCAGGGCCTGGGCCGCCTCGATCCGCTCCCGCAGGGCCAGTGCCCCCGGCGGCACCCCCTCGTCGGCCTCGAGGTCGCCGTCGTACAGCGGCATCGGGAAGTCCCCGATCGTGGCGGGTTCGGCGGTGGCCCCGGCCCGTACCACCAGGCTCGCGACGAGGGCCGCCAGCCGCGCGTTGACCGAGCCGGTGCGGGAGGAGCCCGAGAGCACCAGCGCGTGCAGCGAGGCCCTCCCGGTGAGGTCCCCGCCCCGGGGGCGGGCCGGGTCGTGCGGGAAGCGGTCCTGGTCGGTCGGGTTCACGGCTGTCTCCCTTGCCGGTAGGCGCCTGCGGTGACGGCGGCGGCGGTGCCCGCAGCGGACTGTACGGCGCTCCCGGGCGGCGGCGGGCCGGGCGCACCGTGTGCCGGCGGCGCGGCCCGCGGTAATCACCCGGGTGCCCACCACGGCCGCGCGGCTCCCGGCGGGCCGGTCGCGCATAGTCGTGGCAGCGCCGCGCGGGGCGGCGCCGTGTCCGAAGGAGTCACTGTGGTGGATGTGGGACGACGCGCCGCGATGGCGGCGCTGCTGGCGGCGGGGCTCGTTCCCGGCCCCGTCGCCGTGGCGGCCTCCGGTCCCCCGGTACGCGGGGCCGCCGCCACGGCGGGCCCCCGGCCGCCGGCCTCGCTGCTGGGGCGGGAGATCCGCCGGCTGCCGACGTCCGGCAGGGTGATGGCGCTCACCTTCAACGCCGCGTGGGACGAGAGCGGCCTCGACGTGGTCCTGGCCGAGCTGCGGCGCCGGGGGGCGCCGGCCACCTTCTTCCCCACGGGCCTGTTCGCCGGGGCCCGTCCGGCCGCGGTGCGCGCGATGGCCGACGCGGGGCACGGGCTGGGCAACCACTCGCACAGCCACCCCTCCTTCGACGGCCTCGCCACGGCGGAGCGGGAGCGGGAGGTGCTCGCGGCCGACGCGGCGATCCGTACGGCGTCCGGGGCAGAGCCGCTCCCGTTCTTCCGGTTCCCGTACAGCTCCACCACGCCGGAATCCGTCGAGGACGTCAACGGCCTGGGCTACGCGGTGATCGAGTTCACCAACGACACCAACGGCTACCTGGGGCCGGCCGGCGGCATGACGGTGGACAAGGCGGTCAGCAGGGCGGTGGGCTCGTTCGGTCCCGGGGCGATCCTCCAGATGCACGTCGGCAGCAGCGCGGGCGACGGGGTCGTCCTCGACGCGCGGGCGCTGCCCCGGATCATCGACGCGGCCCTGGAGGAGGAGTACGCGATCGTCGACCTGCGGGAGTTCCTCACCGGTTCCCAGCCGACGCGGAACCGCCCGTTCCGGCGGCTGGAGGGCCGCGGGAACGGGCGGTCGGGGTGTTCGCGTCCCTCCGGTCAGGACGGTGTTACCACCAGATGACGACGTAGCCGGATCCGCCGGGCTGTCCCGGGACGCCGGCCGCTCCGGGGGCGAGGCCTCCCGCCCCGCCGTCGCCGCCCTCGCCACCGCGCGGGGGCAGGGCGACGATGCCGTCGGCGGGGAGACCGCCCTGGCCGACCGTCAGGCCCGTGCCGCCGGGAGTACCGGGGGCGCCCGTCCGGTTCACGCCGCCCGTGGAGCACGAGCCGTTGCCGCCCGCACCGCCGGCGCCACCGGAGCCCGGGACGGTCGTACCGCCGTCGCCGCCGCCACCGCCCGCGCCGCCGGAGGCGGTGGCGAGCGTGGTGTTGGTCGTCGTCGCGACGACGGTGGAGTTGCCGCCCGCGCCGCCGTCGCCGCCGTCGCCGCCCGCCGCTCCGCCGCCGGCACCACCGGTGCCGCCGGTTCCCGCGTCGCCGACGTCCACGCCGTAGTCGGCCAGCGGGGTCACGTTGAGGGTGCACCAGGTGAAGCCGCCGGCTCCGCCACCGCCGCCCGCACCGCCCGCGCTGGTGGCGGAGGCCCCGCCACCACCGCCGCCGCCACCGCCGGCGCCCCAGGCCTGGACGAAGACGGTCCGGACGCCCGCCGGAACGGTGAAGGTGTTGTCGGCGGTGAACTGGCGCAGCCCGTGCGGGAACTGGGAGGGCTTCTTCTTGTGGTCGTCCTTGTCGGGGTTCCGCTTCTTGTCCTGGGCCGTGGGGGCGTTGTCGCCCGGCTTCGGACCGTGCGCGGAGGCGGCAGGGGCGAGTGCCACCAGCTGGCCGGTCAGGGCCGCGGTCGCGGCGATGGAGGCGAGGAGCACCCGGGAGCGCGTCCGGGGCCGTCGGGTCACCTTGTGAGCGTTCAGGTTCATGACTTCCTTCCCCGCCGGCGCGAGAGCGCCGCGGGAGTGGGAGGGAACGGTCGCGTGGGCCCCCATGGCCTGTTGGC
This sequence comes from Streptomyces sp. NPDC034086, assembly GCF_055575515.1. Taxonomy (NCBI): domain Bacteria; kingdom Bacillati; phylum Actinomycetota; class Actinomycetes; order Kitasatosporales; family Streptomycetaceae; genus Streptomyces; species Streptomyces sp. NPDC034086. The sequence continues at coordinate 963,878 of NZ_JBVISM010000001.1, read as the reverse complement.
GGGCCCGGGCGCCTCTCCACGCGCTGCACATATCACCCCTCCCCCACGGCCGCGGCCACCCCGACAGGCCGGAGGTGTGGGCCGGGCAGGTGAGCGGTTCGTCAACCCGGACCAACCCCGCGGCCGACGGCGGGGACTCCCGGCCGGGGGCGACCCGCTCCACCGCCCGCAGGCCGGGCAGCGGCCGGACCTCGCCGGGGCTGCCGGGCGCCCGGCACGGGTCCGTGTGTCCGTGCCCCGCCGACGACCGGAACGCCGGGGTCCGACTGCGGGCGCGGGGGGACCATGCGGCAGGATGACCGTGCGTTCGGAATGCGTACATCCACTCCAACGGCGCCGCGCACGACACGATCTGACAGGTGACAAGGTGACGACACAGCACATACGGCGGCCCGCGGCCGCCCGCTCCCTCGCCCCCCACGGCGCGGAGGCGGGCCGGTGACCCGGGGCCTCGTCCTGCACGACTGGATGGTGGCCGGCATCGCGCTGGCCTCCGGCGGCGTGGCCGGTCTGCTGCTGCGGGCGCTGATGAAGTGGCTCGCCAAGCACGCGAGCCGGACCCGCTGGAGCGGGGACGACGTCATCGTGGACGCGCTGCGCACGATCGTCCCCTGGGCCGCGGTCCTCGCCGGGGCCGCGGTGGCCACGTCGGCGCTGCCGTTCACCGCGCGGGTTTCGGGGCTGGTCAACCAGACCCTGACGGCCGTGCTCATCGTCATCGCCACGCTCAGCGCGGCCCGGGTGGTGGCGGGTCTGGTCCAGTCGGTGGCCGCGGCCCGCACGGGCGTCGCGGCGTCCGCGACGATCTTCGTCAACATCACGAGGATCGTGGTGCTGACGATGGGCGTCCTCGTGGCGCTGGAGACCCTCGGGGTGTCGATCGCCCCGCTGGTCACCGCTCTCGGCGTGGGCGGTCTGGCGGTCGCCCTGGCCTTGCAGGACACCCTGGCCAACCTCTTCGCCGGGGTGCACATCCTCGCCTCGAAGACCGTCCAGCCGGGCGACTACATCCGGCTCACCAGCGGCGAGGAGGGGTACGTCGTCGACATCAACTGGCGCAACAGCGTGGTGCGCAACCTGTCGAACAACCTGGTGATCATCCCCAACGGCCGCCTCGCGCGGACGAACATGACCAACTTCACCCAGCCCGAGCAGAAGCTGTCGATCCTGGTCCAGGCCGGAGTCGGTTACGACAGCGACCTGGAGCACGTCGAGCGGGTGACCCTCGACGTCGTCGACGGCGTGATGGCCGACATCAGCGGCGGGGTCCCCGACCACGAGGCCGCCGTACGCTTCCACACCTTCGGGGACTCCAGGATCAACTTCACGGTGATCCTCGGGGTGGGCGAGTTCAGCGACCAGTACCGGATCAAGCACGAGTTCATCAAACGCCTGCACCAGCGGTACCGGGCGGAGGGCATCTCGATCCCGGCGCCCGCGCACACGGTCTCGCTGCGGCACGACGACGCCGGGGCGCGGCCGTACCCGCCCGTCCCGCACCAGCGGGAGGGCTCGCCCGAGGCGCTGGCGGACCGGCGTCGCTGAGCCGTCCCGTCCGGATGCCGCCCGGCCGGCCCATGCGGTCGGGGGCACGCTGCGGGAGGCCGTGCGCCCTCCCCCGGACCGGTGACCGGCTGCTGTCCGCGGAGCCCCCGGCCCGGCCGGACTCGCACGGGTGCCTGCGGCCATGTGGATGACCCTCTCCTGTTCTCTGCTTCTTGGACGTCCTGTGAGGTTGAGGGACTGGCTGACAAGCAGTGGTGTCGGTGGCTGCTGCGAGGATGTGAGGCATGATCAACACCTCTGAGATCGCCGATTACTGGGATGCCGCAGCTCCGTCGTTCGATGAAGAGCCGGATCACGGTCTGCGGGCCGAACGCACGCACCGTGCGTGGGACCAGTTCCTGCGCAGGTGGGCACCGCCCGGCCCGGCGGACGTCCTCGACATCGGCTGCGGTACGGGTTCGCTTTCGGCGCTGCTCGCTGCGGCCGGTCACCGGGTGACCGGGGTCGACCTGTCCGCGAAAATGGTGGAGCAGGCCCAGGCGAAGCTGACAACCGCCGGTCTCCCGGGGCGCTTTGTCGTGGGAGACGCTGCCGCGCCTCCCACGGGCGACCAGCAGTTCGACCTGGTGCTCGCTCGCCACCTCCTCTGGACCCTCCCGGCCCCCGAGACCGCGCTGCGCGAGTGGGTGGCTCGGCTGCGCCCGGGAGGCACGCTGCTCCTCGTCGAAGGGCGTTGGAGGGAGGCAGGGCAGTCCGGGGCGCCGTATGTCAAGGGTGCCGAAGCGCTCCCCTGGAACGGCGGAGTGCTTCCCGCCGACCTCGCCTCCGCGGTCGAACCGCTGGTGGCATCGGTGCGGGTGGAGGATCTCAGCGACACCCCGGACCTGTGGGGCCGGCCGGTCGATGACATCCGCTACGCCCTGATCGCTCAGGTCTGACGTCCTGGCTCCGTTCTCGGACGCGGCGCGGCATGTCCAGGCAACCGCTGGGCGCGGTGACCGGCGCCGGGCCTCGTCTCGCTTGTACGCGGTGACCGGCTCCACCTCGCGTCCGCGCGCGTGGACCCTCCTGGAGGGAGCGTGGGCAGGTCGCGACGTGGGTCCACTTCGTCGTGGACCGCACCGCGAGCGAGCCGGGGCGCGCCGCGGGCCGTACGGCGGACGCGTCCGGCCGTGTGAGGCCTTCCGCGCCGTCCCCGCCGGTATGTTCGGCGTCCTTCCCCCGCGACGAGGAGGCGGCGTGACGGTGCGCGAAGAGAAGGCCCTGAACGTGGGACCGGCGGGCATCGAGGTGGCCTACGAACGCTGGGGGGACGCGCAGGCCCCGCCCGTGCTGCTCGTCATGGGCCTCGCCCTCCAGATGCACGGCTGGCCCGACGGATTCTGCGCGGAACTGGCCGGGCGCGGCGTCCAGCTGGTCCGGTTCGACAACCGCGACGTGGGGCTCTCCTCCCACTTCCGGGACGCGCCGGTGCCCGATGTGCCGGCGGCGCTCGCGGGCGACCTCTCGTCGGTGTCGTACTCCCTGTCCGACATGGCGGCCGACGCGGTGGGCCTGCTGGACGCGCTGGGGCTGGACGGCGCCCACGTGGTCGGCCTGTCGCTGGGCGGGGCGATCGCCCAGACGATGGCGATCGAACACCCCGGAAGGGTCCGGTCGCTGACGTCCATGATGTCCACGACCGGCGGCCCGGGGGTCGGCCTGCCGGACCCCGCGGCGCTGAGCGCGCTGGCGGGGCCGCCGCCGAGGAGCCGCGAGGACGTCGTCGAGCGGATGGTCCACTCGGTACGGGTGCTGGGCTCGCCGGGGTTCGCCTTCGACGAGGCCGGGGTCCGCGAGCGGGCCGGCCGGGCCTTCGACCGGTCGTACGACCCGCTCGGCGTCGCCCGCCAGGCGCTGGCCTCGGTGGCGTCGGGCGACCGTACGGCGCGGCTGCGGTCGCTGCGGCTGCCCACGCTGGTGATCCACGGGGCCGACGATCCGATGTGCCACGTCAGCGGCGGCCGGGCCACCGCGGAGGCCGTGCCGGGCGCCGAGCTCGCGGTCTTCGACGGCATGGGCCACGACCTGCCGCGGGCCCTGTGGCCGGAGATCGCCGCGCTGATCGCGGGCCTGGTCCACCGCGCGGAGGCGGCCCGCTGAGCCACCGCGGGCCGCAGGGCCGGTGGGGCCGCGGCCCCGGCACCGCCGCCCGGTCTGGGCGCGGCGTCGGCGGCCGGGCGGTCTCAGGCCGCCAGGTGGCTCCCGGGCGCCGGGTGGTCGGTGTGGACGGTCGCGGCCGTCATCCTGGGCACGGCCCGGATCAGGGCGTGCTCGGCGGCGAGCGCCAGTTCGTGCGCCTGCACGACGGTCAGGTGGGGGCCGACCACGATGTCGGCTTCGGCGCGCAGGGTGTGACCGATCCACCGCATGCGCAGCTGACCGACGCCGAGGACGCCGGGGACCTCCCGCAGGGCGTGCTCGGCGGTGTCCACGAGGGCGGGGTCGACGCAGTCCATCAGCCGGTGGCAGACCTCGCGGGCGGCGTCCTTGAGGACCAGCAGGATGGCGAGGGTGATCAGCAGGCCGACGACGGGGTCGGCGGCCCGCAGGCCGGCGGCCGCGCCGGCGGCACCCAGCAGGACGGCCAGCGAGGTGAACCCGTCGGTGCGGGCGTGCAGGCCGTCGGCGACCAGCGCGGCGGACCCGATCCGCCGGCCGGTGCGGATGCGCAGGCGGGCCACCCATTCGTTGCCGGCGAAGCCGGTCAGTGCGGCCGCGCAGACCGCCCACAGGTGGGTGACCTCCCGGGGGTGGAGGAGCCGGTCGACGGCCGTCCAGGCGGCGAGGGCGGCGGACGCGGCGACGGCCAGCACGATGAGCACGCCCGCCAGGTCCTCGGCGCGGCCGTAGCCGTAGGTGTAGCGGCGGTTGGGCGCGCGGCGGCCGAGGACGAAGGCGATGCCCAGCGGTACGGACGTCAGCGCGTCGGCGGTGTTGTGGACCGTGTCGCCGAGCAGCGCGACCGACCCGGACAGGGCGACGATGACGGCCTGGGCGGCGGCGGTCGCCCCCAGCACCGCGAGGGAGATCCACAGCGTGCGCATGCCCTCGCGGGAGGTCTCCATGGCCGCGTCGACCTTGTCGCCGGAGTCGTGGCGGTGCGGGGTGAGCAGGTGCCGCACCCGGCGCCACCCGCCCTGAGGATGAGGATGAGGGTGGTGGGGGTGGGGGTGGGGGTGGTCGTGCCGGTGTGTGGAGGTGCTGCGGCCGCTGCCCCGGTTGCCGTCCATGGGGCCTACGTTGGCACAGGGAACCCGTTGCGGCTACAGCCGTCGTACGGGCCGTGACCAGGTGCGACGGGCTCGCAGCTGCGCACCCTGCCGAGGTGGGGGCGGTACCGCCCCCGGCCGCTCCGCCGTGGGGGGGTCCGGCGCAAGCGGCCCGTGAGAGGGGCTGGTGAGACCCGGGGACCCGCTCGTCGCGAACGGGCGGTCCGAGTCGACGGCCTGGACGGCCGCCGTGCTCGGACCGCCGCTCGGCGGGGCCGCGACGGGGTGGCCCGGGCCGGCGGTGACCGTGACGGCCAACGCCGTGAGCCTCCTCCTCTCCGCCTTGGGGTTCCGCGCGATCGGCGGGACGGAGCCGCACCCGGAGCACGCGAGGCCGCAGTCACGGCCGCGCGCCGGTTGACCTGCTCGCGGGGTGGCACCACACCGTGGCCGTCGCCACCCCGCTCACCGCCTCCGCCCTCCCGGCGCAGGCCGCCGGCGGCCCGTGCCCCCGGGCTCGTGCTGGTCATGGCCGCCGAGTTCGGGCTGATCACCCGCAACGGACCCCGGCGGACGGGATCGTCCGCACCCTGTCCGCGTGATCGGTCACCGGCGGGGCCGTCATCGCCGCGCTGACCGCACTGGGGGCCCGCCGGCCGGCCTGGTCGTCCCGACGAGGCCGTTCCTGCTCCCCCGGCAGCCGCACGCGGGGCGGCCGTGACGGGAGGGCGCGCGCGGCGGGGGGCGGCGGGGCCTCAGAAGACGGCCGTGAGGAACCCGACGAGGAGGGCGGCCGCCAGGCCCAGCACGACCACGGCCACCATCGCGGCCAGCGCCGCGAGGACGAACCCGCCCCCGTCCACCCGTTCGCCGCGGCGGGCGCAGGCGGACAGCCAGGCCGCCAGGGCGAGGAAGGGGACGAGGAGCAGACCGGTCGCGACGCCCAGGTTGCCGACGGCGAAGCCGGACAGTTCGTACGCCTTCCCGCGCGCGGTCCGCACCGGCACCCGGGTGCCGGGCCGGTAGGTGTCGGCGGCCGTCTCCAGCAGGATCTCCTCCTGCGGTCCGGCTCCCCCGCGGCCCGGGGCGTAACGGCCCTTGCACTGGGTGCCGGCGGCGTAGCCCTCCACGTCGGTGGCCTCGTAGCACTCGGCGACGGTCAGGACGCCGTCCACCGGTCCGAAGCCGAGTACGGCCGCCAGCTGAGGCCCGGGCAGGAGCCAGACCAGCCAGGCGGCGAAGACGAGGGTCGCCGCCGATCCGAACGCGGCCGCTCCCCTGGCCGCCTTGCGCGCACCGTCCCGCACTCCGTGCACCCCCCTCCCCCGTGGGCCCATACCCCCGGCGGGGGGTACCTCATGCGGGCCGCCCGCAAGTAGCCACCGTCCGCCATCCGCCATATGGGGTGCCGACGCCCGCGCGGGGTCCCGCGCGGCTCCTAGGATGAGGCCCGCCGCGGCCCCGGGAGCGCGCCGCGGTACGGCTACGCGGGCAGGGAGTTGTGGGAATGAAGCGGTTGCGGGTAATGGTGGCGGTCGGAGTCCTGGCGCTGGCCCCGGCGGGAGCGGGCACGGCCCAGGCGGACCCGTCGGCCCGGGCCTCCGGCGGGGCGGACTGCCCGGCCGCCGAGATCTTCGCCACCGACAACACCGCCGTCATCACCGATCCGGACGACCCCCGGCTGCGGACGCGGCTGCGGCGCTTCGACCACGAGGTGCGGGAGATCATCCGCTCCCACGGGGCGCGGCCGGAGTCCTCGACCCTGCTGGACGGCGTGTTCTGGTCCGAGAAGGAGCAGCAGACCACCTACGAGCGTTCGCGGGAGTTCGACGTCGAACAGGTCAACGCGGACGGACTGCACCACATCGCCGATGTCATCCGCAAGCAGTACCGGCAGGAGTCGGTGCTGACGTTCCGCTGCCTGCCGCGCACCTCGCCGGAGACGGACGCCGTCGAGATCCGGGCCGAGGGCGTCAGCGCCACCCGGCTGCACGACGCGCTGATGGCCGACCCCGTGGCGCGCGTGCGGCTCGGCGGCGGCTCGGTGGCCCTCGACGGGCGGCTGATCCTCATCGCGCCGATCGCCGACCTGCCGCTCGCCCGGACGTTCACGGCCGGCCTCGGGGTCGACTGGAAGGCCGCCGAGGTCCGCTACGGGGACGAGGAGTTCGTCGCGTAGACCGCGCGCCGTCCGGTCCGCCGGGGGTGGCACCAGCACCACCGCCGATACGGGTGGCGGGGTGATCGCCGCGGGCGCGGCGGTCGCGGAGGATCGACACGACCGATCACCGCGACGGGGGAGAGACCACCCGGATGGACCTGTTGAAGAAGACCGCGCGCCGGGCCGCTGCCGCCGCCTGCGGGCTGCTCGCCGTGGCGGCGCTGCCCGTGCTCCCCGCGGACGCCGCGAGCGCGGCGAACACGGCGGGGGCGAACCCGGTCCCCGGCCGCTACGGCGGCCAGCGCCTCGACTGGCGGCCCTGCGACTCCGGGCCGCTGGAGTGCGCCTCGATGGTGGTGCCGCGCGACTGGTACCACCCCGGCAGGGGACCCGACCTCACCGTGGCGGTGTCCCGGCACCGCTCCACGGACCCGGCCGCCCGGCGGGGCGTCCTGATGATGGCGGCCGGCGGCCCGGGGGCCTCCGGGCTGGGGCGGCCGGCGGGCCTGGCCTCGTACGCGCCGAAGCTGGCGGCCGCGTACGACATCGTGAGCTTCGACCAGCGCGGTGTCGGGGCGAGCACGAACGTGGTCTGCTCCGACCAGGCCACGGTCGACGCCCTGTTCGCCGGCGGCGATCTGCGCGACCGCTCGGAGGAGGCCGTACGCGGCACGGTGGAGCGGGCCCGGGGCTTCGTACGCGACTGCCGGCGCAACTCGGGCGGCCTGCTGCCCTACATCACCACCGACCAGGCCGTGCACGACATGGATCTGTACCGGGCGCTGCTCGGCGAACGGCGGGTGTCGTACTACGGCCCGTCCTACGCCACCTACCTGGGCGCCCGGTACGCGACCCGCTTCCCGGACCGGGTGGAGCGGGCGGTGCTCGACAGCAGCATCGACTCCGGCGGCAGCTGGCAGGAGTTCATGACCGGGCAGCCGATGAGCTTCCAGCGCCGCTTCGAGCAGGACTTCCTGCCGTGGCTGGCCGCGAACGACGCCACCTATCACCGGGGCAGGACCCCGGAGGAGGCCAAGGCGTCCTACGAGCGGCTGCGCGCCTCGCTGCGCGAGCGCCCGGTGGACCTGGAGGGGACCAGGATCCTGCCCGACCACCTGGACGCGGCGGCGACCGGCAGCGTCTACAGCGGTGACCACTTCCCGGACCTGGCGGCGCTCCTCGGCGTCCTGGAGGACCCGGCGGGCGCGCCGGCGGCCGTCCGCCGGGCCATCGCCCAGAAGCTGAAGCACCCCATGCAGGCCGCGTTCGCCGCGGACTTCTTCTCCGTGGTCTGTCAGGACACCCCCTGGAACCGGGACAGCGCCTACTGGGTGCGCAGGAGCGGGGCGGACGCCCGCGACCACCCCCTGGCCGGGGCGCGGGAGCTGGCCTTCGCCTCGGTCTGCGCGGCGTGGCCGCGCTCCCGGGCTCCGCGCGTCGAGGTGACCGGCAGCGGGCTGCCGCCGGTCCTGATGCTCAACTCGAGGCACGATCCGGCGACCCATTACGAGGGGGCCGTGCGGGCCCACGCGCGGCTGGCGGGATCGCGTCTGATCACCGTCGGCGGCGGTGACCACGGCACCTACCAGGCGAGGAACGCCTGCGTGGACGGCTACGTCGAGGGCTTCCTGCTCGGGGGCCGGCTGCCGGAGGCGGACGCCGAATGCGCGGGGAAACCGCTGCCGGTTCCGGCCGGGCGGGGTGCTCAGGCGGAGGAGCCGCTGCCCACGACGAGGTCGGTCCCGACGACCGGGCCGGCCGCGGACGGGGCGAGGTAGAGCGCGGCCACGTCCCCGGCTCCCGCGACCCGGCCGAGCGGGTTCCGCGACCCGACCCGCCCGGCCCGGTCGGCCTCCGTCCCGCCGGGCAGCGGGCGCATCGGCGCCGCGCCGGCCCGGGGCTGACCGCGTTGCCGCGTACCCCCTCGTGGACGTGGTCGAGGGCGGCGGCGCGGAACCCCGTGCGGTGCGGACGCGGGGATGCCCGGCGCGCCGCGCCGCTCCATCCGTGTTGTCCTCGTAGGGGAGGGCAGGGGAGGGCAGGAAGGGTTTCGGAACGTACTCGGAGGACCGAGGAGGAACCATGGACAGGAACCTGCGGGCCCGCGACATCATGACCCAGGGCGTGCAGTGCATCCGCGAGGACCAGTCCCTGCAGGACGCGGCGCGCATGATGCGCGAGCTGAACGTCGGATGCCTGCCGATCTGCGGAGACGACCAGCGTCTCCAGGGCCTGATCACCGACCGCGACATCGTCGTCAAGTGCTGCGCCGACGGCAAGGACCCGGCGAGCATGCGGGCCGGGGAACTCGCCGGCAACCTGCACTGGATCGACGCCGACAGCAACGCGCAGGAGGCGCTGGACACCATGGAGGTCCACCAGATCAAGCGGTTGCCGGTCATCGACGTGGAGGGCGGCCACCGCCTGGTGGGCATGATCACCGAGGCCAATCTGGCGAAGAACCTCTCCGACGCGGACATCGCGGAGTTCGCCATCCGCGTGTACGCCGCCAACTGAGCGCGGCGATCCGCCCGCCGTCGGCCGTGACCACCGGGCCGCCGGCTCGTTGAAGGGGCGGTCAGCGAAGTGCGCAGAGCGCCGGCCGGGCACTTCCAGTCCGGCCGGCGCCTTGTGTCCTCGGGCCCGGGAACGCGCGGAGCCGGCCGGCGGAGCCGCCGGCCGCGGTTCCGTCCGCCGTCGTCCGGGATCCTGGAGAGCGCCGAGTTGCGCACCCGCGGAATCCCGCTGACGCCCCTCACCGCCGCCCTGGCCTGCGGGCTGGTCGCCCCGGCCGCGGCCGGCGGCGAACCGGCCGACGCTCCCCCGCCGCCGCGCGGCGTCACCCCCACTCGGCCGGAGCCGCCGTCCTCGCGGACGCCCGGACCCCCTTCGGCATGCTCGCCGTCACGGCGCCCGCCGGCGGCCCGGGCGGGACCTACCGGGTGCGCGTACGGGAGCGGGGCTCGGGCCACTGGGCGCCGTGGACGGCGGTGGAGGCCGGGGAGCCGTGGTGGGCCGGGGAGCCGTGGTGGGCCGGGCCTTCCGACGCCGTGGAGGTACGCGCGGCCGGGGCCGGGGCGGCCCGGCCCGGCCTCCGGCCCGGCGCCGGTGGCGGGCGCGGCCTCCCGGCCCCGCGTCGTCCCGCGCGCCCGCTGGGGCGCGGCCGAGGATCCCGGGGAGCCCGTCGTGTACGGCGGGGACGTCAAGGCCGTGTTCGTCCACCACACCGCCCAGAGCAACGACTACGCGTGCGCCGACTCCCCCGCCGTGGTACGCGGCCTCCAGGCCCTCCACCGGCGGGTCAACGGCTGCAAGGACCTCGGCTACCACTACGTGGTCGACAAGTGCGGCACGGTCTTCGAAGGCCGGGCCGGCGGCTCCGGACGGCCGGTCACCGGCGCGCACACCCTCGGCTTCAACCAGGACACCCTGGGCGTCGCGGCCATCGGCCGCCACTCCGGCCCGCAGGCGCCGCCCGCGGCCACGACGGCCGTCGCCGGGATCGCGGCCTGGGCGCTCGGCCGGTACGGGCACGCCCCGACCGGCACCGTCGCACTCGTCGCCTCCGCCGACAACGGACGCTTCCGGGCCGGCGAGCGGGTGAGGGTGGAGCGGATCTCGGGCCACCGCGACGTCTTCGCCACCGAGTGCCCCGGAACCGCCCTTCACCGGCAGTTGCCGGCCGTCCGGGCACTGGCCTCGGATCCCTTCAACGGCGTGCTCGCCGGCCGCTGACCGCCCAGGCGCGGGCGGTGAGCGCGACGGAGCCGTCGGGCCGTACGGGCAGGGCCCCGGCGAGCACGTCGCGCAGCCGCCGGCGGGCGTCGGGGGCGAGGGAGGTGACGTAGCCGGGGGCGGGACCCTGCCCGGACAGGAAGGGTTCCCACAGGTCCGCGAAGTCCGCGAACACGGTGGGCACCTCGATCGGGGCGACCTCCACCCCGCCCAGCCCGGCGCCCGTCCACAGCGTCCGCAGCGGCTCCGGGCGGCACAGGGGGAAGCGGCGGCGCTCGTCCAGGGCGGCCGCCGCCGGGTCCAGGGCGGCCGCCGCCTCCCAGAAGTGCCGCAGCAGCCCCATGCCCTCGGCGTAGTCCCACACGTACGCGGCGACCAGCCCGCCCGGCCGCACGGCCCGGGCGGCCTCGGCGACCGCCGTGTCCGGCGCGGGGAGGAAGTTCAGGGTGAGGGCGCTGACGGCCGCGTCGAACGTCCCGTCGCGCACCGGCAGCGCCTGCGCGTCGGCCACCGCGAAGAGCGGGCGGGACGCCGCGGTGCCCGGGGCGACGGCTTCCGCGGCGGCGGTGCGGGCGGCCGCCACGAAGGCGGCCGACCGGTCCACGCCCAGCACCAGCCGTGGCCGGCAGTGCGCGGCCACCGCTCCGGCCAGTGCGCCCGTACCGCAGCCCGCGTCGAGCCACCGGGCGCCGGCGGCGACGCCGAGCGAGGCCGCGAAGGCCGCGGCGACCGGCCGGCTCCAGCGGCCCATGTAGCGCTCGTAGCCGTTGCCGGCCGCCCAGGTGTCGAAGCGCCGCTGCGGTTCCTCCACGCCGGCGGCGTTCACACCGGATGCCCGTCGGGCCCGGTGCGGCCGGACTGGCTGGAGAACTTGTTGAGGAAGACGTCGTACAGGCCGTCGGGCCGGCGGGTGAGGGTGGCCCCGTCCTGCCAGGTGCCGTTCTCGTCCCACCACTGGCTGCCGTACGGATCGCCCTGGTTCTGGTGGACGTTGTGCATGCCGAGCCCGTGGTCGAAGGGCTCTCCGAAGACCATGATCTCCCGGCCGGGCACCAGGATGGGCTCCAGTGCCCGGGCGGCGTCGAGGTTGGAGCCGGAGATCCAGGAGCGGGGCGGGTTCAGCCGGTTCGAGAGGTCCCGGAGCCAGGCGGGCGGGCGTACGGGGAGGGCGCAGCCCGGGCGGTGCTGGAGGGCGGGATGGCGCAGGTAGTCGAGGGCGCCGGAGCCCGGGCTCGTCGAGAGGTCGTGGTAACCGGGATCCAGGGAGGGCACCGGGTCGAGCACGGAGGCGGGCAGGGTGAACACCTTCCACTGGACTCCGGTGGTGGACTGTTTGCTGTCCACGTCGACGGCGCACCGGTACCGGCCGGCGGGCGCGTCCACCTCCAGGTTGACGTGGAACCAGTGCCCCTGGGTGTCGGGCCGGTCGCGGAAGTGGCGGTGCAGCGTTCCCGACAGCACCCCGTAGGAGTCGAACGGCATGACGGCCAGTCAACCACCGTGCCGGCCGCCGGCGCGGTGACGCGCGGGGCACCGTCGCCCAGGCCCCCGGCCGGCCCAGCCCTTCCCGGGCCGGCCGCGCGGGGTCCGGGGCCGCCGCCGTGCCGCACCGGTGCCGGTGCTCAGTTCGCGCAGCTGGTGTCGCGGGCGGGGCGCTGGCCGGTGGTGAGGAACCGGGTGACGGTGCGGTCCCCGCAGGCGTTGCCGTTGCCGAGGTAGACGCCGTGACCGCCCTGCTCGACGGTGACGAGTACGGCCCGGTCGCCGAGGGCCTCGCGCATCTTCAGGCTCTTGGAGTGGGGCGTGGAGGGGTCGCGGCGGCTCTGGATCATCAGGATGCCGGAGGGACCGTGGTGGGTGATCTTGGTGGGCTTGTGCTCGGGGGCGTCCTTCCAGAAGGAGCACGGGAGCACGTTGACCGGCATGCCGGCCGTCAGCGGGTGCCGGGCCCGGTCCTCGTCGACGGCGCGCTGCCGTTCGGCCCGGGAACCGCCCGGCCAGGCCACGTCGTTGCACAGGACCGCGACGAGCTGGGCGGCGTCCTCGTCGCGCAGGGGGCGGGCGAGCTCCGGCGGGAGGGCGGGGGTGTGGGCCGGGTCGCGCAGGGCGGCGACGAGCCGGGCTAAGCCGGGGAAGGCGGAGTCGCTGTAGAGGGTGTTCTGGAGGGCCTGGCGCAGGCCGTTGCCGGTCAGGGGCACTCCGGGGGTGGTGGACGGGCGGGGGGCGCGGTCCAGGGAGGCGAAGAGCGAGAGCAGGAGGGGCTCGACCTCCTCGGGGCGCTGCGCCAGCCGCAGGCCGTCCCTGTCGCGGTCGGGGTGGGCGGCCCAGGCGGCGAAGTCGGGGAAGCGGTCGTCGGAGCCCTGGGCCATGTTGGCCAGCCAGCCGCGGGCGACGCGCTTGGGGTCGGGGTCGCCGCTGCTGTCGAGGACCCAGCGGTCGGTGCGTCCGGGGTACGTCTGGGCGTACACGGCTCCCACGTAGGTGCCGTACGAGACCCCCCAGGCGGAGAGCTTGCGCTCGCCCAGCGCCGCGCGGAGGCGGTCCATGTCGCGGACCTGGTTGGCGGTGGTGAAGCTGCGCAGGACGGGTCCGCCGTTGCGGGCGCAGGCTTCGGCGGTGCGGCGGGAGCGGGCGAGGTTCTCGGTGATGTCCCCGTCGGGGGCGGGCCAGGAGCGCAGGGCGGTGAGGTAGCGGTCCTCGGGGGCGAGGCCGCAGCTCGCGGTGGTGGAGCCGCCGACGCCGCGGGGGTCGAAGGCGACGAGGTCGTAGGCTCCGGCGAGCTGCTGCTGGAGAGCGGGGCCCTTCTGCGTCAGGCGCTGTACGCCGGAGCCGCCCGGGCCGCCGGGGATCACCACGAGGGTGCCGCGCCGGGCCTCGGGGCGGTCACTGCGGATCCGGGAGACGGCCACGCTGATCCGCGGGCCGCGCGGGTCGTCGTAGTCGAGCGGGACGGGGAGGTCGGCGCACTCCTGGGTGGCGGGCCCGCCCGGCTTGGCGCAGGGGCGCCAGTCGAGCCCGGGCACCTCCGTGCGGGGGCCGCCGGCGGCCTGCGCCGGGAGGGCGGAGGCGGTGAGCGCGGTGGCGGCGGCCGCGGCGGAGAGGGTCAGCAGGAGGGCCTTGCTCCGGGAAATCGTCATGCGGCAAGCCTCGTGCAGGGCGCCCGGGCGGCCCATCCGGCAGACCGGCCGCCCGGGGGTGGGGCTAACCCCCGTACGGGAGGCGTCCGTCGGTCGGGGGCCCGGTGCAGCAGGAGTCACGGTGCATCTGGCGCAGCACGGGCCGCCAGGCCCGGTCGGGGGTGGCCGGACCGGGGAAGGCGGCTTCCAGGGCGTCGCGTGCGTACGGGGTGCCGGCGCGCAGGACCGCGCGGACGCGGACCAGGTCGTCGAAGTCGGTGAAGGGGTCTCCGTCGACGAGGGTGAGGTCGGCGAGCCTGCCCGCTTCGGCCGTGCCGAGGTGCCGGTCGGCGCCGTAGACGCGGGCCGGGGTGCGGGTGGCGGTGGTGAGGGCCTCGGCGGGTGAGAAGCCGTACCGGTGCAGGGCGCGCAGGGCGAGGTGGAGGTGGAGGCCGACGGGGGTGAGCGGGGCGTCGGTGCCGAGCGCGACGCGGCCGCCGCCTTCGAGGACGCTCCGGTAGGCGGCGACCTCCCGCTCGAGCGCGGTGTCCTGCTCGGGGGTGGGCGGGCGGGCGGCGGCGGCCCGGAGGGCGGCCACGTCCCAGGGCGGCATCATGGCCGTGACCCGCCGGTCGGCGGCGAGGGAGGGGTCGGCGCCGATGAGGGGCAGGGCGGTGAAGGGGGTGGCGACGAGGTCGAAGCCTCCGTGGGTGTAGACCTCCAGGGTGTCCTGGTGGGTGTGGCCCGCGGGGGTCGCGCCGTGGCCGTACTCGGCGCGTTCGGTGGCGATCAGGTGGGTGGTCAGGTCCTGGCCGGACTGGATGCCCGGGGCGCACAGGTGGGAGCCGGAGCGGACGCCGAGCCGTTCGTGGGCGAAGCGGGCGGCTTCTTCCATGAAGGCGTGGGGGGCGCGGACGTAGGTCTTGACGAAGTCCCAGTCCAGGGCCTCGGCGCGGGCCAGGGAGCGGGCGAGTCCGGCGTGCGTGCGGTGGGCGCGGCCCATGCTGTAGGCGACGCGGGAGCCGTCGAGGAGTTCGCCGCCGGCCAGCAGCCGGGGGGAGGCGAGGCGGCCGGAGCGGATGTCCTCGCGCAGGCGGGCCTGTTCGTAGGCGGAGCCGCCGAGGGAGACGGCGGTGGTGATGCCGTAGGCCAGGTGGAGGGCGCCCTGGCGGGCTCCGTAGGTGTAGGGGTACGGGTGGACGTGCGCGTCCCACAGCCCCGGCAGGACGGTGCCCCGGGAGGCGTCGATGGTGCGGGCGGCCCGGCGGCGCGGGCGGTGCGGTTCGACGGCGGTGATGCGGCCGCCGCTGATGAGCAGGTCGACGTCGGCGCGGGGCGGGGATCCGGTGGCGTCCCACAGCAGTCCGGCGTGCACGACGGTGTCGACGGGCTCGGGGCGGCGGTAGGAGAGGGCGACGGGGACGGTGCGGGGCGCCCCCTCGGGGGTGCCGTCGGGGCGGAGGCCGAGCAGCCGCAGGCGGGCGCTGGACTGGTAGAGCAGGGTGCGGGAGTCGGCGGACCAGGACGGGTGGTCGGCGGGCTCGTCGGTGAGGCGGCGGGCGGGTCCGGCGGGGGTGCCGTCGGGGGTGACGGGGAGCAGCCACAGGGCCGATTCGGCGACGCAGGCCAGGAAGCGGCCGTCGGGCGACCAGACGGGGCCGGCGGCGTAGCGGTCGGAGAGGGAGGTGTGCGGGGCGAGGGCGTGGAGGCGGGCGGAGCCGGTGGCGGTGTCGACGATCCGGATCAGGTTGTAGCCCTCGCGGAAGCGGCGGCTGAGCCGGTTGCGGTCGCAGAGGGCGAGGTGGCGTCCGTCGGGGGACCAGCTGGGCGCGCTGGGGAGGCCTCCGCCGCCGAGGGCGGCCACGAGCGGGGTGTCGGTGCCGGAGGCGAGGTCGCGGACGATCAGCCGGCCGGCGAGGTCGAGGGCGGCGAGCCGGGTGCCGTCCGGGGACAGGGATCCGTAGACCCGGCCGGGCGGGGACAGGACGCTGTCCCGGCCGCCGGCGAGTTCCCTGCGGCGCACGGTGTTCAGCCCGTCGCGGTCGTCGGTGTAGAGCAGGGCCCGGCCGTCCGGGGTCCACACCGGGCCCTGGACGTACGCGGTGGCGGGGGCCTGGAGGATCCGGCGCGGGGGTCCTCCGGCGACGGGGGCCACCCAGAGGGCGCCGAGCGCGGCGAAGGCGACGCTGCGGGCGTCGGGAGACAGGGCGGGCAGGTGGACGCCGCGTACGGGGCGGGGGCGTTCGGCTTCCAGGTCGTACTCCTTGACCCGGTAGCGGGGGCGGGGCACTTCGAGGGTGGCGTCGAGGGGGATCTCGTGGGCGGTGCCGTCGCGGTGGGGGCGGATCACCCGGAAGCGGCCGTCGAGGGTGACCAGCAGGCGGTCGTCGCCGATCCAGCGCGGGGGCGCGGGGGCGAGGTCGCCGTCGAGGGCGACGGGGCGGCCGTCGGTGTAGAGGGTGAGGTGCTCGGCCCTGCGGGGGCCGGGGGCGGCGGACAGCCAGGCGGTGCGGCCGGCCGGGGAGAGGGCGGGGGCCAGCATGCTGCCGGCGGCGGCGGTGTGTTCGGTCCGCACGGGGCCGGTCCCGTCGGCGGCGACGGAGGCCAGGAGGCGGGCGGTGAGGGTCTCGCCGGACGGGGTGGCGCGCGGGAAGAGCACCCGGCGGCCGTCGGGCGAGAAGACCGGGTCGAGGTCCTCCCAGGCGCCGTCCTGGCCGGGTCCGTCCTGGCCGGGCGTTCCGGTGAGGCGGCGCAGGCCGCCGTCGGCGAGGGAGACGGTCCAGATCCGGTACGGGCTGCCGGCGACGGGGTCCCCGCCGCGTTCGGAGCAGAAGGCGAGGGTGCGGCCGTCGGGGGACCAGGCGGGCGCGCGGTGGTCGAAGGGGCCGTCGGTGAGGCGGCGCAGGCCGGTGCCGTCGGGGCGCATCACCCAGATGTGGAAGGTGCCGCCGCGGTAGGCGCTCATGGCCACGCGACTCCCGTCCGGGGAGAACACCGGGCGGCCCGGTTCCAGGTCGGGCGGGGTGAGGCGGGTGGCCGGCCCGCCGTCCGGGGGCAGCGACCAGAGGACGTTCTGCACCTCGGCGATGATCCGCCGCCCGTCGGCGGTGGCGGTGGCCGCGCCGTTGGTGGCGCGGGCGAAGCGCAGCACCGCCCGGTCCCCGCCGGGGAATCGCCGCGCCGGCGCGACCGCCGCGGCGCCGGGGGCGCGGAGCCCGGCCAGTGCCGTCAGCGCCCCGGCCGAAGCCGCCCTCAGTACCGTCCTGCGCCCCGTCCGCATCCCGGTCACCCGTCCCGCGTGTCGTTCCTGCCCGGCCGTCCGTCGGACGGACAAACGATCGGCACCCCGGCGGGGCAACGGGGACGGGTCCGCCCCGGCGGCCGCGGGGGCCGCCGGGGCGGGGAGGCGCGCAGGGCGCGGGGGGTCAGGAGATGCGCATGTTGGCCATCATGCCCATGGCGCCGTGGTCGAACAGGTGGCAGTGGTAGACGTAGGTGCCGCGGTAGCCGTCGAAGGTGGCCTGGAGCTTCACGGTCTCGCCCGGCTTGAGGGGCACGGTGTCCTTGAGGCCGGTCTCGGGGCCGGAGGTGACGGGCTTGCCGTTGCGTTCCAGCACCCGGAACTGCACCAGGTGCATGTGGAAGTTGTGCGGGGCGATCTTGTTGCTGTTTGTCACGGTCCAGATCTCGGTGGCACCGTAGGCGATGTCGGTGTCGATGCGGTCCATGTCGTACGTCTTGCCGTTGATGTACGCGCTGCCGCCGGGGGCCTCGTCCATCCGCATGTCGAACGCGCGCTGGACGGTGGCCGGGCCGAGCGGCGGCAGGGTGCGCAGCCGGTCCGGGACGACGCTGTGGTCGGGGGCGGTGCGGGTGACGCGGAACTGGAGCACCTTGCCGACCACGTCGGCGGACTCGAACGGGGCGATGTCCTTGTTGCGCAGCTCGATGACGGTGCCGACGGGGTATCGGGAGAAGTCGATGACGACGTCGGCGCGCTCGCCGGGGCTGATCGCGACCACGTTCGTGCGGTGCGGCTCGGGCAGCAGGCCGCCGTCGGTGCCGATCTGGACGAGTTCGGAGTCGTCGGCGAGGTGCAGGTCGAAGAAGCGCTGGTTGGAGGTGTTGGTGAGGCGGAAGCGGTACTTGCGGGCCGCGACCTCGAAGAACGGCCAGGACTTGCCGTTGGCGAGGACGACGTTGCGCTTCATGAAGTCGCCCATCGCGTAGACGAGTTCGCCGCTCTCGAGGAAGCGGGCGTCGCGCAGCGAGATCGGGACGTCGTACTGGCCGGAGGGCAGGCGCAGGCGGCGCTCGATGTCGTCGGTGAGGATGTAGGTGCCCGTCATCCCGCGGAAGACGTTCTCCGACTCCATGTGGTGGGCGTGGTCGTGGAACCACAGGTTCGCGTGCGGCTGGGTGTTGGGGTACGTGTACGTCTTCGTACCGCCGCCGGCGGGGATCAGGTCCATCGGGGCGCCGTCGCTGTCCTGGGGGACGTGGGCGCCGTGGAGGTGGATCGAGGTGGGGACGGCGAGGGAGTTCGTCTGCTTGATCACGACGCGCCGGCCCGACTCGGCCCTGATGACGGGTCCGGGGAAGGAGCCGTTGAAGGTGCGCAGCGGGGTCTTGAGCCCGGGCACGATCTCCTTGGTGGCTTCCTTCAGGGTCATCCGGTAGTAGCTGGTGGTGCTGGTGGTCCGGTAGGGCTGCAGGACCGGGGGCACGGGCATCTTCTGCGTGAACTTGGTTATGGACGCGGCGTCGAGTTCGGCGGCGCCCGCGGTGGTGCGGGCCGGCTCTGCCGTGGCGGCGTTGACGGCGGGCAGCAGCATGCCGCCGGTGCCGACGATGCTGGTGGCGGCGACGCCTGCCCGGAGTGCGGTCCGTCGAGTGATCACTTTTCCCCCGTGGGTGTGGCCCGGCGCCTCGTGTGCCGGTCGGTCGGGTTGGCGCAAAGTGCGCGGTGGCTGGACGGGGAGAGCCTGTTCGATTGCGCTCGCGCCGCGCTGGTGCGGATGTGGAGGGCTGGTGAGGTGGCCGGAAAGGCCGTGCGTACGATGCCCCCGGTGTTCGACACGGATAGGGGGCCGGGAGCCGATGGACGGGCTGACGGAGGGCGGGAAGCGGGCGGAGCGCGGCAGGGCGGCGGAGGCGGCCCGGGGGCTGCTGCTCGGGCTGGCGCTCGGGGAGTCGCTGGGCGCGGCGCGGGGCGGGCCGGCCCCGGCGGGGGCGCTGCGCGCGGGGGTCTGCACCCAGCTGGCCTGTTTCACCGTGGAGGGTTCGGTACGGGCCTCCGTGCGCGGCAGCCACAAGGGCATCTGCCATCCCCCGTCGGTGCTGTGGCACGCGTACGGCCGCTGGGCGTACCTCCAGGGGATCGCGCGCGAGCACGTGCGCGGGCGCTGGGACCGGTCGGACGGTGCCCGGGAGTGGCCGGACGGCTGGCTCGCCGGGGTTCCGGCGCTGGCGGAGCGGCGCGGCAGCGCCCCGGCCACCGTCGAGGCCCTGGCGGGGCCGTGGCAGGGCACGCTGGAGGAACCGGCGACGCGCAGCCGCGGCTGGCACGCGGTGGGCCGGACGCTGCCCCTGGCGCTGTGGGGTGACGCCCGGTCGCCGAAGTACGTCCGGCTGAGGAACCACCAGCTGCGCGAGGTGGCGGCGCTGACCCACGGGGACGCGGGGGCGCAGTGGGCGGCGGTGTGCGCGGCCGTGCTGGCCGCGCACTGCCTGGTCGGGGAGTCGGTGCGCGGTGCCGCCGGGGACGCGCTGGCGGCGCTGGGCGGGGTGGAGGACGTACCGCGGGCGGAGCTGGGGCTGCTGGCCGGGGCGCTGGCGGCGGCGGCCGCTCACCCGGGGGATCCGGGCCGGCTGGCGCGGTGGGCGCCGGATCCGACGGCGTGGTCGGCGGTGCTCGGGGGGCTGTACGCGGCGGCCTCGTTCCCGGAGCGCGGGGAGGTGGAGCGGGCGCTGCGGTTCGCGGCGGGGGCGCCCGACGGGGAGGCGGTCGCCTGTGTGACGGGGGCGCTGCTGGGCGGGGCGCACGGGGCCGGGGCGCTGCCGGTGGGGCTGGTGAGCCGGCACGAGCTGGCGTGGGTGCTGGACACCCTGGCCCGGGACCTGCTGTCGGAGCTCGGGGAGTCGCCGGGCGGCGGCGAGTACGAGAAGGGCTGGGACCCGTACTGGCTGCACCGTTACCCCGGCTGGTGACGGGCGTTGGACCGTCCGGGCGGTGCTGCGGGCGGTCTCGCGCGGCTGGAGCGATCACGCCCCTTCGGCGGGGGCGCCGCCGGGGATATTGGATGAGTGGCGCCGTGTACGCGCTCCCCCCGGCTTCTTGACGCTTCATCACAGTGGAGGCAATGCGTGATGCGCACACGGTCGGTCCTGGTGGCCGTCGCCCTGCTCGCGGCCCTGTCGCAGACGGCGGACGGCGCGGTCGCCGCGGGCGGGCCCCTCTCCCCCGCCGGACGGGCGGCCTTCGACGGGCAGCCGAGGCACGACGTGGCCCTGTACTGGATCAGGGGGGCGGGGAACTCCGGATGGGCGGCGGCCCAGGAGTTCACCACCGACGACGGCCGGCTCTCGCGGGTCTCGCTCTTCCTCGGCAGTACGGCGGCGGCCGGGAGGCTGACCGTGCAGGTGCGTACCGCCCGGGGCGACGCCGGCTCGGCGGTCGCCTCGGCCGGCGTCGACCTGGCCGCGCTGGGCGGGGAGGGCACGGGCTGGGTGGAGGTGCCGATGAACGCGGCGCTGCGGCCCGGCGGCCGCTACCACCTGTTCGCCCAGGCCACCACCGCCGGGAACGGGACGGTCACCTGGTACGGGACGCGGTCGGCCCCGGCCCGCTTCCCGCCGGCGGCGCAGTACGACCAGGCCCGGCGCACGTGGCAGCCGGGTTCGGGCCGCCTGGCCTTCCACGTGAACCCGGCGGGCTCCGAGCGGTGCGGGGAGACGGAGGCCTGTTACGTACCGGCCTCGACGAAACCCGCCCGGACGGCGGGCCTGCTCTTCAACGGGCGGGCGGTGGAGGCCGTGAGCCCGCCCTTCGCGGTGGGCGCCCGCTACGTGGAGGGCAGCAACGTGCTGGTGCTGCCCTCGGGCCGCTGGCGCTACCTGCCCGAGGGCGAGGAGAGGTCCAGGGTGGTCGAGGCCGGCGACCCGGGCGCGCTGGCCCAGATCGCCGAGTCCCGGCGCTGGCTGGCCCGGGGGCAGGTCCCGGGGGCGGCCGGGGTCCGCCGCGAGAGCGCCGGGCGGGCGCTGCTGTCGATGCGGGCGCTGCTGCGGCCCAACGGGGCCTTCGCCGCGGCCTGGCACCCGTTCTGGGACTACTCCTGGCCGCGTGACGCCGCCTTCGCGGCGGCCGCCTTCGCGCACACCGGGCATGGCGAGGAGGCGTACCGGATCCTGCGGTACAGCGCCGCGACGCAGCGGGCGGACGGCACGTGGGAGGCCCGCACCCGGCTCGACGGCTCGGGGCCGCCGGACTCCCGGCCGTGGCAGCTCGACGCCAACGGCTGGGTCCCCTGGGCCGCCTGGCAGTGGTACCGGACCGCGCCGCGCGAGGACCGCGAGGAGCGGCTGCGCGCGCTGTACCCCGCGCTCGCGAAGGCCGCCGACTACGCGGCGGCCTCCCTCGACGGCGAGGGGCTGCCGCCCGCCTCCCCCGACTACTGGGAACTGCCCACGCGGACCGCCAACCTCGGCACCGCCGCACCGCTGCTGTCCGGCCTGCGGGCCGCCGCCGACCTGGCC
Source organism: Streptomyces sp. NPDC034086 (assembly GCF_055575515.1). NCBI lineage: Bacteria > Bacillati > Actinomycetota > Actinomycetes > Kitasatosporales > Streptomycetaceae > Streptomyces > Streptomyces sp. NPDC034086. Next base: position 942,354 of record NZ_JBVISM010000001.1, on the reverse strand, counting down.
TCCGGGCTCGGACGGGAAGCGGACTCCGCGCGCTGGGCCTCCGCGGCGGGGCGGCTGGAGGCGGCCGTCGCCGGACGGTTCGGGCCGCTCGGCTATCCGCGCACCCTCGACGGCGACTTCGGCCCCGACACCGCGGTCGCGTTCATGGCGCCCCCGTTCAACCGGGCCCCCGCCGACCTCCCCCGGGCACTCGACGACACGTACCGGGCCCTGCGGAGGTCCAACGGCGGGCTGGTGCCGGGCACCGACGACTCGGAGTGGGGGAACGTCACGTGGACGCCGAGCACCTCGCTGTTCGCCCTCGCCTGGTCGGCGACGGGTGAGCGGGAGAAGGGCCGCGCGGTGCTGGACTGGGTGCTCGCCCAGCGCAACGTGCTGGGCGAACTGCCCGAGACGGTGGACGAGCGGGGCCGGCCGCGCGCGGTCGTGCCGCTGGGCTGGACCGACGCGCTCGTCCTGCTGAACCTCGTACAGGAGGGGGCCGCTCCCCTGCCGACGCCGCCCGCACCCCGCATGTGACCGGGCTGACCGCCCGTCAGGGGCCGCACTGCGGGCGGACTGTCCGGAGGCCGCCGTCGGGCGGGCCGTGCGGTCGGACGGCCCCCTCGGCGGGGGCCACGTCACCGGCGGCGGTACGCTCAGGACGGTCCGGCACGGGACGGCGGGCCCACGGCGATCCGTACGGGTGGACGGGACGGCCGGACCGGCAGGCGCAGCGGTCCGCGCCCCGGGGTGAGGGAGCCGAGCGGCCGGGGTCCCCGGGCGCCGGTGCAGCCGGGGGCGTTGCCGGGCAGGCCGTGCAGGGTGAGGAAGCCGAGGACGGCGAAGGCGTACGCCTCCTTGGCGGCGGCGGGCAGGCCCAGGGCGGCCGAGTCCAGCAGGGCGGTGCGCGGGGGCAGTTCCTCGCGGAGCATGGCCATGAGGACCGGGTTGCGGGTGCCGCCGCCGGAGGCGATGACCTCGGTGACGCGCAGCGGGCGCAGGGCGTCGGCGACGGTCCGGGCGGTGAGGCGGGCGAGGGTGGCGAGGAGGTCCTGCGGCGGGAGGGCGGGGCAGCCGTCGAGGGCGGTGCGCAGGTGGCCGTGGTGGAACAGCTCCTTGCCGGTGGTCTTGGGAGCGGGGCGCCGGTAGTAGGGCTCGGCGAGCAGGCGCCGCAGGAGCGGTTCGTGGACCCGGCCGGCTGCGCGGCGAGGGCGCCGTCCTCGTCGTACCCGAGGCGCCCACCCGTGGCTTCGCGTACGGCGGCGTCCATCAGGGCGTTGCCGGGTCCGGTGTCGAAGGCCACGGGCGGGCCGGCCGCGGGCACGGCGGTGAGGTTGGCGATCCCGCCGATGTTCAGGGCGGCGGGCGTGCCGGGGCGTCCGCGCAGCAGCATCAGGTCGACGAGGCTGACGAGCGGGGCGCCCTGGCCGCCGGCCGCGATGTCGCGGGGGCGGAAGTCGGAGACGACGGGACGCCCGGTGGCCTCGGCGATCCAGGCGGGGCTGCCCAGCTGGAGGGTGCCGTGGACCTGCCCGGCGTCGGCCCAGTGGTAGACGGTCTGGCCGTGCGAGGCGATCAGCCCGGCGCGGCCGGCGCACAGTTCGCGGTCGGCGCGGACCGCGAGGGCGGCGAAGGCCTGCCCGATGCGGGTGTCGAGGAGGCACACGTCGGCCAGGGTGGTGGCCGCGGGCGGCAGGGAGGCGGCGAGGGTGTCGCGCAGGCCGTCCTCGTAGGGGGCGCTGACCAGGCCGAGCGGGACCAGCCGCAGGGTCTCGCCGTCGTCCTCGAGGGTCAGCCGCGCGGCGGCCGCGTCGACGGCGTCGTACGAGGTGCCCGACATCAGCCCGATCACCCTCATGGCAGGGGCCTCCTGTGGCCGTCGCCGCGCACGCCGGCCAGGGCGAGGGCGCTGAGGGCGCAGGTCCCGGCGGCGTAGTAGGCGGGGACGTCGTGGTCGCCGGTGGCGGCGGTCAGGGCGGTGATGACGAGACCGGCGCAGCCGGAGAACACCGCGCCGCTGAGGGCGTACGCCAGCCCGAGCCCGGTGCAGCGCACCCGGGCGGGGAACATCTCGGCGAGCATGGCGGGGCCGGGACCGGCGAGCAGACCGACGGTGGCGCCCGCGCCGAGGACGGCGGCGGCCTTGGCGGCGGCGGGGGCGGCCGGGTCCTGGAGGAGGTGGAGCAGCGGGAGCGCGAGGAGGGTGACGGCGAGGGCGCCGGCCAGCATCACGGGGCGGCGGCCGACGCGGTCGCTGAGGACGCCGGCGGGCAGGATGGCGGCGGCGAAGCCGAGGTTGGCGAGGGTGGTCGCGACCAGGGCCTGGTGGAAGGAGGCCCCGAGGGTGGCCTGGAGGTAGGAGGGCAGGACCACGAGGAAGGTGTAGCCGGCCGCCGACCAGCCCATGAGCCGGCCCACCGCGAGGGCGACGGCCCGGACGGTGCCGGTGCCGCTGCCGGCGGGGGTGGGCGCACCGGCCCCCGGCGGCGGGGCCGGAGGCGGCGGCTCTGCGGGAAGTCCGGAGCGCAGCCGGTACGCGGTCAGACCGAGCGGCAGGGCCAGCAGGAAGGGGATCCGCCAGCCCCAGGCGTGCAGCGCCGCCGGGGAGAGGAGCCCGGCCAGGAGGGCGGCGACGGCCGCGCCGGCGAGCAGGCCGAGGGCGACGGTGAAGGACTGCCAGGCGCCGTGGCGGCCCCGCCGGCCCGGGGGCGCGGATTCCGTCATCAGGGCCACGGCCCCGCCGAACTCTCCTCCCGAGCAGAGCCCTTGCAGGACGCGGAGCAGGACCAGCGGCCAGGGGGCGGCGGCTCCGATGGCGTCCCGGGTCGGGAGGAGGCCGATCAGGGTGGTGGCCAGGGTCATCAGGGCGATGACGAGGATCAGGGCGGGGCGGCGGCCGATCCGGTCGCCGAGGCGGCCGAAGAGGAGGGCACCGACGGGCCGGAAGAAGAAGGACACCGCGAAGGAGGCGTACGTGGCCACCAGCGGCCCGGCGCCGCCCTGGCCGGCCGCCCCGGCGGGGGTGAAGAACCGGTCGGCGATGACGGTGGCGAAGGCTCCGTACACGCCGAACTCGTACCACTCGGTGAAGTTCCCGACGGAGCCCGCGAGCAGCACCCGGCGCGGGCCGGCGGCGTGCGGGGCGGGGCGGCGTACCGCGAGGGGGGCCATGTCTCAGGTCGTCGGGGTGAGGCGCGAGGGGCTGTCCGGCGGCGGGGACGGGGCGGTGGCGCGGTTCAGGGCGCTGCCCGAGAGCCAGGTGCCCCAGTCCAGGTTCCAGTCGCCGATGCCGTTGCCGAAGGGGTCCATCTTCGCGCCGCCGCTGTTGACCACTTCGACGATGTCGCCTTCGCGGACGGTCCCGTAGAACCAGGCGGCGTCCTCGGTGGACATGCCGGTGCAGCCGTGGCTGACGTTCTCCTCGCCCTGCGCCTCGACCGACCAGGGCGCGGCGTGGACGTACTCCCCGCTCCAGGTGACCCGGGTCGCGTAGAAGACGGGGAGGTCGTAGAACTCCTTGGTGCCCTTCTTGATGCCGACGGTGTCCCCGCGCATGCGGACCTTGTACTCCTTGCCGAGGACGACCTTGATGCCGCTGCGGGTGCGGAAGCCCGCCTTGCCGGTGGTGACCGGGATGGTCCGGACGACGCGCCCGTTGCGGCGTACGGTCATCAGGTGGGCGGCGGAGTCGGTGACGGCCTCGACGCGGTCCCCGACGGTGAACTCGAGGGGCTCGGAGGGGCCTCCGTAGCCGTGTTCGCCCAGTTCGACCCCGTCGAGGCCGCTGCGGACGCGGACGACGGCGTGGGCGGGCCAGTAGGCGCGGGGCCGGAAGTGCAGGGTCGAGCCGTCGACCCAGTGCCAGGCTCCCTCGACGTGGGGCCGCGAGGTGACCTGGAGGGCCCGCTCGACGCGGGCGCGGGCTGCGGGGTTGTCGGCGGGGACCGGGTGGCTGAGTTCGGCGGTGACGATCGCGCCCGCGCCGTACGTGCCGGGGCGGGGACCGAACTCGGCGGTGAGCCTGCCCCCGTCGTCGGGCGCGTCGGGCGGCGAGGTGCGGAAGACCATGCCGACGCCGACGGGGGCTCCGCGGCCGTCCTGGGCGCGGACCCGCACGGTGTAGCCCTCCCCCGCGCGCAGGGGTTCGGTGTTGCGCCAGTGTCCGCCGTCCGGGCCGAGCTCGCCGGCGAGGTGGCGGCCGTGCCCGTCGGTCACGGTCACGTCGGTGAGACGGCCGGCCTCCGGCCGGGCGAGGGTGATCTCGAGGGGGGAGCCGGGGTCGGTGGGGAGTTCGCCGGCCTCGCCGAGGGCCGGGTCGCTCAGGACGGAGCCGCCCCGGGCGGTGGCGAGCACCCGCTGTTCCCGCCAGGTGCCGCAGCGGCCGCCCCGGAAGACTCCGGCGGCGCACCATCCGGCGGTGTCCGCGCGCGGGCCGCCGTCGAGGGCGTGGCCGACCAGCAGGGTGACCGCCGCCTCCGGGGCGGGGCCGGGGGCCGCGGCCGCTTCGGCCGTGCGGCCCGGTGCGTGGGCGAGGGCCAGCGCGGCCCCCGTCACCGCGGCGACCGCACTCCACGCCTTCGTCCCTGACTTCGCCACGCAGGCCTCCCAGTTGTCCCACGGCCGGATGAGAGCATCAAAGAGGACGGAAAGCCGAAACGATGATCATAAACTCGGTGCTGCGTCCGAACGAGCGCCCCAAGTGAACCCGGTCGGAGCACAGCGCCCCTCCCGGCGGGCGGGCCGGGGTCAGCGGCGCAGCGGCGGAGCGGAGCGATCCGGTCCCGTAGGCTCGGCGGATGGCGAAGTATTTCGACGTGCACCCCGAGAACCCCCAGCGGCGCACCCTCAGCGGCGTGGCCGACAGCATCCGCTCCGGCGCGCTCATCGCGTACCCGACGGATTCCTGTTTCGCGCTGGGATGCCAGCTGGGCAACCGTGACGGCATCGCGCGGATCCGGTCGATCCGCAACCTGGACGACAAGCACCACTTCACCCTCGTGTGCCAGAACTTCGCCCAGCTGGGGCAGTTCGTGCACGTGGACAACGACGTGTTCCGGGCCGTCAAGGCGGCGACCCCGGGCCCCTACACCTTCATCCTCAAGGCCACCTCGGAGGTGCCGCGCCAGCTGCTGCACCCGAAGAAGAAGACGGTCGGGGTGCGGATCCCCGACCACCTCGTCACGCAGGCCCTGCTGGCCGAGCTGGGCGAGCCGCTGGTCTCGAGCACCCTGCTGCTGCCGGACGAGGAGGAGCCGATGACGCAGGGCTGGGAGATCAAGGAGCGGCTCGACCACGTGGTGGACGCGGTGGTCGACTCCGGTGACTGCGGCACCCGGCCGACCACGGTCGTCGACTTCTCCGGCGGCGACGTGGAGATCCTGCGCCGCGGAGCGGGCGACACCGCGCGCTTCGAGTAGCACGCCGGTCCGCGCGCCCCGGCCGGCTCCCGGCCGGGGCGCTTTTCCTTGGGGCGGTGGATTCCGGTTCGGGTCCGGAATTCACCGTTCCGACTCCGTCGGGCACGATGGGAATGCGCCAGTCCGGTCACCTCATCCGGCCATCCGGCGGCCCGCCGGCAATGCGGCCTCCATCGGTACTCGACCGCGCTTCCATCGGAACTCGTTTACGTCTGAACAGAATTGACGAACCGGCGGTAACTCGACGGATTCCCGGCGTGACGGAGAGGAGAAGAACGCCTGGACCGCCGGAATCGACCCGGATCTCGGTTCGACTTCCACAAGATCCGTTCTGTAGGGTTCCAGATATTCACCGCCCAACGGGGAGCGGCGAGCAGCCGCGGGCACTGGTCCGGACTCCTTCGGGAGTACCGGTCCGTCATCGCGGCTCGCGGGAACGGCGCCCCCCGTCATCACGCTCATCTGCGACACACGTGACCCGACACGGGGGACCAATGCGGTTCCAGCTTTTGGGGCCCTTGAGTATTGCGCACGGCCCCGAGACAGTAGTTCTCAAACCCTCCAAACCGACCAGTCTTCTCGCCGCCCTCCTGCTCCATCCCGGCACCGTCGTTTCCACCGGCTATCTGCTGCGTGCCGTGTGGGACGAGGAGCCGCCCGCCACCGCCCGGGCCGCACTCCAGACCTGTGTGCTGCGCCTGCGCAGGTTATTCGCGAAATACGGCATATCCGCGACCACCATCGAGGCCGTGCCGGGCGGTTACCGCATGCGCAACGACACCGAGACGCTCGACCTCGTCCTGTTCCGGTTACTGACCGCGCAGGCGCGGGCCGCCGCCGGGACCGCCGAGGAGCTGTACCGGCTGCGGGAGGCGCTCTCCCTCTGGCAGGGGCAGCCGCTGTCCAACGTGGCCTCGGCCATGCTCCACCGGGACGCGGTGCCCGCGCTCGAACAGGAGCGGCTGCGGGTGCTGGAGCGGGTGTGCGACCTCGAACTGGCCGCCGGCAACTGCCACCAGGTGCTCGTCGACCTGTACGAGGGCGCCCGCCGCCGGCCGGTCCGCGAACGCTTCACCGAGCAGCTGATCGAGGCCCTCTACCGCACCGGCCGGCAGGCGGAGGCCCTCGCCGAGTACCGCGCCGTGCGCGAGCGGCTGCGCGAGGAACTCGGCGTCGACCCCGGTCCGGGCCTGCGGCGCCTGGAACTGGCGATCCTGCGGGCCGAGGAGCTGGGCCCGGCCGGCCGGCCCGAGGACCTCGGACCGGGACCGGCTCCGCCACGCCCCGCGCCGGCCCTGCGCGAGCGCGTCGCCGAGCACGCCGGGCCACCGCCGGTGCCCGGGTTCGCCGGGCGCGCGGCGGACCTGCGGGCCCTGGCACTGCGCCTCACCGACACCGACGGGCCCCGGCTGCTGGTCGTCTCCGGAGCCCCCGGGATCGGCAAGTCGGCGCTCGCGCACCAGAGCGCGTACGAGGTCCGGCGGGCCTTCCCCGGCGGAGTGTCGGCCATCGACCTGGCCCGGCCCGACGGAAGCCCCCTGGACGTCGAGGAGGCGCGCAAGCTGCTGCCGGGGCCGGACGGCGGCGGCCGGCGGCTGCTGGTCCTCGACAACGCGGCCGGGGCCGGGCAGGTGCTGCCGCTGCTGCCCGGGACCGGCGGCGCCACCGTCCTGGTGACGAGCCGGCGCGCCCTCGCCGCCGCCGTCGCCCGGCACGGCGGCTTCGTGCACCGGCTCGACGTCCTCGCGCCGGCCGAGGCCCACGAACTGCTCACCGGCCTCGTCGGGGCCGGGCGGATCGCCGCCGAGGAGCGGGCGGCGCGCGAACTGGCCGCCGTGTGCGGCTACTTCCCGCTCGCCCTGCGGATCGCCGCCGGACGGCTGCTGACCCGGCCGGGGCTGTCCGTCGCCGACTGCGCGGCCTGGCTGGCGGAGGACCCGCCGGGCCGGCTGGCCCTCGCCGAGGACCCCCGGCTGTCGGTGCCCGAGGTCCTCGGGCAGGCCGTCGGCGCGCTCCCGCCCGATCTGCGGGAGGCCTTCCTGCGGATGGGCTCGCTCGAGCCGCACTCCGGTCCGGCCACAGCCGCCGGCGAAAGCGTGCTGGAACAGCTCGTGGAGGCCGGGATGCTCGAGGACGGGCCGCCCGGCGAGCCCTACCGGATCCACGCCTTCCTCCGCGTCTACGCGCGGTGGCTGGCCCGGGGCCGTGACGGCGCCGCGGCGCTCCTGCCCGGCTGAGGCGGCTCGCCCGCCTCCCCGACATTTCCCACCTCACGCCTTCGTCCCCACCAGACCGCAATCAGAGGTGTTCCATGTCCCTGGACAGCTACCAGTACGTTGCCGCGACACGCCCCAGGATCCGCCGGGACGTGCTCTTCACCGAAACGCCCGACGGCGTGCTCTTCCACAATTCCGACGGTGGGTTCCGCCTCACCGCCCGCACCGCCTACCGGTTCGCCACGCTGATCGTCCCGCACCTGACCGGCGAGCACACCGTCGAAGAGCTCTGCCGGGGGCTGGGCGACGCCCAGCGCGCGATGGTCGGCGAACTCGTCAAGACGCTGTACGAACGGGACTTCGCCCGTTCCGTCGCAGAGCCCGCGCGGCCGGAGCCGGCCGCCGCGCCGTCGGCGGACGTGGCCCGCAGGTTCGCGCCGCAGATCGCCTACGCCGACCACTACGCCGATGACGCCGAAGCCCGCTTCCTGCGCTTCCGCAGAACCCGGGTCGCCGTCCTGGGCGAGGACGCCGTGGCCCGCTGGTGCGCGCTGAGCCTGGTGCGCAACGGCTGCGCCACCGTCGGCCTGCCGCCGGGGGCGGACGCGGACGCGGTACGGGCCGAGGCGGCCGAGGCCGTCGCCGACGGCTGCCCGGTGGAGGTCCGTACGCTGCCCGGACAGCCCCTCGGCTGGGACGCGCTGGACGGGTACGACTTCGTGGTGGTGACCGGCGGGGCGGCGGCTCCGGCCCGGCTGCTGCCGCTGCTGCGCGCCGGGATACCCGAGGGACGCACCCTGCTGCCCGCCTGGTCGTACGGGAACGACGCCGTCGTCGGCCCGCTCATGGCCCACGGCACCGCCGGCTGCTGGTCCTGCGCGGCCCTGCGGCTGGGCGCGGCCCGCGGCGGCGCCCCGGCGGCCGCGCTGTGGAGCGCGCTGGCCCTTCCGGAGGCGCCGCTCGCGCAGGGCCCGGTGCCGGGGCGGCCGCTGGCCGCGATGCTCGGCAACCTGCTCGGCTACGAGGTGTTCCGCGCGGCCTCCGGTTCGCTGCCGGCCGAGACCGCCGGGCGGCTCCTCGTCCAGGACATGGCCTCGCTGGACGTCACCGCCGAGCCGCTCTTCCCGCACCCCCGCTGCCCGTTCTGCGCGCCCGGGGAGCCGGAGGCGGCCCCCTTGGACCTCGCCGCCGCCGGCACCTCGAGCACGCCCGCGCTGCCGGTGCTGGAGACCGCCCGGGACGCGGACGAGCTGGTCGAGGAGCTGAACCGGCGTTCCGCCGTGGTGCGTCCGTACGCGGGGGTGTTCACCCGGTACGCGGACGAGGAGCTGACGCAGATCCCGCTGAAGGCCGGGGTGGTCGAGCTGGGCCTCGGGCACGGCGAGGCGCGCACCGTGGCCGCGTTCGACGTGCACCACGTCGCGGGGGCGCGGATGCGCGCCCTGGACGCGGCGGCGCTGGTGTACGCGGAGCACGTGGTGCCGGCCCGGGACGTGGTCGGCGGCGGGGAGCCGGGCGCGGTGGCCGCGGCGGGGCTGGCGACGGCCTCCGGGATACCGGGAGAGCCGTCCGCGTACCAGCGTGCGGTGTCCCTGCTGACGAAGGAGCCCGTCCTGGTCCCGGCGGGCGCGGTACGGCCGTTCGGCCCGCACAACGCCGAGCGGCTCTTCGAACGCACCCGCGCCGGGGCCGGGGCCGGCCCCTCCCCCGCCGACGCGGCCGCGGCCGGGCTGCTGTCGGCGCTCGGGCACGCCGCGCTGCTGCGGGCGGTGCGCGGGGCGGCGGCGGACCGGGTGCCCCTGCCGGACCGTGACGGCGAGGACGCCGAACTGGCCTTCCTGCTGCGGTCGGCGGACCGGCTGGAGCTGGAGCCGGAGCTGCTGGACCTCGGGGAGGGACCGCGGTCCGGGGTGCAGGTGCTGCTGGCGCGCGCCGGGGAGCGCTGGGCGCTGGGCGAGGGCCTGGACCGGCGCACGGCGGCGGTCGCGGCGCTGCGCGAGCTGCTGGGCGCGGCCCAGTACGGGGCGGACGGCGCCGACGCGGGCCGCGACCCCCTGCTGCGCGATCTGGACCCGCGCGCGCTGGCGGTGTCCGGTGCGGCGGCCGCGCCCGTGGCGGCGGGGCCCGGGGCGTCCTGGGAGCAGGTGCTCGAACACCTCGCCGGGGCGGGGCTCGACGCGTACGCGGTGCCGACCGGGTCGGCGGAACTGGCCGGGGTGGGCATCCACACCGTGCGGGTGCTGCTCACCTCGGCGGCGGTACGGGAGTCCGGCGATGACGCGTAGCGGCTCCGCCCCGGTGGCGGACGGGCTCGGGGCGGAGGCCGCCGGGCGGTTCACGGCGCTGCTGGAGCGCGCGGTGGCCGCGCTGGGCGGGCCGCCGCCGGCCGTGACGGCGCTGGGGCTGCGGGACGCGTTCGCCGCCCCGGACCGGGAGGTCCCGGCGGGCGCGGTCCCGGTGGCCCTCTACGGCCACCAGGCGGTGGTCGGCCCCCTGCCGGCGGACGGGCCGGGGTGCGCGCGGTGCCTGGAGCGGCGCTGGCAGGCCGTGCGGTCGGTCGCGCTGCGGGACGCCCTGGAGCTGGGCGGCGAGACCCGGGCGGTGGGCGGCTGGCCGTACGCGCACCCCTTCGCGGCGGACGCGCTGGCCGCGCTGGTGGTCTCGGCGGCCTCCGGCACCACCGGTCCGGCGCGCGGGGTGTTCCCCCGGGTGTGGGTGCTGGACCTGCGCGGCGGCGCCGTGCGGGGGTACCCGCTGGTGCCCGATCCCGAGTGCCCGGTGTGCGGGACGCCCGAGGCGGACACGGCCCGGGCGCTGGATCCGGAGCCGGCGCCCAAGTACCGGCCGGGGGCGTTCCGTACGCGGCCGGTGGAGGCGTACGCCCTCGACGTGGCGGCGTTCGCGAACCCGCTGTGCGGGGCGCTGGGGCCCTCGCTGGTCCAGGACATCTCCTCGACCTCCACCTCCGCGACCATCGGCTGCTTCTCGATGCGCTCCGGCGCGTACCTGCGCGAGACGTTCTGGGGCGGCCACACGGACTCCTTCGACCGCAGCGCGCGCGTCGGGGTGCTGGAGGGGCTGGAGCGGTACGCGGGCATGCGCTCGCGTTCCCGTACGACCAGCGTGAGGGGCTCGCTGAACGGGTTCGGGGCCGAGGCCGTGGATCCGCGCCGGGTCGGTCTCTACAGCGAGGCGTTCTACCGGGACAACCCCCGGGTGCGGCCCTTCGATCCGGACCGGGAGATCCCCTGGGTGTGGGGCTGGTCGCTGCGCGACCGGCAGCCGAGGCTGGTGCCGGAGGTGCTGACGTACTACCACGCGCCGGGTCTGGAGAACCGGTTCGTGCAGGAGAGCTCCAACGGCTGCGCCTCGGGCGGCAGTCTGGCCGAGGCCGCCTACTTCGGGCTGATGGAGGTGGTCGAGCGGGACGCCTTCCTGCTCACCTGGTACGGACGGCAGCCGCTGCCGGAGATCGACCCGGCGACCAGCCGGCGCGCCTCGACGCGGGCGATGGTCGACCGGCTCGCCCTGTACGGGTACCGGGCGCGGTTCTTCGACACGCGGATCAGCTTCCCGATCCCGGTGGTGACGGCGGTCGCCGAGCGGTTCGACGGCGGCCTCGGGCGGATGTGCTTCGGGGCGGGGGCCGGGCTGGACCCGGAGTCGGCGCTGGACTCGGCGCTGTGCGAGATCGCGACGGACGCGGTGAACCTGCCCGGGCGCACCGAGCGGGACGAGGAGCGGCTGCGCGCGATGGCGGCCGACTTCGGCCTGGTGACCGCGCTGCACGACCACCCGCTGGTGTACGGGGTGCCGGAGATGGGCCGCCACGCCGACTTCCTGCTGCGCGGGCCCTCGCGGGGTCCGCTGCGGCCGGTGTCCTCGCTGCTCGGGCCCGAGGGTGTGTCGGACGACGTGTCCGAGGACCTGGCGCGGTGCGTGGAGGCCGTCGCCGCCCGGGGGTTCGACGTGGTGGTGGTCGACCAGACGCTGCCGGAGCAGCGGGCGCTGGGTCTGCACACCGTGAGCGTGCTGGTGCCGGGGCTGCTGCCGATCGACTTCGGCTGGTCGCGGCAGCGGGCGCTGGGCATGCCGCGCATGCGTACGGCCCTGCGCGAGGCGGGGCTGCGCGAGCGCGACCTGGAGCCGGCCGACCTCAACCCGGCCCCGCACCCCTTCCCCTGACCCGGCCGCCGGCGTGCCCGGCACGGCCGCACGAACCGAGGAGGACCCGTGGGCTACGCCCATGACTACGCCAGCGCCATCATGTACCGGGGCCGGGTGCCCATGGAGCCCGTGGACTTCGTGCCCGACTGGGCCGACCGTCCCCGCAAGGCGAAGTACTACCCGGACGCGGAGACCCTGCCGCTGCCGGATCCGGCGGCCGGGCCGCGTCCCGCGGCGGGGTTCACGCTGCCCCTGCTGTCCGGGATGCTCCAGGACTCGTACGGGCTGACCGGCCGGCGCCTGGGCGTGCAGGCCAACACCGACCTGGCCGCGCTGCCCCACTACGCGCAGGCCAACTGGTCGCGCGGCACCGCCTCGGGCGGCGGGCTGTATCCGGTCGGTGTGTACTGGGCGGCCGGGGCGGGCGGGCCCCTGACCCCGGGCCTGTACCACTACGCCCCGCACCAGCACGGGCTGCGCCGGCTGCTGGCCGGCGACGTCACCGGTGACGTGCGGGAGGCCCTGGGCCACGGACCGGGCGAGGGCTGCTCGCAGTACCTGGTGCTGAGCGTCAAGTACTGGCAGAACTCCTTCAAGTACAACAGCTTCTCCTTCCACGCGGTCAGCATGGACGTGGGCGCCCTGGTGCAGACCTGGCGGCTGTGGGCGAGGGCGTACGGGCTGCGGATCGCGCCCGTGCTCTGGTTCGACGAGGAGCGGCTCGCCCGCCTGCTGGGCACCGCGCCCGGGGAGGAGGGCGTCTTCGCGGTGCTCCCCCTGGAGTGGGAGGGCGGCGCGGAGCGGGACGGCGGGGCGGCGCCCCCGGCCGGCGCGGAAGTCCGCCACCGGGACGCGGAGCGCTCCCGTACCGTGCTGGCCTTCGAGACCCTGGAGCGGATCCACCGGGCGACCCTCGGCCGGGCCGGGGACCGTCCGGCACCCGGCGTGCTGGACGCGGCCGCCGCGTACCCGCCGCGGGGCGGGCGGCCGGTCCCCCTGCCCGCCCCGGCGGCGCCGGCGATGGAGGAGGGCGCCGCGCTGCGGGCCCGGCGCAGCAGCTTCGGCCGGTTCGACGCCACCCGGGCGGTGACGGCGGAGCAGCTGGCGGCGGCGCTGGCCGACTGCGCGGCGACCCGGCCCGGCAGCGAGGCGGAACGGCCCGGCGGGCCTTCGCTGACCTCCTTGTACGTCTTCGTCAACCACGTGGAGGGCATCGAGCCGGGCAGCTACGCCTACGACGCCGGGGCACACGCGCTGCGGCTGGTGGTACCGGGTGCGCCCGGGCCCTTCCTCCAGGCCAACTACTTCCTGTCCAACTACAACCTGGAGCAGGCGGGCGCCGTGCTGGTGCCGGCCCTACGGACCACGGCGGTCCTGGACGCGGTGGGCGACCGGGGCTACCGCCTGGTGGGGGCGGCCGTCGGCGCGGTCGCACAGACCTTCTACACCACGGCCGCCGCGCACGGGCTCGGCGCCGGCGTGGCGCTGGGCTTCGACAACGTCTCCTACGCCGAGCGGCTGGGGCTGACCGGCACCGACGAGGCACCGCTGCTGATCATGCTGCTGGGCCACGAGCGGCCGGGGCCCGCCGACTTCCGCCACGAGATCGCCTGACCGGGCGACGAGAGAAGCAGGAAGACCAGGATGAACACCACCACCGAATGGCACACCGGCGAGCGCTTCATGCTGCGCGTCGCCGGACTGCCCCTGGCCGCCGCCGACGCGCTGCGCTGCGGGGACGCCGGGCGCTGGGCGGCCGACGTGCTCGCGGCCGAGGACGCGCTGCGGGCGGACGCGCAGTGGCTGAGCGAGGTACTGCACCGGGCGGTCGGCGAAACCGATCCGGAGCCGGGCGGCCCGGGAGCGGCGCACCGGCGGGAACTGCTGCGGCTGCGCCGGCAGATCCACAACGGGCGCCTGCCCGCCGATCCCGGGGCCGCCCTGCGGGCGGTGGCGGGCCTGGGGGAGGAGGCGGGCGACCGGCTCGCGCTCTGGCTGCGGCGGACCCGGGAGCTGGACAAGCTGCTGGCCGAGGGGGAGCCGCTGCTCGCCGGCGACCTCGTCCGGGGCCGGGCCGCGCTGCGCGGGCTGCTGGACGACGACCGGCTGCGGCACGGCCTGCTGCTGGCCTCGCCGGTGCTGGAGGGCCAGCTCGACGCGTACACGGCGGCCACCGCCGGGGGCGCGGAGCCGGCGGGCCGGGCGCGCAAGGCCGAGCGCTCGGTGCTCTCGTACCTCTACCGCACCGCCTGCAAGACCAGTCCCTTCAGTACCTTCACCGGGGTGGCGACCGGCCGCTTCACCCCGGAGGCGGGGGCGGACGGCATCCGGGTGGAGGACACCTGGAGCAGCCATGTCCGGCTGAACGTGGTGGTGCTGGCGCGGCTCGCCGAGCTGATCCTCGCCGACCCGGTGCGCCGCCGGGACCTGCCGCTGCGCCCGGCCCCGGGCTGGGGCCGGGAGGACGACCGGATCCGGTACGTGCGCCGCTCGGTCACGGCCGGCGACGACACGGCCGCCGTGACCTTCGACGCGGTCAAGGACCGGCTGTTCTTCCTGCGCCGCAGCGGCACCCTGGACCGGCTGCTGGCCCTGTTCGCCGAGCGGGCGCGGCAGGCGGAGGACCGGCCGGGCCGCGGTGGGCCGGAGCTGCGCCACCACGAGCTGGCCAACTGGCTGGCGGCGGAGCACGGGGCTTCCCCCGAGGAGTGCGAGGCGTACATCGGGGCCCTGCTCCAGCTCGGCATGGTGCGGGTGCCGTGCCTGGACACCGAGGTGCACGGCGGTGATCCGGTACGCGCCTTCCAGCGCGCCCTGTCCGGCCTGGAGCGGCCCTGGGCCGATGAGCTGGCGGCGCTGCTGGAGGAGCCGGCCCGGCTGCTGGAGCGCTATCCGCTCGCCGGGCGCGCCGAGCGCCGCGCGCTCCTGCACGGTCTCCGCACGGCACTGCGCCGGGCGCAGGAGGAGCTGGGCGCTCCCGCGGACGCGCAGCTGCCGCAGACGCTGGTGTACGAGGACACGAGCGCGGGCCGTGACCTGGCGGCGGCTCCCCCGGCCTGGGCGGAGCCGGGTGCGGGCGGCGGCTCGCTGCGCTCGGTCGAGCGGATCCTGCCGGCCTTCGACCTCACGATGGCGCAGCGGATCACGTTCGAGGGGTTCTTCACGGCCCGCTACGGCCGGGGCGGCCGCTGCGAGGACCTGCTGGGCCTGGTCCACGACTTCCACGAGGACTTCTTCGACCAGTACCTGTCCTTCACGGCGCGGCGTACGCCCTTCGACGCGCGCGGCGCGTACGTGCCGGAGGAGAACTGGCTGGGCCTGCCCGGGATCCGTGCCCTGGACGCGGCGCGGCGGGCCTTCACGGGCCGGATGCGGGCGCACTGGGCGGCGTACCTGGAGCACGGCGGGGAGGGTGAGCTGCGGCTGTCCGAGGAGGACGTCGAGGCCGTCGCCGGCGAGCTGGAGCCGGTGGTGCCCGGGTTCGCGCCGCGCTGCCACCACGTCCAGCTGGCGCGGGACCCGCGCACGGGCGCGGAGCTGACGGTCCTCAACCGCTCGTACGGCGGGCTCTCCTTCCCCTTCAGCCGGTTCACGCACCTGTACCCGGAGCCGGACGGGCTGGACGGGCAGCTGCGCGCGACGGCCGCCGGGGTCACGCCGCCCGGCGCGGTGTTCGCGGAGGTCACCGGCGGCGCGGTCACCACCAACCTGAACCTGCACGGCCGGCTCACCGAGTACGAGATCGTCTGCCCGGGCGAGAGCGGGACCCTGCCCGAGGAGCGGCTGCTGCGCCTGGACGACCTGTACGCGGAGCACGTGCCCGGCACCGGGCGGGTGGTGCTGCGGTCCCGGCGCCTGGGCCTGGAGGTGATCCCGGTCTACCTGGGGTACCTGGTGCCGCTCGCGCTGCCCGCGGTACCGCGCACCCTGCTGCTGCTCTCGCCGTCCTCGATGTCCCCGCTGGACGTGTGGGCGGGGGTCCCGGAGGGCGACCCGCAGGGCGGCGTGACCACCCGGCCGCGGGTGGTGCACGGGGACGTGGTGCTCAGCCGGCGCAGCTGGAGCACCACGGCGGGCGAACTGCCGGCGCGGGGCGCGCGGGAGGCCGGGCACTTCCTGGACTGGCAGCGGTGGCGCCGGGCGCACGGGCTGCCGGAGCGGGTGTTCGCGACCGTGTCGGCGGGCCCTTCCGCGCTCGGGGCGAAACCGCAGTACGTGGACTTCTCCAGTCTGCTGTCGCTGGCGGCGTTCGAGCCGCTGCTGCGGGAGCCCGGCCACCGGGTCGTGTTCCGGGAGATGCTCCCGGACCCGGGCGGCCTGCACACCCGGTCGGCGCGCGGCGAGCACGTCGCCGAGCTCGCCGTCGAGACCTTCACCACGACCACCCGGACCCCGGAGGGCGCACCCCGATGCCAGAGCTGACCCCGACGCGTGGCGCGTGGCAGGCCATGCACGTCTTCTACGCCGCCAACCCGCAGCCGCTGCTGGTGCAGTGCGTGCGGCCGCTGATCGCCTCCCTCACGGCGGACGGGCTGCTGGCGGGGCACTTCTTCATCAACTACTGGCTGGAGGGTCCGCACGTACGGCTGCGGCTGCGGCCGGTGACCCCGGAGGCGGAGCCCGAGGTGCGCCGCCGCACCGAGGAGGCCGTGTCGGCGTTCCTGAAGGCCCGGCCCGCGCTGTACGAGGTGGACTCCGGTTTCCTCAACGAGTTCTACAACACCCTGTTCGACATCGAGTTCCCCGACGGGGACCGGGCCGCCTTCATGGGCGAGGACGGCCGGATGAACCTGCGGCCCAACAACTCCTTCTCCTACGAGCCGTACGAACCCGAGTACGGGAAGTACGGCGGCCCGGCCGGGGTGGAGCTCGCGGAGTGGCACTTCGCGCACTCCAGCGATCTCGTCATGGACGCCCTGGGCTCCATGAACCTGCACCTGCGGACGGTGCTGCTGGGCACCTCCGCACAGCTGATGATGGTGATGGCGGGGGTGTTCCTGCCCGACCGGGAGGAGCTCGGCTCCTACCTGGACGGCTACTACCGTTTCTGGCACCGCGCGTTCCCCGGCACCGGGTTCATCGGCTCCGTCGAGTACGACCGGACGTACGAGGGGACCGCCCCCGCCCTGGGACGGCGGTTCGGCGCGGTGCTGGAGGCGCTCGGCTCCGGGGAGACCGGCCGGCTGCCGGGCTTCCTCGCCGGCTGGGCGGAGCACTGCCGGGAGCTGCGGCGGCGCGCGGAGACCCTGGCCGTGGGCGGGGAGCTGGTGTTCCGGTCCTGGGACGGGAGCCGTGACGAGCGGGTGACGGATCCGGCGGTGGCGCTGCCGCTGCTGCTGTCCCCGTACATGCACATGACCAACAACCGGCTGCACGTGACCATCCGGGACGAGGCCTACCTGGCGCACCTGCTGGGCCGGGTGCTGCGGGAGGGGGCCGCCGAGGGCGCGGAGGCCGCCGGGACGGTCGTGCCGTGACCGCCCCCTCGGGACTGCTGGAGCACCGGCCCGCGCTGCGGCCCGGGGTACTGCTGTCACCGCCGCTGCTGAACGGCCCCGCCGTGGTCCACCTGGTCAAGGACCCGGTGTCGGGGGCGGCGTTCGAGATCGGACCGAAGGAGTACTTCCTCGTCTCGCGCCTCGACGGCTCGCGCAGCCTCGCGGAGATCGGCGAGGCGTACGGGCACGCCTTCGGGCGCCGCCTGGGCGAGCGGAACTGGCAGCAGCTGCTGGGGCTGCTCGGGACCCGCCGGCTGCTGGCGGGCGGACCGGTCCCGGAGGCGGAGGCCGGTCCCGGGCCGCAGCGGACCGGGACCCTGCTGCGCGGGACCCTGCGCCTGGTCGCGGACGCCGATGCCACGACGGCGCGGCTGCACCGCTTCCTGCGGCCGGTCCTGCGGCCGGCGGTGCTGGCGGCGCTGCTGGTGGTGTGCCTGGCGGTGGAGGTGTGGCTGGCCGCTTCGGCGGGCGGGCTCCTCGCCGATCTGGGGTGGCTGCTGTCGCGTCCGGTGCCCCTGCTGGCCGTGGCGACGCTGCTGTGGCTCAGTACGGCCCTGCACGAGTTCGCCCACGGGATCGCCGCCCGGCACGTGGGCGGCCGCGTCGGGGAGATCGGGCTGCGCTGGCGGCTGCCGATGGTGATCATGTACTGCCGGGTCGACAACTACCGCTACCTGCCGCGCCGGCGCGACCAGCTGGCCGTCGCCGGCGCGGGCGCCTTCGCCAACCTCCTGTTCCTGCTGCCCTTCTGCGCCTGGTGGGCGACCCTGCCCGCCGGCGATCCCACCCGCCGGGTCCTGGGCGCGCTGCTGCTGCTCGGCAGCGCGCAGGCCCTCGTCAACCTCGTCCCGCTGCCGCCGCTCGACGGCTACACGCTGCTCGGGCACGCGCTGCGCGTGACCCGGCTGGCACCCGCGAGCGCGGCGTACCTGCGGCTGCGGCTGCGGGAGCCGGGCGCGGCGGCCGCCTACCCGGTACGGGCCCGGCGGCTCTACCTGGGCTACGGGATCGGCTCGGCCGTGCTGGTCCTGCTCCTGGCCGGGCTCCTCACAGCCGCCGCCGTCCTCGTCATCAGGTCCTGAACCCCCGCCCGCCGCCGGGGCGGCCGCGCGCTCGCGCGTGGCGCCCCCCCGGCGGCACCCTTCGTCCCCCCGCCCGATTCCGACACCGAGGGAACCGCACGCCCATGACCACTGACCACACCCCACCGCCCGACGCCGCCGTGGCCGTCTCCGTCCGGGAGGTCCGCAAGCGCTACGGCGACCGGCAGGCCGTGGACGGCCTCTCCCTCGACGTGCGCCGCGGCGAGTTCTTCGGCCTGCTCGGCCCCAACGGCGCGGGGAAGACCACCTTCATCGAGATCGTCGAAGGACTGCGCCGGCCGGACTCCGGCACGGTCGAGGTCCTCGGCCAGAGCTGCTGGCCGCGCAACACGGCCCTGCTGCCCAGGATCGGCGTCCAGACGCAGGCCTCGGCGTTCTTCGTCCGGCAGACGGCGCGCGAGCACCTCGCCACCGTGGCCGGCCTGTACCGCAGGGACGCGGCCGCCGCTGACCGCACCC
Source organism: Streptomyces sp. NPDC034086 (assembly GCF_055575515.1). Classification (NCBI taxonomy): domain Bacteria; kingdom Bacillati; phylum Actinomycetota; class Actinomycetes; order Kitasatosporales; family Streptomycetaceae; genus Streptomyces; species Streptomyces sp. NPDC034086. Next base: position 923,512 of record NZ_JBVISM010000001.1, on the reverse strand, counting down.
TGGAGACGGTCGGGCTGACCGAGCAGCGCGACGTCCTGGTGGAGAACCTCTCGGGCGGCCAGCGCCAGCGGCTCGCCATCGCCTCCGCCCTCGTCCACGACCCCGAGCTGATCTTCCTCGACGAGCCGACCGCCGCGCTGGACCCGCAGGCCCGCCGCGACCTGTGGCAGGTGCTGCGCGCCCTCAAGGGCGAGGGCCGCACCATCGTCTACACCACCCACCACCTCGACGAGGCCGAGGCCCTGTGCGACCGGGTGGCCATCCTCGTCGGCGGACGCCTCGCGGCGCTGGACTCCCCGCACCGGCTGATCACCGCCGCCGGTGCCCGGGCCCGGCTGCTGGTTCCCGAGGGGCGGATCGGCCCGGCCGAGGCCGCCGCGATGGAGGGGGTGGAGCGGGTCAGCGAACAGGGCGGCTCGCTGGTGCTGGAGACCTCGGTCCCCGGCAAGGTGCTCCAGGCCGTCGACGCGCTCACCGGGCTCGACGGCGTGATGACCCGCACGGCCACCCTGGAGGACGTCTACCTGGAGCTGACCGGCCGCACCGAGGCCGCGGCCCACGCCCCCGCCCACACCCTGGAGTCCCCCGCATGAGCGCGTACACGGCACTGACCGCCGCCGGCTACCGGGCCCAGGTCCGGGACAAGGCCACCCTCTTCTTCACCTTCGCCTTCCCGCTGCTCTTCCTCGTGGTCTTCGGCCTGATCTTCAGCGGCCAGGACGTGGAGCAGAGCGGCCGCCCGTACATCTCGTACATCGCGCCCGGCGTGATGTCGTGGGGCGTGGCCAACGCCGCCGTCTTCGGGATCGCGTTCACCCTGATGCAGTGGCGCCGGGACGACCTGCTGCGGCTGATCCGGCTCAGTCCGACACCGCTGACCACGGTGCTGGCCTCGCGCTACGTACTGGCGCTCGTGGTCGGCGTGGTGCAGGCGGCGGTGTTCGTCGCCGTCGCGATGCTGCCCGGGTTCGGCCTCGAACTGGACGGGCGCTGGCCGCTGGTGCTGCCCGCGCTGGTGCTCGGCATCACCGCCTTCATGGCGATCGGGGTGATCGTCGGCAACTACGCCCGGACGCCCGAGGCCGTCGCCGCCATCGCCAACTGCATGATGGTGCCGATGGCCTTCCTGTCGGGCTCCTTCCTGCCGCTCGACATGATGCCGTCCTGGCTGCGCTCGGTCTCCCGGGTGCTGCCGCTGCGCTACCTCAACGACGCCGCCTCCGGGGCCCTCACCGGTTCCGGCTCCCTCGCCGCCATCGGGACCGGCTGCGCGGCACTGGCCGGTTTCGCCCTCCTGTTCGGCGGGATCGGGCTGAAGACCTTCCGCTGGAGCGACCAGTCATGACCGCTACCGCGACACGGACCGTACGGGCGGCCGAGGCCCCCGCCGGCACCGCACTGGAGACGGCCCGCCGCCGGCTGGAGCGGGCGCTGACCGCCGCCCCGGGCGCGGCGGCGCCGTACGTGGTCACGCTCGGGGTGCACGACGCCCTCGGGCCGCGCACCGCCGACCCCTTCGCCGGCATCCGCCCGGCCGCCACCGTCCACCTCGGCGCCCAGGCCGTGCTCGTGGGGCCGTGGGGAGGCGACGGCACCGCTCCCGCCTGCGGGCAGTGCCTCGCGATGCGCTGGCAGCGACTGCGCAGCAAGAGCGAGCGGGACGCGCTGGAGACGGGGAGCGGGCCGCGCACCCCCGTCTCCGCGCAGTGGCCGCTGCTGTCGCCGTACGTGCTGGACGCGGTGGTGGCCCTGCACGCGGCCGTGACCGGCGGTGAGGCGCTGGCCCCGGGCGCGGTGGCCGCCGACCGGGCCCTGCCGCAGGTGTCCCGGCTGGACCTGGAGACCCTCCAGGTGCGCACGTACCCGCTGGCCGCCGACCCGCTCTGCCCCGACTGCGGGCCGCGGGCCGCCGCCGCGCCGCGGCCCTTCACCCCCGCCTCCCGGCCCAAGCCGGCCCCGGACGCGCAGCGGCTGCGCACGGCGTCCTCGTACCCGGTGCCGCGGGAGGCGCTGGCCAATCCGGTGACCGGGGTGCTCGGCGGGGGCACCTGGATCAACGTGACCTCGCCGACGACGGCCCCGGTCGCGGGCAGCGTGTTCATGCGCGGCTACGCGGGACTGACGGACGTCACCTGGAGCGGGCAGGCCAACAGCTTCTCCGCCAGCCGGGACCTCGCCTTCCTGGAAGGGCTGGAGCGGTACGCGGGCACGCACCGGCGCACCGGCGCCGAGGCCCTCACCGCCTCCTACGCCGAGCTGGGCGATCGGGCCCTGAACCCGGCGGAGTGCGGCTTCTACCCGCCCGGGACCTACCGGGACGACCCGATGGTGTCGCCCTTCGACCCGGAGCGGCCCATCCCCTGGGTGTACGGGCATTCGCTGCGCGACGACCGGCCGGTGCTGGTCCCGGCGCGCCTGGCGTACTACAGCGCGGGGCTGGCCGCCGACAACTTCGTCTTCGAGTGCTCCAACGGCTGTGCGATCGGCGGCTGCCCGGAGGAGGCGCTGCTGGGCGCCCTGCTGGAGCTGATCGAGCGGGACGCCTTCCTGCTCGCCTGGTACGGCGGGCAGCGGCTGACGGAGATCGACTTGGACACCGTGCCCGGGCCGGCGGTGCGGATGATGGTGGACCGGGCGGCGCTCCAGGGGTACGACGTGCACGCCTTCGACAACCGCGTCGACCTCGCGGTGCCCGTGGTGACGGGGCTGGCCGTACGGCGCGACGGCGGGCCGGGGCTGTACTCCTTCGGCGCGGGCGCGGCGCTCGATCCGGCGTCGGCGGTGGAGGCGGCGCTGTCGGAGGTCCTCACCTACATCCCGCACCTGCCCCGGCAGGTGGCCGAGCGGCAGGCCGAACTCGAGGAGATGACCCGGGACTTCGGGCGGGTCAGACACCTCAAGGACCACGCCCAGCTGTACGGGCTCCCTGCCATGGCCCCGCACGCGCGCACCTACCGGGAGCCGCTCGCCGTGCGGTCCATGGCGGAGCTGTACGCGGGCTGGGAGGCGGGAGGGCGTCCGAGGACGGGCGACCTGCGGGACGACCTGCTGCTGTGCGTGCGGGAGCTGACGGGGGCCGGGCACGATGTGATCGTCGTCGACCAGACCACGCCGGAGCAGCGCCGAATGGGGCTGAGCACGGTGTGCGCCATCGTGCCGGGCCTGCTGCCGATCGACTTCGGCTGGTCGCGCCAGCGGGCCCCGTACATGCCCCGGCTGCGGACGGCGGCGGTGCGCGCGGGACTGCGCGGGAGCCCGCTGACGGACGCGGAGATCCGGATGGTGCCGCACCCCTTCCCCTGACCCGTCGGCCCCGGCCCCGGCCCCCGACTCCGGTTCCGGGGCCGGGGCCGCTTCCGGGCCACCAGGCGTGCCGGATGCCCCGGACCCCTTCCTGCGGGGTCCGGGGCATCCGGTGTGTGCGGTGCCGCGCCGGGAGCGTCAGGCGCTGCAGGAGGTGGTGCTGGTGGTGGAGGAACAGGTCGAGGTGGAGCTGCAGCTCGTGGAACCGGCGAGCACGACCTCGCTGGCGTCCGAGTAGTCCGAGATCTCGAAGGTCTCCGACTCCAGCTCCAGGATCTCGTCGGCGAGCGAGGCGAGCGGCGACTTCTCCATGGGACTCTCCTTCATGGGTGCGGGCGGTGCAGCCGGCGTGGTCGGCGCGGCTGGTTCCGGTGGTCCGGGTGGTCCGGGTGGTCCGGGTGGTCCGGGTGGTCCGGGTGCTGCCGGCGGTCTGCCGTCCGTGTGTTCCGGCCGGTTTCCCGTGGTGCCCTTCCAGGAGAACCGGTCACACCTTCACTTCACCCGTCCATCTCCTGACACTCCCCTGACAGAAAGTGTCAGCGTTCTGACAGTCCGGCCGCCGGGCCGGTGGCCGAGCATGGCGTCATGACCGTCTCCGCCGCCGGGCTCCCCGGACTCCCGCCGCTCCTGCGGCCGTTGACGACCCTGTACCTGGACCTGCACCGCCACCCCGAGCTGTCGGGCGAGGAGGAGCGTACGGCCGCCCGGTTCGCCGACTGGCTGGAGTCCGCCGGGTACGACACCACGCGCGGGATCGGCGGCCACGGCGTGGCCGGGGTGCTGCGCCGCGGCGCCGGGCCGACGGTCGTGCTGCGCGCCGAACTGGACGCGCTGCCGGTCCGGGAGAGCACGGGGCTGCCGTACGCGAGCGAGGGTCCCGCGGCGCACGCCTGCGGGCACGACCTCCACCTGGCGGCTGCCGCCGGGGCCGCCTCGCTGCTGGCGGGCGCCGGTCCGGGGGCCTGGCGGGGCACGCTCGTGGTGGTGGGACAGCCCGCGGAGGAAACCCTGGAGGGGGCGCGGGCGATGCTGGCCGACGGACTGTACGAGCGCGTCGGGCGCCCGGACGCCGTCCTGGCGCAGCACGCCGCCCCGCTGCCCGCCGGGATGGTCGCGCACGGGTACGGGCCGATGACCGCCGGGAGCGTCACCTTCCGCGTGGTCGTGCACGGGCGCGGCGGACACGCCGGCGCCCCGCACCTGACCGTGGACCCGGTGGTGACGGCCGCCCACGTCGTGACCCGGCTCCAGACGGTGGTGGCGCGGGAGGCGGCGCCCTCGGAGCAGGTCGCCGTCACCGTGGGTTCGCTGCGGGCCGGCGAGCGCGCCAACGTGGTGCCCGACCGGGCCGAGCTGGGCATCACCGTACGGGCGGCCGGAGAGGCCGCGCTCGCCCGGGCCGCGGAGGCGGTCGAACGGATCGTGCGCGCCGAGTGCGCCGCCTCGGGCTGCCCCCGGGAGCCGGAGGTCGTCCGCACGGGCGCCTCCCCCGTCACCCACCCCGACCCGGCCACGACGGCCGCGGTGCGCGCGGCGCACACGGCGCGGCTGGGGGCGGAGCGGGTGGCGATGTGGCCGCCGTCCCTCGCCACGGAGGACTTCGGGCTGTTCGGCGACGCGGGGCGGCACGTGCACGGCGCACGGGGAGTACGGCTCGCCTACTGGATGCTCGGGGTGATCGGGCCGGCCGCCTGGGCCGCCGCCCCCGGCGAGGGGGCGGCCGGGAAGCTGGCGGCCCTCCCCGCCAACCACGCCCCGGACTTCGCCCCCGACGTGCGCACGGCCCTGCCCGCCGGGGTGGACGCGCTGACGGCGGCGGCCCTGGCCTGCCTGGCGCCCGGCGCGGACGGGGCGGACGGGGCCCGGCGGAAGGGGACGGACGGGGCCCCGAGTCCCGTTACTTGATGTCGTAGCGGCACATGCCGGTCTTGCCACCGCCGTTGTCGGCGACCTTCTTGCCGTCGACGGTGATCACGCACTCCGCGGCGTGCAGCAGCCCGTCGGCGCCGGTCACCGAACCGGGGACGACGGAGACCGTGGTGCCGGCGCGCTTCTCGGCGGCGGTGGTGAGGGTGACCGTGCCGGTCTTCTTCCAGGGCAGGGTGACCTGCTCCATCTTGTTGGTGTCGAGGTTGTAGTACACCTGCGTGGAGCCGGTGCCGAGGACCTCCAGGGTGACCTCGTGCTTGACCGCCGCGTCCTCGGCGGACGGCTTCGGCTTGCCGGCGGACGGCGCCGCGGCGGACGCGCCGGCCGGCTTGGCCCCGGCCCCCTCGTCCCCGGCCGCGCCGCCGCAGCCGGTGAGCAGAAGGGCCGTCAGGACCGTCGGGACGGAACCGGTGATGATCTTGCGCATGTTTCTCCCTCGCGAACGATGAAGCGATCTTAGTGCGCGCGTCCGACGGGCCGCCGAGGGGAAGGGAGCCCGCCCCACCGGATCTGACCTGCTGTCATAGTGGCCGACAGCCGTGAACCCAGAGCCCCATCGATGCCATCTATAGTGGGCCCCATGGCCCTCGAACTGCGTCACCTGCGCTACCTGCTCGCGGTCGCCGAGCACCACAGCTTCACGCGCGCGGCGGAGGACTTGCACATCTCCCAGCCCACCCTGTCGCAGCAGATCAAGCAGCTGGAACGGACGGTGGGCGTGCGGCTGCTGGACCGCGGCGGCCGCACCGTGCGGCTGACCGACGCCGGCGAGGCGTACGCCCACCACGCGCGCCGCGCGCTGCGGGACCTCGCGGCCGCCGAGCGGGCCGTCCACGACGTCGCCGGTCTCTCGCGCGGCCACCTCCGCCTGGCCCTGGCCCCGGTCTTCACCGCGTACCTCCTCGGCCCGCTGCTGGGCGCCCTGCACTCGGCACACCCCGGGATCACCGTGGAGGTGCGGGAGATGACCCAGGACCGCGTCGAGGCGGCCCTGCTCGCGGACGGGGCCGACCTCGGGATCGCGTTCGCCGGGCCCCACCTGCCGGGGATCGAGGCCACCGCGCTCTTCACCGAGACCCTCGCCCTGGTCGTCTCCGCCGCCCCGGCGGCGCCGGCCGCCCCGGCGGCGCCGGCCGCCCCGGCGGCGCCGGCCGCCCCGGCGGCGCTGCCGGTGGCCGCCCTGGCGGACCGTCCACTGGCGCTGCTGAACGGCGACTTCGCGACGCGGCGCCACCTGGAGGCCTACTGCGCGGCGCACGGGACGCGTCCCCGCGTCGCCGTCGAGGCCGACTCCGTCCAGGCGCTGACCGAGCTCGTACGGCGCACCGGGCTGGCCACCGTCCTGCCCGAGGCCGTGGTCGGCGAACAGCCCGGCCTGGCCCGGATCCCCCTGGACCCGGCCCCGCCCGCGCGCACGGTCACCCTGCTCCGGCGGGACACCCCGTACCAGAGCGCCGCCGCCCGCGCCTTCACCGCCCTGGCCCGCGGCTACGCCCCGGCGGGGCAGGGGGGATAGCCCCCGCGGGCGGGCGCCGCCGAAGCGGCCCGGCGCGCCGGGCAAAGGGAAGGCAAAGTCAAAAGGCGGGGCGGGCGCGCACGGCCCACGATGGACTCATGAGCGTCCGACGGTACGAGCTGACGTTTCCCGGCAGCGACGGGACGGGCGAGGACACCGTGGTCCTGGAGCGCACCGATGCCGCGGGGCCGGGCGGCCACCCGGTCTACGCCGACCCCACGGGCATCGTCCGTGCCGAGATCAGCGACCGCGGCGAGGTCCGCATGCTCCCCTCGGGCGGCCACCAGGCCCTCGCGCACCCCACCTCGACGCGCCGGCTGCCCGACGCCGACGCCTGACCGGCACCCCGTCCCGGGCCGGACCCGGCGCCGCGGTACGCGCGAGCCCCCTGCCGGGCCGCGTCACCGCGGCGGCAGGGGGCTCGGGGCGGGCCGGCGGGTGCCGGCGGGTCAGGCCGCCGCGGGCTCCGCCGGTGTGCTCGGCACCGGACGCTGACGCGGGGACGGGTACACCGCCTCCTCCGGCAGCTTCGGTTCCAGCCGCAGGACGCCCAGGGCGGACACCGTCGCGCCCGCCGCGAGGACCAGCCACATCGCCGTCGGCGACAGCGTGAGCAGGGCCGTCAGAACGGCCGGGGCCAGGGCGCTGGGCACCGCCCAGGACAGCTGGTAGACGGCCAGGTGCCGGCCCCGCGTCTCCTCGGGCGCGGCCTGCGCGCACAGGGCCGAGGCCGTGGCGCCGTGCATCAGCTCCCCCGCCGTGAACAGGGCGGTGGCGGCGAAGATGCCAATGAGGATGACGGTCTTGTCCCCCACCGCGGCCAGTACGGCGAACACCACGAACGACGCCGCGAACACCGCCGCGCCCAGGGACACCGCACGGGAGCGGCGGTAGGCGACGAGCGCCCGGGTGACCGGGATCTGGAGCAGCGCGATCCCGACCGTGTTGACCGCGTACAGGACGCCCACCAGCGAGGTGGACGCGCCCAGGTCCTGGGTGACGTACGCCGGGATGCCGATGGCGAGCACCGTGTAGCCGAACGCGGTCGGCACGTTGAGCAGGGTCAGCGCCAGGAACGGCCGGTTCCGCGCCACCAGCCGGTAGCCGCCCTTGCGGGAGGTCCGGACGAGCGGGGCGGCCGTCTTCGCGATCGGGATCGAGCCGAAGCAGGCGGCGGCCAGCAGGTACCCGGCGGCCGTACCGAACACGATCACGTAGTAGAAGGCGTCGCTGCCGAGGGCCAGGACCCCGCCCGCGACCAGACCGCCCACGCCCAGACCGGCGTTGCGCAGGCTGCGCTGCGCGGCGAGCAGCTTGTCCCGCTCGGTGCCCTGGACGAACTCGGCGATGAACGACTGGATCGCCGGCGGGTACGAGGTGTCGCCGAGCGCGACCAGCAGGATCACGGCGAACATCGTGTAGCCGTTGTCCACCAGCGGGTACGTGCAGAAGCCCGCGGCCCGCAGCAGGTACCCGCCGGTGACGACCGCCTTGGCCCCGAAGCGGTCGATCAGGACGCCCGCCGCCGGGTTGCTGATCAGGCCGATCACGGCGGCGGCCGTCATCAGGGTGCCCACCTGGGTGAGCGGCAGCCCCGTCACGTGGTGGAAGTAGAGCAGGGACAGGGGCAGGTACATGCCGGCGCCGGTGGCATCGACGACCATGCCCAGCATGTACCGCGTCTTCGCCGACAGGCGGGCCCCCGTCATGACGCGTCGCCGATCACGCTGTGTTCGCGGACCCACTCGCCCAGTTCGCGCAGCCGCCGCTCGACCTCGGCGCGGGTCGGCGCGGTGCCCACGGCCGCGGCGAGGAAGTCGGAGGAGCCCGAGGCGGGCGCGATGACCTGCCCCTCCTCGGCGTAGAGCCAGAATCCGGCCAGCCAGTCGTGCTCGGGCACCGCGGGCAGCTCGCGCACCAGCCCGGGCCGCTTCATCATGAGGAGCTGCCCCGCCATGTGCCGCGGCTTCGGCAGCCCGGCCGCGTCACCGCCGCGCCGTACCTCGGGGTGCAGTTCGTGGCCGGCGTCGGCGCGGACGGCGTACCCGCCGAGGTGCACGCCGAACAGGCTGTGGAAGACCTCGCGGATCTTCGCGCCGCCGGGCCGGCAGGCGATCTCGCACATCACGAGGCGGTCGTCCGGGGTGTGGAAGACCTCCATGTGGAAGGCGTGGTCGCGCAGGCGGGAGCCGGCGGGCGCCAGCGAGGCGAGGACCCGCTCGGCGAGGTCGAGCAGCCGCGGGGTGATCGGGTCGTCCTCGTCGAGGGTGAGGTCGATGCGCGGACCCGGGTCGGAGGCGAAGGAGGAGAGGTCGTACTGGTACTGCGAGGGCCAGGCCATGGCCACCCGGCCGTCGCGCACCACGCCGTCGACGTGGCACATGCGGCCCGGGACGAAGTCCTCCAGCAGGACGTCGTCGCGCTCGCCGGCTGCGTACACCTCCGTCAGGCACTCCTCGAAGGACGCCTCGTCCCGGAGGATGCGCAGGCCGACCGCGTTGAAGCCGCTGCGCTCCTTGAACACCACCGGGAAGCCCTCGGCGGCGGCGAACTCGCGGGCCTGGTCGGCGGTGCGGGCCTGGACCCAGGCCGCCACGTCGATGCCGGAGGCCTGTGCGCGGGTCTTCATCAGCGCCTTGTCGCGGAACGGCATCACGTCGTCGTGCCAGGCACCGCGCAGCCCGAACCGCTCGCGCAGGCGCGCCGCCCGCAGCATGTCCGCCTCGTGCAGCGCGGTCACGCCCGTGATGTTGTGCTCGGCGATGAGTTCGAGGGCGCGGGCGTCGACCTCTTCCGCGTCGAAGTCGTCGAAGATCTCCAGGCGGGTGTAGCCGAGGGTGCCGTCCGGCACCTTCTCACCGGCGAGTTCGATCTTGTCACGGGCGGCGAGGACGACGATGTCGCCGGTGTGGTCCGGCAGCCAGGAGCGGTACGGGAACGGCTCCAGCGGGTTGCGGTGCAGGATCAGCAGGTTCTCGCGCGGGGCGATCTCGGACGGCTGGGCGAGCACGGTCTCCCCGTTGGGGCGGGCCAGGGTGATCCGGATGTCGTCGCGGATCACCTCGGCGCCGCGGCGGATCGCCGCGGTGGTGTCCTCGGCGGCGACCGCGATCAGGCCGAGCCGGTCCCAGTTGTCCTGGAGCACCCGGACGTCGTCGCCGGGCTTGGCGCTGATGGTGACGGAGATGACGCCCTCGGCGGCCCGGGCCTCCTCGATCCCGGCGATGGACTCCACCCGGCTGCCCGGCGTCCCGATCAGGGCGCGCACGCTGGCACCGCCGTGCGCCTGCGGCCGGTCGGGGAGCTCCTCGAGCAGCCCGAAGGGGTGGGCGACGGCGAGCGTGACCAGGTCGACGCCGAAGGCGCTGCGCACCAGCTCGGGGATGGAGTCGCCGCCGATCCGGTTGTGGCCCTCGATCACGCGCGGGCCCTTGGCGGTGAGGCGGACCTCGGTGTGGCAGACGCCGTCGCGCAGGCCCATCACGTCGAGGAAGCCGCGTATGCCGTCGCGTATCGCTTCCTCGTCGGCGTCGGAGAGCCGGGCCGGGACGGCGTGACCGAGCTCCGCGAAGTGGCCGTCGGCGGTGAACTTCTCGGTGACCGTGACGATCACGTGGCGGCCGCCGAAGCTGAAGGACTCGACGCTGTACTCGGGTCCGTCCAGGAACTCCTCCATCAGGAAGTCCTTCAGGACGAACAGGGAGGAGACCCGGTCGGTACGGGTGCCGGAGAGCCGGGTGACCTCGGCCCACACGCGGTCGGCGTCGTGCGGGCCCTCGACCCGCATGACCCCGATGCTCGCGGTGGCGTCGACGGGCTTGACGATGAACGGGAAGCCGTAGGCGGCCCCGAAGGCGTCCAGGTCCTCACGGGTCTTCAGGGACCGCGCGCCGACTGCGTGCTCCGGGTCGTGCTCGGCGACGTACCGCCGCATGGCGGCCTTGTCCCGGATGCGGGCGGTGACCTCGTAGCCGGTCCCGCCGAGTCCGTACAGGTCGTTGATCCGGCCCGCGTTCTCGAGTCCCGGCTCGGTCAGGGAGACGCACGCGGCGAAGCCGGGGCTCTCGTGCCAGGCGCGTACCAGGGGCTCGATCAGCTCCCACTGGGTGAAGTCCACGACCTCGACGGCCGCGGCGAGCCGGTTCTGCTCCTCGCTGACCTTGGTCGGGTGCTGGAGCAGCAGCACGCTCAGTCCCAGGTCGTGGGCCTTCCGCACGGTCTCGTCGGTCGCACCGACGAGCAGCAGGGTGCGCTCGGGGTTCATTCGCTCTCATCTCCCCCTGCGGCGGCAGGGATATCTTTCCGGGCTCGTACTCGGGTAGGGACGGGGGGCGGGGCGGGCTCCGGCCTCACCGCGGGCCGGCGGGGTCCTCTTGCGGCCACCAGCTGAGGTAGCGTTCGCCGCTGTCGGGGAACACCGTCGCCACGACCGCGTCCGACAGGTCGTGCCGGCGGGCCAGTTCGAGGCAGCCGTACGCGGCGGCGCCCGCGGAGATCCCGACGAGGAGCCCGGAGCGTGCGGCGATGGCACGCGTGGTGGCGGCGGCGTCGGAGTCCTCGACGGCGATCACCTCGTCGATGAGGTGCAGGTCGGTGACGGGGCTGATGAAGCCGCCGTTGAGACCCGGGATGCGGTGCGGGCCGGGGTCTCCGCCGGAGAGCAGCGCGGAGCCCGCCGGTTCGACGGCGACCACCTTCAGGTCAGGGTTGCGCTCGCGCAGGTAGCGGGCGCAGCCGGTGAGGGTGCCGCCGGTGCCGATCCCGCACACCAGGTAGTCGACGCGGCCTCCGGCGTCGCGCCAGATCTCGGGGCCGGTGGTCGCGTAGTGGGCGCGGACGTTGTCGGGGTTCTCGTGCTGGCGCGCGTACCAGGAGCCGGGCATCTGGGCGTGCAGTGCCGCGGCGTGCTCGACGCAGGCGGCGAAGCCCAGGGCGTGGTCGGTGAACTCCACCTCGGCGCCGAGCATCCGCAGGGTCAGCACGCGTTCGCGGGAGGAGTTGGAGGGGAGGACGATCAGACAGCGGTAGCCGCGGGCGGCGGCGAGGGCGGCCAGGGCGATGCCGGTGTTGCCGGAGGTGGACTCGATGACGGTGGCGCCGGGCCGGAGCGCGCCGGATTCCTCGGCGGCCCGCAGCATGAACAGCGCGGCACGGTCCTTGATGCTGGACAGCGGGTTGGCCGCCTCCAGCTTGGCGAGGACGCGGGCCGTGTCGGGCAGGCCGTCGAGCTGGAGACGGAACAGGGGGGTGTCGCCCACCAGATCCTCGAATGATGCCGCGATGCGGCGGGTGGTGCGCGCGTGGTTCACGTGCCAACCCCTTTGGTGCTGTGCGTGCGGTCGGTCTCCGAAAAGTAGCCAGACGCGGTAGCGCGCGGTTGGTGCCCGGCTCGGGCCGGACTCGAGTGCCGCTCGCGCGCCCGCGCTCGCGGAACGGGCCCGAACGGCCGGTGGAGCAAGGGCCGTTGTCGTACCCCGCCGCTAGCCTGGACGCATGGACGAGATCAACGGTGTGGAGGTCGTCACCTTCGCGGACGCCGGTGCCTTCGAGAGCTGGCTGTCGCGGCACCACACGCGTACGGAGGGCGTGTGGATCAAGGTGGCCAAGAAGAAGTCCGGCATCCCCACGGTCAGCGACGACGAACTGGTGGACGTCGGGCTCTGCTACGGCTGGATCTCCGGCCAGCGGCGTTCCCTCGACGAGCGGTACTACCTCCAGAAGTACGTACCGCGCCGTCCCCGGAGCCTGTGGTCGCAGGTGAACGTGGAGAAGGTCGCGGCGCTCACGGCGGCCGGCCGGATGCGGGAACCGGGCCTCGCGGAGGTGCGCAGGGCCCAGGCCGACGGGCGGTGGGCGGCCGCGTACGAGTCGCAGCGCACGGCGGCGGTCCCGCCGGACCTGGCGGCCGCCCTGGAGGCGGACCCCCGGGCCCGGACGGCGTTCGAGGCCCTCGACCGGAGCGGCCGCTACCAGCTGGGCCTGCCGCTGCTCCAGGCCCTCACCCCCGGAACCCGCCGGGCCCGCCTGGAGCGGGCCCTCGAGACGCTCCGGCGCACCGGAGAGACGGCCTGACCGGTCCTCAGACCGGCCGGTGCCGGGTGCCGCCCCCGGCGTCACGGCGCAGGCCCGCCAGCTTGTCGGGGTTGACCTGGATGCGGATGGTGCGGAGCAGTCCGCCCTCCAGGTCGTAGGTGCACGAGCCGACCGGCTCCTCCCCCGCCAGGACGAGGACGCCGAGCTCGCCGTTGATGACCGCCGGGGTGGCGGTGACCCCGGCCATGGCCGGCTTGGCCAGCACGCCGAGCAGGAAGCGCGCCACGCGGTCGGCGCCGTACACGGGCCGGCGGCCGGCGGTGACCTTGCCGCCGCCGTCGGACCAGGCGGTGACGTCGGGGGCGAGCATCTCCAGGACGGCGTTCAGGTCGCCGCCGGCGCAGGCGCTCAGGAAGCGCCGCGTGATCTCCTCGCGCTGCGCGCTGTCGGAGTCGTAGCGGTGACGGCGCTCGGCGACGTGCTTGCGGGCGCGGTGGGAGATCTGCCGGACGGCCGGCTCCGGGCGCTCCAGGAAACCGGCGATCTCGGCGTGCGCGTAGCCGAAGACCTCGCGCAGCACGAAGACGGCGCGCTCCACCGGGGTGAGCGTCTCCAGGACGACGAGCATGGCCGTGGAGACGCTGTCGGCCAGCTCCCGCTCCTGCGCGACGTCGGGCGCGGTGAGCAGGGGCTCCGGCAGCCAGGGGCCGACGTACTCCTCCCGGGCGGCCCGGGCGGAGGTGAGCCGGTTCAGGGACAGGTTGGTGACCGTCCGCACGAGGTACGCCCTGGGGTGACGGACCTCCGACCGGTCGGCCTTGTTCCAGGTCAGCCAGGCGTCCTGGACGACGTCCTCGGCATCGCTGACGGTCCCCAGCATGCGGTAGGCGGTGGCGAACAGCAGCCGCCGGTGTGCGTCGAAGGGATCCGCTCCCGGTTCGCTCGTGATCACCGTCCGATTCTGCCCGGCGTACGACGGCGCGGCCACCCCGCCCCCGGGGCGGCTCAGTTGGAGGGCGACGGCGAAGGGTCCGCGCGCAGCCGTACGCCCACGACGGCCACCCGCCCCCCGGTGCGGATCACGCGGTCCACGGGGTGCGCGACCAGGGCCGCGTCGTGGAGGCCGAGTTCGACGCCGCCATCCGGGTCCCCGGGCGGCTGGAGGACCGCCCTCCCTTCCAGGACGGCCACCAGCAGGGTCTCGTCCGGCCGGGCGGGGAGGGCGAGTTCGCCGCGTACGACGGCGGTGCGGGCGCGGACCCGGTCGCGGCGGTACATCACGTTGAAGTTCACGACCGGGCCGGCCAGCAGCCGGCAGTCGGTCGCCCGGTCCCCGGGGAAGTGCCGGGGCGCGTGCCGCTCGTCGACGAGGCACCGTTCGCCCCCGACCGTGAGGTCCATGCCCGCGCCCTCGGCCAGCGTGAGGATCCGGTCGGTGCCGGGGAAGTACGAGAAGGGCCCGTCGGCCTCCACCTCCGCGAGGCTGACCCGCCAGGCGAAGCCGGCGGTCCCCGAGCCCTCGGGCCAGGCCGCGATCTCGCGGGTGACACCGCCCCCGTTCTTCCACGGCTCGGCCGTACGGCCGGCGGCGCGCAGGATGCGGATCTCGGCGGGGCCGGGCATGACGGGGACTTCCTTCCCTCGGGTGCGTTCCGCCCCGAGCCTAGGGGGTGCCGTCACGGCCCGTTCCCCGGGCCGCCCGTGCGGGGAGGCCCGGGGAAGGCGCCGGGGTCAGCGCAGGATCCCCGCCTGCCGGGCCGCCCGCAGCCAGGAGGGGAACTCCGACAGGAGCCGGTCGTACAGGTCCTGGTCCGATACCTGGTCGATGTCGTCGACGGCGAAGAAGCCGACGTTGTCGACGCGGCGCCCGGGCATGGTGTCGAAGCGCTCCAGTACGCCGAAGCCGGCCCGGCCGAGGCCGACGAACTGCCAGAACACCGGCTCCTCGACGGCCGCCCGCAGCTCCCGCTCGATCTCGTCGTTGCGGTACACCCCGCCGTCGGAGAAGAAGAGGACCAGGGTCGGGGCCGGCACGGGGTGGGAGCGGACGAAGTCCCGCACCTCGGCGATGACCTTCTGCTCCTCGTTCTGGAAGCCGACCTGCCGCATGTCGACCTGGCCGGGGACCAGCCCCCTGGCCGGCTTCTTGCGTCCGAAGAGGCTCATCTGGCCGATGCGTACGTGCAGTCGCAGCCATTCGGGCAGGTCGCCGATGGCGAGGTCCGGCAGCCGGGCGGGATGGGTGGCGAAGGTCCAGGCCTGCATCTCGCCGTCGTCGTCGAGCTGCGCGGCTACGGCCGCCATCCGCTCGACCACGCTCGCGACGGTGCCGCGCGCGTAGAGGGTGCTCATCGACCCGGAGGCGTCGAGGACGAGGACCACGCGGGCGGTGACGCCCTGGGCGCCGGCCTTGCTCAGGCTGACGGCCACCTGCTTCTTGCGCAGCGACAGGCGCCCCCGCATGTCCTCCGGCAGCCACTCCTCGCCCTTGACGAGCCGTACGACCGCCTCACCCGCACCGGATGCGGGAGCCGGCGCGGGCGCCGGGCGGGGCGCGGGCGCCGGTGCGGGCGCCGGGCGGGGCGCGGGTGCGGGAGCCCGATGGGGGGCCGGCGCGGGCGCGGGAGCGGCCGGCGCGGGCGCACGCCGGGGCGCGGGAGCCGGTGCCGGCGCGGGAGCCGGCGCGTCGTCCACGGTGATGCCGTAGTCGGTGGCGAGTCCGGCGAGGCCGCTCGCGTACCCCTGGCCCACGGCGCGGAACTTCCACGCTCCGGCACGCCGGTAGAGTTCGCCGCTCACGAAGGCGGTCTCCGGTCCGGCCTCCATGTCGAAGCGGGCCAGTTCGGCGCCGGAGGCGGCGTCCAGCAGGCGCAGGTGCAGACCCGGGACACGGCCGAAGGTGCCGCCGTCGGCGGAGGCGCAGAGGACGACCCGCTCGACGTCCCCTTCCAGCGCGGCGAGGTCGACGTCGAGGGCGTCGGAGCCCGGCTGCTTGCCGAGGTGGCGTACGGCTCCGGAGGCGTGCCGGGGCTGGTTGTAGAAGACGAAGTCCCCGTCGGAGCGGACCCGTCCGGTGGCTGCCAGGAGCAGCGCGGAGGCGTCGATGTCGGGTACTCCGGGCCCGGTGGACCAGCCGAGCACGGCTCTGACCGAGGGGGCGGCGACCGGGAGGTTGGCGCCTTTGCTCATTGTCGTCACGTCGGACAGTCTGCCCGGTGCTCCGGCTCCGTGGGGCCGAACGGGAACGGAAAAAGGGTGCCCGGACGCGGCCGGGGCCCGCACCGTCGGTGCGGGCCCCGGCGTCGCTCGCGTCGAGCGGGTGGGTCGGTGCTCAGGCGGGCACGATGTTCTCGGCCTGCGGGCCCTTCTGGCCCTGGGTGACGTCGAAGTTCACCTTCTGGCCCTCCTGGAGCTCACGGTAGCCCTGGGTGGCGATGTTCGAGTAGTGGGCGAACACGTCGGCGCCGCCGCCGTCCTGCTCGATGAAGCCGAAGCCCTTTTCCGCGTTGAACCACTTCACGGTGCCGGACGCCATATCGATTCTCCTTCGGGGCCGTACCCGGAGCCGCACTGTGCGGGCCCGGCGTCGCCGGGTTGATTGACCCCGTTCGAAGAACTCTGGGAACCACACCTGCAACTGTCCCGACCGTAGCACAGGGCGCCTCCGTCATTGCGGAGCGTTACGTCGATCGGGCGTACGGACATCAGCCGCGGAAGTCGGCCGTACGCTCGGGCGAGGCCTCGGCAAGGGCCCGGGTGACCGCTTCCACGCCGCCCCGGAGCCCGTAGACGGGCGTGTCGGGCTGCTGTCGCCAGGACTCGTCGAGGCCGCCGGCGTCGACGGTGTCGAAGCCGAGTTCGTCGATGAGCGCGCGGACCGTCTTCTTGGCCGCTTCGTCGTCCCCGGCGACGGGGAGCGCGATCCGCTCGGGATGTCCGGCCGGCCGCGGCCGTTCGATGATGTCGGCGGCGTAGGTGCCGTTGAAGGCCTTGACGACGGGGTGCCCCAGGTGGCGTTCGGTCCAGCGGCTCTCGGTCAGGCCGTCGTCCTCCACGGCGGCGATCCGGCCGTCGCGCTGCCGCGGGTAGTAGTTGCCGGTGTCGATGACGGTGACGCCGTCGGCCGCCCCGTCGAGGAGCCCGGCGGGCAGGTCGGGGATGTTCTTGAAGGGGATGGTGACCACCACGATCTCGGCGCCGCGCGCCGCCTCGGCGACGGTGACGGCGGTGGCGCCGGTCTCCTCCGCGAGGGCCGTGAGGGTCTGCGGGCCGCGGGAGTTGGCGACACGGACCTGGTGCCCGAGCGAGGTGAGCCGGCGGGTGAGGTTGCCGCCGATGTTGCCGGCGCCGATGATGCCGATCTTCATGAGCCCTCCAGTGCGTACGGAACGGGTGCGACCCCTGCCCCAACCCTTCGCGCGGTCACCGCATTCCGCGCCGGCGCGCCGTGGCTCCGCCGATGGCCCGTACGGGTGAAATCCCGCCGTTTCCCCCTTCGGCGACAACCGACCGGGACGGGGGACCCGTCCTTCCCCACGGGGCCGGGGACCGTACCGGCCCGCACCCAGCACGGGGAAAGGTACCGATCGATGCCCAAGCTCCCGACCAGGCGCACCCTCTCCATCGCCCTCGCGGCCACCGCGGGCGCCGCAGCCCTCTCCTTGGCCCTCGTCCCCACCACTTCGGCGACCGCCGCCGCGCCGCCGTCCGTCTCCGGCAGCCCGGAGGGGGCCTTCACCCGGATCGCCGACTTCTACGGCGCGTACGTCGACGCGGTGTACGACGGGGACGGCGCGACGGCCGACCGGCTGCGCGCCTTCTACCTCTCCGGACCCCTCCAGCGGGAGCTGCGGCAGTGGGAGGACGTCCACCACGCCGACGGCGTGCTGCGCGCGCAGAACGTCCCGGTCGAGTGGAAGGTGACCTCCACGGGCAGCGGGGCGGGCAAGACCAACGCCACGGTCACCCTGACCTGGAACGGCAGTTCCACGACCCGGCTTCGGGTGCAGGCCGACCTGCGGACGAAGAAGATCACTTCCATCACGGACTGATCGGGTCCGATCGGGTCCTCCGCCGACGCGGGCGGGGCCCGCCACCCGGCGGGCCCCGCTCGTCCGTCTTCCGTCCGCCGACGGGGCGCCCTTACGCGCCGCTCGCCCCGAGCATCTCCTCGCGCTCCACGATCTTCACGCGCTCACGGCCCTGCGGCTCGCCGAGCGCCTTCTCGGCGGCGTCCAGCCGGTACCAGCCCTCCCAGGTGGTGTACCGGACCTGCCGCTCGGCGAGGAAGGCCTCGACCGCCTCCGGCTCGGGGGTGGCGGGGGTCAGCAGGCGCCCTTCGGCGTGGTCGGCCAGCAGGTTGGCGACGGTCTCGTTCGCGTCGCCCTTGGTGTGGCCGATCAGGCCGATGGGACCGCGCCGGATCCAGCCGGTGACGTAGGTCGAGGCGAGGTGCTCGCCGTTCTCGATGACCCGGCCGCCCTCGTCGGGCACCGTGCCGGACTCCACGTCCCAGGGCAGCTTGGGCAGTTCGTCGGAGAGGTAGCCGACGGCGCGGTAGACGGACTGGACGTCCCAGGTGGTGAACTGCCCGGTGCCCTTGACGTTGCCGGTGCCGTCCAGTTCGGTGCGCTCGGTGCGCAGGCCGACGACCTTGCCGTCCTCGCCGAGGATCTCGGCGGGGGACTCGAAGAAGTGCAGGAACAGCTTGTGGGGGCGGTCTCCGATGTCGCGGATCGCCCAGTTCTCGAGGGTCTTGGCGACCATGTCCGCCTGCTTGTTGGAGCGGCGGGTGGTGATCGAGCCCTCGTCGTAGTCGATGTCCTCGGGGTTGACGATGACCTCGATGTTGGGCGAGTGGTCGAGTTCGCGCAGTTCCATCGGGCTGAACTTGGCCTGCGCCGGTCCGCGGCGGCCGAAGACGTGCACCTCCAGGGCCTTGTTGGCCTTGAGGCCGTCGTAGACGTTCGGCGGGATCTCGGTCGGGAGCAGTTCGTCGGCGGTCTTGGCGAGGATGCGGGCGACGTCGAGGGCGACGTTGCCGACACCGAGGACCGCGACCTTCTCGGCCTCCAGCGGCCAGGTGCGCGGGACGTCGGGGTGGCCGTCGTACCAGGAGACGAAGTCGGCCGCGCCGTAGGAGCCGTCGAGTTCGACGCCGGGGATGCTGAGCGCCCGGTCCGCGGTGGCGCCCGTGGAGAAGACGACGGCGTCGTAGAAGGCGTGGAGCTCGTCGAGGGAGATGTCGTTCGGGTAGTCCACGTTGCCGAAGAGGCGGACCTGCGGCTTGTCGAGCACCTGGTGCAGGGCGGTGATGATGCCCTTGATGCGGGGGTGGTCGGGGGCGACCCCGTACCGGATGAGGCCGAAGGGCGCGGGCATCCGTTCGAAGAGGTCGATGGACACGCCGGGGTCGGCCGCCGCCTCGGACTTCAGCAGCGCGTCGGCCGCGTAGATACCGGCGGGGCCGGCACCGACGATTGCTACCCGCAGAGAGCGAGGCATGACTGGGTTCCCTTCGACCGACAATCTGACTGATCAAGGAAACCCTAAACTAAGGTCACCCTAACCCGGCACCCGCCCCCGGGTTATGACCCTATAACCAGACCTTATGGCTTACTAAAGCCCAGCTTGGGGCTGACCGCAGCGTCCCGCTGACGTGCGACGACGCCCCCGCTCAGGCCTCGTACTGGGTGAGGTCGATGCTGTGGAGGCTCAGCCGGTCCCCGGTCCGCGGGTCGGAGGCCTGCCCGTCCTGCTCCATGCCGAGCTTGCGGATCACGTTCGCGGACTCGTCGTTGCCGAGCCGGTTGGCGGCGACGACGCGGTCGAGACCCCGGTCCTGGAGGGCGAACTCCAGGACCGTCTGGGCCGCTTCGGAGGCGTAGCCCTGGCCCCAGAAGGGCCGGCCCAGCCGCCAGGTGATCTGTACCTGGTGCCGCGTCTCGGGCAGGTCGTCCGCCGCCGTCAGCCCCACGGCCCCGATCAGCTCGCCGGAGGCGAGGAGCTCGACGGCGAACACGCCGAAGCCCTCGTCGTCCCACTCCTCCTCCCAGCGCTCGATGGCCTCGGCGGTCTCCTCCAGGTCGAGGGGGGAGCCGTCGCCGATCCAGCGCATCACTTCCGGGTCTGCGGTGATCTCCGAGAGGGGGACCAGGTCGTCGTCCGTCCAGCGGCGCAGGAGGAGGCGGGGGGTGCGGATCTCAGTCATGCGCACATCCTGCCGAACGCGGTCCCACCAGGGGTAATCGGCCCACCGCCGGCGCCCCGCCCCGGGCGGTGCCCGCGCCGCGCTTCGGGGGTCAGTCCGGCAGGCCGGTGCCGCAGCGGGAGCAGTAGCGGGCCCCGGGATCGGTGGCGAGCCGGCCGCAGTCCGGGCAGACCCGGTGCAGCAGGCAGGCCGTCTCGCCGCCCTCGGCGGGGTCGCCCGGCCGCCCGGCGGTTCCGATGCCGAGCCCGGGGCGCCGGGTGTGGACGGTGAGGTACGTCAGCCCCTGCGGGCCGGCGGTCAGGGAACGCCGGGCGCCGCGCGCGAGCCAGCAGACGGTGTGGGGGCGCAGCGGGTGCGAGCCTTCCTCGGTGTCGATCCGTCCGCCGCCCTCCACCACGACCAGCAGGACGTCGAGGGCGGGCTCGGCGTGCTCCGCGATGGCCGCGCCCGGACGCAGCCGGATCAGGTTGGAATCCAGGCCGCGCCCGGTTCCGGTCAGCCGCCACAGGGCGCCGGTCGCGTCGTCGGGGGCCCCGGCGATCACCTCGTCGAGATCCGTCAGGATCCCCGCGAGGTGGGGATGCGTCGTCATGGGTGGTCCTTCCCTGCCTGGAGCACGTACCTCCGCAGTCATACACGATCGCGGCCGGCCGTTTCCGGCCCATCCGGTCTTTGCGCTCCGACTGCGCGGGGTCGCGGCGGCCGACCCCGGCGGCCGCCTTCGTCCGTACGGGCGATAAGGTCGTGTCCGGATTGCGTCGGCCCCACCCGGATCGGACGCGAGGCCCGGCCGGCGGTCGATCACCGCCCGGGCACGGCCGCTCCCGCCTCCCCGTCCCGCCCGTACCGGAAACCTGCCCCCGCATGCACCCCAGCACCACCACCGCTCCCGCACCCGCTCCGGCCCCCGCCCCCGCCCCGCGCAGGCGCCTGATCACGCCCCGGGCCCCGGCCCGCCCGAGCGCGGCCGCGGCCTTCCACAGCGTCAGCGCCGCGACCACCGTGCTGCTGGGCCTCGTCGCGATCGGCGCGGTGATCCACGAGCCGGTCCTGATACCCCCGCTGGCCGCGAGCGCGGCGCTGGTGCACAGCGCCCCCACCCTGCCCCTGGCCCAGCCGCGCGGAGTGGTCATCGGGCACCTGCTGGGCGCGGCGACCGGCTTCGCGGTCCTGGCGGTGGCGGGCAGCAGCGCCTGGGCGGCGGCCCTCGCCGCCGGGCTCACCCTGGCCCTGCTGACGCTGGCCCGGACCCCGCACTCCCCGGCGGTGGCCACCGCCGTGGTGACGGTGCTCCAGACCCCCGAGCCGTCCCGGTTCCTCCCCCTGCTCCTCGGGTCCACGGTGCTGCTGGTCCTCACCGGATACGCCGGTTCGCGCATCCGCCGTACCGCGCCGAGGTACCCCGCGTACTGGTGGTGACCCGCTGGCGCGCCTGCGCTGCGGCGAGGGGGCGCGGGCGCTACTCCTTGTGGTGTGGACATTTCTGCGAAGGACGTCTTCGGGGCCCCCTGCTGGGTGAGTCTGATGGCCCGTGACCTGGAGGCGTCCCAGCGCTTCTACGGGGCGGTCGCCGGCTGGAGCTTCCGGCGGGCCAGGCTCGGCTCCGCCTTCTCGGTCGCCGTGATGGACGGGGTGCCCGTCGCCGGCATCGGGGCGCTCGCCACGGATCTGGCGGTGGCGGTGGCCTGGACCCCGTACTTCGCGGTCGACGACGTGGACGTGGCGACGGCCCGGGTCCGCGAACGCAGCGGCACGGTGGGGGTGGGCCCCGTCTCCTTCCCCGGGGGCGGACGGGCGGCGCTGGTCGCCGATGTGGACGGCGCGGTCTTCGGGGTCTGGCAGGGGCCGGTCTCCGCGGGCTGGCGCGTGGGGCTGGGATCCGCCCCGGCCTGGCTGGAGCTGCGGACCAGGAACGCGTTCGACGCCGCGCTGTTCTACGGCGAGGTGCTGGAGTGGGCCACGGGCCGGGAGGGGTGCTGCGAGGTCTCGTACGAGGACGAGCGGGTCGTCCTGCGGCAGGGCGGCGAGCCGGTGGCCCGGCTGGACAGCGGCCCCGTGGAGCAGGGCGCCTACACCCCGCACACCCGGCCCCGCTGGTACGTCCACTTCCGGGTGGCGGACCTGGATTCCGCCGTCGAGCGGGCCCTCGACCTCGGCGGGCGGACCGTCTCGGTGGTCACCGCCGACGGCGCCGGGCGCTCGATCACGCTCCGTGACCCGGACGGCGCCCTGTTCACCCTCACGGAGCGGACCGCGCCGTCCGGGCCGCGGGACGGCTCGCGCTGACGGGTCCGCTCGCCGGTCCCCGGGCCCGCGGGGACACTGGGTCCTGGAGGAGGTACGCGATGGACCCGGTGGCGGCGCTGGACCGGATCGCCTTCCTGCTGGAGCGCGCGCAGGCACCGACCTACCGGGTGCGGGCCTTCCGTACCGCTTCGGCGGCCGTGGCGCGCCTGGGCGAGCGGGAGACCGCGCAGCGGGCGGCGGCGGGCTCGCTGGAAGCGGTGAAGGGCATCGGGCCCAAGACGGCCAAGGTGGTGCGCGAGGCGCTGGCCGGGGGGATCCCCGAGTACCTGGGCGTCCTCGAGGAGGAGGCCGCGGCGATGCCGCACGGCCCGCCCGCCTCCCCCGCCGCCACCGCGCTGCGGGCCGCCCTGCGCGGCGACTGCCATCTGCACTCGGACTGGTCGGACGGCGGCAGTCCCATCGAGGCGATGGGGCGGGCGGCGGCGGAACTGGGCCACGAGTGGGCGGTGCTGACGGACCACTCGCCGAGCCTGAAGGTGGCCCGGGGCCTGTCGCCGGAGCGGCTGCGGGAACAGCTGCGGGTGGTGGCGGAGCTGAACGAGGCGTGGGCCCCTTTCCGGCTGCTCACCGGCATCGAGTGCGACATCCTCCTCGACGGCTCGCTCGACCAGGAGCCCGAGCTGCTGGAAGGGCTCGACCTGGTGGTGGGATCCGTCCATTCGAAGCTGCGGATGGAGTCGCCCGCCATGACGCGGCGGCTGCTCAAGGCGGTACGGAACCCCCTGATGGACGTCCTCGGGCACTGCACGGGGCGCCTGGTGACCGGCCGGACCCGCCCCGAGTCCGCCTTCGACGCCGAGGCCGTCTTCGCGGCCTGCGCGGAGTCCGGCACGGCCGTGGAGATCAACAGCCGTCCCGAGCGGCTCGACCCGCCCCGGCGGCTGCTGCGGCTGGCCGTCGAGGCGGGGACCCTGTTCGCGATCGACACCGACGCGCACGCCCCGGGCCAGCTGGATTGGCAGATCCTGGGCTGTGAACGGGCGGCCGAGTGCGGGGTGCCGGCCGAACGCGTGGTCAACACCTGGCCCGCGGACCGGCTGCTCGCCTGGACGCGCTCCGGGTAGCCCCGGCCGGGCGCGGAGGAGAACGGCACCGCGAGCACGGCCGCGGCCCGGACCGGCGTACGGCCGCCGGGCGTGACCGGCTCGGGTCGGCACGCGCGGGCCCATCCGGCGGCACCCGCCCGCGCTGCGCCGTTCGAGGCGGGCGAACGGGGGGCGTCGCGGCGTGTCCGCGCCGCGTGCCGGACACGCCGGGGCCAAGACGGCCCGGGACGGCGCGGCCGCGTCACAGTGGCCCGACCGACCCGTCGAGGAGGGGGCTGCCGTGCCGGATCACCGACCCGCCCGCGGCGCGGGCGTCCGCCCCCGGCCGCGGGGCGCGCTGCTGTCCGCGCTGGCCCTGCTCTGCGCGGCCGGCGCGGGGCCGCCCGCCGCCGTGGCCCTGACCGGGGTGGCCGAGCGGCCCGTGGTCCGGACCGCCGAGGGGCTCGTACGGGGGCGCGCGCACGGGGCGTACGACACGTTCCAGGGAATCCCGTACGCGGCCCCGCCGACCGGTCCGCTGCGCTGGCGGCCGCCGCGGCCCGCGCCGCACCGGACGGGGGTGCTCGACGCGGGAGCGCCGGGGGCCGCCTGCGCCCAGTTGCCGGCGCTCGGCCCGGGCGGGCCGGCCGGCTCGGAGGACTGCCTCTTCCTGAACGTCACCGTCCCGGCGGGGCGGGGACGCGGCCGGCCGGTGATGGTGTGGTTCCACGGCGGCGGCTTCCGCTACGGCTCGGCCGACACGTACCGGCCGGAGCCGCTGGCGGCGCGGGGCGGCGCGGTGGTGGTCACGGTGAACTACCGGCTCGGCGTCTTCGGCTTCTTCGGCCACCCGGAGCTGGGCGGCGCGCCGGACTTCGGGCTCGCCGACCAGCAGGCGGCGCTGCGCTGGGTACGGTCGAACGCGGCCCGCTTCGGCGGTGATCCGGGGCGGGTCACCGTGTTCGGGGTGTCCGCGGGCGGGCTCAGCGTCTGCGCGCACCTGGTCTCCCCCGGTTCGGCCGGCCTGTTCCAGCGGGCGATCGTGCAGAGCGGCTCCTGCTCGACGACGATGCCGCCGTACTCGGTGCTGCCGACGGTGGGGACGTACGAGCCGTTCGTGCCCGAGGAGCGCACGGTCGCGGCCGGTACCGCCGCGGCCCGCGCGCTCGGCTGCGGCGGCCGGCCGGCGGGCCGGGTGCTCGACTGCCTGCGCGGGCTGGAGACGGGGCGGCTGCTGACGGCGGAGCTGATGGAACGGTTCTCCGGCGTCGCGTACGGCAATGCCCTGCTGCCGGCGGAACCCGCCCGGGCGTTGGCCTCGGGGCGTTTCCACCGGGTGCCGGTGGTGCAGGGCGGCACCCTCGACGAGATGCGGCTCTTCCTCGCGCAGACCCTGGCCGCGTATCCGGTGGAGGGGGTGGCGGGTTACCGGCGGCGGCTGCGGGTCTCCTTCGGCGCGGCGGCCCCCGCCGTGGAAGCGGCCTACCCGCCGGGCCGCTTCGCGACGCCCGCGCTGGCCTGGGCCGCGGTGCTCTCCGACGCCTCCTTCACCTGCCCCACGCTGCGGGACAGCCGTGCGCTGGCCCGGCACGTGCCGGTGTACGGCTACCTCTTCGGTGACAGGACGGCACCCAACGCCACCGGTCTGCCCGAGCCGGCCGGTTTTCCGTACGGCGCGGCGCACGGCTTCGAACTGCCCTACCTGTTCGCGATGGTGGAGCTGACGGAACCCCAGCGCGCCCTGTCCGGCCGGATGACGGCCTACTGGACGCGCTTCGCCCGCACCGGTTCGCCGAACGCGCCGCGTTCCCCGCTCTGGCCCCGGTTCACGGCGCCGGCCGCCTCCGTCCTGGTCCTGGCGCCGGGCGCGGGCGGCATCCGGCGGGTCGACGCGGCGGCCGCGCACCACTGCGCCCTCTGGGACGGCCTGCCCTTCCCCGCGTCCCCTGCCGCCGGGGCGGGCCCGTGACGGCCGGCCCCGGGCGGGTCGCGCGGGGGCGGACGTTCAGAGGCGGACGTCCCAGGTGACCGTGGAGGTCAGCGCGCGGGCGATCTCGGGGTCGCGGACGGAGGGGGTGCGGTCCCGGACGCTCACCGACAGCCTGTGGCCGCGCAGGTCGAGCAGCCACAGCTCGGCCACCCGGACCCCGCTCCGGCCCGCGAACCGCTTGAGCTCCCGGCCGTCGAGGTACCAGCGCACCTCCGGCTCGCGCCCGTCGGCCCCGTACAGGCGCGGGACGGCCACCCCGGCGGTGTCCCCCAGGCGCAGGGTGCGGTCGGTGGGGGTGAGCGGGGTCGCCAGGCGGGCGTGCCGGTGGAAGCCGGCGATCATCGCCTCGACGCCGGGGAGGTTGAAGGGCTTGCCCAGGACGCGCATCAGGGAGTTGTCCGTGGGCCGGTGGAGGCCGGTGACGTAGTAGCCGCCGCCCTCGTACGCGCCGACGGTGCCGCCGTCGGGGGAGGTCTCGCCGAGCCAGCGGTGCCACTTGGCCCGCTCCCGGGCCATCCGGGAGGCGTCCAGGGTGGAGGTGTTGGGATCGCCGGGCTCGCGGCCGGTGTACTTCTCGTAGCCGGGGACGCCCGGGTAGAAGTACTCGTCGGCGAGCTTGCCGAGGGAGTGGCCGGTCTCGTGGATGGCGACCTGCCCGGACTTGGGGTGGCCGGCGGACGCGGTGGAGATGCCCTCGTAGCCGAGGGTGGCGCTCGGCTCGTTGTACCCGGCGCCGCCGTACTTGGCGCTGTTGGCGAGGACGATCACCAGGTCGGCGGCGGGCGCCTTGGCGACGTACGCGTCCACCCGGGGCTGGTCCACGCAGAGCAGCCGCTCGATGGACTCGCACCAGAAGGAGGAGCCGAGCGCGGTGTCCCGGACGGTGTCCTGGGCCGGATCGCCGGAGACGCCGGACTGGGCGGACACCGCGTCCACGGTCCACACGTTGAAGAGGTCGCGATAGGTGGTGTACGGCTCGACGGCCGTGACCTCGGCCCATTTGGCCCGGGCGTCGCTGTGGAAGCGGTCCAGCTCGCCCTCGGTGTAGCCGTCGCCGATCACGACCACGTCCAGCCGGTCGGCGGTGGGGCCGTTGTCGATCATCTTGGTGACCCGGCCGTCGGCGGCGCGCGCGGCCTCGGAGAGGCGGGGCGCGGCCTTCGCCCGCCCGGCCGCCGGTACCAGGACGTGCCCGGATCCGGCCTCGCCCCCGTGTTCCGGCCCGGGTATCTCGACCTCCACGCCGGTCCGGCGGGGCGGGTCGGCGGCTGCCGGGGGTGCGGGGGCGGCGGCCAGGAGAGCGGCGCTCGCGCAGGCCGCCGCGAGCGCCGTGCGCAGGGCCGGCCGGACGGTTCGCCTCATGAAGTCCTCCGTGGGGGAAGGGGATCGGGAGCCCGGGGAGTTCGGGGAACTCGGGGACGCAGTTAAGTGCATGGTTAAGACTGATTAACCGGCTGCTTAAACTAGGTGGCGGGCGAGGCGGTACGCAATGGCCGGCCGCCGCTGAATACTGGGGAGTTGAGACACCCAGGGTGGCAACAGGGGGAGTTCATGGACGAACCGGCCGAGATCGGGCGCCGGGTGCAGCGGCTCCGCGCCGAACGCGGTCTGACGCAGCGGCAGTTGGCGGAACCGGCGTACACCCCCGCGTACGTGTCCACCCTGGAGGCGGGCAAGGTGCGGCCCTCGGAGACCGCGCTGCGCTTCCTCGCGGAACGGCTCGGCACCTCGTACGAGGAACTCGCCACGGGGCGGCCGGCGCACCTGGCCACCGAGCTGCGGCTCGCCCTGACCGACGCCCAGCGCGTCCTGGCCACCGGCTCGGCGCAGGAGGCCGCGGCGCACTTCCGGCGGCTGCTGGCCGAGGCCGAGCGGCTGGGCCTGTCCGACGAGCGGGCCGAGGCCCTGCTCGGGCTCGGCGACTGCGCGCTGGAGTCCGGTGAACTACCCGAGGCGGCAGGCTACTTCGAGGCGGCGGAGCTGCTGCTCGCGGACGAGCCGCTGCCCCGCCGGGCCCGGGCGGTCCGGGGGCGCGCCGTCGCGCACCTGCTGGCCGGGGAGCTGCGCTACGCCTGCTACCTGCTGGAGTCGGCGATCGACGCGCTGAACTCCGGCGGACTCGGGGACCCGGAGGCGCTGGTGCTGCTGTACTCGGCGGTCATCGGCCCGTACATCGACATGGGCGCGCACGCCCGCGCGGCCCATGCCGCGGAACTCGCGCTGGCACTGGCTCCGCGGGTCGGGGACCCGGCGCTGGTGGCGGGGATGCACCGGCAGGTCGCGCGGACCTTCCTGACCGAGGGCCGGGTGGCCGACGCGGACGCCTCCCTGGCGAAGGCCCAGGCCGTCTACCGGCAGCTGCGGCTGCGCACCGATCTGGCGCACTGCCACTGGATGCGCGGCTACGTCCAGGCGCAGCACGGGGAGCTGGAAGCGGCGGAGCGGGAGCTGCGGACCGCCCGGGAGATGCTGACGGCGCGGCGGGCGGCGCTGTACACCGCGCAGGTGGAGGTGGAGCTGGCCGATGTGCTGCGCCGTCTGGGCCGGTACGAGGAGGCCGCCGAGCTGGTGTCGGGGCTGCTGGAGGAGGGGTCGGACCCGGGGGCGGTGCACGCGGGCGGCGCGCACCGGCTGCTGGGGCTGATCGCGCAGGAACGCGGGGACACCGAGGCCGCCGAGGAGCACTTCGTCCGGGCGCTGGCCCTGCTGGAGCGCAGCGGGGCGGGCGGGGACCTGGCGGACCTGTGCCGGCTTCTGGGCGACCTGCTGCGCCGGTCGGGGCGTACGGAGGCGGCGATGGACGCCTACCGCACCGGACTCGGGTACCGCTCCGCGCCCGGCACGACCACCCTGGGCCCGGCTCCGGCCGCCCCGCCGCACACGGCACCGCTCCCGGCGCCGCGCTGAGGCGGTGCGGGAGCGGTGCGGGCGGGGCGCGGGCGGGGTGCGGGCGGGTCAGTGGTTCTCGGTGGGCTCCAGGTCGTGCGGGATCAGCGCCCAGGCCGTGGCCGCGGCGGCGACGGCCAGGGCTCCGGCCATCAGGAAGGCCGGGGTGATCGCCAGGGTGTAGGCCTGAGAGGCGGTCTCCAGGAGGGCCTGGCCGACCGCGCCGCCGAGCCGTTCGGCGGTGTGCGCCGCCTCGCCGACCGAGTCCCGTACGGCGCTCGCGGCAGGGCCGTCCAGGCCGAGGGCCGGCAGGTTGCCCCGGTAGAGGGCGGCGGCCGTGCTGCCGAGGATGGCGACGCCCATCGCGGAACCCAGTTCGTAGCAGGTCTCCTCGATGGCGGCCGCGCTGGAGACCTGGTCGGCGGGCGCGGCGGAGACCAGGGTGACGGAGGCCACGGTGGTCGCGAGGCCGGCGCCCAGCCCCATCACGGTCAGCCCCGCCGCGAAGGCCGGATATCCCAGCGGGGTGAACTGCTGCACGGTCCAGGGCATCGCCATCCCGGCAGCGAGGACCACCAGCGAGGCGCCCAGTACGTGCCGGATCGGGTAACGGTGCATCAGCGCCGGGGCCACCAGCGAGGCGCAGATCAGCGCCAGCGGGGCGGGCAGCAGGCGCAGCCCGGCCTCCAGGGGGGTGTAGCCCTGGCCGTACTGGAACCACTGGGTGACGAGGAAGAGGATCGCGCCCATGCCGACCATCGGCAGGAAGATCGCGGTGGCCGCGACGCTGAAGGCGGGCTTGGTGAACAGCCGTACCTGGAGCAGCGGCTCGTCCCGGCGCAGCTGGCGGCGGACGAACACGGTGAGCGCGAGGGCGGCGGCGCCGAGCAGGGCCCAGGGCAGCGGGTCGGCGACGCCGCTCTTGCCGAGCTGCTTGATGCCGCCCGCGAGGGCGAGCATGCCGGCGATCGACTGGCCCACGCCCCACCAGTCCCACGGGCCGGTGCCGCGCGGGGCGCGCGATTCGGGCAGGTAGCGCAAGCCCACCGCGACGATGAGGGCGGCCACGGGCAGGTTGAGGAGGAAGGCCGAGTGCCAGCCGTGGTCCTGGACGAGGAGTCCCCCGACGACGGGGCCGAAGGCCATGCCGCCGCCGAACACGGCGGCCCAGACGGCGAGGGCGAAGGCGCGCTCCTTGGCGTCGGCGAAGACGCCGCGCAGGATCGACAGGGTGGCCGGCATGATCGCCGCACCGCCGACGCCGAGGAGGGCGCGGGCCGCGATCACGTGCCAGGCCTCGGTGGAGAACACGGCGATCAGCGACGCGGCGGAGAAGACGCCGAAGCCCGCCATGAGCAGCCGCTTGCGGCCCCAGCGGTCACCGAGGGCCCCGGCGGTGACCAGCAGCCCGGACAGGGCGAGGGCGTAGACGTCGATGATCCACAGCTGTTGCACGGCGCCGGGCCGGAGGTCCGCGACGAGCGAGGGGAAGGCCACGTTGAGGATCGTGGTGTCCATCGAGATGAGCAGGAGACTGCCGGAGAGGATCGCGAGGACGATCCAGCGGCGCGGGTCCCGCGTGGGGGTGTGCATGGAGTTCCGTTCGGGATGGCGCACGGGAGGGAGCCGCCCGGCGGGGCGGCGGCCGGCCAGGGGGCCGGAGTCCACTGATGAGCCTTGTACGCCTCGAACGATACAAACTCGTCTCACTCGACGCAAGAATGGCTCAGTAGACCACCCCGAGCCGGGGTCTATTGAACATGGGAACCATTCCCATATACTGGGGGCATGGCTCGCAACGACATACGCCCCCTCGTCAAGCTCCGCTCCACCGCGGGGACCGGCTACACCTACGTCACCCGCAAGAACCGTCGCAACGACCCCGACCGCATGGTGCTGCGCAAGTTCGACCCGGTGCTCCGCCGGCACGTCGACTTCCGCGAAGAACGCTGACCCGCGCCGCCGGGCACCGATTCGAGGCGGACCGGGTTTCACCGCCCCGCCTCAGGGCACAAGCCCACTGCCGCCCCGCGCATTCGCGGGGCGGACCAGTTTCCCGGGAACCCGTGCTCAGCCCTCGCCCGAGGTCCGGGCACGGGCGCCGGAGCGGGTACGGGCCGCGCTGGGGGCGCGCTCCGGGTGGCGGCGCACGTACTCCTCCTCCAGCTCCTTGAGCCTTTGGGTGTGCGTGGCCAGCGCGTCGTCAGAGCCGTGCAGCAGGGTCTCGTGCCGCGTGCGGTGGATGGTCTCCAGCTCCTTGAGCAGTCGGCCGTCATCCAGCTCCCGCGCGGCCGCTCCCGCGGCGTGCTGCTCCGCCATGGCAACCACCTCCACGTCCCACGGTAAACGGGCCGCGCCCGGTCAGCCGTCCGGGGCGCCCGAACGGCGGTCCCCGCGGTGCGCGGGCCGGCCGGTGCCGGGAGGGTGACCGCATGGGCGACTGGTGGTACCGCAACATCCTGGAGCCGGGGAAACTGCCGCTGCTCCTGGCGTTGTCGGCGTTCGTCGTGACCTTCGCGGTGACCCGCGTCGTCACCCGGATGATCCGGGCCGGGAAGGGCCCCTTCCGCGATGTCGCGCCGGGCGGTCTGCACGTGCACCACTGCGTCCCCGGGGTGGTCCTGATGACCGTCGGCGGGTTCACCGCGATCGCCGGCGGCCGGACGGGGTGGGGTTCCTGGGTGGCGGCCGTGCTGTTCGGTACGGGCACGGGCCTGGTCCTGGACGAGTTCGCCCTGATCCTGCACCTGAGCGACGTCTACTGGAGCAAGGAGGGCACCCTCAGCGTCGAGGCCGTGATCATGACGTCGGCCCTGGCGGGGCTGCTGCTGTGCGGTTTCCTGCCCCTCGGCGTCGACGGTCTGACGGAGGACCAGCAGACGAACCGCCTGCTCCTCGGCGCCACGGTGCTGTTCAACCTGCTGCTGGCCGCCGTGGCACTGCTCAAGGGCAAACCCCGGCTGGCGATGCTCGGCGCGGTCGTGCCGCTCATCGCCCTGATCGCCGCGGTACGGCTGGCCCGGCCGGCGTCGCCGTGGGCGCGCCGCTTCTACGTCCACCGGCCCGGCGCCCGCGCCCGGACCGTGAAGCGGGCCTACCGGCACGACCGGCGCTGGAGCGGACTCCAGCGCCGGATCGACTACCTGATCGGCGGCGCCCCCACCCCTTAGGCCCGGTTCGCCCCCGGGGGTCCGGCGGATCGGATCAGGCGGAGACGGCGGCGGGCGTTCCGTCGAGCTCCCACGCGTGGCGCTTGAACTCACGGCGGAAGTCGGCGTGGTCCTCCCACTGCCGGGCGATGCCGCGCAGCACGTCCCAGTGGTGTTCCACCGACTGGTCGATGACCTTGCGCAGCAGCGGATCGGCCGTCGCCCGGGTCTCGATGAGCCCCTTGACCGCGGAGGCCTCGAGCACGCTGTTGCGCAGCGCGCGCAGGGCGCGGGAGGTGTCGTCCATCGCGAAGCCGCGCTCGCTTCCCGTCTCCGCGTCGAACAACGGGGTCAGCCGGGCCTCGATGAACGCGGTGATCCGCTCGAAGTGCTGCACGTCCATCAGGTTCTCCCGCTCCCGCCGGTCGGCGCGCGGGGCGCGACACGGCTCATCGATGCTGCTGCTCACAGGTGTGCTGAGGGCAGGATACGAGGTCGCCGCGGACCGCCCGGGCGGAGGGCGCCGGGGAGCGGCGCGGCCGTCAGGGGCCGAGGGGGGCGGGCGGGGTGACGGCCAGGACGGGCGGGGCCGGGGAGGTCCAGCGGTGGCCGCAGGGGTCGAAGAGCAGGTGGACCGGTTCGCCCGGGCGCTGGCGCCAGGAGATCCGTTCCGGCGCGCCCGCGCACCGGGGGCAGACGGGCAGCGGGGACGCCGGCGGGGCGGGGCGGGGACCGGTCCGGCACTCGGGCGCCGCGGCGAGCACCGGCGGCGCGGTGTGCGGATCACGCATGGGGGCTCCCTGGTCCGGCGGTTGTGCTCCTGGCACTGTGCCATGCGGGGAGCTTCCCGCGCACCGGCGGATCATCCAGTGTTCCGGCTGGTCAGGCGTACGGGTACGAGAGGCGGTTCCGGCCCGCGGCGGGCACCGGGTGGTCAGGCGCCGCTGCGCTCGGGCTGGACCAGCCCCGTCTCGTAGGCGGCGATGACCGCCTGGGCCCGGTCGCGTACGCCGAGCTTGCCGAAGACGGCCGTGATGTGGTTCTTCACCGTGGAGACGCTGATGTCGAGTTCCGCGGAGATGCCGGCGTTGTCCAGGCCGGTCGCGAGCAGCCGCCAGATCTCCAGCTCGCGCGGGGTCAGCCCGACGGGGGCCGGCGGGGCGGGCCGGGGTTCGCGCGGGGTGGCGCGTACGTAGGTGGACAGGAGCCGGGTCAGCAGTCTGGGCGCGACGGCGGCCTCCCCGGCGTGGACCGTGCGGACGGCGGCGATCAGCTCCTCCGGGGAGACGTCCTTGGGCAGGAAGCCGTAGGCGCCGGCGCGCAGGGCGGCGACCACGTACTCGTCCATGTCGAAGGTGCTCAGTGCGAGCACCCGGGACTCGGGCCGGACCTCGGCCAGCCGTCCGGTGGCGGCGACGCCGTCGAGCACCGGCATCCGGATGTCCATGACCACCACGTCGGGGCACAGCCGCCCGGCCAGGTCCACGGCTTCGGCGCCGTCGGCCGCCTCGCCGACCACCTCGATGTCCGGGTCGGGCGCCAGGATCAGGGCCAGGCCGCGCCGTACCAGTGGCTGGTCGTCGGCGATGAGCACGCGGATCATCGGGGTGTTCCTCTCGTGGCGGGTGGAGCGGGGGATCAGACGTGTCCGGGGTGCGGTGCCCCGTCGCGGGGTACCGGGAGGCGGGCCGCGACGCGGAAGCCGCCGTCCTCGCGGGGTGCGGCCTCCAGGGTGCCGCCGTGCAGGGTCACGCGTTCCCGCATGCCGATCAGGCCGTACCCGCCGTGCCGGGGCGGCCGGCCGGGCGCGCGCCGGGCGGCGCCGTCACCGGGGCCCTCGTCGCAGACCTCCACGGCGACCTCGTCCGGCCGGTACGTCAGCCGCACCCGGGCCGGGGCGTTCCCGGCGTGCTTGCGGGCGTTGGTCAGGGCCTCCTGCACGACCCGGAACACGGTGAGGCCGACGGTGGGCGGCAGCGGGCGGGCCGGGCCGGTGACGGTGAACTCCGTGTCCATCCCGGCGAGCCGGGACTCGGTGACGATGCGCTCCAGGTCCGCGGCTCCGGGCTGCGGGGCGGGCGGGCCGGTCTCCGGTTCCTCCCCGGCCCGCAGGACGTCGAGGAGTTGCCGCATCTCGCCGAGGGCCATCCGGCCGGAGTCCTCCAGGATGACCAGCGCCTCGCGGGCTGCCCCGGGGTCGTGGGCGAGGTTGGCGCGGGCGCCGCCGGCCATGAGCTGCATGGTGGTGATGTGGTGGGCGACGATGTCGTGCAGCTCGCGCGCGATGCGGCGGCGTTCGTCGGCCACCGCCCGCTCGGCGAGCAGGATCCGCCTGGCCTCGGTCTCCCGCTGCCACCGCTTGGCCATGAGCCCGGTGGTGACGACGAGGAGGCTGGCGCCCGTGTTGGCGAGGAGCCCGAGGCCCGGGTCGAAGGGCAGGCCGCCCTGCCCGAGGCTGGTGAGCGGGGCCGTCGCGAGGACGGCGCACACCACCGCGGAGGGCCTGCAGGCCACGGCGACCGAGTACAGGGCTATGGCCGGGGTGAGGCCGAAGTGCGGGGACACCGAGGCCGTGAGGTTCACGGCCGCCCCGAGCAGCAGGACCGCCGCCAGCGTCACCACCGGGTGACGGCGCCGGGCCAGCAGGGCCAGTGACGAGGCCACCACGAAGAACGCCGCGGCGACCTCCAGCGAGGCGCCCTCGAACTGCGTGTCGAAGGCGAAGCCCGTCAGGTCCACGGCCGCCGCGCCGACCGCCACCAGTGCGTCGTTGCGCGTCCACGTCAGCCCTTCGGCACGCGTGCCCATCCTTCGGCTCCTCCGCCACGGACCGCCGGCGGGCCGTCCTCGTAGATCCATTCTCCCATCGGGCCGGGGCCGGGACACCGGCCCCGGGGACGGGGTGCGACCAGGACCAGGGTCCTGGTCCTGGCGGTGTCCCGGACCCTGGTCCCGGCGGCGTTCTCCTTCTCCACCAGGACGTTTTCCCGTCCGGGCGCTGATGTTCTGGGTACCGGCCGGACGCCCCGGCCGGAGTCCGCACGCACGACCGGAGGAGAACAGTGATCCGCGCCCTGACGGGATGCTCGACGAGGAACCCATGGAAGGTGATCGCTCTGTGGGCGGTGCTGGGCATCGCGGTGGCGATCCTGGGGCAGGTGTTCGTCTTCCGCGCCACCCAGCCCGGCAACGACGGCTTCCTGCCCGCGTCCTACGACTCGGCGGCCGCGCTGCGGATCGCCGAGGAGAGTTTCGGGGCCCGCCCGGACTCCGACCCGCTGACGGTCCTGGTGGCCCGTACGGACGGTGCGGCGCTCTCCGCGCCCGACGAGCGCCGGATCGAGGAGGTGTCGCGGCGGCTGGCCCGGCAGAAGGTGACCATGCCGAGGACGGAGGACGATCCGCCGTTCACGGAGGACCACTCCCAGGTCCCCCGCGTGGGCGCCGGGATGACGGCCCCGGACCGGTCGTTCCGGCTGCTGTCCGTGGAGCTGAAGGGCAATCCGGAGGACCCCGGGGTGCAGAGCACCTACAAGGCGTTCCGCGACCAGGCCCGGGCGGCGTTCCAGGAGGCGGGACTGCGGACGGGGTTCACGGGCGGCCTGGCCGCCACGGTGGACACCGCCGATGCGGAGAAGACCCGGTCGACGGTGGTCGGCGCGGTGGTGATGGGGCTGATCGTGCTGCTCCACGTCCTGGTGTTCCGCAGTGTGTTCGCGGCGCTGCTGCCCCTGGTCTCGGTGGCCGTCATCGGCGGCGCGGCGACCGGTGCGGTGGTCATGGCGTCGATGGCGAGCGGCATCCGGCTGGCGCCGTCCACTCCTGGCCTGATCAACGTGGTGCTCATGGGCATCGGGATCGACTACTTCCTCTTCCTGCTGTTCCGCTTCCGTGAGCAGCTGCGGCGCCACCCGGCGCAGAGCGGGCGCGCCGCGGCCGCGGAGGTCGCGGGCCGGGTGGGCACGGCCGTCACCTCGGCCGCCCTGACGATCGTGGCCGCGTTCGCCACCCTCGGGATCGCCTCCTTCGGCCAGTTCCGGGTGCTGGGCCCGGCCATCGCGGTGTCGGTGCTGGTGATGCTGCTGGGCAGCCTCACGCTGATGCCGGCGCTGCTGGCCGTGACCGGCCGGAGGATGTTCTGGCCCTCGAAGGCACTGCGGCGCGAGCCCCGTGAGGGTGTGGCGGGCGCGCTCGGCCGGCTGACCGCCCGGCGGCCGGTGGCGCTGGTCCTCGCGTCACTGGTGCTGCTCGGCGGGCTGACGGCGGGGCTGGCCGGCATCCGCATGGACTACGGGTCCGGCGCGGACGGCGAGCGGACCGCCGCGGTGGAGACGGCCGCCGAGATCTCCCGCGCCCTGCCCGCCGGTGTCTCGGATCCGGCGAGCGTGCTCGTCGCCGCGAAGGACGGCGCTCCGCTCGGCGCGGAGCGCGTGGCCGGCCTGGCCGGGGCGCTGGCCAAGGTCCCCGGTGTGGGCGGGGTGGCCCCGACGGTGGTGAGCGAGGACCGCAAGGCGGCCCGGATCGATCTGCTGCTGACCGTCGAATCCGGCGGGCAGCAGGCCCGCGACCTGGTCTCCGGGCCGGTGCGGGACACCATCCGGGTGAACCTGCCGGCCGGGACCGAGGCCCACGTGGGCGGGACGGCTTCGGTGTTCGCGGACATAGCGGTCGCCGTCGACGAGGACCTGAAGGTCATCTTCCCGGTGGCGGCGGTGCTGATCGCCGTGATCCTGCTGGTGCTGCTGCGCAGCCTGCTCGCGCCGGTGGTGCTGATGATCGCCGTCGGGCTGGGCTTCGCGGCCACCCTGGGGGCTTCGGCGCTGGTCTTCCAGCACGGGCTGGGACGGCCGGGCGTGGACTTCACGCTGCCGTTGGTGCTGTTCCTGTTCGTGGTGGCGCTGGGCACCGACTACAACATCCTGATCAGCGACCGGCTGCGGGAGGAGATGGAGCGGCCCGGACCGGCCCGCGCGGCGGTGGCCCGCGCCGTACGCCACACCGCGCCGGCGATCGCGACGGCCGGGCTGGTGCTCGCCGCGTCCTTCGGCAGCCTCGCCGTGGGCCCGCACGCCGGGACCCAGCAGACCGGCTTCGCGACGGCGGTCGGGATCCTGCTGTCCGCGTTCGTCCTGTCCGTCGTCCTGGTGCCCGCGCTGGCCGCGCTGCTGGGCCGCTCGCTGTGGTGGCCGGTGCGGCCTCGGGTGCGGGGCGGGGAGGGGCACCGGGCGTCCCGGCCCGCGACCGAGCGGGTGCCGGTGGGCTGAGCCGCGTACGCCGAAGGCCGGGGCGCCCGGGACCGCTGGGGTCCCGGGCGCCCCGGCCCGGTCGTTCATGACGGTCCCGGGCGCCCCCGGGCCGGCCGTGTCAGACGAGCCCGGCCACCTCGGGGTGGTCGGTCAGCCAGGCGCGGACCGCCTGTTGTTCCTTGCCCTTGCCCATCTCCTGGATCTTCGCCTCCAGGCCGGTCAGCTGGGCCTCGTCCAGCTTGAAGGAGCGCAGCCAGGCGGCGACCTCCGGCTCGTCGTCGGCGAAGCCCTTGCGTGCGAGGGTGTGGATGCCGTCGCCGCGGCCCCAGACGCCCTTCGGGTCGGCCAGCTTGGTCAGCCCGTAGGTGGAGTACGCCCAGTGCGGGGACCACAGCACGCTCACCACCGGCTCCTTCTTGGCGTAGGCCCGCTGGAGTTCGGCGAGCATGCCCGGGGTGGAGCCGTCGACGACCTGGTACTCCCCTTCGAGGCCGTACTCCTTGAGGACCTTGTCCTTCAGCACGGACATGGCGCCCGCGCTCGGCTCGATGCCGATGATCCGGCCCTTGAACCGTGCCCCCTTGCCCTTGAGGTCCTCGAGGGAGCGCACGTCCTCGACGTACGAGGGGACCGACAGCTCGATGGAGGTGGGCCCGTACCAGGCGCCCAGGTCGTCCAGCCGCTTCCCGTACTTCTCCCAGTACTGGGCCTGGGTGACGGGCAGCCAGGCGTCGGTCTGGAAGTCGACCTGGCCGCCGGCGAGCCCGGTGAACAGCGCGCCCAGTTCCAGCTGCCGGGCGTCCACCCGGTAGCCGCGGCGTTCCAGCAGCTCCTTCCACAGGAAGGTGGAGGCGGTGCCCTCGTCCCAGGGGATGTAACCGATGCTGATCTGGCGGCCCTTGCCGGTGTTCTCGGCGCCGCTCGCGGCCGCCGGTGCCGTGGAGCCGCCGAAGGTGCTCAGTCCGCCCGCGACGAGGGCGAGGACGACGGCCGCGGTGACGGCGTACGCGGGCTGGGGGCGGTGGCGCCACAGCCGGGTTGTGCCGCTCGCGGCGGACCGGGCCAGCGCCTGGGCACGGCGGCCGACCGGGGAGACCTGCCGGCCGAGGGCGCCCGTCATGCGGTCCAGGTACATGGCGAGGACGACGATGGACAGACCGGCCTCGAAACCGAGGCCGATGTCGACGCTGCCGATGGCCCGGTAGACGGCGCCGCCGAGGCCGCCGCCGCCGACCATGCCGGCGATCACGACCATGGACAGGCCGAGCATGATGACCTGGTTGACGCCCGCCATGATCGTGGGCAGGGCGAGCGGCAGCTGGACGCGTACGAGGGTGTCGCGCGGGGCGGTGCCGAAGGCGTCGGCGGCCTCGACCAGTTCGGCGTCGACCTGGCGGATGCCGAGCTCGGTCATCCGTACGCCGGGCGGCAGCGAGAAGACGATCGTGGCGATGATCCCGGGGACGACGCCCACGCCGAAGAAGATGATGCCGGGAATGAGGTAGACCATGGCGGGCATGGTCTGCATGAAGTCCAGCAGGGGCCGCAGGGCGGCGCTGACCCGGTCGGAGCGCGCGGCCCACACGCCCAGCGGGAGGGCGAACACCAGCGTGACGAGGGTGGCGACCAGGACCAGGGACAGGGTGGACATGGCCTCGTCCCACAGGGCGACGGAGTCCACGAGTGCGAAGGCCGCGAAGGCGAGCAGACCCGCGAGCAGGCCGCGCAGCCACCAGGCGGCGACGGCGAGGAGGCCGGCGAAGAGCAGCGGCGCGGGGGCGGACAGGACGGCGTCGATGCCGTCGTAGAGGCCGCCGACCAGGGCGCTGACGGTGTCGAAGAGCCAGGACAGGTGGCGCTGGAGGAAGCCGACCGCGCTGTCGGCCCAGGCTCCGAGGTGCAGGCGGGGCATCAGGCGGCCACCTCCGCGCAGGCCATCGGGGGCCGTTGCTCGTCACCGATGAAGGCGACGAGCCGGTCCTTGGGCACGGAGCCGACGACGGTGCCGTCCGCGCCGGTGACGGCGACCGGGTGGGGGACGCGGGCGCTCACGGAGCAGAGGTCGGCGAGCGGGGTGTCGGCGCTGACGGTGGGGCAGGAGCAGGCCGACGCGGCCCCGGTGGGCTCGTCCATGACGGCGTCGGCGGTCAGGACGCGGGAGCGGTCCACGTCCTGGACGAAGGAGGCGACGTAGTGGTCGGCCGGGCGGGTCAGGATGTCCTCGGCGGTGCCCTGCTGGACGATGCGGCCGTCGCGCATGACGGCGACCCGGTCGCCGAGGCGCATGGCCTCGTTGAGGTCGTGGGTGATGAAGACGATGGTCTTCTTCAGGGTCCGCTGGAGTTCGAGGAGCTGGTCCTGCATGTCGCGGCGGATGAGCGGGTCCAGGGCGCTGAAGGACTCGTCCATCAGGAGCAGGTCGGCGTCGGTGGCCAGGGCGCGGGCGAGGCCGACGCGCTGCTGCATGCCGCCGGAGAGTTCGTCGGGCCAGGACTTCTCCCAGCCGCCGAGCCCGCACAGTGCCAGCGCCTCGGCGGCGCGCCGTTCGCGCTCGGCCCGGGGGACGCCCTGGACCTCCAGGCCGTAGGCGGCGTTGGCCAGGACGTCGCGGTGCGGGAACAGCGCGAAGTGCTGGAAGACCATGGAGATCCTGGTGGAGCGCACGCGGCGCAGCTCGCGCGGGGTCAGCGCGGTGAGGTCCTGGCCGTCGAAGAGGATGCGGCCGGAGGTCGGTTCGAGGAGTCCGTTGAGCATCCGCAGGAGGGTGGACTTGCCGGAGCCCGACAGGCCCATCACGACGAAGATCTCGCCGGGCTCGACCCGGAAGGAGGCGTCGATCACCGCCGCCGTGGTGCCGTCGGCGCGCAGCTCGTCACGGTCGGCGCCGCCTTCGAGCGCGCGGACCGCGGCCGCCTGGCGGTCGGGGCGTCTGGCGAACACCTTGTAGACGTGCTCGGCCTGGAGCGTGGACACATACACCTCGCGGGTCGTACCGGGTCCGGCCCGCCGCCGGGGGCGCGGGCCGGGGAGCGGGGCGGGATCGGCCCGCACGGTCCGCGGCCCGGCCCCTCGGCCGGAGCATGCGGTTCCGCTCCAGCGGCCCGCGTGCCCGGCCCTTCGCTACGGCAAACGGTGTAGTGATCCACCTCACGCCGGCCCGCGGCGCCCACGGGGCGCCGGCCTCAGCGGGTTCCGGGAACCGGTGCGGCGGCGGGGCCCGGGTCGGGGTCGGCCAGCATGGACGTGCGCAGATGGGTGAGGAGCCGGGTCAGGAGCCGGGAGACCTGCATCTGCGAGATGCCGAGGGCGGCACCGATCTGGGCCTGGGTCAGCTCCTCCCCGAAGCGCATGCGGAGCATGGTGCGTTCGCGGTCGCTGAGCCGCTCGAGCAGGGGCGCCAGGCTCTGGATGTCCTCGACGAGCTCCAGGGCCGGCTCCTCCTCCCCCAGCACCTCGGCGAGGGTGTGACCCTCGGCGGGGCCGTCGCCGTGCTCGGCGTGCGGGGCGTCGAGGGAGCCGCTGGTGTGTCCGTTGGCGGCGACCAGACCCTCTATGACCTGCTCCTCGGTGAGGTCGAGGTGTGCGGCGAGGTCCTGGACGGTGGGCGAGCGGTCGAGCCGGACCGTCAGCTCCTCCTTCGCCTTGGCGATCTCGATGCGCAGCTCCTGCAGCCGGCGCGGGACGTGGACGGCCCAGGCGGTGTCGCGGAAGTGGCGCTTGATCTCGCCCGTGATGTACGGCATGGCGAGGGTGGCGAACTCGTTCTCGCGGGCCGGGTCGAACCGGTCGATGGCCTTGATCAGGCCGATGGTGCCGACCTGTACGAGGTCGTCGACGTCCCCGGCGGCGCCGTCGGCGCGGCCGCGGAAGCGGCGGACCGCGTACTGGACGAGCGAGGCGTTCATCTCGATCAGGGTGTTGCGGACGTACTGCCGCTCGGGAGTGCCCTCGGGGAGTTCGCGGAGCCGCGCGAAGAAGACCTTCGACAGCTCCCGCGCGTCCGCCGGGGCCACCTCCCTGGGCTCGTCGATCCGGGGCAGGCCGGCCTCGCGGGCTGCCGCGCGGCCGCTGCGGGGGCCGGGCAGAAGGGGTCCGGTGGTGTCGGCCGCGGCGGGGGCGGCGGTAGGGGACTGGTGGGCGGGTACCGGCATGGGGGTTCGCTCCTTGGGCTGGTCGGCTTGCGGCGCGGGACCGTGACTGCCCATGACTCTGGACCGAATCGACTCACACGTCAAGAAATACCGGAAAAGCTTTTCGCGTCTTTCACGTCTTGTTTCACGGTAAACATGTGCCGCATCATGACGGGATGGGCAGCATGACACGCCGAGAGAACTGGACATTTCTCACTAATCACGCACGCGTCCTGGTGACCATCGCCCGGGACCCCGGAGCGCGGGTGAGGGACGTGGCCCTGGTCTGCGCGCTCACCGAGCGCACGGTCCAGGCGATCGTGACCGACCTGGAATCGGACGGCTACCTGCGCCGTGTACGGGACGGGCGGCGCAACCGCTACGAGATCTCGCCGGGCGCCATGTTCCGGCACCCCGCCGAGGCGGGGGTGCGGGTGGCCGGCCTCCTCTCCCTGCTCACCGGCGCACCCGCCGCCGAGGGCCCCGAAGCCGCCGAAGCCCGGCCGGCCCCCCAGAGCGTGCCCGCTCCGGCCGCCGCCGAGTAGCCGGCACCGGCCCGCGGTGTGGGTCATGTCACACGGAACGCGATGGCCTCGGGCTCGCGGTGGAAGGTGAGCCGGTCCCAGCCGGCGAACGCCAGGTCCGTCACGGCGAGCAGCCGCCCGGAGCCGTCGTGCAGGGTGCGGCGTACGGACAGCCCGCAGGCCGGCGCGGCCGCGGGGCGGCTGGTGCGGGTCATGGTGATGGTCTCGGAGGTGCGGCCGCGCGCGGCGGCCCGCTCCAGCCAGCGGTGCACCGGCCGCAGGTCGCCGTCGCGGACCTCGTCCGGCCCGTCGAGGTAGGCCGCGAGCTCGGGGGTGCGGGCGACGGCGCGCGGGCAGAGGTACGTCACGGCGTGCCGGACCGCCTGCCCGCCCGGGCCGTACACGTGGTGGTGGTGGACCAGGGTGCGCTCGCCGCCCCTCATCCCGAGCAGCGCGGCCAGCGAGGGCGGCACGGTGACCAGGGCGAGCCGGGTCCGGGTGACGTGGGCGTCAGCCCGCCGGGCCGGCGGCACGCGCGACCCGGCACGGGCCCGCGGGGCCGCGCCGACCGGACCGGGCACGTCCCGGTGCGCCTCCGCGGCGGCGGCACGGGTGCCCCGGCGCCCGGTGACGACCAGTCCGTCGGCGCGCAGCTCCTGGAGCGCGGCCCGGACGGTCTGCCGGTTGACCTCGTACCGGGCGGCCAGGGTGCGTTCGGAGGGCAGCCTGCCGCCGGAGGTGCGGGCGGCGCGCTCGAGTTCGTCCCGCAGGTGTGCGGCGATCCGCTGGTACTTGGGCATGGCGGCCGGGCGGCCGCCCCGCGAAGGGGAGGGCATGGCTTCTCCTCTGACGGGTGGTCAAGGACTGCGCGGTCTGCCCGGACAACCTAGCATTGGTCTATACCTTTCGGTACGGGAGTCCCGGCACCCCGCCCACCTTGGCCGAATCCCACTCCCGGCCCGCCCCCGCTCACGCACCCCGCAGGGGGTTGGGCAGCTCCAGGTAGCGCGCGTCGGCGCCGTCCGCCCGGGTCCAGCGCAGCAGCAGGTTCGTCTTGGCCGGGAGCGAGGGGGCCGCCAGCAGCTCGGCGATCTCCGGCAGTCCGTACGCGGTGTCGTAGCGCACCAGCTCCTCGCGGACCGCCGGCCACACCCCGTCGGCCACCGCGGGGTGCCGCTCGGCCAGTGCTCCGCCCACCTCCGCGAGGTGGTTGACCACCAGGCAGTACACGAGCCGCTGCCAGGCGGCCCCGCGCGGCACGTCCTGCGGCAGCTTCACGCCCTCGGCGTCACGGAAGAGGGCCTGCACCGGTACGCCCCGGCCGTCGACCGCGACCAGGCAGTTCTGCACGTGGGCCTCCAGCACGATCCCGTGCCGGGCGAACAGGTCCAGGACCGGGGGCACGACCTGGCGCAGGTACGCCCGCCACCAGCCGGCCGGGTCGGGCGCGGCGTCGAGCGGGCTCCCCGGGAACCCCTCGGCGAGCGCGGCGGCCAGCAGCGGCACCGCCCCGGCCGTCACGCCCGCGCGCAGCCCGTCGCGGACGAGGACGGCCAGCTCCTCGAAGGCGAAGGCGGCCGTGCGGTACCCGCGGTCGCTCAGCCACACGGCGGCCGATCCCGTCCGGCGGCGCAGGTCGGCGAACCCCTCCTCGACGGCGGCGTCGGTGCGGCGCAGCTTCAGCAGGTCGTGGCGCCACAGCCGGCGCACGTCGTTGGTGATGCGGACGTCGAGGCTGAACTTGGCGAACAGGTCGGCCGCCGGACCCGGTGC
Organism: Streptomyces sp. NPDC034086; assembly: GCF_055575515.1. Lineage (NCBI taxonomy): Bacteria > Bacillati > Actinomycetota > Actinomycetes > Kitasatosporales > Streptomycetaceae > Streptomyces > Streptomyces sp. NPDC034086. Next base: position 880,491 of record NZ_JBVISM010000001.1, on the reverse strand, counting down.
GTACACGGTCCGCACGGAGGCGGTGGGCCACACCGGCAGCCGGGTCGGGCCGAGCCGCAGCAGGCGGCCGTCGGCGAAGGCCTCCTCCAGCTCCCGGCGGCCCTCGAGCAGCTCCAGCTGCCAGGGGTGCGCGGGCAGCGCCCGGTAACCGGCGGGCGGGCGGGGACCGTCGAGGATCCCGGCCAGCGCGTCGACCGCGCCGGCGGCGGCCGGGCCGCCCTCCTCGGCCACCTGGTCCTCGCGCAGGCCCAGCATCACCAGCGGGAAGCGGGTGTGGGCCTCGGGGGCGTACGGCAGCCAGCTCGCGGCGGGCGCGCCGCCCCTGGCCTTGGGGGCGGGGTGGTGCGGATGCCCCGTCACCAGGGCCTGCTCGGACCGCACGTACGGGTCCTCGGGCGCCTCCGCGGACGCCCGGGCCGCCAGCAGCGCGGCCACGGCCTCGCGGCTGTCGCCGATCTCGCCGGGAAGTTCGTCGTTGGGGACGCCGGTGTACCGGAGCAGTTCGTCGGAGGTGAGCTTGACCAGTTCCGCGTGGCTCAGCGGATGCCAGCCGTCCGCCGTGCGCAGCTCGGGGCCGGTCGGGCGGCGTCCGCCGCCGACCCGCAGCAGCCTGCCGCTTCCGCGCAGCCGGTGGACCCGCCCGCCCTCGGCTTCGCCCACCTCCCGGAGCAGGCAGTTCAGCAGCGGTGCGGCGCTGTAGGCGTCGGCGGCGGTGTTGAGGTCCACTGGTTCCATTCGGTCCGTCTCCGGTGTGCCGGGGGGGTCGCGGGAAGGACCACCGGCGGTGATCTTCAGTATCCGCGATGATGACGTGATCATCGATGGACGGACTCGAAAGGACCGGACCCCTGGACCGCAGCAGGCACGTTCCCCCGCCCCACCCCGGGCACTCCCCCGCCACGGCGGCCGAGGAGGCCGTCGCGGCCGCGCTGGCCGGCGTACGGCCCGCGCTGACGGCCGCGTACGAGGCCTCGCTGGACGGTGCGCGCGCCGCCGTGCTGACCCGGCTGTGGCGGGCACTGGCGTTCGAGCCGCTGCCCTGGGTGGTGGGCCGGGAGCGCGGACCGGACTCGCTCACGCTGCTGCTGGCCGGCGGCCGGCGGCTGGAGGGCCCGCCCGCCGACCCCTACGCGACGGACGCCCGGGTCGGCGAGGTGCGGCTGGACGGGCGGCCCTGCCGGCAGGCGGCCCGGCTGGTCCGGGCACTGCGGGTACCGCACGGCACCGCCTTCGCCGCCGAACTGGACGACAGCACCGCCTCCCTGGCCCTGTCCCGGGCCGGCCGGCCGGCCGGGGCCGAAGCCGGGCCCCGGGCCGGGTGGGAATGGGAGCAGCGGGTGGTGGACGGGCACCCCTACCACCCCAACTGCCGCTCCCGGCCCGGCTTCACGGTCGCCGAGCAGCTCGCGTACGCGCCGGAGCACCGGCCGCTGGTGGAGCTCGGGCTGGTCCCCGTACGGGCGGCGGAGTGCCTGGTGGCCGGGGAGTGGCCGGAGCACCTGCGCGACGGGGACCGGGTCCTGGTGCCGGTGCACCCCTGGCAGGCCGAGCACGTCCTGAAGGGCGAGACGGTCCTGCCCGGACCGGCGGCCCATCCGCTGATGGCGCTGCGGACGCTCGCCCCGGCGGCGGGCGGCCCCCATGTGAAGACGGCGCTGAGCACCCGGCTGACCTCGTCCGTCCGTGACATCTCCGCCTACTCGGTGGAGACGGCCGCCGTGCTCTCGGCCTTCGCCCACGCGCTGACCGAGCGGCTCGACGGCCGCCTGCACATCACCCGGACGCTCGGCGCGGCCACCGCCTACAGTCCGGATCTGGCCGCGGTGCTCCGCGAGCCCCCGGAGGCGTACGCGCGGCCGGGCGAGCGGGTCGTCCCGGTGGCGGCGCTGGCGGACACGGAGCTGGGCCGGTCACCCGTCTGGCGGGCGGCGTTCGCGCGGCTCGCGCTGTCGGTGTGCCTGCGGGTGCTGGACCTGGGGGTGGCGCTGGAGGCGCACGGGCAGAACCTGCTGGTGGTGCTGGCGCCCGACGGGAGCCCGCTGCGGCTGGTCTACCGCGACCTGGCCGACATCCGGATCAGCCCGGCCCGTCTCGCCCGGCACGGCCTGCCGCTGCCGGCCCTGTCGGGGCGGCTCGTCACGGACGACGAGACGGTGCTGCGGCGCAAGCTCTTCGGTTCCCTGGTGGCCGGGGCACTCGCCTCGACGGCGGGCTCCGCCGGAGCGTTCGCGGAGTGCCTCGCGGCCGGGCTCGACGGCCTGGCGCCCACCGCCGACTCGGCGGCGCTGCGGAGCGGGCCGCTGCCGGTGAAGGCGCTCACGCTGATGCGGCTGAGTCCGGGGGTGCCGGGCGACCAGTGGGCGGAGCTGCCCCTGCCGCCGGCCGGGGGCTGAGGGAGCCGGTGTGGGACGGCCGGGGGACGGCCGGGGGACGGCCGGGGGACGGCGGAGGCCGGCCGGAGGAGGGGGTGAGCGGGGCGGCCGGGCGGGCTACTGTTCAGGGGCATGAAGCAGACCTCGCGCCTCAGTGCCGTCCGGGCGTCCTACGACGCCCTCGCGGCCGACCACGCCCGGCTGCTGGGCGACGCCCTGGACGCCCGGCCGCTGGACCGGGCCCTGCTCCACGCCTTCGCCGAGTGCGTGCGCGGCGGGGCCGTCGCCGACCTGGGCTGCGGTACGGGCCGCGTCACGGCGTACCTCGACGGCCTCGGCGTACGGGCCTTCGGCGTCGACCTCTCCCCCGCGATGGTGGCGGTGGCCCGGCGCAGCTATCCGGGCCTGCGCTTCGAGGTGGGCCGGATGGCCCGGCTGGACATGGCCGACGGGGTGCTCGGCGGGGTCCTGGCCTGGTACTCCACCGTGCACACGCCACCGGACGAACTGCCCGCGCTCTTCGCCGAGTTCGCCCGGGTACTGGCGCCCGGGGGCCACGCGCTGGTCGCGTTCGAGGCCGGGGACGAGCGGCGCCGGCTGGAGTCCGCCCACGGGCATCCGGTCGACCTCGAGGTGTACGGGACCCCGCCGGAGCTGGTCGCCTCGCTGCTGGCCGGGGCGGGACTGGCGGAAGTCGCCCGGACGGTACGGCAACCGGACGCGCGGGAGCACGGCCCGCAGGGGTTCCTGCTGGCCCGCCGGGAGCCGGACGCCTGAGGCGGCCACCGGGGCCGCGGCGCGCCGGTGCCGCGTACCGGGGCGTCCGGGGCGGTGGAGGCCGGCTGCGCGGCGCCGCGCGGTCGGAGGCGGCCGCATCGGCGGTGGCACCGGCGACGCGGCGCCCGGCGGGGTGCCCGCCGGGGCACGGCCGGGGCCGGCGGGCGGGCCGGAACACCGGCCCGCGCGCCGGGCGGTGGGGGGGCGGGGGGGCATCGCGGAGGTGCGGCGCCGCCGGGTCCGCCCCGGGCCTTCGCGGAGGGGTCAGCTCTGCCAGCCGGTCCAGCTGCCGCTGCTCAGGCGGTGGCGGTACCAGCGGTCGCCGTCCATGCCCACGACGGAGATGGTTGGGGTCCAGGTGTTGTTGCCCTCGATCCGGACGCCGCTGCGGGCCTTCCCGCTGAGCGACTCCCAGTTGGACCAGGTGCCGTTCGTGTAGGTGTAGCGCGTCCACACCGCGAAGTCCGAGCCGACGATGAAGACCTGGCGCTGACCGTTCGGGAAGGTCTGCCAGGCCTCCCCGTACTCGCAGATGTAGTCGCCGCCGAGGCCGGGCACGTGGCAGTACGCGGCCGCCGCGGACGGGGCGCGGTCCTGCGCCGGGGCGGCCGAGGCCACACCGGTCAGGGCCACGCCGGCCAGGGCGAGGGTGGAGGCCGCCAGGGCCGAGGCGCGGACGATGGATAAAGCCATGAAGTGACTCCCTGTTTCCCGCTCGTCTTCGGTGGTCGCCGGCCGGTCCGCCCGGGTCCCGTCCCCCACGGGGCCGGGAGGGCGGGTGCCGTCGTGCGGACCGTCCGGCGGACACGAGACTCGCAGTGGCCGCCAACGCGCTCCTAACGCCCGGCTAACGGGGTTTCGCCGATCCTTGCGCCACGAGGCCGTTCCGGGTGTCCGCCGGCGCGTCGCCGCAGGTGCGCGCGGTGCGGGGCGGCACGTGCGGCCCGGGAGCGATTGGCCGGGATCCCCCTCATGGACCGAAATGCGCGGACATATGCTCGGGCGGGGGAAAGTGGAAGGAAGGGGCATGCATGGAGTTCCGCGTGCTGGGGACGGTCACCTTGGTGGCGCAGTGCGGAAGGCCCGTGCAGCTGGGGCCCGCCAAGCGGCGCAGCCTGCTGGCGATGCTCCTGCTGCGGCCCAACGCGGCCGTCGGTGTGGACCGGCTGACGCGGGCGCTGTGGGACGAGGACCCGCCCCGGCACTCCCGAACGGTACTCCAGGGCCACGTCTCCCGGTTGCGCGCCCTGTTCGCCGAGCACGGGGCATCGGACCACGGCGTGGAACTCCTCACCCAGGGACCGGCGTACGCGCTGCGGCTGCCCGCGTCCCTGGTGGACGCCCACCGCTTCGAGCGGCTGCACCGGCTCGCCCGGGAACAGCGCGAACCGGCCCGGACGGTACGGCTGCTGCGGGAGGCCCTCGCGCTGTGGGAGGGGCCCGCGCTCGGCGGGACCGTGGGCGGGCCGCTGCTGGAGGCCGCCGCGCACGGGCTGGACGAGCTGCGGCTGACGGCCGTGGAGGAGCTGGCCGGGGCGCACGCGCTCCTCGGGGAGCACTCCGCCGCGGCGGCCCTGCTGCGGGCGGAGGCCGTACTGCACCCGCTGCGGGAACCGCTGGTCGCGGCGCTGATGCTGGCGCTGGGCCGGTCGGGCCGGCAGTCGGACGCCCTGGACTGGTACCACCGCACGCGGGAGCTGCTCGCCGACCAGCTCGGTGTCGATCCCGGAGCGGTGCTCTGCGACGCGTACACCGCTCTGCTGCGGGCCGACGCGCCCGCGCGGGCCGTGCCCGCACCCGTACGGGACACCGCCGTACCCACGGCCGCCGTCCGCGTGCCCGCCACCCCCTCCCCGGCCGCCTGGGGGCCGGGCGGCGAACCCGGGGGGCCGGAAGGGGGACCGGCTGGCCCCGGCGGGGGATCCGCCGCACCGGGCGGGGAACCCGGGCGCCCCGGCGGGGGATCCGCCGCGCCGGACGCGGGATCCGCAGCGCCGGGCCCGGCCGCCCCTGCGCCCGCGGAACCCCAGCTCCTGCCGCGCCGCCCCGGCGGTTTCACCGGGCGTACCGCCGAACTGGCGGCGCTCGACCGGGCCACGGCCGCCCCCGCCGACGCCGTCGTCATGCTCACCGGCAGCGCCGGCGTCGGGAAGACCGCGCTCGCCCTGCACTGGGCGCACCGGCGGCGCGCGGACTTCCCCGACGGCCGGCTCTTCGCCGACCTCCACGGCTACAGCCCCGACCCGGCCCGGGACACCACCTCCGTGCTGCGCGAGTTCCTGCTCGCCCTCGGCGTCCCGGCCGAGCGGATGCCCGACTCCCCGCAGGCCCTCGGCGCCCGCTACCGCGAGCTGACCCGCGGGCGCCGCATGCTGGTCGTGCTCGACAACGCCCGGGACTCCGCACAGGTACGGCCCCTGCTGCCCGGCGGCGACGGCTGCGTCACCCTGGTCACCAGCCGCAGCCGGCTCGGGGAACTGGTGGTCTCCGACGCCGCCCGCCCCGTACCGGTGCGCGAGCTGCCCGTCGCGCAGTCCACGGAACTGCTCGCCGCCGTCCTGGGACGGGACCTGGTCGCGGCCGAGCCGGAGGCCGCGGCGCGCCTCGCCGCGCTGTGCGACGGCCTGCCGCTGGCCCTGCGCGTGGCCGCCGCCCGGCTCGCCACCCGCCCGCACCTGGGGCTCGCCGCCTTCGCCGGTGAACTCGCCGACGAACACGGCCGGCTGGACCTGCTGAACGTGGGGAACACCGGCGTCGCCGCCGCGCTGGGCCTCACGGTGCAGCACCTGCCGGAACCCGCCCGGCGGATGTTCCACCACCTCGGACCGCATACCGGCGCCACCCTCGACCTGCGCACGGCCGCCGCGCTCGCCGGGTGCCTGCCCAGCCAGGCCGCCGCCGCCCTGGACCAGCTGGCGGCCGCCCAGCTGGTCGTGGAGGCCGGCCCGCAGTCGTACGTACTGCACGACCTGGTGCGGCTCTACGCGCGGAGCCTGTCGCCGGGGTACGACCCGGAGGCGCTGCTGCGGCTGCTCGACCACTGGCTGCGCACCCTCCTCGCGGCCTGCGCCGCCGCCGAGCCGGGCAGCGAGCCCTGTTGCGCCCTGCCCGCGGGGGCCCGGCGGGCCGCCCCCGTGCGGCCGTTCGCCGGCCGCGCGGACGCCCTGGCCTGGTTCGCCGCCGAACGGGACGCGCTGCGCGGCGCGGTGGAGTCGGCCGTCGCCGCCGGGCTGCACGACCGCGCCTGGCGTCTGGTGCTGCTCCAGTGGCCGCTGATCGTGTGGCAGGTCCGCGACGGCTGGGTGCCCCTGCTGGAACGGGCGTTGGTCTGCGCCGAAGCCGACGGCGACCCCGGTGCCCAGTCGCGGACCCGGGCGCTGCTGGGCTGGGTGCTGTCCGAGGAGGGGCGGCCGCAGGAGGCCCTCGCGCAGCTCGAGCGGGCACCCGGGCTGGCCGCCCTGGCGGGTGACACGGCCGGGGAGGCCATCGCCCGGATCAACCTCGCCGTCGCGCTCGCCCGGACGGGCGAACGGGCCCGGCCCGGGGAGCTGCTGTCCTCGGCGCTCCGCCTGGCGGAACGGGCGGGCCGCACGGACACGACCGCCCTGGCCCACCAGCACCTGACGGAGCACCTGCTGACCGTGGGCGCGCCCGAGGCGGCCGCCGACCACGCGGTCCGGGGCCTCGCCCTGGCCGCCCCGCCCGCGGCGGCGCCCCGGCGGGTGGTGCTGCGGACCCTGTACGGCGAGGCGCTCGCCGCGACGGGCCGCAGGGGCGAGGCGGTACGCCAGCTCGGCGACGCGGCCCGGGAGGCGCGGGCCCACGCGTACGAGGAGGGCGAGAGCGCGGCCCGCGCCGCGCTGGAGGCCCTGGCGGAACGCTGAACCGGAGGGCGGCGGCCGGTCCCCCGCCGCCGTGCGCGGCCCTGGTCCGTTCGGGCGGGAACCGGCGGCGGGCGGGCCCGCCTGTTCGGCGATCGGGCCCGGCGGTGGCAGGAAGGGGGGATGAGCCTTCCACGCCGCCGGGCCCTCGCGACCGCGGCCGCCGCCGTCCTCGCCGTCACCGCGGCGGGCGCGCGGGCGGACGCGGTAGGGGGCGGCGGGACGCGGCGGGCCCGGCGCGCGGCGGGCGGGGCGGGCCCCGACTTCGGGGCGCTCGGCCGCGCGATGGACGGGCGGCTGGTCCTGCCGGGGGACGCCGACTACGCCGAGGCCCGGCAGCTCTTCCAGCCCCGCTACGACGCCGTGGCGCCCGCAGCCGTGGCCTACCCCGCGCACGCCGGGGACGTGGCCGTGTGCCTGGACTTCGCGCGGCGCTCCGCCGCTGCGGTGGTGCCGCGCGGCGGCGGCCACGGCTACGCCGGGTGGTCCACGGTCGCCGGGGGGCTGGTGGTGGACACCGGGGCGATGGCCGCCGTGACGGTCGAGGGGGACGTGGTGCGGGTCGGTGCCGGGGCCCGGCTCGCCGAGGTGCACGCGGTCCTGGCCGCGCGCGGCCTGGGCGTCCCCGCCGGACTGTGCCCCTCCGTCGGCATCGCCGGGCTCGCCCTCGGCGGCGGGCTCGGGCTGGGTTCGCGGGCGTACGGGACCACCTCCGACCGGCTCTCCGGCGCCCGTGTGGTGACCCCGGACGGGGTGGTGCGCGAGGTCGGTGCCGACCGGGACCCCGACCTGTACTGGGCGCTGCGCGGGGGCGGGGGCGGGAACTTCGGCGTGGTCACCGAGTTCCGGCTGCGCACGCATCCGGTCGGTGACGCGGCGTTCGCCGAACTGCACTGGCCCGCCGGGGACTCCGCGGCGGTGGTACGGGGCTGGCAGCGCTGGCTGGGCCCGCTGCCGGACCCGTTCTGGAGCCAGGTGGAGTTCACCGTGGGGGCGGGCCGGGACGCCGTGCCCGCCGTCAGGGTGGTGTGCCTCGACGGACGGGCGGAGCTCGAGCGGGAGCTGACCCGGCTGACCGGGCTGGTGGGTCCGGAGCCGCGGGACAGCTGGATCCGCGTACGCGGCTACGGGGACACCGTGCGGGCCATGGCCGGCTGCGCGGACCTGGCCGGCGCGGGGTGCCGGCTGCCGGGCCGGCTGCCCGGCCGGGATCCGCGGGGACGCCTGGGCCGGGACTCCTACGCGGCCCGTTCCGACTTCTGGGGCGGTGCCGGGCTGCCGGAGGGCGCGGTGGCGGCGGTGCTGCACGCGGTCCGGCGTTACGGGCGGGAGGCTCCCGGGGGCGGTTTCGGCGTGGTCCAGTTCGACGGGGTGTGCGGCGGTGCCGTGAACCGGGTGCCCGCCGCCCGCACCGCCTTCGTCCACCGGGACAGCGCCTTCCTGGCCCAGTACCTCGCGTACTGGCCGGAGTCCGCCACGACGGCCGAGGTGTCCCGGCACCAGGGCTGGCTCGACGGGCTGTGGCGGGACCTGCGCCCGTGGGCGGGCGGGCGCGCCTACCAGAACTACGCCGATCCGAAACTCGCCGGCTGGCGCGAGGCCTACTACGGGTCCAACCTCTCCCGCCTGGAGGAGGTCAGGCGCGCCTACGACCCGGGCAGGCTGTTCCGTTTCCCCCAGGCTGTCTAGGCAGTCACGACAGGAACGAGCGAGACATGCGACGTTTGTTGACGGTGGTGACGGCCGCGGCGGCCGCGGCCGCCGCCCTGGTCCTGCCGGGCGGGGCCCTGCCCGTGGCGCGGACGGAGCGGGCCGCGGCGGCTTCCGAGCACTGGTCGGCGCGGGAGGCCGCGGCCTTCTGGACGGCGGACCGGATGGCCACCGCCCTGCCCGTGCCCGGACCGGACCCCGCCGCCGGTGCGGTCCCGCCGGCCGTCGCGGCCGCCCGGGCGGAGGCCGGCCCGGCGGCACCGGCCCCCTCCCCCGCCTCGGCGCCGTCGCCGGTGGCGGTTCCGGCGGCCCCCGCCGGGCCGGAGGGGCCGGCCTCCCCCGGTGCCGGTGCCGGGGCCGATGCCGGTGCCGGTGACCCGAGCGCCACCGGCCCCGGCGACGACACGCCCGCGCGGGCGGCCGGGCCCGCCTCACCGGCGTCCGTGTCCGCCGTGGGCCCCGCGCGGGCGGCCGTGTCCGCGGAACCCGCCACGGCGGCCCTGCCGTCCACCACCGGTGTCGGGCAGGACTTCGACGGCATCCCGGTCGTGGGCCGGATGTTCGTCATGCAGGGCGGCGGCGCCTACTTCTGCACCGCCAGCGTGGTCTCCTCCCCCGGCCGCGACTTGGTGCTCAGCGCGGCGCACTGCCTGCTCGGCACGGACACCCGCCAGGTGGCCTTCGTACCGCAGTACACGCGTGCGAACCCGCGCCCGTACGGACTCTTCCCGGTGCTGCGCGACGCGGCCGGGCGCTCGAAGGTGTGGATCGCCCCCCGCTACCGCACCGACGGGCCCGACCGGGCCGCCACCCTGGACGTGGCCTTCGCCCAGGTCGGGCCCGGCGCCGACGGCCTCCCGGTGGAGGACGTCGTGGGCGGGAACCGGCTCGTCACCGGCGCCGCCTTCAACCACTCCAAGGTCACGCTGATCGGCCATCCCGCGTCGGCCGCGCGCCCGCGCGTCTGCGTGAACCGGACGACCAGGTTCACCAGCCGCGACCCGCGGAGCCCCGGATCGTTCCTGCGGATCGACTGCACCGGCTACCCGGGCGGGACCAGCGGCGGCCCCTTCCTCGCGCACTACGACACGCGGACCCAGACCGGTGACGTCATCGGCGTGATCGGCGGGTGGAAGACGGGCGGGCCCACCGCGGACACCTCGTACAGCTCCTACTTCGGCGCGGAGATCAGGAAGCTGTACCGGACGGCGGTTGCCGGGGCACGGGCGCGGTGAGCACCCGTACCCAGCGGGTACGGCGCGGGTTGCCGACCGTACGGGGCGTCGCCGGGACCCCCTCGGCGGTCAGCGGGTCGGCCGGGGCGAGCGCGAGCTGGCGGCGCAGGTCGGCCAGGGCCGCGTGGACCGGCGCGAGGATCACCTCGGCGCGCGGGTGGGCGGACGCGAGGGCGTGCGCGGTGGTCTCGATGGTCTCGGCGGCGTCCTCGGCGGCGGCCCGGCTCCAGCGGCCGGGCCCTCCCGCGGTCCCGGGGGCGACGGCGTCGTAGAGGTGGCAGGCGGCATCGGCCGCGGCGTCGGCCCGTTCACCGACGCCCGGCGCCGCGATGGTCGGCAGCAGCTCCATGCCCGCTCAACGAGCGGGACCCGCCGGGGGAACGAGACGGCGCCGCCGGATCGGGGCGCCGGTCTCCCGCCCCGGCGGGGATGCGGGCGCCTCAGTCCGGCTTGACCGGCGAGCTCCCGAGGAGACGATCTAGGCTGGTCGGATCATGAGCCTTCGCGTGCGCGGGCCGGCCCGCGCGGACAGGGCCGGTGCCCCCCGCGGGACGACCGGCGGAACGACCGGGTCCCGCGGGTCCCGCGCGCCGCGTACGCCCGGCGCCTTCTCCCAGCTCGCCGTGGCGCTGCGCACGCCCGCCCGGCCGGGCGAGCCGCTGTGCGCGCGGGCGCCCCGGCCGTGGCAGCGGATGCTGCCCTTCGCCGTGGCGGGCGTCTTGGTGGCGTCGCTGCTGCCGTCGACCATCGCGGTGCTGACCAACGACTACGGCCTGGGCGGGGGCTGGGCGGGGGCCCTCGGTGTGGCGCAGACGGTGCCGCTGCTCCTGGCGTTGTCGCGCCCGCTGGCGGCCTGGGGCCTGGTGCTGTGCGCGGACGTCGCCGGGGCGGTGCTGCTGACCGGCGCCGGCGGGGTGGCCGGGCACGCCTGGCCGTGGACGCCGATGGCGGTGGTCGGGTACCTGGCGCTGATGGTCTGCCTGGGGCTGCGCGAGCCGGTGCGGACGCTGGTGGGGGTGTGGCTGGCGACGGGCGCGGCGGGGGTGGTGCTCGGCTTCTTCCAGCCGGCGGGGGTGACGACCACCGTCGCGCTGCTGTTCGTACTGAGCGGGACCGTGCTGGCGCTGTCGGGCGCGCTGCGCGGGCTGGGTGACGCGCGGCAGCGGATCGCCGAGCAGGAGAGCATCAGCGAGGCGGAGCGGGCGCGGCGCACCCTGCTGGAGGAACGCGCGCGGATCGCACGGGAGTTGCACGACGTGGTGGCCCACCACATGTCGGTGATCACCGTTCAGGCGGATTCCGCGCCCTACCGGCTGCCCGGCATGGCGGAGCCGGTGCGGGAGGAGTTCGCGGCCATCGCCTCCAGTGCCCGCGAGTCGCTGGGCGAGATGCGGCGGCTGCTGACGGTGCTGCGGGGCGACGGCGCGAACGGCCCCGGCGGCGAGGGCGACGGCCTGGCACCGCAGCCGGGGATCGCGAGGATCCAGCAGCTGGTGGAGGCGACCGTACGGGCCGGGCAGCCCGTGGAGTACTCCCTGGCGACGGGGCTGGCCGCGGCGGCCGTGCCGCCGGCGGTGGACCTGTCGGCGTACCGCATCGTGCAGGAGGCCCTCGCCAACGTGGTGCGCCATGCCCCGGGCGCGCGGACCCGGGTGTCCGTGACGTGTTCCCCCGAGGAGGACGAGGTGCTCGTCCTGGTGGTGAACGGTGCGGCCCCGGAGACGGCGGCGGAGGTGGAGGTCCCCGGGACGGGCACGGGGCACGGCCTGGTGGGGATGCGCGAGCGCGTACGGTTGACCGGCGGGACGCTGGACGCGGGCCCGCTGCCCGAGGGCGGTTTCCGGGTCGCCGCCCGGCTCCCTCTCGATTCCCGGACCGAGGACCCCAGTTGACCATCCGCGTGATCATCGTCGACGACCAGGCCATGGTGCGGGCGGGATTCGCCGCGCTGTTGTCGGCCCAGCCCGACATCGACGTGGTGGGTGAGGCCCCCGACGGCCGCCAGGGGGTGCACGTCTCGCGCACGGTCCACCCCGACGTGGTGCTGATGGACGTACGGATGCCCGAGCTGGACGGGCTGTCGGCGGCCCGCGAGCTGCTGGACCCGCCACGGGGGGTGACGCACCGGCCGAAGGTGCTGATGCTGACCACCTTCGACGTCGACGACTACGTGTACGAGGCGCTGCGCGCGGGCGCGTCCGGCTTCCTGCTGAAGGACGCCCCGCCGGCGGACCTGATCGCGGCGGTCCGGGTGGTCGCCTCCGGCGAAGCCCTGCTGGCGCCGTCCGTGACGCGCAGGCTCATCGCGGACTTCGTCCGGCAGCGGCCGGCCCCGCGCAAGGACCCGTCGCTGCGGCTGAACGGCCTGACCCCGCGCGAGACGGAGGTGCTGGAGCTGATCGCCCGGGGGCTGTCGAACCAGGAGATCGCCGCCCACCTGGTCCTGGCGGAGCAGACGGTGAAGACGCACATCGGCCGGGTCCTGGGCAAGCTGGACCTCCGCGACCGGGCGCAGGCGGTGATCTTCGCCTACGAGGCGGGCCTGGTCCGCCCGGGCGACTCGGGACAGGACACCGGCCGGGGGTGGTCGTAGGAGTGGTCCGGTTCCTGTGCCGGGGTGCCGGCGGCAGTGACGGACTTCCCGTTCCTTCTGTGCCGATCCCGGGGTGACGTCCTATCAACCAGGCCGTGTAGTCGTCCGTGGTCCCCGCGTGCTGTGCCGTCGCACGTGTCCGGGGGGCGGACGTCGCGCCGGCCTGAGTCGCGTCACCCGTCCCCCGCAGCTTTCCTTCCCGGGTGCAGCTCTGCCGTCTGCCCCGGGCTTTGGTGTCTTCCGGCCCCGGTGCGGCTGTCGGCAAGGCTCCCCGTCCCTTCGGACCAGGAGTTTTCCCGTCGTGTCCTCCTCCGCGCCCGGCAACGAGCCGTAGTACACCGCCCCGGCCCCGGCCCACCCCGCACCTCGCCGCCCGCAAACGGACCGCCCTGCCCGCCATCCAGGAGTCGACCGGCGCCGGACCGGTCGCGGTGCAGTGGCTGACCACCGCCTGTTCCCTGCCCGTCGCCGTCGGGCTGATCACCGGCGGACGGCTCGGCGACCTCCACGGCCGCCGCGGGATCCTGCTCGTCGGCACCGCCGTGTTCACCGCCGCGTCGCTGCTGTGCGGTCCGGCCGCCGGCCCGGGCATGCTGATCGGCGCCCGCCTGCTCCAGGGCGTCGGGGTGGCCGTGATGATCCCGCAGGTCCTGGCGACCCTGCACGTCACCTTCGAGGGCCGCAACCGCAGCAAGGCGTTCGGCCTGTACGGGGCCGTCCTGGCCATCGCCAACGTCCTGGGCCCGGTCCTGGGCGGCGTGCTCACCGGGGCCGACCTGTTCGGGCTGTCCTGGCGGCCGGTGTTCCTGGTTAACGTGCCCGTCGGGCTGGACGTACTCCTCCTCGGGCGCAGGTTCGTCCCCGAATCGGCCGTCCGCGAGGCCGACCGGCTTGACGTGGCCGGCATGCTGCTGTCCGGCCTGGCCGTCGTCCTGGTCCTCTTCCCGCTCACCGAGGGCCACGCCCGCGGATGGCCGCTGTGGTGCTTCGTCATGCCGGCCGCCGGCGTCCTCGTCGTCGGTGTCTTCCTGCGCCAACAGCGGCGCGGGCAGGGCAACGCCCCGCTGGTGACCCTGGCCCTCTTCCGGGTCGGGCAGTTCTCCGGGGGCATGGCCGCGGACCCGCTGCACGGCCTGCTGTGCGGCCTGTTCTTCATGACCTGGACGCTGTGCCTGCATCACGGGCTGGGCATGAGCCCGTTCCGGGCGGCCCTGGCCTTCGTGCTGCTCTCCGTGGGAGACCTGGGCGGCGCGACGGTCGCGGCGAGGACCGCCGGACGTTTCGCCCGCCGCCTGCCCCGGACCGGGGTCCTCGTCGCGGTCGCCGCGATGGCCGCCCACGGGCTCCAGACCGGCGGCCGGCAGGCCGGCCTGACCCTTCTGGCGATGACCGCTCCGGTGGTGCTGATCGGCTTCGGCCTGGGCATGGTCTCCGGTCCGCTCGCCGACCTGTCGCCGGCCAGGGTCGCGCACGAGGACGCCGGCTCGGCCTCGGGCCTGTTCGACACCGCCATTCACCTGGGCATCGCGCTGGGCTCCGCGCTGACGGCCGTGGTGTTCTTCTCCGTGACCGGCGGCTCTCCCGACGGCGCGGTCAACCGCGACGCGTTCGTCACCGTGCTGTGGTGGGCCGGCGGCCTCCTGGCCCTGATGTGGGCGCTGATGTTCTGCCTGCCGAGGCAGCAGGCGAACGGCCGGGCCGACTGAGCCCCTCCCCCTCCCGGGCCCGCTTCCGGGCCCCGGACGCCAGACGGGCGGCGCCCTGCGCGCCTTCTTCTCCGTCGCCGGCACGCACGTGTCCGCAGGTTTCGTCATGCCGCTCTCCCGCCTGGGCGAGCACGCCCGGAAGCAGCCGGTCCGCGGCGGGCGGCCGGGAAACGGGGATCCGCCGCCGGGGGAACGCGGCCGTGCCGGCCCATCCGGTACCGGCGCGCCACGGGTCCCGCCACGGCGGTTAGGGTGATCGCGTGAACCTTTCTTCCGCTCTTCCGCGTTCCTTCCGGCTGCTCGTCACGGGTGGGGGGACCGGTGGCCACACCTATCCCGCCCTGACGGCGATCCGTACGTTGCAGAGCCGCCTCGCGGCCGCCGGCAGCACGCTGGACGTGCTGTGGATCGGGACCGCCGACGGTCTCGAGGCACGGGTCGCCCCCGCCGAGGGGATCGCGTTCCGGACCGTCGCCACGGGGAAGATCCGCCGTTCCGCGAACCCGCTGAAGATGCTGTCCGCGGCGAACATGAAGGACATGGCGAAGGTGCCGCTCGGCGTGGCCCAGGCCCGCACGATCGTCTCCGAGTTCGCTCCGGACGTCGTGCTGGCCACCGGCGGATACGTCGCGGTGCCGGCCGGTCTGGCCGCGCGGATGTGCAAGCGTCCGCTGGTGCTGCACGAGCAGACCGTGCGCCTGGGCCTGGCCAACCGGAAGCTGGCCGGATCGGCCACGCGCATCGCCGTGTCCTCGGAGTCCTCGCTGCCGCTGCTGCCGGCCGAGGTGCGGGGACGGGCGGTCGTCACCGGCAACCCGGTCCGGCCGGAAGTGCTTTCCGGGCACCCCGACAAGGCCGTGCACGCGCTGAACCTCACCGGCTTCGACCGCCGGCTGCCGACCGTCTACGTCACCGGCGGCGCGCAGGGCGCCCAGCAGATCAACGGCGTGGTGCGCGAGGTGCTGCCGTGGCTGCTGAGCCACGCGAACGTGATCCACCAGTGCGGCCCGGCCAACGTCGACGAACTCCGCTTCGCCGCCTCGGGCCTGGACCCGGTCCTGGCGGGCCGCTACCACGTGACCGGGTTCGTCGGCCCGGAGCTGCCGGACGTACTGGCGCTCGCCGACGTGGTGCTGTCCCGCTCCGGGGCGGGCACGCTGGCCGAACTCACCGCGCTGGGCAAGCCGGCGGTGTTCGTCCCCCTGGCGACCTCCGCCGGCAACGAGCAGGCCCACAACGCCCAGCACCTGGCCGACGCGGGCGCAGCCGTCGCCCTGCTCGGCGAGGTGACCGGCCAGAGCCTCGCGGACGCGGTCGGCCCGCTCCTGACCGACCCCGCCCGGCGGGCACAGATGGCGGAGCGCGCCCGCGCGTACGGGCGGCCGGACGCCGCCGAGCGACTCGTGGACGTACTGCTGGCCGCGGCCGCCGGCTGACCGGCCGCACGGACCCGGGTCCGGGCCCGGGTCCGGGCCCGGGGCCGGGTCCGGGTCCGGGTCCGGCGGGCGGTGCTCCCCGCCCGCCGGGCTCTCCTCCACCCCCTACCCGGGTATGACATCCGGGTTGGCTCTCCGGTCCGACGTGCCGCCGGGTACCTCCTTCCTACCTTCCTCCTCGTCAACGGCCCCTCCTCGGGGGCCGGCACGAGGAGAGGGGGAAGGGCATGCGCCGCTTCGGCAGGACGGCCCTCGCGGCCGCGCTGGCGGTGGCCGTCGTCGCGGGAACCACGGGATGGGCCACCGGTGACAGCCGGCCGGCCGTCACCGGGCCGCCGCCCGGCAGTGCCGCCTGGCGGGCCTCATCGACGGGCGGGCGGGCGCTGCCCGATCCGGCGGAGGCCTCCCCGCGCGAGGTGGCCCGGTTCTTCGCCGCCCTGGACGGGGAAGCACGCCGGGAGCTGGTACGGGCGCATCCGCTCGTGGTCGGCAATCTGGACGGGGCGCCGCTCCCCCTGAGGTACGAGGCCAACCGGGTGGCCGTCCTCGCCACGGGTGAGGCCCGCTACGCCTCCCTCGCCGGCCCGGACCGGCAGATCCTGGCCTTCGACCCGCGCGGGCGGGGGCAGGTCGCCGAGGTGTTCGGGGACCTGGAGCGGGCGGCGCACGTCTCGGTGATCGTGCCGGGCTCGGACAACGACGCCTCGGCCCATGACGCGCCGCGCGCCCCGCACACCGGGCCGGCCGGGATGGGCCGCGCGCTGCGGGCGGCCGCCGGCGGGACGACCGCCGTCATCGCGTGGACGGGGTACACCACCCCGGTGGGGGTGGGTCCGGACGCGGCGACGGGGCGGCTCGCCGAGGCGGGAGCGGTCCGCCTGGCCAGGTTCACCGCCGGGCTGGACGCGGTCGGCGCGCCCGACCCCGTGCTGTTCTGCCACAGTTACGGCTCGGTGGTCTGCGGCCTGGCGGCCCGTCACACGGACGCCACCGACGTCGTGGTCCTCGGCTCCCCCGGCATGCGCGCGGGCAGTGCCGCGGGGCTGGGCACCCGGGCCCGTGTCTGGGCGGCCCGCGGACCCTCCGACTGGATCGCGGACGTGCCGAACGTCGCGTTCGCGGGTCTCGGGCACGGTGCCGACCCGGCCTCGTCCGCCTTCGGCGCGCGCCGGGTGCCTGCGTCCGACGTGCGCGGCCACACCGGCTACTTCGTGCCCGGCACCCGGTCCCTGGCGGCGTTCGCCGCGATCGCGGACGGGGAGGTCCGGTGAGCGCGCCCACCCGGCTGCGGGAGGCGGCGCACCGGATCGACCGCGGGACCCCCGCCCACCGGGACCGGGCGCTCGACGGCCTGCGCGCCCTTGCCCTGCTGGCGGTGCCGGCCGGGCACTGGCTGCTCGGCGGGTTCACCCTCGACCCGGAGGGCGGTCTGCACAACGCGAGCCCGCTGTCGGCCTTCGGCGCTCTCGCCCCGGCGAGCTGGGTGCTCCAGATGCTCGGCGTCTTCTTCCTGGTCGGGGGCCACGCCTCGGCGCTCTCCTTCCACCGCCGCGCCGGTTCGACGGGAGCCTGGCTGAAGGGGCGGATGGTCCGGCTGGGGCGGCCGGTGCTCGGGGTGACGGCGGTGTGGGCGCTGGCCGCGCCCGCGCTGTACGCGGCGGGCGTGCCGGAGACCACCCTGCGGACGGGGGCCACGCTGGTGGTCCAACCGCTGTGGTTCGTCGGGGTGTACGCGGTGGTGACGGCCCTGACCCCGTACTGCGTGCGCGCCGCGCACCGGCTCGGCGGGTGGGCGGCGGCTCCGCTGCTCGGGTCGGTCGCCGTGGTGGACTTCCTGCGGTACGGGCCGTTCGCCGGCGCGGTGCCGTCCTGGCTGTCCGTGCTGAACGTCCTGCCGGGCTGGCTCTTCGCGTACCAGCTGGGCGTCGCCTGGGGCGAGCGGCGGATCGGGCGGCGCGGGGCGTGGCTGCTGCTGGCGGGCGGGGCCGTGCTGTTCGCGGCGCTGCTGCTGGTGTGCGGCTATCCGGCGTCGATGGTCGGGGTGCCCGGGGCGGAACGGACCAACTCGCATCCGCCGTCGCTGCTGGTGCTGGCGCTGGCCGCGGGGCAGTCGGGGGCCGCGATCCTGCTGCGGGACCGGCTGGCGGGGCTGCTGGCCCGGCCGGCGCTGTGGGCGCCGGTGGTGGTGGTCAATCTGTGCGCGATGACGATCCTGTGCTGGCACCAGACCGCGATGCTGGCGGCGGCCGTTCCCGCGGCGCTCGCGGGCGAGGTGGCGGGGCTGACGACGGCGCCCGACACGCTCGGCTGGATCGCGGCGCGGGCGGCCTGGCTGCCGCTGTTCGCGGTGCTGCTGGTGGGCATCGCCCGCTACGCGCGCCGCTTCGAGACGCCCCCGGCCCGGGGCCGCCGGGCCCCGGCGGTACGCCGTACCGCGGCGGGACTGCTGGCGGCGGGCTTCGCGGTGTTCGCGCTGGGCCTGGCATGACGAGGGCCGGGAGGCACGAGGGCCCTGACCCTGCCGTACGCCGGCGGCCCGGACGCCGCGGTCGGCCGGATCGGCCGCTTCCTCGGCGTCCACCGTCAGGAGGAGCGGCCGGGTGAGGCGTGCCCACCACGCGGAAGAGCACCGCTCCCGATGGGGAGCGGTGCTCTCGTCATGTCCTCGTTCCGCCGCCGTCAGGCGATGGAGGCCGCCACGATCGCGGCGACGGCGAGGTTGCAGGAAGCGGTGACCCAGACGGCCGGGTGCGGCTCGGGGTCGACGACGATGGCGCCGAGCTTGCCCGGGGTCACCAGGTCCAGCACCAGGAAGGCCACGGCCATCAGGACGAGGCCGAGGACACCGAACGCGGCGGTGGACACCAGGCCCTTGCCGAAGTCGTCGTAGGTCGTCCAGATCGAGGTGAAGACGATGCCGCCGATACCGAGGAGCGCCGAGCTGAGCAGGAGGGCCGCGTTGCGGTTGCGCTCCTCCCAGATCTGCTTGGGGAGCTTCCCGGGCGTCAGCACGTCCACGAGGACGATGCCGAGGATCAGCAGCACCAGACCGAGGGCGCCGTAGGCGCTCGTACGGCCAAGTCCGTTGACGATGTCGCTCATTGAGAAGCCTGTCTCCGCGTGGATGGGAAAGGGTGGTCCAGGGCGTGCCGTGCGGAGGCCGAATCTATCGCACGGCCCCCGCCCCGGACCATGGGGAGGTCAGGAAACGGCAAAGGGCGGGCCCGCGCGGCCCTGGAAGGCGGCGGCGCCGACGGCGCTGGTGATGCGCCCTCAGGTGTCCTCGGGGTACGACGCCGGGCCCCTTCGCCGGGTGCGCGCCGCGGCCGCGCGTACGGGAGGCGGAGCCGGATGCCCGGCGGATCGCGGTGGCCGAAAACCCGCTCGGGAAGAGAAGGGCCGGACGGCGAAGTCCGGTCGGGTCCGGCACCGTTGGACCCGCCCCGGGTGAGCAGGGGCGGATTCCTTGACCTGGACTTTGGTCGAGGTTCTAGCGTGGGGTCATGGACATGGAAGTCACCGCCTGGCATTCGCTGCACAGCGCGATCAACGCCCAGCAGGACCGCCGCCCGCTCTCCCGGGCGAGCCTGCGGCGGATCGCCGCCTTCGCCCGCCCGCACCGGCGCGGGCTGACCCTCTTCCTGCTGCTCAGCGTGGTGGGGGCACTGCTCGCGGTGGCCACTCCGCTGCTGGCCAGCCGGATCGTCGACACCATCGTGGGGCACGGGGACGACGCCGAGGTCATCCGTCTCGCGCTGCTCATCGCGGTGATCGCGGTGGCCGAGGCGGGGCTGGGCCTGCTGACCCGGAAGCTGTCCGCGACCCTCGGCGAGGGCCTGATCCTGGACCTGCGCCGGGCGGTCTTCGACCACGTCCAGCGGATGCCGGTCGCCTTCTTCACCCGGACCCGGACGGGCGCCCTGGTCAGCCGCCTCAACAACGACGTGATCGGCGCCCAGCGAGCCTTCAGCAACACCCTCTCCGGGGTGGTCTCCAACGTCGTGACCCTGCTCCTGACACTGGGCGTGATGCTCACCATCTCCTGGCAGATCACCCTGCTGGCCCTCGTGCTGCTGCCGGTGTTCGTGCTGCCGGCCCGCCGGATGGGGGCCCGCATGGCGGGGATGCAGCGGGAGGCGGCGGCGCTGAACGCGGCGATGGGAACCCAGATGACGGAACGGTTCTCCGCCCCCGGCGCGACCCTCGTCAAGCTGTTCGGACGGCCCTCGGACGAGTCCGCCGAGTTCGCGGCCCGCGCCGCCCGGGTCCGGGACATCGGGATCCGTACGGCGATGGCCCAGTCGGCCTTCATCACCGCCCTGACCCTGGTCTCGGCGCTGGCCCTCGCCCTGGTGTACGGGCTGGGCGGGTACTTCGCCCTGCGCGGCACCCTGGAGGCCGGCTCCGTGGTCGCCCTGGCCCTGCTGCTGACCCGGCTGTACGCCCCGCTGACCGCGCTGGCCGGGGCGCGGGTCGAGGTGATGAGCGCCATGGTCAGCTTCGAGCGGGTCTTCGAGATCCTCGACCTGGAGCCGCTGATCGCCCAGAAGCCGGACGCCGTCGCGGTGCCCGACGGCCCGGTGGCGGTGGAGTTCGACAAGGTCTCCTTCGGCTACCCCTCCGCCGACAAGGTCTCGCTCGCCTCCCTCGAGGAGGTGGCCGCGCTCGACGCCCGGGGCGGCACCCGGGTGCTCCACGAGGTGTCCTTCCGTGCCGAGCCCGGCCAGATGGTCGCCCTCGTCGGTTCCTCGGGCGCCGGCAAGTCGACCATCGCCCAGTTGCTGCCGCGGCTGTACGACGCCGACGCGGGCGCGGTACGCCTGGGCGGCGTCGACGTACGGGACCTCACGGCCGACTCCATCCGCGACACCCTCGGCATGGTGACCCAGGACGGGCACCTCTTCCACGAGTCGGTGCGGTCCAACCTGCTGCTGGCCCGGCCGGAGGCGGACGAGGACGAGCTGTGGGACGCCCTGCGCCGCTCCCGTCTGGACGGACTGGTCGCCTCCCTCCCGGACGGCCTGGACACCGTCGTCGGCGAGCGCGGTTACCGGCTGTCCGGCGGGGAGCGCCAGCGGCTGACCATCGCCCGGCTGCTGCTGGCCCGCCAGCGGGTGGTGATCCTCGACGAGGCCACCGCCCACCTGGACTCCACGTCGGAGGCGGCCGTGCAGGAGGCCCTGGCCGAGGCCCTCTCCGGCCGGACCGCCGTGGTGATCGCGCACCGGCTGTCGACGGTCCGGGCCGCCGACCTGATCCTGGTGGTGGAGGCCGGCCGGATCGTGGAACGCGGTACGCACACCGAACTGCTGGCGGCGGGCGGCCGGTACGCCGAGCTGTACCGGACGCAGTTCGCCGCGCACGGCGCGGCCGCGGCGGGCTGAGGCAGGCCAGGCCGTCGCCGTCCGCCGGGCGCCGCCTCAGGGGGCGAGGACGTCGAGTTCGCCGAGGGCGCCGAGGGCGATCCGGCGGGTCAGCGTCTCGGCGGCGGCCGCGTCGCCCTCGCGCACCGCTTCGGCGACCCGTACGTGGAGGGTGACGGCGGCGGGGTCCGGGTCGTGGAACATCACGGCGTGCCGGGTGCGGCCGGTGAGGACCTCGGCGACGACGTCGCCGAGCCGGGCGAACATCTCGTTGCCGGAGGCGTCGAGCACGGTCCGGTGGAAGGCCACGTCGTGCTGGAGGTAGTCCTCGAGCCGGTGGCCGCGGGAGGTCCGGACCATGCCGAGGGCCGCCTCGGTGAGCCGGGCGCACTGTTCCGGGGTGGCGTGGGAGGCCGCGAGTCCGGCGGCGACGGGTTCGACGGCGGACCGCAGGACGGTGAGCGACCTCAGCTGGCGGGGACGGTCGGCGCCGGCGAGGCGCCAGCGGATGACCCGCGGGTCGTAGACGTTCCACTCCTCGGCGGGGCGGACGGTGACCCCCACCCGGCGCCTGGACTCGACGAGCCGCATCGATTCCAGGACGCGGACCACCTCCCGGACCACGGTGCGCGAGGCGTCGAACCGCCCGGCGATCCCGTCCGTGCGCAGGACGCTCCCGGGCGGGTACTCGCCCGCCGTGATCGCGAGGCCGAGGGTGTCCAGCACCTGGGAGTGGAGTCCTCGGCCCGGACTGCCTTCGGTGGTCATGGCGCAAGCGTACGGTGACACCCCGTCGGCCAAAAGATACGACGTATTGCCGCAGAGACCTTGAATAAGTACTACTTAATCGGGTTCAGTGGTGCGGTAGTGCTCCCAGCGGACGAGGACAGCGAGGTACCGACGTGAGCCCCCGAAGGGTCATCGTGGTGATGGGCGTCTCCGGCACCGGCAAGACGACCGTCGGCCGGCTGCTGGCCGAAGCGCTCGGCCTTCCGTACGCGGAGGGCGACGCCTTCCATCCCGCGGCCAACGTGGCCAAGATGGCGGCCGGCACCCCGCTCGGCGACGCCGACCGGTGGCCCTGGCTCGACGCGATCGCCGAGTGGATCCGCGACCGGGCCGCGCCGCACGGCGGCGTGGTCGCCGCCTCCTGCCTCAAGCGCGCCTACCGCGACCGGCTGCGCTCGGCCGCTCCGGACGCCGTGTTCGTCCACCTCACCGGGGAACGGCCGCTCGTCGAGAAGCGGATGAGGGAACGCGAGGGGCACTTCATGCCTCCCTCCCTGCTGGACTCCCAGTTCGCCGCGCTCGAACCCCTCGGCGCCGACGAGTCCGGGATCGCCGTCGATGTCGCCGGCACGCCCGAGGAGATCACCGAACGGGCGCTGGCCGCCCTCCGGCCGCTCCGCCACGAGAGCTGACGGCTCCCCCGAGAAAACCCCCGAGAGAGCCCCCGAGAGAGACAGAGGAACCCCACCGTGACCGGTCTCGGCATCGAGATGCTGGCGGCGGCCGCCCCCGCACCCATCACCTCGGCCGGCAACGCCCAGCTGGGTGTCGCCGTCCTCGCGGGCATCGCCGTCATCGTCCTGCTCATCAGCCGCCTCAAGATGCACGCCTTCCTCGCCCTGACGGTCGGTTCGCTCGCCCTCGGATCCTTCGCGGGCGCCCCGCTGGACAAGACGATCGCCAGCTTCACCACGGGCCTCGGCTCGACGGTGGCGGGCGTCGGCGTCCTCATCGCCCTCGGCGCGGTCCTCGGCAGGCTCCTCGCCGACTCCGGCGGGGCGGACGAGATCGTGGACACCGTCCTCGCGCGGGCCCGGGGCCGTGCCATGCCGTGGGCGATGGTGCTGATCGCCTCGCTGATCGGGCTGCCGCTGTTCTTCGAGGTCGGCATCGTGCTGCTGATCCCGGTGGTGCTGCTGGTCGCCCGGCGCGGCGGCTACTCCCTGATGCGGATCGGCGTGCCCGCGCTGGCCGGACTGTCGGTGATGCACGGGCTGATCCCCCCGCACCCCGGTCCGCTGGTCGCCGTCGACGCCCTGCACGCGGACCTGGGCGTCACCCTCGGCCTGGGGGTGCTCGTCGCGATACCGACGGTGGTCATCGCCGGGCCGCTGTTCTCCCGGTACGCGGCGCGCTGGGTGGACGTCCCGGCGCCGGAGCACATGGCGCCGCAGCGCCCTTCGGACGGGCCCGGCCTCCGCCCCCGGTTCGGGGCGACGGTGGGCACGGTGCTGCTGCCGGTGGCGCTGATGCTGGTCAAGGCGCTGGTCGACATCGTTGTCGACGACCCGGACGACGCCGTCCAGAAGGTCACCGACGTCGCGGGCTCCCCGCTGATCGCCCTCCTCGCCGCCGTACTGGTGGGGATGTTCACCCTCGGCCGGGCCGCCGGGTTCACCCGGGAAGCCCTTTCGTCCACGGTGGAGAAGTCACTCGCCCCGATCGCCGGGATCCTGCTGATCGTGGGCGCGGGCGGCGGTTTCAAGCAGACGCTGATCGACGCGGGCGTGGGCCGGATGGTGCTGGACCTCTCGCAGGACTGGTCCGTCCCGGCGCTGCTGCTGGGATGGCTGATCGCGGTCGCCATCCGGCTGGCCACCGGCTCGGCGACGGTCGCCACCATCTCGGCGGCTGGCCTGGTCGCGCCGCTGGCGGCGGGCATGCCGGCGACGGGAACCGCCCTGCTGGTCCTGGCGATCGGCGCGGGCTCGCTCTTCTTCAGCCATGTCAACGACGCCGGGTTCTGGCTGGTCAAGGAGTACTTCGGGATGAGCGTCGGACAGACCCTCAAGACCTGGTCGGTGATGGAGACCCTCATCTCGGTGACCGGGCTGGGCTTCGTCCTGCTGCTGTCACTGGTCCTCTGACGAGCTGCCCCTACGAGCGGCCCGGACGAGCCGACGCGTACGAGCGATTCGGTACGAGCGGTCCCGTACGAGCCGGCCGTGCGGGCCCGTTCAGTCCAGCCGGCCCCGCCCGCGCCGCAGCCGGGAACCCTCCAGCTGGGCCGCCGCCAGCGCGAGGCCGGCGGCGGCACGGGCGCAGCGGTCGGCGAGGACGGCGACCTCGGCGCGGAAGGCGTCGGCCTCCTGTCCGCGCCAGGCCAGTGCGGCCGCCCCCGCCCTCAGCCGCCGGGCGTGGGAGCGCAGTGCGGCGGAGTGGCCGCGCAGGCCGTCCGCCGGGGCGGGACGGCTCGGCCGGGGACAGTCGCTCACGGGCTCCTCCGGGGGTTCGCGGGGGCGGCCGGGCCGGGGCCGGGGGCGCAGAAGGCCCGCAGGGCGGCGCCGAGGCCCAGCAGGGGGCGGGCGGGCGCGGCCCGGCCGGTGGCCACCTGCCAGCCCGCGTGGTCGTTGAAGGGGTTGCCGTCGGTCAGGGCGTGCCAGGCCAGGATGTCCGCGAAGGACGGGGACAGCAGGGCGAAGGCCTGCCCGGCGCCCCGCTCGCGCAGCAGGGCGCGGAAGCCGCGGGCGGCGTCGGCCTGCCGGTTCTCCGCGACGGCGCGCAGCACGGCGGCGCAGCCGGGGTCGGCGAGGAGTTCGGGACGGCCCGCGCCCGCGGCCCGGATCCGCCCCTTCAGCCCGCAGACGGCGGTGCTGACGGCGAGGTTCTCCCGGCGGCCGAGGATCCCGGCGAGCCATCCGGCCCGGGCCAGGCCGCGTCCGCGCGGGGCCCAGCCGAGCCCGGCCGGGTCGGTGAGGGTGCGCAGCAGGGTCCGCCAGGCGCGGCGCCGGCTTCCGCCGCGCCCCACGGGTGCCCCTGCCGTGAGGCGGGGGCCGAACGCGAGCGCGGAGGCGTACCGGGCGGCCTCGCCCACCGCGTCGGCGGCCTCGGCGAGGTCCCGGCACAGGGCGTCGAGCGCGTCGGCGTCCGGGTCGGTCGCCTGGACGGTCGCGGCATCGGACATGGGTTCCTCGCGGGGGCTGCGTGCGGTGACTTCGGGATCACCGTACGTCGGCGCCGCGGGCGGCGCGCGCGGGAGCGGAACCGAACGCGGCGTCGCGGAACGCGGTGCGCGCCGGGCCGGCGGCGGTGTCCTCGGCGCCGGGGACGAGGACGGCCCAGCGGCCCTGGCGGGGGGAGATCCACACGCCCGGGCCGGAGCCGGACGGGGGGTGGTGGGTCCAGACCCCGGCGGGCGCGGGGTGCCAGAGCAGGCCGCGCGAGGGGGTGAGTTCGCCGGTGCGGATCCTCAGGGACTCGGCGGTCCAGGCGCGCGGGACGGGCTCGTCGGCGGTGGAGAGCAGATGGCGCAGGAACCGGACGAGATCGGCCGGACAGGTGCGCAGGCCGCCCCCCGTGAAGCGGGTGCGGGTCATGCCGAGGGGCTGCCAGACGCGGTGCGCGCAGTCGGCCAGCGAGGTGCCGGCGAGGTGTTCGGCGAGGCGGGTGAGGGCGGCGAGGTGCGCCGGACCGTCGCCGCGCGTGAGCAGGTGATGGGCGGTGGTGCCGGCGGGCAGCCCCGCCGAGGGGGCCGTGCCGTAGGCCGTGAGGGGGGTGTGCAGGGTGAGTTCGCCCTGGGCGACGAGGCGGCCGATGACGGGCCAGAGCGCGAGCACCGCGGTCAGGTCCCCGGCGTCCAACGGGGTGCCCCAGCCGTCGGGCGCGTCCAGGGGGTCCGCCTCGGCCTCCGGGGCGGTACGGGCGGCGTGGACGGCCTCCGCCGATCCCACCGCCCAGAACGCGGCCGGCCCGGCGGCGCGCGCGAGTGCCTCGATCTGCGGCGTCATGGTCGCCCACGCTACGTCGCCCCGGCGGGCGGACGGGGCAGGTCGGCCGGGGAGTCCCGGCGGAGTCGCGGCCCGCCACCCGATTGCCGGGGCGGCCGGCGCACCCGGCCACGGCGCGCGCGGGACCGCCGGTCGCCGGGAGGGGTGGCCCGGAGGTGCCGTGGCCGCGGTGCGTCCCGCGGAGGAGGGCGGGCACCCGTCCTGCCCGGTGGGGCGGGGTCCGTCGCCGCGCGACGGGCGGCCGCGTCCCCGCCCGGTGGTCTTCCGGGCGCCGCCGGTCCAGCCTGGAGGGATGAGCGCACTCCCCGGCGGACCCCCGCCCGAGAACGGCCCCCCGCCGGTGCCCCGGTCCG
Source organism: Streptomyces sp. NPDC034086 (assembly GCF_055575515.1). Classification (NCBI taxonomy): domain Bacteria; kingdom Bacillati; phylum Actinomycetota; class Actinomycetes; order Kitasatosporales; family Streptomycetaceae; genus Streptomyces; species Streptomyces sp. NPDC034086. The sequence continues at coordinate 854,329 of NZ_JBVISM010000001.1, read as the reverse complement.
GCCCCGTGCCCGGCGCGGAGCCGCAGGTCGCGCTGCGCTCCGCGCGGGGCCGGTGGGTCCTGGTCGTCACCGTGCTCGGCTCGGCGATGGCGCTGCTGGACTCGACCGTGGTCAATGTGGCCCTGCCCCGCATCGGCCGGGACCTCGGCGCCGACCTGGCCGTCCTCCAGTGGACGGTGAACGCCTACCTGCTGACCCTGGCCGGGCTGATCCTGGTGGGCGGGGCGCTCGGCGACCGCTTCGGGCGCCGCCGGATCTTCGTGCTCGGCGTGGTGTGGTTCGCGGTGGGCTCCCTGCTGTGCGGGCTCGCGCCGAACGCCGGGGTCCTGATCGCGGCCCGCGCCCTCCAGGGCATCGGCGGCGCACTGCTGACCCCCGGTTCGCTCGCGCTGATCCAGGGCTCGATCCGGCCCGGCGACCGGGCCCGCGCGGTGGGCCTGTGGTCGGGGTTCGGCGGGGTCGGCGCCGCCGTCGGGCCGTTCCTCGGCGGCTGGCTGGTGGACGGGCCGGGCTGGCGGTGGGTGTTCCTGATCAACGTCCCGGTGGCCGCCCTGTGCGTGCCGGCCGCCCTGAAGCACATTCCGGAATCGCGGGACCCGCAGGCGAGCGGGCGGTTCGACGTGCTGGGCGCGGTGCTCGGCGCGGCGGCCCTGGCCCTGCTGACGTACGCGCTGATCGAAGCCCGGTCCGCGACGGCCCCGGTCGTCGGCGCGGCCGTGGGCGGGGTGCTGCTGGCGGTCCTCTTCGTGTACGTCGAGCGGCGCCGGCCGGATCCGATGCTGCCGCCCGGGATCTTCTCCTCCCGGCTGTTCACGGCCGTCAACCTGGTCACCCTCTTCGTCTACGCGGCCTTCGGCGGGTTCTTCTTCCTCGTCGTGCTCCAGCTCCAGGTCGTGGCCGGGTACTCCGCCCTGGGTGCCGGGGCCGCGCTGCTGCCCACCACCGTGCTGATGCTGCTGCTGTCGTCCCGCGCGGGGGCGCTCGGCGAACGCATCGGGCCCCGTGTCCCGCTCACCGTCGGGCCGCTGCTGTGCGCGGCCGGGACGCTGCTGATGCTGCGGGCGGGCCCGCACGCCTCGTACGGACGGGACGTGCTGCCGGCGATGGTGGTGATGGGGGCCGGGATGGCCCTGCTGGTGGCCCCGCTGACCTCCACCGTCCTGGCGTCCGTGCCCACCGGCCGGGCGGGCCTCGCCAGCGGCATCAACAACGCCGCCGCGCGGGCCGCCGGACTGCTGGCGGTGGCGGCGCTGCCGCTGCTGGCGGGGATGGGCCCGGACGCGTACCTGTCGGCCGGTGCCTTCGACGGGGCCTTCGGGCGGGCCGTGTTCTGGTGCGCGGGGGCGCTGGTGGCGGGCGCCGTCACCGCCTGGGCGACCGTACGCGCCCCCGCGGCCGGGGCCTGCCACCCGCAGTGCCGTACGCACTGCGCGGTCGGTTCCCCGCCGCTCGAACACCCCGAGCCGGAAGCCGGGGCGGACCTCCCGGCCCGGCCCTGAGGGCGCGGGCCGGCCGGCGTGTGCTGGAGCGCGGCGGCGGACCTGGCGGCGGGCTCGGCCGTGACCGCCGTCGGCGTGGTCTGCCTGGCCCGCGCGCGACGGGCCCGTGATCTGCCGGTCGCCGCGCTGCCCCTGCTGCTCGGTGCCCACCAGCTCGTCGAGGCAGCCGTCTGGGACGCGGGCGGCGGCTGCGGCCCGGCCACCACCGCCTGGGCGGTGATGGCGCTGCCGGTACCCGCACTGTGGGTGCCGTTCGGGGTGCTGCTCGCCGCCGCTCCCCGGGACCGGCGCCGGCTGCGCGGGCCGGCGGCCGCGGGACTCGCCACGGCCGCGGTGCTCGCGTACTGCCTGGCCACGCGCCCGGTGACTGCCGAGATCCGGGGCCGGGTGATCGGCTACGGGGTGGACATCCCCTGGGCCGCGCCGGTCCTGGCGGGTTACCTGTACGCCACCCTCGGCGCGCTGCTGCTCGCCGGGGACCGGCGGCTGCGGCTGCTGGGGGCGGTGCTGGCGGCCGGGGCGGTGGCCTGCGCGGGGCTGTGGCGGCTGGAGTTCGCCTCCACCTGGTGCGCGTTCGCGGCGGTGGCCTCGGTGCTGGTGCTCGGGTGGGTACGGCGGCCGGACGCCGCCGGGGCCGGGCCGGGGAGCCGGGACCGGAAGGGGGAGGGGGAGGGGGAGGGGGACTACTGGTTCTGGCCGCCCAGGACGAAGAGCAGGTAGACGAAGAAGGCGAAGAGGTGGCCGACGAACAGGTAGGCGACGAGCCTGATGACCAGTCCGCGCGGGAACTTGGACTCGAAGCGCCTGCGGAAGGTCAGCGGCGCGGCGGGCTCCCCGGAGGCGGTCCGGTCGGCGTTCTGCTCAGCTGTGGTGGGCATCTGGTCTCCTCGGGAATGGGGCGCGGACACGGGCGCGGACACGGACACGGACCGGGGCTCGGGCAGGGGCCCGGGCTCGGGCCCGGCGGACAGGGTCACGGCTCCCCCTGGTGCCGGCGCGTGGTCGTGGTGCCGCCGAGGCAGAGCCCGGCGAGGCTGCTCTGCACCAGGGTGTGGACGAACAGCAGCTCGCACCCGCCCGGCCCCGCCGCGCCGATCCGGTGCGGGGTGAGCGAGTCGAAGTGCGCGCCGTCCCCCGGCTCCAGCAGGTGCTCGGTCTCCCCCAGGTGCAGCCGCAGGCGCCCGGCGAGCACGTACAGCCACTCCTCCCCCGGGTGGACGCGGACCAGCTCGCCCTGGACGCGCCCGTACGGGACGTGCACGCGCAGCGCCTGCATGCCCCGCCCGGGGGCGCCCGCCTGCCAGTACGTCCACCCGTCGGCCTCGCGGGCCCCCGGACCGCCCGCCCGTACGATGGGATCGGCGACGGCTGGGGTCTCGCCGAGCAGCTCGGAGACGGTCGCACCGTAGGTGCGGGCCAGCCCGAGCAGCAGCGGCAGCGAGGGCTGGCGCCGGCCGGTCTCCAGCCGGGACAGGTGCGCGGGCGAGAGCCCGGCCCGCGCGGCCGCCGCCTCCAGGGTGAGCCCGGCGCGCCGGCGCAGCTCCCGCAGCTGCGGGGCGACGGCGGGCAGCTCGCCGGCGGTGCCGTCGGCGGCTTCGGGGGCCGGGGCCCCTCGGGCGCCTGCTGGTTCCTCGGAAGGGGGCGTCATACCCCGATTGAGCCAGAGCCTTGCCCGTCTGGCAATCTTCTTTGCCTCTGAGGCAAAAAGCGGGGCTTCAGTCCTCCCGGCGGCCCTGCTCCAGCACCGTCTCCACCGTGTCCGCCTCCCCCGCCGTCTTGTCCGGGCGGTGCCGCAGGACGCGGGCGAAACGCAGGGCCACCCCGGCCGGGTAGCGCGGGGAACGCTGGAGGCCGTCGTAGGCGATCTCCACCACCAGCTCGGGCCGGACCCGGACGGTGAAGCCGTCGTCCTCCACGGCCAGCTCCCGCAGCCGCCCCGTCTGCCAGCGCAGCATCTCGTCCGTCAGCCCCTTGAAGGTCTTGCCCAGCATGGCGTACGCGCCGTCGCCCGCCCGCGCGCCCAGGTGCAGGTTGGACAGCAGCCCGGTGCGGCGGCCGTGGCCCCATTCGGCGGCGAGCACGACCAGGTCGAGGGTGTGCACCGGTTTCACCTTCAGCCATTGCTTCCCGCGCCGGCCCGCCGCGTAGGGGGAGCCGAGGGCCTTGACCATGACCCCCTCGTGGCCCCGGCGCAGGGTCGTCGTCGAGAACTCCTCGGCCTCGGCCGCCTGTGCCGCGGCGTCCTCCACCACCAGCCGCCGCACCCGCCAGGTTTCCGGGACCAGGCCGGCCAGCGCCGCGTAGCGGTCGCGGACCGGCAGGTCGAGCAGGACGTCGTCACCGAGGGCCAGGACGTCGAAGAAGTACGCGGTCACCGGGAGCGCCGCGCGCGCCGCCGTCACGTCGAGCCGGGAACCGACCCGGCCCGCGATCTCCTGGAAGGGCAGCGGCCGGCCGTCGGCGTCCTGTCCGATGACCTCCCCGTCGAGGACGAACCTCTCCCCCGGCAGGCTCCGGGCCAGCTCGGCCACCTCCGGCAGCCGGCCGGTGATGTCGTCGAGGGAGCGGGTGTGGATCCGTACCTCGTCCCCGTCGCGGTGGACCTGGACGCGGATCCCGTCGAGCTTCTCCTCCACCACGCAGGGGGCGAGCGCGGTCAGGGCGTCGGAGAGGGAGCGGGCGGTCCCGGCCAGCATGGGCTGTACGGGCTGCCCGATGCGCAGGGTGACGTCCCGCAGCGCCGGGGCGCCGCCGGCCAGGACCGCCGCCGCCATCCGGGGCAGCGAGCCGTCCAGCATCACGGCGCGGCGCAGTTCGGCGGCCGGTACCCCGGCGGCCGCGGCCACCCCTTCCAGGGCGACGGCGTCCAGCGCGCCCTGGCGCACCTCCCCGGACAGCAGGCTGCGCAGGAAGCGCTGTTCGCCCTCGGTGGCGGCGCCCAGCAGCCCGGCGACGATGCGGCGGCGCTCGGCCTGCGCCCCCGGCCCCGCCACCGCGGCCAGCTCGCTCACGGCGGCGTCGACGGCCGCGACGGTGAGCGTCGGCTCGGCCGCCGGGGCGGTGTCCTGGGCCAGGGTGCGCCAGCCGACGCCGGGCCGGCCCTGCGGGAGGCGCCCGGAGAGGTAGGCGATCACCAGGGGCGCCTCCTCGGCGGGGGCGGCCCTGAAGAGCTCCGCGAGCAGGGCGGTCTTCCGGGACCGGGCGGAGGTCTCGGCGACCTCCCGGGACACGCGCGCGACCTCGGCCAGCAGCATGCCGTCCATCCTCCCGCCGCCGCGGCCGTGGCGCAGGTCGGGGCGGCCCACCGCGGGGGCGGGCTACCGCGGGGCCGGCTACCGCGGGCGCGGTACGTCCGGTCGCCCGGGTAGTCCTGGAGAAGGGGCCGGGCTCCCCCTGAGGGAGCTCGGGGAAGGCGATCACGGGCTTTAGGGTGCCCGTATGAAGCTTCGACTGCCCCGGCGTCCCCGGGACCGCCTGCTCGCCGGTGCCGCCGCCCTCGCGGTCCTGGCGGGCGCCGGCAGCTGGACGGCCGCCGCGTCCGGGGACGACCCGGCCGTGCGCCGCGAGGACCGGTTCGTGAGCGTGCCGGGAGTGGACGCGCCCGCGCCGGGCGCGCCCGGGACCGGGATCGACACCTCCTTCTTCACGGCCGGCGACCCCTCCCGGGAACGCCCCGCCGTACTCCTCGGCCACGGTTTCGGCGGCAGCAAGGACGACGTCCGGGCCCAGGCCGAACGCCTGGCCCGCGCCGGCTACGCCGTCATGACCTGGTCGGCGCGCGGCTTCGGCCGTTCCGGCGGGACGATCGGGCTGAACGACCCGGAGCACGAGGTCAAGGACGTCTCCGCGCTCGTCGACGCGCTGGCCCGCCGGCCCGGCGTACGGCTCGACGGCGACGGCGACCCGCGCGTGGGGGTGGCCGGGGCCTCGTACGGCGGGGCCGTGGCCCTGCTGGCCGCCGGGTACGACCGGCGGGTGGACGCGATCGCCCCGCAGATCACCTACTGGAACCTGGCCGACGCCCTCTTCCCGCAGGGCGTGTTCAAGAAGCTGTGGGCCGGGATCTTCTTCACCGGTGCGGCGGGCGGCCTCCAGCCGGGGCAGCCGCCCGCCGGCGGCGCGGCGGGCGCCCCCGTCGGGACGGGCGGGGCGGGCGGGCCGGGCTGCGGCCGCTTCGAGCCGCGGCTGTGCGCGATGTACGAACGCGTCGCGGTGGCCGGGAAGCCCGACGCCGAGGCGCGCGAGCTGCTGGAGCGGCGCAGTCCCTCGGCCGTCGGCGACCGGATCAGGGTGCCGGCGCTGATCGTGCAGGGGCAGGACGACTCCCTCTTCCCGCTGGACCAGGCCGACGCCATGGCGCGGGCCATCTCCGCGAACGGCGCTCCCGTCGCCGTGGACTGGGCGGCGGGCGGGCACGACGGCGGCGTGCGCGAGGCCGCCCGGGTCGAGGCGCGCGTGGCCGCCTGGTTCGACCGCTACCTGAAGGACGACGGGACGGTGGACACCGGCCCGGCCTTCCGCGTGTCGCGGTCCGGCGGGATCGACTCCACCGACGGCCGGCTCACCCTGCGCGGGGCGACCGGGGAGCGCTACCCGGGGCTCGCCCCGGACCCGCGCGCCTTCGCCCTGTCGGGGCGGGAGCAGACCTTCGCCAACCCGGCGGGCGGAGCGCCGCCCGCGCTGTCCTCCCTGCCCGGGCTGGGCGGGCAGCTCGCCTCCCTCGGAGCCGGGCTGTCGCTGGACTTCCCCGGGCAGAACGCCCGCTTCGAGTCGGAGCCGCTGCCGGGGGCGGTACGGGTCACCGGGACCCCGACCGTCACCCTGAAGGTGAGGTCGACGGCCGCCGACGGGTCGGCCGTGCTGTTCGGCAAGGTGTACGACGTGGGGCCCGACGGCCGGCAGGTGCTGCCGGCTCAGCTGGTCGCGCCCGTACGGGTGGAGGACGCCGGGCAGGGCCGGACGGTGGAGCTGCGGCTCCCGGCCGTGGACCACGCCGTCCAGGCCGGGCACCGGCTGCGGCTGGTGGTCGCCGCCACCGACCTCGGCTACGCCTCTCCGGCCGCGCCGGCCGCGTACACCGTCTCCGCTGAGGGGCCCCTGCGGGTGCCCGTCGCGTACGGGGTGCGCACGGCGTCCGCCGGCCTGCCCGCCTGGACCTGGTGGCTGCCGCCGGCCGCGCTGGCGCTGGCCGCGGGGATCCTCGGGATCCGGCGGACCGGCGGGGGCCGCGCGGCGACGCGGGCGGGGGCACCGCAGCCCGAACCCGCGCTGGCCGACGTACCCCTGGACATCACCGGGCTGACGAAGCGCTACGCGGGTGCCCGGGACCGCTACGCCGTGCGGGACCTCTCGTTCCGCGTGGAGCGGGGCCAGGTCCTGGGCCTGCTGGGGCCCAACGGGGCCGGGAAGACCACCACCCTGCGGATGCTGATGGGCCTGATCGCGCCGGACGCCGGTGAGGTCCGGGTGTTCGGGCACGCGGTCCGGCCCGGGGCTCCGGTGCTGTCGAGGGTCGGGGCGTTCGTGGAGGGCGCCGGGTTCCTGCCGCACCTGACGGGCCGGGCCAATCTGGAGCTGTACTGGCAGGCCACGGGCCGTCCCGCCGAGGACGCGCACCTGGCGGAGGCCCTGGAGATCGCCGGTCTCGGCGACGCCCTGGAGCGCGCGGTGCGCACGTACTCCCAGGGCATGCGGCAGCGGCTCGCGATCGCGCAGGCCATGCTGGGGATGCCGGACCTGCTGATCCTCGACGAGCCGACCAACGGTCTGGACCCGCCGCAGATCCGGGAGATGCGGGACGTGATGATCCGTTACGCCGCCGGCGGGCGGACGGTCATCGTCTCCAGCCACCTGCTGTCGGAGGTCGAGCAATCGTGCACGCACCTCGTCGTCATGGACCGCGGGCGGCTCGTGCGGGCGGGTGAGGTCGCCGAGATCACCGGCGGCGGGGACACCCTGCTGGTGGCGCTGGCGGAGCCGGCGGACGAGGTGACCGTGGCGAAGGTCGCCGCCCTGGAGGGGGTGGCCTCCGCGGTGCGCTCCGAGGAGGGGCTGCTCGTACGGCTCGACGGCGCGACGCCCGCCGCGCTGATCGCCGACCTCGTCCGGCTGGAGCTGCCGGTCGCGGCGGTGGGGCCGCACCGGAGGCTCGAGGACGCCTTCCTCACCCTGATCGGAGGTGCGGCATGAGTGCCGTCCAGGAGGAGCCCGTACGGGAGACCGCGCCCGGCGGGGAGACGGCGCCCGGCTACCGGCCGGGCCGGACGCTGCCGCTGCGCGTGGAGGCGCTGCGGCAGTGGCGCCGGCGGCGGACGCTGATGATGGGCGGGGTGCTGGCCGCGCTGCCGTTCGTCATGATCATCGCGTTCGCGGTGGGCGGCGGCCCGGACGGCGACGGGCGCGGCGGCGGCGACGGCCGGGTCAGCCTGATCGACACGGCCACGGCGTCCGGCGCGAACTTCGCGGCGACCTGCCTGTTCGTGTCGGCCGGTTTCCTGCTGGTGGTGCCGGTGGCGCTGTTCTGCGGGGACACGGTGGCCTCGGAGGCGAGCTGGTCCTCGCTGCGCTACCTGCTGGCCTCGCCGGTGCCCCGGGCCCGGCTGCTGTGGAGCAAGCTCGTGGTGGCACTGGGGTTCAGCCTGGCGGCGATCGTGCTGCTGCCGGTGGTGGCGCTGGCGGCGGGGACGGCCGCGTACGGGTGGGGGCCGCTCAGGCTCCCGACGGGCGGGGCGCTGCCCGCCGGGGACACCGTGCCGCGCCTGGCGCTGGCCGTCGCGTTCGTGTTCGTGTCGCAGCTTGTGACGGCCGGGCTGGCGTTCTGGCTGTCGACGCGGACGGACGCGCCGCTGGGCGCGGTGGGCGGGGCGGTCGGCCTGACGATCGTGGGGAACGTGCTCGACGCGGTGACGGCCCTCGGGTCGTGGCGCGAGTTCCTGCCCGCGCACTGGCAGTTCGCCTGGGCGGACGCCCTGCAGCCGCAGCTGGAGTGGGGCGGGATGGTCAAGGGCGCGGTGGTGTCGGTGTCGTACGCCGTGGTGCTGTTCGCGCTCGCGTTCCGGGGGTTCTCCCGCAAGGACATCACCTCCTGAGGCGGAGGCGCTCCGAGCGGGAGAACCGTACGCCGGTTCAGCCGCCGCCCAGTACGCGTACCGGCGAGCCGTCGAGGAAGGCCAGGATGTCCTCGACGGCCTCGCCGTAGTAGGTGGCGTAGTTGGCGCGGGTGACGTAGCCGAGGTGGGGGGTGGCGAGCAGCCCCGGGGCGGTGCGCAGCGGGTGCCCGGCGGGCAGCGGCTCGGTGTCGTAGACGTCGAGGCCGGCCCCCGCGATGCGGCCCGCGCGCAGCGCGTCGAGCAGCGCCTCCTGGTCCACGATGGCGGCGCGGGAGGTGTTGACGAGGTAGGCGGTCGGGCGCATCAGGTCCAGCTCCGCGGCGCCGATCAGGCCGCGGGTGCGTTCGCCGAGGGCGAGGTGGACGGAGACGAAGTCGCTGCCGGCCAGCAGTTCCTCCTTGGACGCGGCGAGCGCCACGCCTTCCGCGTCCGCCCGCTCCTTGGTGAGGTTCTGGCTCCAGGCCGTGACCTCCATGCCGAATGCGAGCCCGATCCGGGCGACCCGGCTGCCGGTCTTGCCGAGGCCCAGGAGGCCGAGGCGGCGCCCGTGCAGGTCGGCGCCGACGGTCTGCTGCCAGGGACCGCCCTCGCGCAGGGCGGTGTTCTCCTGGACGATCCCGCGTGCCAGGCCCAGCAGCAGGGCCCAGGTCAGCTCGACGGGCGGGGTGGAGGAGCTGGCGGTGCCGCAGACGGTGACCCCGGCGCGCCGGGCGGCGGCGTGGTCGATGACCGAGTGGCGCATGCCGCTGGCGACGAGGAGGCGCAGGCGCGGCAGCCGTTCCAGCAGGGCCGCCGGGAAGGGGACGCGTTCGCGCAGGGTGACGACGATGTCGAAGCCGGCCAGGCGCGCGGCGAGTTCGTCCTCGTCGTCGAGGTGGTCGGCGTACGTGACCACCTCGACGCCCCGGCCGGTGACCGGGGACCAGTCGGCCAGGGTGGTGGCCGCCCCCTGGAAGTCGTCGAGGACCGCGCAGCGCAGCGGGCCGTTCACGCGTGGGCCCGCGCGATCTCGTCGACCTCGGCCAGCAGGTCCGCCTCCAGCGGGCGGTCGGCCACGGCCGCGTTGGCGCGTACCTGTTCGGGCGAGGTGGCGCCGGCGATGACGGAGGAGCAGCCGGGCTGGGCGGCGAGCCAGCCGATGGCCAGCTCCAGGACGCCGCGGCCGTGCTTCCCGGCGGTCGCGGCCAGGGCCTCCACGGTGTCGAGGCGCTGCTCGGTGAGGTAGGCGTCGCGGCCTTCGAGGCGGGAGCCGGCCGGGACGGGGGCGCCCCGGCGGATCTTGCCGGTGAGGAGGCCGTTGGCGAGCGGGAAGTACGGGAGGACGCCGAGGCCGTAGTGGCGGGCGGCGGGGACCAGCTCCCGCTCGGCGGAGCGCTGGAGCAGCGACCACTCGTTCTGCGCGGAGACGAAGGGCACGGCGCCCGTCTCGCGGGCCACGTGGGCGGCTTCGGCGAGCTGCCAGCCGGTGAGGTTGGAGTGGCCGATGTAGCGGACCTTGCCCTCGGTGACGAGTTCGGTGAGGGCGGCGAGGGTTTCCGCGACGGGGGTGGCGGGGTCGGGGCTGTGCAGCTGGTAGAGGTCGATGTGGTCGGTGTCCAGGCGGCGCAGGGACTCCTCCACGGCGCGCCGGATGTAGGCGCGGCCGCCGCGGGCGCCGGCGGCCGGGCCGTACCCCATGTCGACGCCGTCGTAGCCGAACTTGGTGGCCAGGACCACTTGGTCGCGGCGGCCCTTGAGGGCCCGGCCGAGGTGGGTCTCGGAGCCGCCGCGGTCGCCGTAGATGTCGGCGGTGTCGAGGAGGGTGATCCCGCAGTCGAGGGCGGCGTCGACGACGGCGCGGGTGGCCTGGGCGTCGAGGCGGCCGCCGAAGTTGTTGCAGCCGAGACCGACGGCGGAGACCTTCAGTCCTGAGGTGCCCAGGGGGAGATAGCGCATGCGGGTCGTTCCTCCGTACTCGTGCGGTGGGCGGTGCGTGTGGTGCGTGTGGTTCGGATGGCCGGGCGGGGTTCGGGCACCGGTGCGTGACCGGCGAAATCGCAGTGTAGGCACACCGGTTGGCCGGTGGTCCCGCCGGCCGTCCGGACGGCCGGCGGACCGGGCGGGAAGGGCCGGACCGGGGGCCGGCTCCGGTGCGAAAAGGGGTGGACCGCACCGCGACGGCTGCTTAGGATCAAGGTGACGGCATCGCGTGCCGGTCACCGACCGGGTGAGGCATGGAGGTGCCGTGGCATGCCTTTCGGAGGCATTCACCCATGTCCGTCCAGCTGAACCACGCGATCGTCCACTGCATCGACAACCAGCGGTCCGCCGCGTTCCTCGCGGACGTCCTCGGGCTCGAAGTCGGCCCCGCGTGGGGTCCCTTCGTCCCCGTGTCCACCGCCAACGGCGTGACCCTGGACTTCGCGGCCGTCCCGGCCGGGTCCATCACCCCGCAGCACTACGCGTTCCTGGTCTCGGAGGAGGAGTTCGACTCCGCCTTCGAGAAGATCCGGGCGTCGGGGATCGAGTACTTCGCCGACCCGCACGGCAAGCACCCGGGCGAGATCAACCACAACGACGGGGGCCGCGGGGTGTACTTCCTGGACCCCGCCGGGCACGGCATGGAGATCATCACCCGCCCGTACGGAGGCTAAGTCGTCTCTTCCGGATCCTGCCGGTCGAGCCCGCGGTGTCCGGTGCCGTGCATCGCGAGGCGGAGCGGCTCCCGATGACCGGACGTCCTCGGGTGCCGCGACGACGCGGCGGGGTCCGGTGCCGGGCCGCGCGGGTCGGGCACGATCCGGAAGGGACGGCCTGGCACGGCCCGAAGGGGCCCGGCGCGCGCCGCCGGGGCCCTTCGTCCCGTCCGGCCGCGGTGGTCTCATCCGGCGGGCGGCTCCGGCAGGTAGACGATGCTGGGGCCGCCCGTCGTCGGGTGGACCCCGACGCGGGTGCGGACGCCGTAGACCTCCGCCAGCAGGTCCTCGCCGAGCACCTCGGCCGGCGGGCCGGCCGCGACGACCCGGCCGGCCGACAGGACGTACAGGCGGTCGCAGAAGGAGGCGGCGAGGTTGAGGTCGTGGAGGACGAGCAGGGCGGTCGCGGGCAGGGCGCGGACCAGGCCGAGCACCTCCAGCTGGTAGCGGATGTCGAGGTGGTTCGTCGGCTCGTCCAAGGCGAGCAGGCCCGGTTCCTGGACGAGGGCGCGGGCGACGAGCGCGCGCTGGCGCTCACCGCCGGAGAGCTCCTCGAAGCGGCGCTCCGCGCAGGCGGCGCCGCCGACCCTGTCCAGGGCCTCGGCCACGCGGCGCCGGTCCTCCGGGCCGTCCTGCTCCCAGAACCGCTTGTGGGGGCTGCGGCCCATGGCGACGACCTCACGGACCGTCAGCCCGAAGGTGCCGGTGGCGTCCTGCGGGACCACCGCCACCCGCCGGGCGCGCTCCTTGACGCCGAGCGCAGCGGCATCGGCCCCGTCGAGCAGCACCCGGCCGGCGGTGGGCCGCAGGGCTCCGTAGACGCAGCGCAGCAGGGTGGTCTTGCCGCTGCCGTTCGGCCCGACCACGCCGACCGTCTCACCGGGGCGGGCGGTGAGGTCGACTCCGCGCAGCAGGGTGTGCCCGTCGACTTCGTAACGAAGGGCCTCGACGGCGAGTTCCGCCGGTCCGCGCGTCATCCGGCCACCGCCTCGGACCGGCCCGTCCGGCGCAGCATCCACAGGAAGAACGGGCCGCCCAGCAGCGCGGTGACCACCCCGACCGGGACCTCCTGGGGAGCCGCCGCCGTACGGGCGACCAGGTCGGCCAGGACCAGGAAGACCGCGCCGGCCAGCGCGGCGACCGGGAGCAGGGCCCGGTGGCCGGCGCCGACCGCCATCCGGGCGGCGTGGGGGACCATCAGCCCGACGAAGCCGATCGCCCCGCTGTAGGCGACGAGCACCCCGATGACGAGGGACGCGAGCACGAACACCGCCGCCCGGAAGCGTCCGGTGTCCAGGCCGAGCGTGCGGGCGCCCTCCTCCCCCGCGAGCAGCAGGTCCAGCGGCCGGGCCAGGGCGAGGAGCAGGGCGGTGCCGACGAGCAACGCGACGGCCGGCAGGGCGAGTTCCTCCCAGCGGGCGCCGCCGAGGCCGCCCAGGGTCCAGAACAGGGCGGTGCGGATCTGGTCGGGGTGCGCGGACAGCACGAGGACCAGGCTGGTCAGCGCGGACAGGACGTACTGCACGGCGACCCCGGCCAGGATCAGCCGCCCGGTGCTCATGGTGCCGCCGCGCCGGGCCATGGCGTAGACGGCGACGAGCGCCGCCGTCGAGCCCGCGAACGCGGCGGCCGGCAGCCCGAGCCCTCCCGCGAGGCCGGCGGCGCCCGTGCCGGACACGATGACCAGCACCGCCCCCGCCGAGGCTCCGGAGGAGGCCCCGAGGAGGAACGGATCGGCGAGCGGGTTGCGCACGAGGGCCTGGAGCACGGCGCCGGAGACCGCGAGCCCGGCCCCGACGACGGCCCCGAGCAGCACGCGCGGCATGCGCACGTCCCACACGATGGAGGGGAAGGCGCCGGGCCTCCCGGGGCCGCGGAGGACGATGCCGACGACCTCGCCGGGGGCGATCCGTACGGGTCCCAGCGCCAGCCCCGCCACGGCGGCCGCGGCGAGCGCGGCGGCGAGCAGCACCAGGACTCCGGCGGTGCGGCGCCGCCGCACCCGCTCCCCCACGCCCCGGCTCACGCGGCGTCGGGGTGCAGCTGGCGGCCCAGGGACTCGACGGCGTCGGCGACGCGGACGCCGAGCACGGCCGAGGAGAGCGGCAGCACGACGAACCGGCGGTCCCTGACGGCGGGAACCCGCGCGAGCGCCGGATCGTTCACCAGGCGCTGCTTCTTGGCGTCCACGGAGGTGCCGCCGTAGTCGTAGATGAGGATGACCTCGGGGCCGCGCTCGATGACCTTCTCCCACGGCACGTCGCCGAAGGTGTCCTTGAGGTCCGCGAACACGTTCGTGCCCCCGGCCAGGGAGACGATCTCGTTGCCTGTGCCGTGGCCGCCGGAAGTGAAGGCGGAGGCCTCCCCGGAGTCGTAGACGAAGACCGACGGCCGGGGCCTGTCCTTCACCCGGGCGGTGACGGCGTCGACGCGCCGCTGCTCGTCCTGGACGAGGGCCGCGCCGCGCTCGGGCACGCCGAAGGTCCGGGCGACCTCGGTGATCTCGGTCTTCAGCTGTTCGAGTCCGACCGGGCCCTGAGTGCAGTACTCCACGCTCAGCCGCGAGTTGATCCCGGCCCTGGCCAGCCCTTCGCGGTCCCGGCCCTGCCCCTTGTCGAAGGCGCTGGCGTAACCGCCGTACACGAAGTCCGGGTCTGCCCCGAGGAGCACCTCCTTCGAGGGGTACTCCTCGGCCAGCACCTTGATCTTGTCGTAGGCGGGCCGGTAGGCGGGCAGCACGGAGTCGTCGAGGTACGCGGTGCCGGCCATCCGGTCCTGGAGTCCGAGGGCCAGCATGATCTCGGTGGCGTGCTGGTTCATGGTGACGGCGCGCTCTGGCGGCGCCTGATAGGTGGTGCTGACGCCGCAGTTGGTCACGGAGTACGGGAACCCGGGCGCGGCGTGCGCACCGGGCGCGGGCCGCTCCGTCCCGGGCGGACCACCACCGCAGGCGGTGAGCGGCAGGAGGAGGGCGAGCGGCAGGAAGGTGCGCACGGCGGCGCGGACACGCGACATGATGAGGCCTCTCCGGGGGATCCTCGTCCCCGGTCGAAGTGAAGAGGCGGTGCGTCAGTGTCTGACTCCCGGCCGTCGCGCGGACGCGGCGGCCGGTCACAGTGGCGGGACCGCACCGGATTCACACCGGTTTCCTGTCCTGCACCGCCGGGACAACCGTGCCAGTCTGCCAGACGCCCCACAGGCCCCCGGAACGGGTCCCCGCGGACACTTCAGGCGTCCACCCCGTCCGGACCAGGCCGTCCCACGTCTCCTGCAGCCCGAAGCGGTGGTTCTGGAGCGTCTCCACCCACGAGTAGAGGTACTGGTCGAACTCCGCACCGTACGCGCGGAGGAAGGGCAGGGAACCCGCGCGAGCCGGTCCGTCCGGTCACCCTCCCGGCAGATCGCCGCCAGGTAGAAGGAGGTGAGCCAGCCGGCGGCGTGGAGATACCCCTGGGGTCCCCGGCAGCACCGGCTCGACCATGGCCCATAGCTCATCCGGCACGAGCCGCTGCGACAGACAACCACCCATGAAGGATCAATGGATGCCGCCGCCGGCCACCCCCGGCGACGGCGGTGGAGGCGTTGAGCCGGCAGCTCCACCACCTCAGAATGGGTGTATGGCTCCCCTTTCCATCAACCCGCGCTCCTTGAACTCCGACGAGCGCGCAGTACTCGAACACATTTTGTCGGCGGACTTCGTCGGTGCCTCGCAACTACGGAGTCAACTGGACCGCACCGAGGTGACCGGCGTCTGGGGGCCCGATTCCGTGAGCGTTGACCTGCGAGTCCGGGAACCTTGCGAACATGCCGCACTGCCGACAGAACTCGTGCCCGTGGACGCGCACGTCCATGACTCGTCCGGTACTTACGTCGGCGAGATCCTCGTATGGACGGACCGCGGAGCCACGCTTGCGGCCCTGGAGTTCGCCGGGGTCACCGACGAGATGCCCACGTCCCTCCCGGCCGTCGTGGACGGCCGGCTCAGCCGGCCGTCCTGACGGCTGTGCGCGCCCTCGGCACCTACGGCTCCGCAGCGGACGAGATCGCCACGGGAGGCGCCGTCTTAGGAGGTTTTCAGGAGATGCCGTAACACCCACGGGGCCCCAGCGGGTTCCAGCAGGTGTTGCCGGACTCCGCCACACGACGAACGCCCAGGGCGGAGGATGCCTCCGCCCTGGGCGTTCGTCGTTACGGTGCTGCTCACAGACGCAGGGGTAGCAGGATTCGAACCTACGACATCTGGTTTTGGAGACCAGCGCTCTGACCAGCTGAGCTATACCCCTTCGGTGGGAGCAAGCCTGCCATGAAGCGGGCGGAAGATCCAATCCATATTCCGTGTCGCCGGTGGCGGGAGCCGGGCGGGCGGAGGATCGTGGGCGGGGAGGGGGCCGGTACGCGGAGGGAGGAGGAGGCGTGCGCCATCGTGCGGGGCGGCTGCTGGGGCCCCTCCTCGTGCTGCTGCTGGTCGGCGCCGGGCCCGACGGGTCCGGGGAGACCGTGTCCCTCGACGGGGACCGGCCCGGGGAACGGGTGGACGTCACGCTGATCCGGGTCGTCGACCCCGCGGGCCACCTGGACGCGGACCGGCTGGTCGCCGTGGAGCTGCGCCTGGACAACACCGGGACGGTGCCGTACGAGGACTCCCCCGCGCCGGCCGCGCACCTCTTCGACGACGGAGGGCAGCGGTTCACCGGCTCCAGCACCGCGACCGGCGCCGGGCCGAGCCTTCCCGGTGCCCTCACCCTGCCCCCCGGCGGCTCGGCCTCGGGGTTCGTCACCTTCCGACTCCCCCAGGACGCCCGTCTCGCCGCGGTGCAGTTCGCGCTGGACGCGGGGCAGGGCGACGACGTGGGGCACTGGAGCCTGCCCTGAGCGCCATGGTCCCGCGGCGGACAAGCGGCCGGAAGTTACCGCGACGCGTGTAGTGACTTAGCAGGCGTTCGCCAGTAGAACTTGTTCCCACTCCGTCGAGAGTGAGGAACGTCACATGAGTGACAAGAGCCTGAACAACACGGTGTCCAGAGGTATCTCCCGCCGCGGATTCATCGCTGGAACTGGTTCTATTCTCGGAGCGGCCGCCCTCGCGGTCAACACGGCCCCCGCCCATGCCGAACCGGCCATGGCCGCCGCCCCCGCCGCCACGCCCCTCCCCTCCGGTGCGCACGTCCCGGTCCTCGTGGTGGGCACCGGCTACGGCGGATCCGTCGCCGCGCTGCGGCTCGCCCAGGCCGGTGTCCCGGTGCACATGGCCGAGATGGGGATGGCCTGGGACACCCCCGGCACCGACGGGAAGATCTTCGCCAACACCACCAGGCCCGACTACCGTTCGTACTGGCTGCGCACCAGGACCAAGGCGCCGCTCAGCAACTTCCTCGGCTTCCCCATCGACAAGGACGTCCCCCGCCACACGGGCATCCTCGACGCCGAGGAGATGGGCGGGATCACCGTCTACCAGGGCCGTGGCGTCGGCGGCGGCTCGCTGGTCAACGGCGGTATGGCCGTGACCCCCCGGCGGCAGAACTTCGCCGCCGTCCTTCCCTCGGTGGACGCCGAGGAGATGTACCGCACCTACTACCCGCGGGCCAACGCCGGGCTCGGGGTGGGGCTCATCGACCCGGAGTGGTTCGACACGGTCGACTGCTACCAGTACGCCCGCGTCGGCCGCAAGCACGCCCAGCGCGCCGGCTTCCCCTTCGTCTTCGTCCCCGACGTCTACGACTGGGACTACATGAAGCAGGAGGTGGCCGGCACCGTTCCCAGGTCGGCCGTCGACGGGGAGATCCTCTACGGCAACAACGCGGGCAAGAAGTCCCTCCAGCAGACCTATCTGGCCGCCGCCAGGGCGACCGGGAGGGTCACCATCTCGCCCCTGCACCGGGTCACCACCGTCTCCCCCTCGGATGGTGGCGGCTACACGGTCGTCATGGAGCAGCTCGGCACCACCGGGGACGTCGTCGCCACCAAGACGGTCACCGCCGACCGGGTGTTCTTCGCGGCCGGCAGTGTCGGGACCAGCAAGCTGCTCGTCCGGCTGAAGGCCACGGGCGCCCTGCCGCACCTGAACGACGAGGTGGGCAGGGGCTGGGGCGACAACGGGAACGTCATGTGCGGCCGCGCGAACCACATGTGGGACCCCACGGGGAAGGTGCAGGCCTCCATCCCCTGCGGCGGCATCGACAACTGGGACGCGGGCGGCGCCTTCGCCGAGGTGGCGCCGCTGCCGACGGGGATCGAGACGTACGCCTCCTTCTACCTCTCCATCACCAGGAACCCGCACCGCGCGCGGTTCTCGTGGAACGCGGCGGCGGGGAAGGTCGAGCTGGACTGGCAGACGGCCTGGAAGCAGCCGTCCATCGACATGGCCAGGACCATCTTCGACCGGATCAACGCCAAGGAGGGGACGATCTACCGTACCGACCTCTTCGGCACCAACAAGGTCTGGGGCGACCACCTCACGTACCACCCGCTGGGCGGTGCGGTGCTGGACAAGGCCACCGACAACTACGGCCGGCTGCACGGGCACCCGGGCCTGTACGTCATCGACGGAGCGCTGATCCCCGGCAACACCAGCGTCAACCCGTTCGTGACGATCACGGCCCTCGCCGAGCGGAACATCGAGCAGATCATCGCGACGGACCTCTGAGGAGGCCGTCCCCCGGGGCCGTCCGGATCCACCGGGCGGCCCCGGGCCGTGCGGCGGCCGGGGCGTCACCCTTCAGCCGCCCGGCAGCACGCAGACGCTGTCGAGGCCCAGTACGTGGTTGAGCCGGCCGAAGGCGAGCCAGGAGCCGATGCTCATGCTCAGCTCCACGATCTCCAGCTGGCTGTAGTGCGCGGTCATCCGCCCCCAGAACTCCTCGTCGAGGTTGTGGTGGTCCAGGGCGTAGCGCTCGGCGTATTCGGCGGCGAGGCGGGTGCGGTCGTCGAAGGCCTTCGTGGTGCGCCATGCGGTGACGGCGTCGGCGAACTCCTCCTCGACCTTCTGCCCGTCCCGCTCGGTGCGCCAGTCGAGGCAGAAGACGCACCCGTTGATCTGCGCGATGCGCAGCCGGGCCGCCTCGAACTCGCGCAGGCCCAGGGTGGTGTGGGCGTAGACGGAGAGGGAGAAGTTGGCGGCGGCCGTGCCGATGCCGGGGACCATGTCGCCCCAGACGTACTCGATCGGGTGCTGTCCCTCGGGGACGTCGATCCTCATGGCTGTTTCCTTCCGAGTCTGCCGACTGCGGGCCGCAGCGGGACGTCGAGGGCGTCGTAGAGCCCGGGTTCCGCGGCCACGAGCCAGTCGATGGCTCCCACCAGCCGCCCGACGGCGGTGGCGTTGCCGCCCGCCGAGCGGTTGTCGCCCTCGTCGGTGGCCTCGACGGTCACCTCGATGCGCGGGCGGCCCTCGATGACCACCCGGTGGGCTCCGGTGCCGCCGTCGGGCGGGGTGGGCCAGTCGGGGGCGCAGGAGGCGTGGATGCGGGTGACGTGTTCGATGACGATGCGGGGTTCTCCGCCGACGATGCCCTGGACCTCGAAGCGGATGGCGCCCTGGGTCCCCGCCTCGAACGCGCCCATGGACGGGGTGCTCACCGTGGTGTCGAGGGCGCGGCGGTCGGAGGTCTCGCGTATCTCGTCGAGTTCGGCGCCGAGGGCGCGGGCCATCATCCGGATCTGGCCGCCCCAGACCATGGTCGGGACGGAGGGCATGAGCATCATCGGCTCGTAGTCCATCGGGTGGCCCATGCCGACGAGGTGGCGTACGGAGTCCGGCTGGTCGTACGTGGAGTAGTCGAAGATCTCCTGGCAGCGGATCGCGTCGACGGTGGTGCCCAGGCCGCTGAGCAGCAGCGGGAGTACGTCGTTGCCCCAGCCGGGGTCGACGCCCGAGGCGAAGAACGAGCCGCCGCCCGCGGCGATCGCGGCCAGCACCGGGTCCCGGAACTCCGGCGGGGCGCCGCGGTGGTCGTAGAGCGGGTAGAGGGCCGGGCTGACCACGGCCGCGCCGGCCGTGACGGCGCGGGTGATGTCGGCGAGGGCGCCGTCGGGGCGGATGTCGCCGGACGCGGCGTAGACGACGGCGGCCGGGCGGGCGGTGAGCACCGCCTCGACGTCGGCGGTGGCCGCCACCCCCAGCCGGCGGCCGAGTCCGGCGAGTTCGCCGGCGTCCCGGCCGGCCTTGGCGGGGTCGTGGACGATGACCGCCATGAGTTCGAGCGCCGGGTGGGCGTCGACGGCGCGGATCGCCGCGCGGCCGACGTTGCCGGTGCCCCAGACCACCGTGGGAATCATGCGCGGAGGGTAGCGAGGGCGCGCGGAGGTGCCCAGCGTCGTGAAGGAGGTTTTTCGGACGGTCGTGCGCAGGGCGGGGGCAGGGGGCGGGGGCCGGGTGCCGACGCCCCCTTGACCCGAGCTGGTCCAGACCAATACGTTCCCGGGTGGGACGGGCGCCGCCGGTGCAGGGCCGCCAGGTCCCCGCACGGCTCAGGAGCACCACTCCCCGCATCCGCAAAGGAAGCCCATGCGCCCCATGCGTCTCGTGCACCCCATGCGTGCCATGCGCCGCGGCACCTTCGGCCGGCTGGCCGTCGCCGCCTGCTCCCTGACGCTGCTGGCCGCCTTCGCGCCCGCCGCGCCCGCCACGGCCGCCGGAGACCGGGACGGAGCGATCGGGCACGACCGCGCGTACCGCAAGGTCGGCTACTTCACCCAATGGGGCGTCTACGGGCGGGACTTCCAGGTCAAGGACCTCGACACGAGCGGCACGGCCGGAAAACTCACGCACGTCGACTACGCCTTCGGCAACATCGGCGCCGACGGCCGGTGCTTCACCGGCAACGTGCCCGGCGAGGCCGACGCCTGGGCCGACTACGCGCGCCCGCTGGACGCAGCCGGTTCCGTGGACGGCGTGGCCGACACGGCGGAGCAGCCGCTGGCCGGGAACTTCAACCAGTTGAAGGAGCTCAAGGCCAAGCACCCCGGCCTGAAGGTGCTGATCTCGCTGGGCGGCTGGAGCTGGTCCACCCACTTCTCGGACGCGGCCCTCACCCCCGCCTCCCGCGAGGCGCTCGTGCGCTCCTGCGTCGACCTCTACCTCAAGGGCGACCTCCCCCGGGACGGCGCCCGGGGCGGCCCCGGCGCCGCGGCCGGGGTCTTCGACGGCATCGACCTGGACTGGGAGTGGCCGGGCTCGGCGGGCGACACCGACACGGTGTTCCGGCCGGAGGACCGGCGCAACTTCACGGAACTGGTGCGCGAGTTCCGCACCCAGCTCGACGCCTACGGACGCGAGCGGAAGCGCGCGTACGAGCTGACGGCCTTCGTCCCGGCCTCCCCCGCCAAGATCGACGCGGGCTTCGACGTCCGCCGCGTCATGCGCGACCTCGACTTCGTCACGCTCCAGGGCTACGACTTCCACGTGTCCGGGGAGAGGACCACCGCCCAGCAGTCCGCGCTGTACGCCCCGGGCGACTTCAGCGTGGACGCCACCGTGGAGTCGTGGCTGCGGCGCGGGGCGCCCGCGCGCAAGCTGGTGGTCGGCATGCCGTTCTACGGGCAGGGCTGGACCGGGGTCACCGGCGGCGGGGACGGCATGGGCCGGCCGGCCGCGGGCCCGGCGCCGGCGAAGTGGGCGGCCGGGTACGAGGACTACGAGGAGCTGCGGAAGCTGGCCGCCTCCGGCACCTTCCAGGTGCACCGCGACCGGCGCGGCGGCCACGCCTGGCTCTTCGACGGCACCACCCTGTGGACGTACGACGACCCGCGGGTGCTGCGGACGAAGGCCCGGTACGTCCGCGAACGGGGCCTGGGCGGTGCCATGTTCTGGTCCCTGGACGCCGACACCGCGGACGGCGAGCTGACCACCGCCGTCGACGAGGGCCTGCGCGGCCGCTGAACCGGCGCCGCCGGGCCGAGAGCCCCGCCCGGCCCGGCGGCGGCCCCACCACGTACCCGTCCCCGGCCGTCACCGCGCCTCGCGGAGCGCCCGCGGGGACCGTGGTGACCACCTCGGCCGGTCCGCCCCGCCAGAGGGGACCAGCTCGCGCGGAAAAGATTCTTCCGGATAACCGTTATCCGGGTCCCACTCGACGGTCTCCCAGTTATCGGGCAACATCGACCGCCGGTACGGACAGGGACTTCACATGAGTACACAGCACACGGCAGAGCTGGTGGCAGCGGCCCGCGCGGGCGATCCCCGCGCGCAGGACGAGCTCGTCAGCACCCACCTGCCGCTCGTCTACAACATCGTCGGGCGCGCGCTGAACGGCTCCCACGACGTGGACGACGTGGTGCAGGACACCATGCTGCGGGCGCTCGACGGGCTGGGCGGGCTGCGGGCGGACGAGAGCTTCCGGTCCTGGCTGGTGGCCATCGCGATGAACCGCGTACGGGCGCACTGGCAGGCCCGCAGCGGCGGTCCGGGGCAGAGCGGGCTGGAGGCCGCCCAGGACGTCGCCGATCCCGGCGCCGACTTCGCCGACCTGACGGTCGTACGGCTCCACCTGTCGGGGCAGCGCCGCGAGACGGCCCGCGCCACGCGCTGGCTGGAGCGTGAGGACCGGGCGCTGCTGTCGCTGTGGTGGCTGGAGTGCGCCGGTGAGCTGACCCGGGCCGACGTGGCCGCCGCCCTGGAGCTGACCCCGCAGCACACGGCGGTGCGCGTGCAGCGGATGAAGGCGCAGCTGGAGTCGGCCCGGGTGGTGGAGCGGGCGCTGGAGGCGCAGCCGCCCTGCGAGGGGCTGCGGGCGATGACGGGCACCTGGGACGGCCTGCCCTCCGCGCTGTGGCGCAAGCGAATAGCCCGGCACGCCCGTGAGTGCCTGCGCTGCTCGGGCCTGTGGAACGGACTGGTGCCGGCGGAGGGGCTGCTGGCGGGGCTGGCGCTGGTCCCGGTCGCGGCGGCGCTCCTGGAGGGCGTACGGTCCACCGTGGCCGCCGGCTACGCCCCGGCCGGCGCGGCCTTCGCCGACGCGGCGACGCAGCTCTCGCCGGTGGTGTCGGGCCCGGGCCGCGCCGCCCGGCGCAAGGGCGGGGACTCCGCCGCCGGCCCGGACGGCCCCGACGGCCCGGCCGGCCGCGCGGCGCAGCGCAAGCGGCGCCAGAACCGGCGCCGGGCCATCGGCGGGGCGGTGGTCGCCGCGTGCGTCGCGGGCGGCGGCCTGGTGTACCTGGGCCAGTTGCCCGGTTCGCGGGACACGGGCGCGGGCGGTGCGTCGTCCCCCTCCCCGCTGGCGGCCCTCTCCGCGCCGGACTCCGCCGCGCCGCAGCCGTCCGCCTCCGCCACGGGCTCCCCCTCGGCCTCCGTCTCCGCGTCGGCCTCGCCGTCCCCCTCGGCCTCCGCTCCGGCCTCCCCGTCGGCCTCCGCGAGCGCCGCGCGGACCTCGGCGGCTCCCGCGCCGGCGAAGAGCACGGCGAAGCCCCCGGCTCCGCCCGCCCCCGGGCCGGCTCCCGCGGGGGTGGCGGGGCAGGTCATCTCCCTGGTCAACTCCGAGCGCGCGGCGGCCGGCTGCGGTCCGCTGCGGGAGGACGCGCAGCTGCGCGACGCCGCCCAGGGGCACTCCGACGACATGGCGCGGCGGGACTTCTTCTCGCACACCAACCCCGACGGCGCCGACCCGGGCGCGCGGACGACGGCCGCCGGGTACCGGTGGTCGACGTACGGGGAGAACATCGCCAAGGGGCAGCAGACCGCGCAGGCGGTGATGGACTCCTGGATGAAGAGCCCGGGCCACCGCGCCAACATCCTCAACTGTTCCTTCAAGGACATCGGCGTGGGCATCCACTCCGGTTCCGGCGGGCCCTGGTGGACGCAGAACTTCGGCGCCCGCTGATCCTGCCGGTGCCGCTTCCTCCTCTTTGACTCAGAACCGGGGCAAGATAGACCCTGGAGTCGAACGGGCAGATCACAGCGGGCAGGGTGAGGTGCATGGCCAAGCAGGAGCTGCGCCCTCATCAGCGCGAGGCCGTCGACGCCGTCGTGCGCGCGCTGCAGCTGCCCGCCACCGGCCGGGTGCCCGAGCGGGGCCTGCGCACGCAGGTGATCATGGCCACCGGGTCCGGCAAGTCCCTGGTGGCCGTGCGCTCGGCCGAGGAGCTGCGGGCCGGCCGGGTCCTCGTCCTGGTCCCCTCGCTCGATCTGCTCGTGCAGACCGTCGCCGCCTGGCGGGAGGGGGGCCGTACCGGCCGGGCGCTCGCGGTGTGCTCGCTGCGCGGGGAGGACGTGGGGGTGCCCACGACGACCTCCCCGGCGCAGCTGGCCCGGTGGGGCTCGCGGCCGGTGGAGCGCGTGACGGTGTTCGCCACGTACGCCTCGCTGGGTCTGGGCACCATCGAGCGGGCGCACCTGGGCGGACTGCCGCCCTGGGACCTGGTCGTGGTCGACGAGGCGCACCGTACGTCCGGCCGGATCGGCAAGCCCTGGGCGGTGGTGCACGACAACGCGCGGATCCCCTCGGTCCGGCGGCTGTACATGACGGCCACGCCCCGGGTGTGGCGCGACGGCGAGGAGGGCGAGGAGGAGACCGAGGAGGCGGAGGAGAGCGAGGAGACGGGCGCGTACGCGGCGGAGACGGCCGGCGGCGCGGAGCCGCGGGGCCGGGGCGGGCTCGTCGCGTCCATGGAGGACGATCCGCAGGGGCCGTTCGGCTCCCGCTGTTACACGCTGTCGCTGTCGGAGGCCATCGACCGGGGCATCTGCGCCCCGTACCGGGTGGTGTGCGTGGACGTCAGCGATCCCGGTTTCCAGGCGGCGGTGCTGCTCGGCGCCGACGGCCGTTCCGACCGGGTGCGCGGGATGCGGCTCGCGGCGCTCCAGGCGGCGCTGGTGAAGGCGGCCGCGGACCAGGGCTTCCGGCGGACGCTGGTGTTCCACCACCTGACCAAGGAGGCCGAGGCGTTCGCGGCGGGGCTTCCGGCGGTCGCGGACCGGCTGCGGACGGCGAGCCGGTCGGCGCTTCCGGCGTATCCGCGTACGGTCTGGGCGGACTGGCTGTGCGGGCAGCACACGGCGGCGCACCGGCGGCGGGTGCTGGAGGCGTTCGCCGCCGACCGGGTCGCGGACAAGGCGTTCCTGGGCAGCGTGCGCGTGCTGGGCGAGGGGGTGGACACCAAGGAGTGCGACTCCGTCTTCTGGGCGGACGTACGCGGTTCCATGCCGGACCTGGTGCAGGCGGTGGGCCGGGCGCTGCGGATGCGGCCGGGCGAGGGCAAGGTGGCCTCCCTGGTGGTGCCGGTGCTGCTGGGGCCCGGCGAGTCACCGGAGTCGATGCTGACGTCACGGGCGTACGGGGACCTCGCGCGGCTCCTGGAGGCGCTGAGGGCGCACGACTCGAGGCTGGTGGAGGCCCTGGCCCAGCCGCAGGTGCCGGGCGCGGCGGCGAA
This sequence comes from Streptomyces sp. NPDC034086, assembly GCF_055575515.1. Taxonomy (NCBI): domain Bacteria; kingdom Bacillati; phylum Actinomycetota; class Actinomycetes; order Kitasatosporales; family Streptomycetaceae; genus Streptomyces; species Streptomyces sp. NPDC034086. The sequence goes on along the minus strand of NZ_JBVISM010000001.1, from coordinate 829,684 downwards.
GGCCCCGACGGCGGGCGGGTCCGGCACGGGTCCCGGGGCGGCGGCCCGGGCGCTGCTGAGCTTCTCCGTGCCCCGGGATCCGGCGCTGCTGGCGGCGTTCATCCGGCTGCGCGTGCTCAATCCGGAGCACAGGCAGTGGCGGCGCGGGGTGGAGGCGGCGCGGGTCTACGCGGCGTCGGCCGGGGACCTGAAGGTGCCGTTCGCCTTCCGGGTGCCGGAGGGCGGCGACGCGTGGCCGGCGGCGCTGGCGGGTTTCCCGCTCGGCCAGTGGATCGCGGACGCGCGGCGTACGTACCGCAGGGGCGCCCTGGGCCGGGAGCGGACGCGGGAGCTGGAGGAACTCGGCATGGTGTGGAGCCATTTCGACGTGGCCTTCGAGGAGGGGCTCGCCGCGGCCCGCGCGTGGGCGGCCGAGCACGGGCACCTGCTGCCGCCGGTGGAGGCGACCTGGCACGGGATGCCGGTCGGGGTGTGGATGAAGAACAACCGGGCCGCCGCCCGGCGGGAGGGGCCGGGCGCGCTGCCCCAGGAGCGCCGGGAGGCGCTGGACGAGATCGACCCGTCGTGGTGCCCGGCCTGGGACATCGGCTGGCAGCGGGCGTTCCGGCTGACCCGCGCCCATCTGGACGCGGGCGGCGCCGTCCCGTCCGGTCCGGGCTCCGTGGTGGTCCAGGGCGAGGACCTGGGGGTGTGGGTGCGGAGCCAGCGGCTGGGGTGGGAGCGCCTGGCCTGGGCGCAGCGGTGGCTGCTGGAGCACGCGCTGGGGCTGACGCCGGCCACCGAGGCGGAGCGCCCGCCGCCGCGGCGCAGTCACGCCGCCGCCTGGGCGGGGCACCTGGAGGCGGCCCGGCGGTTCCACGCCCGCGAGGGGCACCTGCGGGTGCCGCGTACGCACGTGGAGCCGGTCGGGGGGCAGGAGCTGCGGCTGGGCGCGTGGATCGCCAACCAGCGTTCCCGGGCGGCGAAGCTGTCCCCGGAGCGGGTGGCCGCGCTGACGGCGCTGGGGATGCGCTGGCCGGCCTCGGGCTGAGCGCCGCCGGGCCGGGGTCCGGGTGGCGGAGGGGCGGCGCCGCCAGGTGCGGTCGCGGGCAGCGCGTCCGGGCGTCCCGGGCGCGGTGTCCTCGGTCCGGCGAGGAACCGCGTGCGGACCACAGGGGCGTACCACCGTGCGGCGCGGCTCCAGGAACCCTCGAAGACCGGTCGTGCGGGGCGCTTTCCGGCACGGCTTCCGGCCGAGTCCGCGATGTGACCCCGCGCATAGGAGCCCCGCCGGACAGAAAAAATTACTGTCGAGTAGTATTCATTCCGCAGATCTTCCCGTCCGGGCCACTGGAGCCGGTCCGGACGGGAAGATCGCCCAATTGGTTCTATGCAGAACTTGTCCGTCGATGTCCGGATAGCGGTCAACTGTCGTACGGGCCCTGGTACTTCTTCGGCCATGAACAAGATCACCCGCCGGCAGGCCCTGGGCACCACCGCCGGCGCACTCACCGTCCTCGGCATCGCGGGCGCCACCGCGCACGCCGCCGCCACCGACTCCCGTGCCGCCGCCACCCCGGCCGGCACCGTCGACGAGGTGTACATGGGCCGCCGCATCCAGATATCCCCCGCGACCGGCGGCGGTCACCACGGAGGCCACCACGGCGCCGGCCTGCCCACCGTCCGGATAGACGGCCGCGAGCTCCACGTCATGCGCAACGCCGACGGCACCTGGATCAGCGTCGTCAACCACTACGAGACGTACGCCGACCCCACCTCGCTGGCCCGCGCCGCCGTGCGCGAACTCCAGGGCTCGCAGCTCGCCCCGATGCGGATGGGCGGCATCTGATGACCGTGCGCAAGAACCAGGCCACGCTGACCGCCGAGGAGAAGCGCGCCTTCACCAACGCGCTGCTGGAACTGAAGCGGACCGGCCGCTACGACCGCTTCGTCACCACCCACAACGGCTTCATCATGGGCGACACCGACTCGGGCGACCGGGTGGGGCACCGCTCCCCCTCCTTCCTCCCCTGGCACCGCCGCTTTCTGCTCGAGTTCGAGGCGGCTCTTCAAGCGGTGGACAAGAGCGTCTCGCTCCCGTACTGGGACTGGACCGCCGACCGCACCGCCCGTTCCTCCCTCTGGGCCGCCGACTTCCTCGGCGGCACCGGCCGCGCCCGCGACGGGCAGGTCATGGACGGCCCCTTCGCCTACGCCACGGGCAAGTGGGAGATAGCGGTACGCGTCGACGGCCGTTCCTACCTGCGCCGCGCGCTGGGCGAGGGGGTCGCCCAGCTGCCGACGCGGGCCGAGGTGGACGCCGTGCTGGCCATGCCGGTCTACGACGCGGCCCCCTGGAACAGCTCGTCGAACGGGTTCCGCAACCACCTCGAGGGGTGGCGCGGCGCCAACCTCCACAACCGGGTGCACGTGTGGGTCGGCGGTCAGATGGCCACCGGCGTCTCCCCCAACGACCCCGTCTTCTGGATGCACCACGCCTTCGTGGACAAGCTCTGGGCCGACTGGCAGGCGAGGCACCCCGACTCGCCCTACCTGCCGGCCGCAGGCACCCCGAACGTGATCGACCTGCGCGACACCATGCGGCCCTGGAACGACGTCACCCCGGCGGACCTGCTCGACCACCGGAAGTTCTACACGTTCGACACCGAACCGGCGGCCGCCAGCCAGCGGTAGTGCAGTTCGGGGCGGCCGACCTGGCCGTACCGGGGCGTACGGTCCGCGCGGCCGGTGTCCACCAGGTGTTCCAGGTACCTGCGGGCGGTGATCCTGGAGGTCCCGGCCGCCCCGGCCGCCGCCGCGGCGGTCAGCCCCTCGGGCGCCGCCCGCAGCAGCGCCGCGACCCGGTCCAGGGTCGGGGCGCTGAGCCCTTTCGGCAGCTGGGCCGAAGCGGGCGCGCGCAGGGCGGCGAGGGCCCGGTCCACGTCGTCCTGGCCCGCCGCCTCGCCCGCGGCCGCGCGGAACTCCGCGTAGCGCAGCAGCCGTTCCCGCAGGGTGGGGAAGGCGAAGGGCTTGAGCACGTACTGCACGACGCCGAGCGAGACGCTCTCGCGGACCATGGCCAGGTCCCGCGCGGAGGTCACCGCGATCACGTCGGCGGGGTGCCCGGCCGCCCGCAGCCCCCGCGCGAAGCGCAGCCCGTGGCCGTCGGGCAGGGTGAGGTCGAGCAGCAGCAGGTCGACCCGGGTGCGCTCCAGCACCCGGGTGGCCTCGGCCAGGGAGTGGACGGCGGCCACGGCGGTGAAGCCGGGCACCCGGCCGACGTAGAGCGCGTGGGCGTCGGCGGCGACGGGGTCGTCCTCGACGACGAGGACGCGGACGGGCCCGCTCACCGCGCACCGCCCCGTGCCGCGGGTTCCGTGCCGTGGCCGGGCCGCGGGCCCGGCGGGGTGCCGCCCGTGCCCGCCCGCCCGGGGCCCGGGGCCGCCGGGGGCACCGGCAGGCGCGCCGTGAACGCCGCTCCGCCGCCCGGGGCGCCGCCCGCCTCGACCGAGCCGCCGTGCCGGTGGGCGACCTGGCGCACCAGTGCCAGGCCCAGGCCCCGCCCCTCCCCCTTGCCCGACCAGCCGCGCCGGAAGACGTCCACCCCCTCGGGCAGGCCGGGCCCGTTGTCCGCGACCCGCAGCAGCAGCCCGTCCGGGTCCCGGCGCACGGTGACGGTGATCCGCCCGCCGGGCACTCCCGTCAGGGCGTCGAGGGCGTTGTCGACCAGGTTCCCGAGCACCGTCACCAGGTCGCGGGCGGGCGGCACTCCCGGGCCCGCCTCGATCGCCCCGCATTCGGGGGTGACGACCAGCTCGATGCCGCGTTCGTGCGCCTGCGCGGCCTTGCCGAGCAGCAGGGCGACCAGCACCGGCTCGCCGACGGCGGTGACGACCTCGTCGGTCAGGGCCTGGGCCAGCTCCAGCTCCGCGGTGGCGAAGTCCACCGCCTCCTCGCTGCGGCCCAGCTCGATCAGGGAGACGACGGTGTGGAGCCGGTTGGCCGCCTCGTGGGCCTGGGAACGCAGTGCCTGGGTGAACCCGCGCTCGTGGTCCAGCTCCCCGGTGAGCGCCAGGAGTTCGGTGTGGTCCCGCAGGGTGACGACGGTGCCGCGGCGGCCGCCGCCGGCCACCGGCGAGCTGTTGACGACGAGCACCCGCTCGGCCGTCAGGTGCACCTCGTCGACGCGGGGCCGGTCGGCGAGCAGCGCCCCGGTGAGCGGGGCGGGCAGGCCCAGGCCGGCGACGCCGGTGCCGGTGACCTTCCCGGACAGGCCGAGCAGCTCGCGGCCCGCGTCGTTGATGAGGGTGATCCTGCGGTGGCCGTCGAGCATCAGCAGCCCCTCCCGGACCCCGTGCAGGGCCGCCTGGTGGTAGTCGTACATCCGGCTCAGCTCGGCGGCGTTCATGCCGTGGGTGTGGCGGCGCAGCCGGGCGTTGACCACGTACGTACCCACCGCGCCGAGGGCCAGTGCCCCGGCCGCCACCCAGGCGAGCGCGGTGAGCTGCTCCGCGAGGCGGGCGCTGATGGCACGGACGGTGATCCCCGCGCTGACCAGGCCGATGACGGCGCCGTCCGCGTCCCTGAGCGGGGTGACGACGCGGATGGAGGGGCCGAGGGTGCCGGTGTACGTCTCACTGAACGTCGCGCCGCGCAGGGCCGGGGCGGTGTTGCCGAGGAAGCGCTCGCCGATGCGGCGCGGGTCGGGGTGGGTCCAGCGCCTGCCGTCCGGGGCCATGATCGTCACGAAGTCCACGCCGGAGTCGGTGCGCACGCGCTCGGCGTAGGGCTGGAGGACGGTGGAGGGGTCCGCTCCGCCCGTGCCGGCGCTTACGGCCTCGCGTACGGAGGGCGAGTCGGCGACGGCCCGGGCCACCGCCCCGGCCTGCCTCCGGGCGGCGTCCTCGGCCTGCTCGCGGGCGCTCGCGTACGCGAAGACCGCGCAGCCGGCGACGACGAGCGCGACCAGCAGGACCTGCATGGCGAAGAGCTGGCCGGCGAGGCTGCGGGGCGGCCGGGGGAAGCGGAACATGACGCTCAGTGTGCCCCGGCCCGTGAACTCAATGAACGCAAGGGTGACCGGGGTCACAGGCTGGGCGATGGTCTCCCGGAACGACCCCACCACCAGGAGACGCGACATGGCCGCCGGACGCGACAGAACCCACTACCTCTACATGGCGGTGATCGCCGCGGTGCTGCTCGGCATCGCCGTCGGCTTCGCCGCGCCCGGCGTGGCCGTGGAGCTCAAGCCGCTGGGCACGGGCTTCGTCAACCTCATCAAGATGATGATCTCACCCGTGATCTTCTGCACGATCGTGCTGGGGATCGGCTCCGTCCGCAAGGCCGCCAAGGTCGGCGCGGTGGGCGGGCTGGCCCTCGGGTACTTCATGGTGATGTCCACGGTGGCGCTGGCCATCGGCCTGCTCGTGGGGAACCTGCTGGAGCCGGGCAGCGGACTGCACCTGACCGAGGCCGCGGCGCGGGCCGGCGAGGCGCAGGCCAAGGCGGGCGGGGCGGAGAGCACCCAGGAGTTCCTGCTGGGGATCATCCCGACCACCCTGGTCTCCGCCTTCACCGGCGGCGAGGTGCTGCAGACGCTGCTGGTGGCGCTGCTGTGCGGGTTCGCCCTCCAGGCGATGGGCCGGGCCGGCGAACCGCTGCTGCGCGGGATCGGGCACGTGCAGAAGCTGGTGTTCCGGGTGCTGGCGATGATCATGTGGGCGGCGCCCGTCGGCGCCTTCGGGGCGATCGCGGCCGTGGTCGGGGCGACCGGGCTGGACGCGCTGAAGTCCCTCGCGGTCATCATGATCGGCTTCTACACGACCTGCCTGCTCTTCGTCTTCGTGGTGCTGGGCACCCTGCTGCGGGTCTGTACGGGCGTCAGCGTGTTCGCACTGCTGCGCTACCTGGGCCGGGAGTTCCTGCTGATCCTGTCGACCTCCTCCTCGGAGTCGGCGCTGCCCCGGCTGATCGCGAAGATGGAGCACCTGGGCGTCTCCCGGCCGGTCACCGGCATCACCGTGCCGACGGGTTACTCCTTCAACCTGGACGGGACCGCCATCTACCTGACGATGTCCTCCCTCTTCGTCGCGGAGGCCATGGGCAAGCCGCTGGCCCTGGGCGAGCAGATCTCGCTGCTGCTCTTCATGATCGTGGCCTCGAAGGGCGCGGCCGGGGTGACCGGCGCCGGTCTCGCCACCCTGGCGGGCGGCCTCCAGTCGCACCGGCCCGAACTGGTCGACGGGGTGGGCCTGATCGTCGGAATCGACCGCTTCATGAGCGAGGCGCGGGCCCTGACGAACTTCGCGGGCAACGCCGTCGCGACCGTCCTGATCGGGACGTGGACCAAGGAGTTCGACCGCGGGCGGGCCGCCGAGGTCCTCGCGGGCCGGATGCCCTTCGACGAGGCCACGCTGGTGGACGACGGGCACGCGCCGGCCGCCGAAGCCGCCCCGCCGGCCGTGCCCGGCCCCGCGGCGGGCACCAAGGACGGTGTGCCGGCCTGACCGGCTCACCCGCGACGGCCGGCCGGGCCGGGCTCACCCCCACGGTGCCCGGCCCGGCCGGCCCCCGCGTCAAACCCCAACGAACGTCCGCGAACCGTCACTTTCGGCCATGTGATCTTCAACTCTGCCGCCGGGAAAGGTACTTCCCTACGGGGCGGCGCGTCTGACATCTTGCGTCCACCACTCGTTTCGTACGGCCCGGCAGGTGCCACCAGCACCACCGGGCCGTCATCGGAGGACGCATTGATACCCCACATATCCAGCCGACCTCGACGTGCGCTCGTGCTGGCGGCAGCCCTGGGCGCCGCCCTCACCTTCGGAGCCCCCGCCGCGCTCGCCGGCACCGCTCCCGTCGGTCCCTCCGGCTCCCCGGCCGCCGCTCCCGCGGCGGCCCCCAAGGCTGCGGCCCCGGCTTCCCAGAGTGCGACCTGGGCCGCCGGCACCCGTGCCTACCTCGTGATCACCGCCCCCGGTGACAGCTCGGCGGTGCGCTCGGCCGTGACCGCCAACGGCGGCACGGTCTTCGCGTCCTACGACGCGATCGGCGTGATCGTCGCCCACTCGGCCTCCAGCGGCTTCGCCACGGCGATGCGCGCGGTCACCGGCGTCCAGAAGGTCGGCGCGACCCGTACCTCGGACGTCCCGGCGGACGCCTACAACCCGGCGCTGCCCGCCAACCCGTCCCAGTCGACGACCCCGACCGGCGAGCCGGTCCGCGCCGACATGAGCCAGATCAAGGCGGACCAGGCCTGGGCCGTCAACGCGGGTTCCGCCGCCGTGAAGGTCGGCATCCTCGACACCGGTGTCGACGACCAGCACCAGGACCTGGCGCCCAACTTCAACGCCGCCGACTCGGTCTCCTGCGCCTACGGAAAGACCGACACCCGCGCCGGCGCCTGGCGCGACGTCGGCGACCACGGCACGCACGTCGCCGGCACGGTGGCCGCCTCCAAGAACGGCAAGGGCGTCATCGGCGTGGCCCCGAACGTGAAGATCTCCTCGGTGCGCATCGCCGAGCCGAACACCTCGCTGTTCTTCGCCGAGAACACCATCTGCGGGTTCGTGTGGGCCGGTGACCACGGCTTCAAGGTCACCAACAACAGCTACTACACCGACCCGTGGCAGTTCAACTGCCCGGACAACCTCGACCAGGCCGCCATCATCGAGGGCGTCAACCGCGCCCAGGCGTACGCCGAGGGCAAGGGTTCGCTCCAGATCGCCGCCGCGGGCAACGAGAACTACGACCTCGCCCACAAGACGACCGACACGGCGAGCCCCAACGACTCGACCCCGGTCACGCGCACCATCACCAACGCCTGCGTCGACATCCCGACCGAACTCCCCGGCGTGGTCACGGTCGCGGCGAACGGCACCGGCACCACCAAGGCCTCGTTCTCCAACTTCGGCCAGGGCGTCATCGACGTCGCGGCCCCCGGCCAGGACGTCTACTCCACCCTCCCGGGCGGCAAGTACGGCTCCAAGAGCGGCACGTCGATGGCCAGCCCGCACGTGACGGGTGTCGCCGCGCTGATGGTGAGCGCCAACCCGGCCCTCACCCCCGCGCAGATCCGCGACCGGCTGGCCCTCCAGGCCAACGACATCCCCTGCCCGTCGGACAGCCGCTGCACCGGGACCACGGCCAACAACGCCTTCTTCGGCGAGGGCCAGGTCGACGCGCTGAAGGCGGTCGGCGGCTCCACGCCTCCGGCCGGCAAGTACTTCGAGAACACCGCGGACTTCGCCATCGGCGACAACACCACGGTCGAGAGCCCGATCACCGTCTCCGGCGTGACCGGCAACGCCCCTGCCACCCTGAAGGTCGGCGTGAACATCGCGCACACCTACATCGGTGACCTGAAGGTCGACCTCGTCGCCCCGGACGGCACCGTCTACACGGTCCACAACCGGGCCGGCGGCAGCGCGGACAACATCAACCAGACCTACACCGTCAACGCCTCCTCCGAGGTCGCGAACGGCACCTGGAAGCTGCGCGTCAACGACAACGCCGGCGGCGACACCGGCAAGATCGACTCCTGGAACCTGACCTTCTAGGAACGGTCCTCCGGAACGGCCCGTACGCGACGGGTCCGCCGGCAGACCGGCCGGGCACGACGTCGCGGGGCCGCTGCGGGGCCATCGGGGAGCGGGCGACCGCCCCCCGGTGGCCCCGCGCCGGTTTCACGCCCGCGCGGCCGCCGCCGGGACCAGCCGGTGCATGACCGCCACCGGAACGGCCGGGTTGCGGGCGGCGTCCTCGGCACCGTGGTCGTCCAGGAGCAGGGGGACCAGGGCGTGCGGCGGCAGGGCCGGGTTCTGCCGGGCCCGGCAGCGGACCCCGGAGTCGGCGTCGGCCGCCAGCCGGACCGCCGACGCGGGTGACAGGCGGGGGTCGGCCGCGGCCCGGCCCCGCACCAGCGGGTCGGGATCACGGGCGAACCGTTCGACGAGGCCGGTGTCCGACGCCGGATCGTCGAGGGCGAGCACACGCAGGCGCGGCGCGGGGTCCGAGGCGAAGCGCAGGAGGTCGCGGGGGAAGTTGGGGTGGCTCCGGGGCCCGGGGAAGGAGAAACCGCCCTGCCACCAGCTCCACACCTCCAGCAGCAGCTCCGCCGGGGCGTCCTCGCAGGACTCCGCGAGGAACAGGCGCACGACCCGGTCCTCGTCCCGGGCGAGGCGCTCCAGGACGTCGGGCGGCAGGTGCGGGGCGCGGGCCACGCTGCGGCGGATCCACAGGTTCGGCGACGCGGCGAGACGGCGCATCGCATCGGGGTCGTCGTGGAGGGCCCCGACCCACCACAGCGCGTACGTCCGGTGGCCGGGGGTGATGTCGGGGACTCCGGCGGCCATCGCTTCGATCTCGGCCGGGCCGCCGGGGGGCCGGGAGCCGGAGTCCGGTGCCCGTTCCACGCCGGTACGCCACCGGCCCTGCCGGTACGCGGCCTGCTCCGCGGCCAGCTCCGCCAGGGCATCGCGCAGTGCCGCGCCCTCGGTGGCGGCGAGGAGCCGGGTCCACTGCCCGGGCGAGAGCCTCCCCGATTCCGCGGCCGCGACGCGCACGGTCCTCGAGGGGTGGACGGCCGCCGCGTCCAGCACTCCGGGCGGGAGGTCGTCGCGGTACAGGAAGTGCGTGGCGGGCGGCTCCGCGTCCAGAAGGGCGATCAGTACCCGGGCGGGTGCGGCCCGGTTGTACCCGAGACCTCGCAGCCAGGCCCTGGCGGTGGACGGGGAGGGACGCGGGTCCTCGAACAGCGGGGCCCAGGCATCCCGGTCGGCATCGGTCTCGGTCACCCGCCGCATTGAACAGGCAGATGACCGGAAAGGCCATGTGTGGCGGCGGGGGGCGGCCGCGCCTCGTCCCCTTCCCCTGCCGGGCCGCCGGCGGGCAACCGCGTCCGCGTGCACCGTTCGGCCGGTTCCGCGGCCCGGCGCACGGAGCGCCTGCGTGCCCCGCACGGCCCGGGCCCCTTCTATGGATGCCTATCCCCCACCGGAACAGGCTGATCCATGACATCCACACCTCCTGCCCGGCTCTCCCGCCGGGACCTGGTCTCCGCGGCGCTCGCGCTCGGAGCCGTCACCGCCCTGCCCTCCGCCACCGCCTCAGCGGCCCAGCTCTCCCCCGGCCGCGGGACGTTCGGGGGCCGGAACGGCTCCACGGTGCCGCGGATCACCGACTGCGCGGGCTGGGGGGCGCGGGAGGCGTCCGAGCCCGTGGTGGTCCTCGACTCGCGTCCCGAGCGGATCATCGTGCACCACACGGCCACGGCCAACGTCACGGACTACTCGCGGGAGCGGGCCCACCGGCTGGCCCGCGCCGTCCAGACGTACCACATGGACATGCAGGGCTGGATCGACACCGGTCAGCACTTCACCATCAGCCGGGGCGCCTTCACGATGGAGGGCCGCCACGGCAGCCTGGCCGCGCTGACGACCGGGAACCGGCTGGTGCGGGCCGCCCACTGCGTGGGCCAGAACAGTGTGGCCATCGGCATCGAGAACGAGGGCACCTACACGACCGAGGAACCCCCGGCGGCGCAGTTCTCCGCCCTGGCGGACCTGTGCGCCCACGTCTGCCGCCAGTACGAGGTGCCCGCCTCCGAGATCTACGGTCACCGGGACTTCAACAGCACCGCCTGCCCCGGTGACAGGCTCTACTCGATGCTGCCGGAGCTGCGCGAGGCCGTGGGCCGCAGGCTCGGCGAGACCCAGCCCGTGCCGCTGCCGCGCTGGCCCGTGGGCCTGCCGCCCGGCTGGAAGCCGGACACGGCGTCCCCCACCGGTACGGAGTACCTGCCCGAAGGTCTGCTCGACCAGTTGCGGACCCGCTGACGCCGCGGCCCGGCGGCGGGGCCTACCGGGTCCGCAGTACGCAGTCCCCGCAGAGTCCGCCGCCGGGCACCCGGTAGTAGAGGCAGCAACTGCGCCGTACGAAGGCCACGCCCAGACCGGGCTCGTGGACGAAGGTGCCGGTGCCGGCGAGGGGCCCGCCGTCGGCGAGGAGGGCCGCGGCCAGCTCCACGGCCACCGCGCCGGGCCCGGGCGGGACCCGGTCGAGCAGGACGCGCAGGGCGCCGGTCAGCCCGGAGGCGGCGTTGCCCCGCAGCACCTTCGCCGAGACCCCGTACCGCTCCCGCAGGGCGGCGTCCAGCGGGGCGAGGTTGCCGAGGACGCTCTCCCCGAGGGCGCGGGCGGGCAGGTCCCCGGGATCCGGCAGCCACAGTTCCAGCGAGCCGCCGTCGGGCAGCCGCCACCACACGCGGCCGGGGTCCAGGTCCGGCAGGCGCCCGGACAGGGCGGCGCAGCCGAGGCCCAGCGACCACAGCCGGGAGGCGATCCCGAACTGGGCGGTGGAGGCCGCGACCCTCCCCGGTCCGCTCCGGATCCTGCGGCCCACCTCGGTGACGTAGGGCCCGAGCGGCTCCCCGTACAGCTCGGCGAGCGGCCGGAAGCCCGGCGCGGGCGGCGGTCCGCCGCAGGGGGCGGTGAAGAAGGGCCCGACGGCGGCCAGCCCGCGCAGTACGTCGTCCATGTCCATCCCCGGATGATCTCAGGCGGCGTCCGCCGCCGGGACCCGGGTCCGGGCCGACCGCCCGGGCGGCGGGGGCCGACCCGTGGGTCAGAGGCCGGTGAGGAACTCCAGCAGGACCCGGTTGAAGGCCTCCGGCCGTTCCACTCCCGGCAGGTGCCCGGCCCCCTCGATCACGGCGAGCCGGGCGTGCGGCACGAGCGCGCACATGGCCTCGGCCTCGGTGACCGGGGTGTAGACGTCGTCCGCGCCGACCAGCACCAGGCAGGGGACGTCCTCGGGCAGGGCGGCGAGCACGGGCCGGTAGTCGGGCCGCTCGGCCCGTCCGCGCAGGGCCGCCGCCGCTCCCCGCGGGTCGGTGGCGCGCATCATGGCACTGACCCGGGCGGCGGTCTCCGGCTGGCCGGTGACGTTGTAGGGCGCCAGCATCTTGTCGATGACCTCTTCGGTGTACGGACGCATACCCTCCGCGAGGAGCCGCTCGGCGAGCTCCCGGCGGGACTTCCTGCCGTCCTCGGACTCCGGGACGGGCGAGGTGTCGGAGAGCACGAGGGCCCTCACCAGACCCGGGTGGCGCAACCGGAGCTCGAGCGCGATCTGCCCGCCCATGGAAACTCCTCCGACGACCGCCTGTTCGATACCCAGGCGCCCGAGCAGGGCGGCCAGGTCGTCGGCGAGGTCCGCGAGCAGGATCTTGTCGCCGGCCGCCGGGTTCTCCCCGTATCCGCGCAGGTCAGGGGCTATGACCCGGTAACCGGCAGCGGTCAGGGCCGCCGCCTGGGGAGCCCACATGGACCGGTTGAACGGGTGCCCGTGGACCAGCAGGACGGCCTCCGCGCCGCGGGTGCCGAAGTCATCGCAAAACGATGCCGCGCCATTGCCAAATTGGGGGTTCATGAGAGGACTTTAAGGGGCTACATTGAGCCACTCGCGTTCACCTGACCGCTCGTTGCCTTTCACCCGCGTTTTGCGCGGGGGGCGACGTCAGGAGCGCACACTGTGCAACCACCCCACCGCCCAGAAGGACCGAAGGCTCCGTGCCCGTACCCGTACTCCTCGCCGGCCGCTCCGTGCGGCTCGAGCCCCTCGCCCCCCAGCACACCGAGGCCCTGGCCGAGGCCGGGGCCGAGGATCGTACGACTTACGCCTTCACTCCCGTGCCGCACGGGTTGCAGGCGTCCCACGAGTACATCGACCGTGCCCTCTCCGATCAGGCAGCGGGTCGATCGCTCGCGTTCGCCGTCGTCAGAGCCACTGACGGCCGGGTGGTCGGTTCGACCCGGTTCCTGGACCTCGACTACTGGCAGGGTCCGCTGGTGTGGCCCGCCGTTCCCGGGGTGCCCTTCGGTGATCCGGCGACGGCGATCCCCGATGCCGCCGAGATCGGGAACACCTGGCTGTCCCCGGGCGCCCAGGGCACCGGCATCAACACGGAGGCGAAGCTGCTCATGCTGCGCCACGCCTTCGAGACCTGGGGCGTGCGGCGGATCTCGCTGCGCGCGGACGCCCGCAACGGGCGTTCCCGCGCCGCGATGGAACGCCTCGGCTTCACCTGCGAGGGGGTCCGCCGGGCCCATTCGCGGGGGCTGGACGGGGCGGTGCGCAGTACGGCCTTCTACTCGGTCCTGGACGAGGAGTGGCCCACCGTCCGCTCGGTCATCGAGCTGCGGCTCTCCAGCGCCGCTCCCCGCCGCCGCCCGCGCCGGACGCTGATCCCGGCGTAACGGTCCTGCTGCCGCCGCGTTCCCGCGCGTCCCTCGCCCCGCTCCTCCCCCGGTGACCAGCCGGGGCAGGGCGGGGCGAGCGCGTTTCCCGCACCGGGGCCGGGTCCGGCGCGGCACACCGTACCCACCGGCACGCGCATGATCCACGGATGCTTGGATGACGGGAAGGGACCACCGGGGCCACCGTGGGTGACGGGTAATGAACTCCTCCGCGGAACCCCAAGAGAAGTAAAAATGAGGAACCCAGCAGCGCTTTCGTTCATCATTCGAACGGAAGCAGACCATCCCCGCACGGGGCAGCAACAGCCGGAGAGCCACCGCACATGTCGTACGAACCCGACGGCCACGACCAGCCGCCGTACCGGCCGGAGGGGCAGCAGCCCCCCTCCGGCCGGCAGCAAGGCCGACAGCAGGGCCCGCCGCAGTACGCGCCCCAGGGCGGCCGCCCCCAACCGCCGTACGGCCGGCCCCCGCAGGGCGCCGGACCCTACGGCGGCCCCCCGCAGGGACGGCCGCAGCCGCCCCGCGCCCCGCAGGGCCAGGACCAGTACCGTCCCGGCGGCTACGACGAGGCCACGCAGGCGCAGCCCCGCTACGAGCGGCCGGACCACGAGCAGCAGCGGTACGGCCAGCCCCCGTACGAGCAGCCCCCCTACGGCTACGCCGAGCCGTATTACGAGGAGGAGCCCCGCCGCAAGTCCGGGGCGAAGCGCTGGATCATCGCGGGCGTCACGGTCCTGGCCCTCGCCGGCATCGCCGCGGGCACGATGGCCTACTTCGAGATACCCCCGTTCACCGACAAGGGCAAGGAAGTCTCCTTCGGCCAGACCCCGGGCGGCGACAAGAACGGCGCGGTCCAGCAGGCGCCCAACTCGAAGATGTCGATGCCCACCGGCCCGAAGACCGACTTCAAGAACACCTCCACCCTGAGCGACGGCACGCAGATCGGCGTGGCCACCGTCACGGGCAAGAAGTCCGGCTTCTCGGGCAAGGTCTGGGTGTGGGCGCCCAAGGAGTACAACGACCCGAAGTTCGCCAAGAGCGGCTTCCCGGTCATGATCGCCCTGCCCGGCGGCGCCGGCTACCCGAACAACTACTGGATGGGCACCGACCTCGGTCTCCAGACGAGCATCAGCAAGTGGTACCACGAGGGCAAGGGCAAGCCCTTCATCCTCGCCATGCCGGTGCTGAACCCGGGGCCGGACGACAAGGGCGTCTACTGGGACGGCTCCGACATCCCCGGCCAGCCCAAGATGGGCACCTGGCTGACCGAGGACGTCCCGGACCTGATGCGGGAGAACTTCCGCACCGTCAAGTCCCGCGACGGCTGGGCCTTCATGGGCTCCTCCACCGGCGGCTTCGCCGGCCTGAAGGCCGTGCTGAAGCACCCGGACAAGTTCAAGGCCGTGATCGCCTCCGGCCCGGACATCGTCCCGGACTCCTCCCTGTGGAAGGGCTACGACAAGGAGAAGGCCGAGAACAACCCGGAGGTGCTCGCCAAGCAGCTCATCGACAAGAAGGGCCCGGACGTCTACCTGGCCTTCCAGGTCGGTGACAACGAGAGCAACAAGAAGACGCTGCCGGACGTCCAGAAGTTCGTCCAGACCTACACCAAGGGCCCGATCCACACCAGCCTGAGGGTGATCCCCGGCGGCCAGCACAACGCCAAGACCTACGTCCCCAACATGGGCCTGGGACCGATGGAGTTCATCAGCAAGGTCATGGAAGGACCCGTGGAGTAACGACCTCCGCGCCCCGTACTGCCTCCGGCTCCGGCCCGTCGAAGACCTTCGGCGGGCCGTTGCCGTCCCACGGCTCCCAGCCGGGGTCCCCCGTGGTGGCGAAGCGGACCCAGGCGCCGTGCATCTCGTCGGCCAGCGCCTGCGGCGCGCCCGCCCCGGCCAGCCAGGCCGACTCCGGCACGCGCAGCGTGTCGAAGACGAACCCCAGCTCCAGGGCGTGACAGGCGCCGAGGCCCGGTACGCGGCTGGGCCAGCGGAACTCGTACAGGTGGCTCGGGGCCGGGCGCGCGGCCCCGGCGAGCCTGCGCAGCGGGTCCCGCAGCAGCCGGTCGGTGATCAGCTGCCCGGCCAGGTCGGCCGGGGACACCCCGGGCAGCGCGGCCCGCAACGCCCGTACGGCGGCCCGGTCCTTGCCGCTGCGCAGCCGGCCCAGTGCGACGGCCGCCGGGCCGAGGCGGTCCAGCAGCCGGGCCCCGCCGGTCGGCGCGAGCCACAGCCGGTGCTCCTCGGCGGTCCAGCCCAGCAGCAGCGGCACCTTCGAGGCGGTGGCCGCCTCCAGCGGGTCGGCGGGGAGCGAGTCCGGGTCGGTGACCAGCCCGAAGGCGGGGCCGCCCAGCACCGGGGAGGAGCGCCGCAGCACGGCCGCCTGCGCGGCGAGCAGCGCGGGCAGACCCACCGCCCCGAAGGCCCGGGCGGTGGCGGGCACGCCCAGCCGCGAGGCCATCCGCCGCACCATGGTCCGCACCCCGTCGCGCGGCAGGGCCTCGGGGGCACCGCTCTGCAGGACGGCCCGGGCGAAGAGGCCCTCGGCGCGGGGCGCGCCGAGCAGGGCGCCGACGCTGATGGCTCCGGCGGACTCCCCGAAGACGGTGACCCGGGCGGGGTCGCCGCCGAAGGCCCCGATGTTGTCGCGGACCCATGCGAGGGCGGCGATCTGGTCGAGCAGGCCCCGGTTGGCGGGGGCGTCGGGGAAGAGCCCGTAGCCGAGGACGCCGAGCCGGAAGTTGACCGAGACGAGCACGACCCCGTCACGGGCGAAGGCGGAGCCGTCGTAGACGGGGACGGCGGAGGAGCCGCGGGTGTGGGCGCCGCCGTGGAGGAACACCATCACGGGCAGGCCGGCGCCCGGGGCCGGGTGCGGGGTCCAGACGTTCAGGTTCAGGCAGTTCGCGCCGGGGACCTTCGGATCGGGCAGCAGGGCCGCGAAGGAGGGCGGGTAGGGCACCTTGGGCGCGGTGGGCCCGAACGCCCCGGCGTCGCGTACGCCGTCCCAGCCGGCCGGGGGCCGCGGGGCGGCGAACCGGCGGGGTCCGACGGGCGCGGCGGCGTAGGGGATGCCCCGGAAGACGGCGGTCCCGTCCGTCTCCCAGCGGCCCTCCACGATGCCGTCCGCGGTACCGGCCCGGGGCCGTCCGCCGCCCGCTGCGCTCATCCGTCTCTCCTCACCGGGGTGTCCTCCGGGGCACCGTCGCACAGGCGTCACGGTGTGACAAGGCACGATCGGGTCGCGCGGAACGGATCGCGCGGGGGCCGGCCGTGTTGCTTGTGCGGCCGGGAACGGTCACTCGGGCACGGTCGTACTCCGGCTCTGTCCGTTTTCGTGCCCCCATTAGCCGAACCGGCCGTGACCACTCGGCTCCCGCCGCGTTGTACGCCATGTCACAAGCCGCAATGATGCGGCGCCCCACATCTCATGAGGAGATCTTGATGTCGCGTATCGCGAAGGCATTCGCCATCACCGCTGTGGCGGGCACCGCCGTGGCCGCCGGTGCGGGTCTGGCTGTCGCCGATGCCGGAGCGCACGGTGCGGCGGTCGGCTCCCCCGGTGTCGGGTCCGGCAACGTGGTGCAGGTCCCGATCCACGTCCCGGTCAACGTCTGCGGCAACACCGTCAACGTGATCGCCCTGCTGAACCCGGCCTTCGGCAACACCTGCGTCAACGCGTCGGGTGGCGGCGACAACCACCACACCGAGGGCGGCAGCTACGGCGAGTGATCATCTCGCCCGCCTGACTGGCTGAGGGGCCCCCGCCGTGCGGCGGGGGCCCCTTTCCGTGCGGCCCGGCCCCGTACCGCCCGGCCCCCGCGGGGGCCGGGCAGGTCACTCGTAGCGGTAGACGCCCCGGTGCCCCAGCATCTCCCGCGGGGTGACGTCCCACGGGGGCATCGGCTCGTCGAGGGAGATCACCCGGCCGCGCTGGAGGTCGCCCAGCTCCAGGGGGGCCGCCGGCAGGTAGCCGGAGCGGGGGTGCCGCTGCTGCCAGCGGTCCCAGAGCAGGTCCACGAAGGCGTGGTGCAGCCAGAAGGCCGGGTCGTTGGGAGCGGTGCCGCCCGTCATGTGGCCGCCGATCCACTGGTGGACCTTGTTGTGGTTGCGCCAGCGCTCGCTCTTGGGCGCGGCCCAGCCCTCCAGCTTGTTCCGGAAGCCGCCGCCGCGGGCGGTGGAGTCCCAGGGCGGGGAGTCGTAGACCGGGTCGTCGAGGGCCCACTGGAGTTCGGCGGCGGTCGGCAGGGTGATCGGGTTGGCCGGGCGGCCGAGGTTGCGGGTGAGGAAGCGGGCCTCGCTGACGCCGACGGTGATCGTCCAGTTGCCCCGCTCGTAGGCGAAGGGACCCGTCATCACCTGGAGGTCGCCCGCGCGGCCGGTGCCGCCGAGGAAGTCCTCGGACCAGAGGGAGGAGGCGGGAGTGCTGTCGCTGGTCCAGTCCCAGTAGGGGATGGAGACGCGCGGGTCGACGGCCCGCAGCCGCTGCTCGAACTCCAGCAGGTAGCGCCGGTGCCAGGGGAAGAACGACGGCGACATGTGCCCGACGCGCCGCTTGCGCTCCCGGTCGGGCACGAAGTAGGTGCCGTGGGTACGGACGAACTGGTCGTAGGTGCCGTTGCGCTTGAGTTCCAGCAGCGCGGCCGTGAACCGCTTCTTCTGAGCACTGGTCAGGTCCTTCTGGTTCTGCCGGGTGTACAACGCGCGCTCCTCCTGTTCCGGTCCGTCAGCCGTGGTGCGGGGCGGTGACGGCCAGTTGGCTGGTGCCGAGCTCGTCGACGGCGGCGCGGGCGAGCTCCATCGGGGTCCCGTAGGACTCGAAGTGGTTGATCCCGCTGAGGTAGCTCCCGTCGGCACGCCGCATGACGTGCAGGGGACGGCCGTCGATGCGGACCTGCGCCGAGGCGAGGTCGACGCTGATGTGGCGGCCCCGGTACGTCTCCTCGGCGAGCGGGGCCGGGGTGAGCGTCTGGCGGGGGCCGCGGGCGCGCAGTACGGGCGCCAGGGCCGCGGCCACGCCGCCCGCCACGGCCGAAACGAAGACCGTGCGCAGGACCGTGCGGCGGGTCGGTGGTGCGGCGGGTGCTGCGTACATTCGGTCTCCCTCGCTCGGCGGTCCGTGTTCGGAGGTCCAACGAGGAGCGGCCGGGGGAGGTCACCTGTCAGCCGGTGCGCACCGGGCGCCCGGGGTGCTCGGGGTGCTTGTAGAAGAGGGTGGTGGGGCGCAGGCCGCCGGCCGGGTCGGTGGCGTAGTCGGGGATGGTGCCCGCCTCGGTCCAGCCGGCCGAACGGTAGACGCGCTCGGCCCCGCTGCCGGTCTCGGTGTCGAGGAAGAGCAGGACGATCCCGGCGAGGGCGGCCTGCCGCTCGGCCTCGGCGAGGAGCGCGCGGGCGGTCCCGCGGCCCCGTGCGGCGGGATGGACCATGAGCTTGCGCAGTTCGGCGCGGTGGCGGCCGTTGGGCTTGGACTCCCGGTACCAGCTGACGGTGCCCTCCAGGCGGCCGTCGGCGCCGCGGGCGGCCCAGAGGGCGAGGGAGCCCTCGTCGACGGCGGGGCGCAGGGAGTCCCACCAGGCGGCGGCGTCCTGGTGGGCGAGGCCGGCGAGGAAGCCGAGGGAGGCACCGTCGGCGACGGTGTCGACGAGCAGGGAGGCGAGTTCGTCGCGGTGGGCGGCGAGGGCGGTGGCGGTGAGCCGGGTGATCGTTGCCGTCATGCGGTGAGCATAGGAAGCGGCCGGCGGGGGGCCGGACCCGGGGGCCGGAGCCGGGGCGGGGGTGCCGTCGCGCGGCGCGGCGCCCCCGCCTCGGTCTCAGGGCGCCGGGAGTTCCGCGAAGTCCGCGACCAGGCCGCGGTGGTGGCCGGCGGTGCCCAGGGCGAGGGAGTCGGCCTTGGCCCGCTTGAGGTAGAGGTGGGCGGGGTGCTCCCAGGTCATGCCGATGCCGCCGTGGAGCTGGACGCACTCCTCGGCCGCGCGGACGGCCACCCCCGAGCAGTGGGCCTGGGCGACCGCGACGGTGAGCGGGGTGTCCGGGGCCCCGGTGGCCAGGGCGTCGGCGGCGGCGCGGGCCGCCGCGCGGGCGGAGGCCACGTCCAGCCACAGCCGCGCGAGGCGGTGCTTGAGGGCCTGGAAGGAGCCGACGGGGCGGTTGAACTGGTGGCGGGCCCGTACGTGCGCGACGGTCTCCGTCAGGCACCATTCGGCGATCCCGAGCTGCTCCGAGGCCAGCAGTCCGGCGCCGGACAGCAGGGCTCCGGCGATGGCCGCGCGGGCGGTGGCGGGGTCGGCGAGGCGGGTGCCGGGGGCGCCGTCGAGGGTGACGGTGGCGAGTGGCCGGGTCAGGTCCAGCGGGACCAGGGCGGTCAGGGCGGCCCGGTCGGCGGGGACGGCGTACAGCCCGGTGTCGGCCAGGACGAGCAGGGTGTCGGCCGCGTCCGCGTCGGCGACGGAGGTGACGGTGCCGGCGAGCACCCCGCCGCCGCTGTCGTGGACCGGGGCCGGCAGGGGCGCTCCGGGGGCCAGGGTGAGGGGAAGGGCGGGGACGCAGATCCGGCGTCCTGCGGCGGCCTCGGCCACCAGGGCGGCGGCTTCGGCGCTGTCGCAGGCGACGGCGAGCAGGATCTCCGTCGCGAGGACGGAGCCGGTGAGGTAGGGCACCGGTGCCACGGCCCGTCCGAGCTCCTCCAGGACGACGGCGGCCTCGCGGTGGCTCGCGCCCGCCCCGCCGAGCTTCTCGGGGACGAGCAGTCCGGCGGCGCCGATGCCGGTGGCGAGGGTCCGCCACAGCGCGGGGTCGTGGGGGCGGCCGCTCTCGGCGCGGGCGAGGACGCCCGCGGGGGCGCAGCGGCCGGCGAGCAGCGAGCGTACGGCCGCCCGCAGTTCCTCCTCGGTTCCGGAGTAGAGCAGGTCGTAGGGGGTGCCGGGGGCCTGCGGGCCGGGCTGCGGCGCCGGTGCTTGCTGCGTCGTCATCGGGAGAGGTCCTTCCAGGCGATGTCCTTGTCGTCGCGCGGTTCGGCGGGCAGTCCGAGGACGCGTTCGGCGACGATGTTGAGGAGGATCTCGCTGGTGCCGCCCTCGATGCTGTTGCCCTTGGCGCGCAGGTAGCGGTAGCCGGCGTCGCGGCCGGTGAAGTCGACGGTCTCGGGGCGGCGCATGGTCCAGTCCTCGTACAGGAGGCCCTCTTCGGCGAGGAGTTCCACCTCGAGGCCGCTGATCTCCTGGTTGAGGCGGGCGAAGGTGAGCTTCATCCCGCTGCCCTCGGGGCCGGGCTGGCCGGCGGCGAGCTGCTGGCGCAGCCGTTCACCGGTGAGGCGGGCCACCTCGGCCTCCACCCACAGTTCCAGCAGCCGCTGGTGCAGGGCGTGGGTGCGCAGGGCGGGCCGTTCGCGCCAGGCGGCGGCGACGGGGGCGATCATGCCGCCCTCGCGCGGGATCCGCATGCCGCCGATGGAGACGCGTTCGTTCATCAGGGTCGTGCGGGCGACCTCCCAGCCCTGGCCGACGGCGCCGAGGCGGTGGGTGTCGGGGATGCGGACGCCGGTGAGGAACACCTCGTTGAACTCGGCCTCCCCCGTGATCTGGCGCAGGGGGCGGACCTCGACGCCGGGGGCGTGCATGTCGCACAGGAAGTAGGTGATGCCCCGGTGTTTGGGGAGGGCGGGGTCGGTGCGCGCGAGGAGGATGGCCCACCGGGCCGTGTGGGCGCTGGAGGTCCATACCTTCTGGCCGTCGACCACCCATGCGCCCGCCGCCTCGTCGAGGACGGCGCGGGTGCCGAGGGCGGCGAGGTCGGAGCCGGCTCCGGGCTCGCTGAAGAGCTGGCACCACACCTCCTCCCCCAGCCAGAGGGGGCGCAGGAAGCGGCGCTTCTGGTCCTCGGTGCCGTACGCGAGGATCGTGGGCGCGGCCATGCCAAGGCCGATGCCGATCCGGCGGGGGTCGTTGTCGGGGGCCGCGGCGGCTTCGAGCTCGGCGTCCACGACGGCTTGGAGGGCGCGGGGCGCGGCCAGTCCGCCGAGTCCCTCGGGGTAGTGGACCCAGGCGAGTCCGGCGTCGAATCGGGCGCGAAGGAAGTCGGCGGGTGCGGTGGTGCCGGGCGGGTGCGCGGCGAGCAGGTGCCGGGTGCGGGCGAGGAGGTCCTCGGCGTCGGCGGTCATCGGGCGGCTCCGTCCGGGGAGGGGACGGACGGGAGGGACGGGACGGACGGGAGGGACGGGACGGACGGGACGGACGGGAGGGACGGGACGACGACCAGCCGGCCGGTGGTGGTGCCGTCGGCGAGCCGCTGGACGGCGTCGGCGGCTCCCCCGAGCGGGACGCGTTCGCTGACGAGGGGTCTGATCGCGCCCTCGGTGGCGAGGCGGGTGAGTTCGGCGTGGCAGGCGGGGATGGCGGCGGGGTCCTTGGCGGCGTAGAGGCCCCAGTGCAGGCCGAGTACCGCGTAGTTCTTGACCAGGGCGTGGTTGAGGGCCGGGGCGGGGACGGTGCCGCTGGCGAAACCGACCACGACGATGCGGCCCTCGAAGGCCACGCACTTGGCGGAGGCCGTGTAGGCGTCGCCGCCGACCGGGTCGTAGACGACGTCGGCGCCGCGTCCCCCGGTGGCCTCCTTGACGCGGGCGACGACGTCCTCGGTGGTGCGGTCGATGACGACGTCGCAGCCGAGTTCCTCGGCGGTGCGGACCTTGGTCTTGCCACCGACGACGCCGATGACGGTCGCTCCGGCGGCCTTGCCGAGCTGGACCGCGGCGCTGCCGACCCCGCCGGCGGCGGCGTGCACGAGCAGGGTCTCGCCGCTCCGGAGCCGGGCCCTGCGGTGGAGGCCGAACCAGCCGGTCTGGTAGCCGATGTGCAGGGCCGCCGCCTCGGCGTCGTCGAGGGTGTCGGGCGCCGGGAGCAGGGCGCGCGCCGGGGCGGTCACATACTCGGCGAACCCGCCGTGGGGCAGGGAGGGGTTGGCGATGACGCGCCGGCCGTCCTCGGTCAGGCCGCAGATCTCCACGCCCGGGGTGAAGGGCAGGGGCGGGCGGATCTGGTACTGGCCGCGGACGAGGAGCGCGTCCGGGAAGTTGACGTTCGCCGCGAGGACCCGGAGCCTCACCTCGCCGTCGCCCGGCACGGGTTCGGGGACCTCCTCGAGGCGCATGGCCTCGCGGGGCTCACCGGTCGTGTGTACTCGCCATGCCTGCATCCGGGGCCTCCAGCCGCCGTCGAGGGACCACGCTCCGGGCATACTAAGCGGTCGCTTGCTCCCTTGGGAACCCTGGACCGGCCCGTCCCGGCCCGTCCCGGCCCGTCCCCGCCCGGGTGGACCCGGGTGAACCCGCCGCCCGCGAGGGACCGCACCGCCGGCCGGCCCGACGCACCGCCCGCACAGGAGCACTCCCCTCCGGATATCGGACGTACGAACCCCAGG
The DNA here is from genome assembly GCF_055575515.1 of Streptomyces sp. NPDC034086. NCBI lineage: Bacteria > Bacillati > Actinomycetota > Actinomycetes > Kitasatosporales > Streptomycetaceae > Streptomyces > Streptomyces sp. NPDC034086. The sequence continues at coordinate 807,030 of NZ_JBVISM010000001.1, read as the reverse complement.
TGAACGTCAGTGCCGGGCGCTAGCATCAACAGGCCGCTCCCACAGGGCATATGACTCGCCAGGGGATCACGCCCGCCCGGGGCCGGCCGCCCGCTCCGCGGCAGGCGCCGGGCCGACGCCGGCCCGACGGGCACACACCACAGGGGGAAACCGAACGATGAACAGCACACGCCTGCGCAGCACGGGCTCGGCGGCCACCGCCGCCCTCGTCCTGGCCGCCGTCGCCACCGCCGCCGGACCCGCCGCGGCCGCGGCCTCCTGCACGCCCCGGATCCAGGTCCTGGGCTCCATCGGGTCCGGCGGCTACCAGGTGGGGAACGAGCAGGCCGAGGCCGTCCTCGGACTCGGCCCGGGCAACCTGTCCGTCGGCCGCTCCGGCGGCAAGCCCGTCTACTGGACCGGCACCCGACTGCACAGGGTCCCGCTGCCGGACGCCGGCGCTCGGGGTGCGGTGCTCGGGGTGAACGGGAGCGGTCTGATGGTCGGCGCCGTCCACGGCACCGACGGCTACGCCTTCACCTACCGGGCGGGCGACGCCGCGGTCACCCGGCTGCCGGAGAGCGACTCGGCGTCGGACGACGCCGACGTCAACGACACCGGCTACGTCGTCTCGCGGGTACGGACGGGCCTGGGCGTCGTCTGGAAGGACGGCCGGAAGGTCCGCGACCTGGCCCTGCCGGCGGACGCCCTGCCCGGCACGCGGGTCGAACTGGTCACCGGCGTCAGCAACGGCGGCGACGTCCTCGGCATGGCACGGGAGGACTACGAGGACCCGGACACCGGCGCCCACCGGGAGGGGAGCTACCCGGTGCTCTGGCCCGCCGACGGCGGACCGGCCAGGGCCCTGGCCGCCACCGCGAACGACAGCTACGTGCAGGACCTCGACGAGAACGGCCGCGTCGTCGGCTACGACTGGTACGGCATGGGCTACCAGTACAAGCCCATGACCTGGACGCCGCCCCACACGGGACCCGCCGCCTCCCCCGGCGTGCTGAACACCCACCCCTCCGGCACCCTCGAGGCGATCAGCGCGACGACCGGCGTGTCCGTCGGCACCGCCACGTCCCACCCGGACGAGCAGACCCTCCCCGACCAGGCGCAGCTGTGGCCGGGCACGGGGCCGGTGCTCGCCCTGCCCCGGCTCGCCGCGCAGCAGGCCAGCGCCGCCACCTCGGTCTCCGACGACGGCCGCGCCGGTGGAGCGGCCGTCAACGCGAGCGGCACGCTGAAGCCGGTGATCTGGACCTGCGCCGCCCAGCAGGCGTACCTGCCCCGGTAACCGGCGCCGTCCGGGGCACGGCGGTGTCCGCGCCCCGGCGCACCGCCGGTGCCAGTGCCCGAGGGGGTGCGGTCAGCGGGGGAAGACCTCGAACGGCACCGCCGGGCGGCCGCCGAAACGTGCCGCCGCCTGCTGGACGTTGCCGGTCAGGAAGTTCCGTACGTACTCCTCGGGGTCCTGGTCCGTCAGGGCGCCGATGTACGCCTTGTGCTCCAGCAGGGACCGGATCGCGCGCTCCAGGCCGGGGCCGGCGTCGACGGCGTGGGTGGGCAGGGCCGTGCCCGCCACCGCGACCCAGCGCACCCCGTCCCACGGTTCCAGGCCCTGCTCGGAGATGAGCTCGGGGAAGATCCACCGGTTGCCCGCGTCACCCGCGGCGTCCAGCACGGCCCGGCCGACGGCCTTGTGGTCGGGGGTGTTCCAGGCCCCGCCGCCGCCGGCCCCGCCCCAGGTGTCGCGGTGGTTGAGGGTGACCACCAGCTCGGGGCGGTGCCGCCGGATGGCCGCCGCGATGTCCCGGCGCAGGCCGAGGCCGTACTCGATGACCCCGTCGCGGTAGTCGAGGAACTCCACCGTGGACACCCCGACGACCGCCGCGCTCGCCCGCTGCTCGGCCTCGCGCAGCGGGCCGCACTCGTCGGGGGCGACCCCGTCGATGCCCGCCTCGCCGCGCGTGGCGAGGAGGTAGCTGACCTCACGGCCGCCGTCGGTCCACTCGGCGATGGCCGCGGCGCAGCCGTACTCGAGGTCGTCGGGGTGGGCCACCACCGCGAGGGCACGCCGCCAGTCGGCGGGCATGGGCTGCAAGGGGGGCTGCTGCTCAGCGTGTTCGGTCATACGCCGCACCCTAGTGCGGTGACCGCGAAGACCGGCAAACCTTTCCGGCGCGGCCCGGGCCTACACCTCGTCGCGGACCAGGGACAGCAGCCGGTCCAGGACGCGGGGGCCGCCGGCGCGGACGCCGTCGTGCTCGAACTCGTCCGTCACCCAGGTCCGCAGGCCGCGGATCGCGCGGGCCGTGGTCAGCGAGTGCGCGGTGTCCACGTACATGTCGTCGTGGTAGACGGCGGCGGCCACCGGTACCTCGTTGGCCGCGAGACGGGCCGGGTCGTACAGCGGCTGCCAGCCGGTGCGCGCCGCCAGGACCTCCGCGGTCGCGCGCAGGGGGACGAGGGCCGGATCGGTGGTGAAGTGCCAGGGGTGGATGGTCTCGCCGGTGAACAGGAGCGGGTCGACGCCGGCGAGGGCCGCCGCGCCGTCGAAGCGCGGCAGTCCCGCGCGGACGCGTTCGGCGGCCCAGGCCGTGGGCACCGCCGGGTCCTGGGCGTAGATCGCCTCGTGGAGGAGGGCGTAGAGGGGGTGGCCCGCGAACGACAGCTGGGTGCGGACCCGTTCCAGGAAGGCGTCCGAGAGGACGGGTCCGGCGGAGGTGGTGACGAAGGCGTCCTCGAGGAGGTAATGCAGCTGGTGGCTCCCGTCACCGGCCCCGAGGACCAGGCCCAGGGACTGGAAGGCCTCGACGGTGAGCAGGTGGCCGCCCGGGAGTTCGGCCGGGCGCTCGGCGAGGCGGGCCGCGACGCGGCGGGCGCGCTCGACGTCCATGGGGTAGCGGTCGTAATGGGCCAGGTTCTTGCGCTCGACGCGGGGGTACGCCGCCTCGTACACCGCGGTCGCGGTCGCGTCGAGCGAGGGCAGTCCGCCGGTGATCAGGACGGCGGTCAGGCCCTCGGGTGCGCTGGAGAGGTAGTGGGTGGCGCAGAACCCGCCGAAGCTCTGGCCGAGCACGGTCCAGGGAGCGCCACCAGTGAGGGCCGGGCGGATGGCCTCGGCGTCGCGCACGATGGAGTCGCCGCGGAAGTGGGCGAGGTGGTCCGCCTGCTGCTCCGGGGTACCGACCGCGGGCAGCGTCTGCCGGTTGAGCGGGGTGGAGCGGCCGGTGCCGCGCTGGTCGAGGAGCAGCACCCGGTAGTCGGCGAGGGCCCGCTCCAGCCAGGCCTGGCGGCCGGTGAACCGGCGCGCCCCGAACCCGGGGCCGCCCTCCAGGTACAGCAGCCAGGGCAGCTTCTCGGGGTCCTTGTCGTTGGCGACGACCTCGCGGGCGTAGAGCTCGATGCGTTCCCCGTCGGGGCGGTCGTGGTCGAGCGGCACGGTGAAGTGGTGGTCGGTCAGGACGACACCGGGCTGGCGGTAGCTGCGCGGGAGGGTCACGGACGGCCCCTGGGGTCTGGGTGCGGATGCCCGCCTCCGGGCCTTCGCCGGGTCGCGGCGGGGCGGCCGGGGGCCGGGGCTGGCGTTCCGGCCGAGTTTAGGCCCCCCGTGGTCCTGGCCGGCCGGCCAGGGCCACGGGTGCCGGGGCGTCCCGTCAGCTCCTCCGTCGCCGGCCGGTCAGAACTGGACCACCGAGCGGAGCACCTCGCCGCGCTCCATGCGGCCGAAGGCCTCCTCGACCCCGTCGAGGGGGATGGTCTCCGAGACGAAGGCGTCGAGGTCGAGCCGGCCCTGGAGGTACAGGTCGATCAGGAACGGGAAGTCGCGCTCGGGCAGGCAGTCGCCGTACCAGGAGGACTTGAGCGCGCCGCCGCGTCCGAAGACGTCCAGGAGCGGGAGTTCGAGCTTCATCTCGGGCGTCGGTACGCCGACCAGGACCACGGTTCCGGCCAGGTCGCGGGCGTAGAAGGCCTGCCGGTAGGTCTCGGGGCGGCCGACGGCCTCGATGACCACGTCCGCGCCGTTCCCGCCGGTCAGTTCCCGGACGGCCTCGACCACGTCCTCGGTGCGCCCGTTGACGGTGTGGGTGGCGCCCAGCCCGCGCGCCCGTTCCAGCTTCCGGTCGTCCAGGTCCACGGCGATGATCCGCGAGGCACCCGCCAGCCGGGCGCCCGCGACGGCGGCGTTGCCCACTCCGCCGCAGCCGATGACGGCCACCGAGTCGCCGCGCCCCACGTTGCCGGTGTTCAGGACGGCGCCGAGGCCGGCCATGACCCCGCAGCCGAGCAGTCCGGCGGCGGCGGGCGAGGCGGCGGGGTCCACCTTGGTGCACTGTCCGGCGGCGACCAGGGTCTTCTCGGCGAACGCGCCGATGCCCAGGGCCGGGGAGAGCGGGGTGCCGTCCTCGAGGGTCATGGGCTGGGCGGCGTTGTGGGTGTCGAAGCAGTACCAGGGCCGGCCGCGCTTGCAGGCTCGGCAGCTGCCGCACACCGCGCGCCAGTTGAGGACCACGAAGTCGCCGGGGGCGACGGAGGTGACGCCGGGGCCGACGGACTCGACGGTCCCGGCGGCCTCGTGGCCGAGGAGGAAGGGGAACTCGTCGTTGATGCCGCCCTCGCGGTAGTGCAGGTCGGTGTGACAGACCCCGCAGGCCCGGACCTTGACGAGGGCTTCGCCGGGCCCCGGGTCGGGCACGAGGACCGTGGTCGTCTCCACCGGTGCGCCCTTGCTCCGCGCGATGACCCCTCGTACGCGATGTGTCACGTCGTACCCCGTTCTGTTCGGCTCGGTCTGGATCAACGAACGTACACGGGCGGGGCGCCCCAAGGGAGTTGTGCGGGCACTCGCGTCATCCGCCGCCGCCGGTTCCGGCCAGATCCGGCGGCACGGCCGCGCGCAGCGCCGCGGCGAAGGCGGCCACCGCGGGATGCGCGGCGGCACCGTCACGGAAGGCGATCTTGGTGCGGCGTTCCATGTGGAGGCGGGTGAGGGTGAGGCCGGGGTCCGGGGGCCGGGTCACTCCCAGCTGGGGGACGACGGCCACTCCCTGCCCGGCCGCGACCAGGGCGAGGACGGTGTCGAACTCGTCGACCTGGTGGCGGATCCCGGGTGCGAAGCCGGCCGCCTGGCAGGCCCGCACGGTCATGGCGTGGCAGAGGGTGCCGGGTGTGGCGGTGATCCAGGGCGCGTCCCGGTGGGTACGCAGCACCGCGCCCTGGTCGGGGCCGGTGGCCGGGGACGGGCCGGTGGCCGGGGGTGCGCCCTGGTCCGGGCCGGTGGCCGGCGGCGGGCCGGCGGGGGCGGCCAGGTACATCGCCTCCCCGTACAGCGGGCGGGTGTCGATCCCCGGCTCCGGCGGCGCGGGGACGAAGTCGTACTCGTGGACCAGGGCCACGTCCAGGTCCCCGGCCCGCAGCGCGTGCGCGACCCCCGCCGGGTCGGTCTCGCGGACCCTCGGCTCCAGCCCGGGGTGGCGCCGGGCCAGGTGGCGGAGGGCCGCCGGGACGATGGCCCGGGTGGCGGTGGGGAAGGAGCCGACGCGCAGGACGCCGGCGAGGCCGCTGCGGGCCTCCGCGAGGTCGGCGTCCGCCTGTTCGAGGCGTTCCAGGACGGCTTCGGCGTGCCGGACGAGGTTCTGGGCGGCCGGGGTGAGGCGGACCCGGCGGCCGGTGCGTTCCAGCAGGGGCAGGCCGGCTTCCCGTTCGAGGACGGAGAGCTGCTGGGAGACGGCGGAGGGGCTGAAGGCGAGGGCCTCGGCCACGGCGGCGATGGTGCCGCGGCGGGCGAGTTCCCGCAGCAGGCGCAGGCGGCGTACGTCGAGCATCGGCTCAGCTTACGGATCGGGTAAGGAACGCGAACTGGATTCGGTGCTCGGTCCGGGCGAAGCTCTTCCGTATGCGACAGGAAACGGAACAGTCCGGGCGATTCACCGATGCCGCGCCTTTCACCCTCGATGGGATCCACGTCCCGCTCGTCACCCCCTTCGGCCCTGACGGGGAGGTGGCCGCCGGGGCGCTGGAGACCCTGGCCCACGAGGTGCTCGACGCGGGCGCGGCCGGGATCGTGGCCCTGGGCACGACGGGCGAGGCGGCCGCCCTCGACGAGGCGGAGCGCGACCTGGTCACCGGGGTCTGCGCCCGCGTCTGCGGGGAGCGGGGGGTGCCGCTCACGGTGGGGGCGGGAGCGAGCGGGACGAGGGCGAGCGAGGCGGCGCTGGCGCGGCTGGTGCGGTGGCCGCAGGCCCGGGCGGCGCTGGTGACCGTACCGTCCTTCGTGCGGCCCTCGGCGGCGGGCGTGCTGGCGCACTTCGCGCGGCTGGCGGAGGTCAGTCCGCTGCCGCTGATCGTCTATCACATCCCGTACCGGACGGGGCAGCCGCTGGACGCGGACGCGCTCCGCGCGCTGGGCTCGCTGCCGGGTGTGACCGGGGTGAAGTACGCGGCGGGCGGGATCGACGCGGAGACGGTGGCGCTGCTGGGCCGGCTGCCGGAGGGGTTCTCGGTCCTGGCGGGGGACGACGCGTACGCGTCCCCGATGCTGGCGCTCGGCGCGTCGGGGGCGGTGCTGGCCTCGGCCCACCTGGCGACGGAGCGGTTCGTGGAACTCGCGGCCGCCTGGCGGGGCGGCGACGTCGGGCGGGCCCGGGAGCTGGGGCACGGGCTGGCGCGGGTGTCGGCCGCGGCCTTCGCGGAGCCGAACCCGACGGTGGTCAAGGCCGTGCTGCACGCGCAGGGCCGGATCCCGGCCCCGGACGTACGCCTGCCCCTGCTGCCGGCGTCCCGGGGGGCCGTGGACGCCACGCTGGAGGCGCTGGCCTGCTTCTGAGAGCCGGTTGTCCGGCCCGGCGCCGCGCCGGACGGTCGCGCGGCGGTGAACGCCCGGCCGCAGCACGTGGTGCGCTCGGTGATCTGCGTGCGGAGTGACGACAGGGGGGACCTGGGCCTCGCCTGGCACCGGCTCACCGCTTCCGCCCTCAGGCCGGCCTTCACGTCCGCCAGTGCGCTCTTGGGGGTCGCGCAGCTGGGCTTCGCAGGGCAGCTGGTCGAGGTGGACCTCACCGACGCACTGCCCCACTGAGCGGGCCGCACGCCTCGAGCCGGGACGGGCCGCGGGCCCCGGGGCCGGCGGCGGGCTCGAATGTCCGATTGCGAGCGTTTCGTCAGCCTCGGGCGGGTCGCCCGAATCGGCAGTATCGGGGCGCGAATTGACCGTATTGGACGAGGCGGCCCCGAACCCGCCGGGCCCGTGATGTGGGTCACGCGCACCCGCTCAACATCAATTCACCCGGAACGGTCGATTCCCTTTCCCCGGAAAGGAAATCGGCCTTTCCGCGATCCGCCCGTCATGGTCATTTACCGGACAACGGGCGGGAAGTCGATCTCCGGGCGGAATTCTCGTCTTGTTCCCGCCCCTCGCACTCGCCTACGGTCACCTCACTCCCCGCGGCCGACTGCCGAATCCGGCCGCCGCCGGGGCTCTCCCGTACCCCCACGTGAGGAACAGCGCCATGCCCCGACACGGTAAGCACCGTCGGCCGAAGCAGCACCGGATCGCCCGCGGACTCGCGGTCGCCGGTACGGGCGGAGCGGCATTCGCCCTTCCGTTGATCAGCGCCACCACCGCCGCGGCGGCCGGCACGCAGCCGGCTCCGGCGTCGCTCGTCAAGGCGTCCGTGGAGAAGGCCGTGGCGGTGCAGAAGCCGGCCGTGGAGAAGTCCGTCGCGAAAAAGGCGTCCGTGGAAAAGGCCGCGGCGGCCCTGACCTATTCCGTGGTCGGCGGCGACACCCTTTCGAAGATCGCGGCCGAGCATTCCGTGAGCGGCGGCTGGCAGGCGCTCTACGCGGCCAACCGCAACGCCATCGGCGAGAACCCCTCGGTGATCCGCCCCGGCCTGAAGCTGAGCATCGGCGCGGCGGCGCGCGCGGCCGCGGCGAAGCCCGCCGCCAAAGCGGCCACCACGTACGCCGACAACCTCGACGGCTGGATCCGCCAGTCCCTGGCGGTCATGGCCCAGCACGGAATTCCCGGCACCTACAACGGAATCCACCGCAACGTGATGCGCGAGTCCTCGGGCAATCCCCGCGCCATCAACAACTGGGACTCCAACGCCGCGGCCGGCATCCCCTCCAAGGGCCTGCTCCAGGTCATCGACCCGACCTTCCGCGCCTACCACGTGCCCGGCACGTCCCTGGACTCGTACGACCCGGTCGCGAACATCACCGCGGCCTGCAACTACGCCGCCGCCCGCTACGGTTCGATCGACAACGTCAACGGCCCGTACTGACGGCTCCTCCCCGGCGCGGCGTCAGCGCGGCACCTCCGTGGTCCGGCCGGGGTGCCGGCGGCGGCGCCGCGCGCGGACCAGGGTGGCCACGGGAGCCGTCAGGCCGTAGCCGACGTCCTTGCGCAGGGCGCCGGTGCCGGCCTTCTCCACCGCGGTCAGCTGGTGTCCCATGAGCTCCGTCATGGCCGCGACCACCGGCCGCAGTCCGGGCTCGGTGAGGCCGAGGACGCCTTCCGCGGCGCCGAGAGCGGTCCGCGCGCGGGCGCACTCGGCGGCGAGGAGGGCGCGTACCTCCCGGGTGTCGCGGGCCCGTTCCAGATCGGCGCGGGTGACGGAGTGCTCCTCGAGCCGGGAGCGCGGGACGCACAGCCGCCCGTCGGCGAGGTCGCCCGCGAGATCGGCGAGGAAGTCGACCCGCTGGGCGGCGTCCACGAAGCCGCGCCAGCCGGCCGCCTGGGCCGCGTCGGGTCCGCCCCGGTACTGGAGGCCGGTGAAGACCATGATGCCGGGCCAGGCGTAGGCGTCGAGGTAGGTCTGGAAGTCCTCCTCGGTGGCGAACCCGTCGAAGCCGGCCTCGGCGGTGGCGGCGCCGTCCAGGAAGCGGGTGACCCAGTGCCCGGGCAGGCCCCGGGTGCGGACGGCGTGGGCGTAGGCGCGCAGCAGCGGGTCCGGGCTGTCGCCGCTCTCCAGGGCCGGCCCGGTGCGTGCCGCCAGCGCGGCGAGCCCGGCGGCCCGGGCACTCGGGGTTCCGGTCTCGGCCACGTCGTCGACCAGGTTCATGAAGGCCAGCCCGGCCGCCAGCCAGGGCACCAGGGGCGGCGCGGCCAGCAGGCGCAGGGTGAGGTAGGGGGCCGGTTCGCGGCGCAGCACCCGGCGGGCGGCATGGGTGAAGTCGGCCCGCAGCCGGGGGTCGGTGATCCCGGCCCGGGTCAGGGTGGTGCGCCAGCTGGGCATGGTGGGCGTGCTCCTCGGACAGGTGTCCGCCGACCCGTACGCGCCCCGGCGCGCGTACGGGTGTGGGGGTCTGCGGGTATGTGCGGGCGTGGGGTGCGGATACGCGGTGTCAGGAGCGGTAGACCTTCTTCACGTTGCCCTGGGTGTCGGCGTACACGTAGCCGCCCCGTCCGTACTCGTCGGTGAGGTAGGGGCGCATGGAGGGGGTCGCGTCGAAGAGCCAGGGCTCGACGATGACGTAGCGGGAGGTCGGCTTGGAGACGCCGAGTTCCTGCTGGGCCCGGTCCAGGAGGGCGGGCAGGGCGTCCCACTTCACCGCCGCCATGTCGATGAGCGGCTCGTCCTGCTTGACGGTGCCGCCGGGGCCGGCGTGCGTCACCTGGCCGTCGCGGTACTGGTAGCGGTCGAAGGTGTCCGCGCCGGGGGCGGTGGGGATGGCGGCCAGCACGTAGCCCTCGTAGACGGTCATCTCCACGAAGGAGGTGGTGCCGGTCCGCTGCTTGAACGCCTCGACGACGGTCCGGACCTGGTCCGGGGCGAGCAGGTTCCCCTTGGCCGCGGCCTGGCCGCCCTGTCCCCGGGGCGTGGCGCCCGTCCGGCCGGCGGGGGTCGCCGCGCCGGGGGTGGCGGCGGCCGGGGTGGCCGTGGCGGCGGGGCCGGTGGCCTGCCGGCCGGAGGACGTGCCGTCGGGCAGCGCCTGGACGAGCCCGGCCACCCCGCCGGCCAGGGCCAGCGCCAGGGCGGCGCCGATCAGCGCGGCGCGGCCGCGCCCCCGGGCCGGGGCGGTCGCGGGGGCGGCGTGGGGGACGGGCGTGGTGGACGCGTACGGGGAGCCGCCGCCGGGGGTGAAGGGCCGGGCGTCCGACACCGTGGGCGGCGGGCCGTACGGGCCCCCGACCGGCGGGACCGGGGCGGCACCGGGGCCCGTCCCCAGAGCGGTGCTCGCACCCCGGAGCAGCGCTTCCAGCTCGCCGCCGTCCGGCCGCGCCGCGGGGTCGCGGACGAGCAGCCGTTCCAGTACGGGCCCCAGCGGGCCGGAGCGCACGGGAGCGGGGATCGGCTCGTCGAGGACGGCGACCACCGTGGCCAGGCTGGTGGCACGGCGCAGCGGGTGCGTCCCCTCGGCGGCCACGTACAGCAGCATGCCGAGCGACCACAGGTCGGAGGCCGCCAGGCCCTCCTCGCCCCGGCACCGCTCGGGAGCGATGTACTCGGGCGAGCCGATGAGCACCCCGGTGGAGGTGAGGGCGGTCGCCCCGTGCACGGCGGCGATGCCGAAGTCGGTCAGTACGGCCGAGCCGTCGGGCCGCAGCAGGACGTTGGCCGGCTTCACGTCCCGGTGGAGCACGCCTTCCGCGTGCGCGGCGCGCAGCGCGGAGAGGATGTCGAGCCCGAGCCGCACCACCTCCGCGAGCGGCATCGGTCCGGTGGCGAGCCGGTCGTGCAGTGAGCCGCCCCTGAGCAGCTCCATCACGATCCACGGGTGGCCGTCCGTCTCCGGTGCGGGCTCCACGATGTGGTGGATCGTCACCACGTTCGGGTGGGCGAGGCGGGCGAGGGCCCGCGCCTCCCGGATGGCCCGCTCGCGCAGCTGGACGGCGAGGTCCGGCTGCGCGGCGGCCGTGGCGGGGTCCGGCGGGCGCACCTCCTTCAGGGCGACCTCGCGGTGCAGTGCGATGTCGCGGGCGCGCCACACCGTGCCCATGCCTCCGGCGCCCAGGGGGCCGATCAGTTCGAAACGGCCGTCGATCAGCCGTCTGCCGGCCTCACTCATCTCCATGGGCGGTCATCGTAGGCCCCGCCACCGTCAGCAGCGGAGGCGGTCCTCCGTCACGGTGCCCTGCGCGGTGGACACCGTACGGTCGTAACAGCCGGCCCCGGCGTCCGTCCCGTACAGCCGGTAGTGCTCGGTGGAGGTGCCGACCGCGTGCCGCTGGTCGCGAGGGACGTTCGCCGTGTACGTGGCGTCGCCCGTGTACCGGTGGTCGAGGAGGGAGCGGCCGGTCTGGCGGCCGCCGCGCAGGGTGACGGTGTCGGCCCGGTCCCCGAGGGACAGGACGGTGCGCAGCCGGTCGTCCGCGCCGAGGGTGGTCTCGCCGTCCATGGTGTACGTGCGGGCCGTGCGGGTGGTGGCGGCTCCGCGGGTGACGCTCTCCTCGTCGGTCCAGGAAGCGGTGAGGGCGTCCCGGTTCTCGCCGTCGGTCCAGCGGTGCGCGGAGGTGTGGGACACGGCCCGGGTGACGGTGGTGGTGACGCGGCCGTGGGAGGTGTCGAGGTACCCGGCGACGGTCAGGCGGTGGCCGCCGTCGGTGTCCAGGCGGTGTTCGCCGCCGGGGGCGGCGGGCGTCCAGCGGGAGGATCCGGTGGGGGCGCCCTCCTCGTGGCGGGTCAGGGCGCCCGTGACGACCTGGCGGCCGTGGTCCTGCCAGAGCAGCAGGTTGACGGGGGTGCTCCAGCCGGCCTGGCCGGCCGGTACGCCGGCGACGGAGACCTCGACGCGGTGCTCGCGGCCGTCGTTGAGGAGGGCCGCGTAGGGGGTGAGGTCGTAGACGGCCGGCTGGACGTCGAAGGCGCGGGGGCCGGGGGTGACGTACCAGAGGAAGGGGTTGGACCAGCCGCCGGTCCACACGGTCGGGAAGGGGGCGGCGAGGCCGGCGAGCCGTCCGTCGACGGATATCCGCACCTCGCGGTGGGGGCCGTCGGGGGCCTTGCAGGAGTAGGGCGCGGCGTCGGGGACGGTCATGTACCAGTACTCCTCGCAGCCGCCGCCGGAGCCGGTGGCGTACACCTCGGCGAGGAGCCGCTCGGTGTTGCGCGGGGTGGTGACGGCGGGGGTGGTGAGGGGCAGCACCCGGTCGGGGGTGTCGGGGGCGGGGTGGTGCCGGTCGGCGGCGTAGAGGGTGAGGGTGACCTTGACGTCGATGACGCCGGTGTAGGTGTCGTTGACGACGTTGCCGATCAGCATCTCGACGGGCTGCGGACGGCCCAGGAGGTCGCCGTAGCGGGTGACGTCCTTCTCCACGGACCAGGTGATGCCGTCAGGCGAGGGCTGCGGGGTGGAGGTGCGCAGGATCTCGACGCCGCCGAGGGTGAGGTTGCCGAGGCGGTCGTACTGGCGGCCCTTGACCTTGCCGTCGAGGCGCAGGACGGCTTTGGCCCAGCCGGAGCGGCCGCAGCCGGCGGGCGGGGTGTAGGTCCCCCGGTAGGGGGTGAAGTCGCGGAACCGGGCCTCGGCCAGGGTCACCTCGCAGGACCGGGTCGCGGGGCGCTCCACGGGCGGGGCGGCGGTGAGGGGGTCGTGCCAGTCGGTGCCGAACTCGGCGGGCGGCACGGGCCCCTCGGCGGCGGGCCCGGCGGCGGCGGGCGGTCCGGCGGCGGTGGGGGATCCGGCGGCCGCCGGTCCGGCGGTGGGGGATCCGGCGGCGGCCGCGGGTCCGGCCAGGGCTCCGGCGGCGAGGGTGAGCGCGCCGAGCAGGCCCATGATCCTGTGTCGTCTCATGGGCCCGCAGTGAAACCCGTGCCGGGCCGCCGCCGCCAGGCCCCCGGCCGCAGGCTGGCGGGAAACCGCCCTTCAGTGCCCGGCGGGCAACACCACGACGCCGTCGTCGTCCACGTACACGGTGTCACCCGGGCGGAAGGTGACCCCGCCGATGGTGACGGGCTCGTCGACCGCGCCCTCGCCGGTCTTGCCGCTCTTGCGGGGGCACGTGCCGAGGGCGTGGACCCCGAGGTCCAGCGCGCCGAGGGCGACGCTGTCGCGGACCGCGCCGTTGACGATCAGCCCGGCCCAGCCGGAGCGGTGCGCCGCGCCGGCGATGAGGTCGCCGACCAGGGCGGTGCGCAGGGACCCGCCGCCGTCGACGACGAGGACGGCGCCCCCGCCGGGGGTGTGGAGGAGTTCGCGCAGCAGGGCGTTGTCCTCGTGGCAGCGGACGGTGCGCACGGGTCCGGCGTACAGGCGGCGGCCGCCGATCCGGCGGAACGGGGTGGCGCAGATGCCCAGGTCCTCGCCGTGCTCGTCGTACAGGTCGGCGGTGGGGACGGGGGTGACGCTCATGGGTCCGGGCTCCTCGCATCTCGTGCGTCGCGCGGGGCCCAGCCTAGTGCTGTGGCGGGAAGGTCTCCGGCCGGGCCGGCCGCAGGGTCCGGCGGGGCGCGGTGTCCGGCTCAGTCGCGGGAGTTGCCGAAGAGGAGGCGGTAGCCGATGAGCAGGACGAGGGAGCCCGCGATGGCGGAGCCCCAGGTGGTGAGGTCGAAGAACCGGGCCTGGACCGGGCGGTCGAGGAACGTGGCGGAGAGCCAGCCGCCCGTGAAGGCGCCGGCGACGCCGATGAGGGTGGTGCCGATGAGTCCGCCGGGGTCCCGGCCGGGGAGCAGGACCTTGGCGATGGCTCCGGCCAGCAGGCCCAGGATGATCCAGCCGATGATGCCCATGCCGTTCGCTCCGCTCTCCGGTGTGCGTCTTCCGTACGGGAGGACGCACACCGGGGGCGGAACGGTTCTGCCGCGCCGGTGGCTCAGGCCGTCACATGGCCGGCCGGCACCGGCCGGGACCCGGCGGCCGGTGCGGCGGCCGGTGCGGCGGGCGCGGTACGGGTGAGCAGCAGCACGCCGCGGGTGGCCGCGAGGGCTCCGGCCGTGGCGAGCAGGATGCCGAGCGCGCCGCCCTGGAGGCGTTCGCCGAGCAGGACCATGCCGATCGCGGCCGCCGCCAGCGGGTTGGCGAGGTTGACGACGGCGAGCGGGGCTCCGAGGCCGCCCCGGTAGGCCCGCTGGGAGAGCAGCATGCCGCCGACGGCGAAGACCACCACGAGCAGGCCGACGGTGATCACCCGGCCGCTGAGCAGGGCCCCGCCCCGGCCGCCCGCCACGGCCACGGTCTGGGTCAGGGCGGAGGCGACGGCGGAGGCCAGTCCGGAGGCGGTGGCGTGGCGCAGCCCCGGGCCGGGGTCCTTGCGGGCGGTGAGCAGGAGGATCGCCGCGACGGTGGCTCCGGACACGGCGAGCGCCTCGGCCAGGGTGAGGGTGTCGTCGGGGGCGGGGCCGGAGGCGGGCAGGAGCAGCAGTCCGAGGCCGGCGACGGTGGCCAGGGTGCCCCGCCACTCGGTGGCGGCGACCCGCCTCCCGGCGCCCCGGGCGCCCAGCGGGACGGCGGCCACCAGGGTGAGCGCTCCCAGCGGCTGGACGAGGGTCAGCGGGCCGTAGCGGAGCGCGGCGGCGTGCAGCAGCGCCGCGGCGGCGTTCAGTCCGGCCGACCACCACCAGGCCCCGTTGCCGAGCAGTGCCCGGGCACTGCGGGCGACGGCCCGGCGGGCGAGGCGCTCCTGGGCGACGGCGGCGGCCGCGTAGGTGGCGGCCGAGGCCAGGCAGAGGGCGACGGCGAGGACGGTGGCGTTCACCGCCGGGCCCCCGCGGAGACGGCGGAGGGGACGCGCACGGCGCTCCCGGACCCGGACGTCCCGGCACCGGCATCGGCACCCGCACCGTCACCGGCACCGGCACCCGTACCGCCCACGACCCCGGCCGGGCCGGGCCGCACCGCCGGACGCGGGCGCGGCAGGCTCCGTGCCTCCGGGGCGGCCGCGCCGTCGGCGGCGGGGCGGGGGACCAGCAGGAGGGCCGCGCCCAGCAGCAGGGTGGCGACGACCGCGTCGAGCCAGTAGTGGTTGGCGGTGCCCACGATCACGAGCAGGGTCACCAGCGGATGCAGCAGCCACAGGACGCGCCACCGGGACCGGGTCGCGGCGATCATGCCGAGGGCCAGCATCAGCGCCCAGCCGAAGTGCAGCGAGGGCATCGCGGCGAACTGGTTGGCCATGGCGTCGGCTTCCGGGGCGGCCCCGTAGACGGTCGGCCCGTACACCTGCCCGGTGTCCACCAGGTGCGCGGCGCCCAGCATCCGGGGCGGTGCGAGCGGGAAGGAGAGGTGCAGGACGAGGGCGGCGCCGGTGAGGACGGCGAGTACCCGCCGGGTCCACAGGTAGTGCCGGGGGCGGCGCAGGTACAGCCAGACCAGGAACAGGGCGGTCGCCGGGAAGTGCACGGCCGCGTAGTAGGTGTTCGCGGTGTGGACGAGGGCGTCCCCGTGGAGGAGCAGCCGCTGTACGGCGCCCTCGCCGGGGAGGTGCAGGGACCGTTCGGCGTCCCACACGCGGCCGGCGTTGCGGAAGGCCTCGTCGGTGCGGCCCGTCGAGAGCATCCGGCCGGCCTTGTAGGCGGCGAAGAGGCCCGCGACGAGCAGCAGCTCGCGTACGAGCCGGCGGCGGGCGCCGAGGTGACCGGCGGGTGGCCGGTCCGGAGCGGTGTGGGAGGTCATCCCCCGGTCTCACTATCTTTCGGGTTCCATCGACACGCCAGTGTATCGATACATTGGCGTATCGATACGCTGGTGTCCCGATAAGCTCGGATGGCCGTACACTCGGAACACGGCCCCACCGCCCGGATCCCGCGAGGAGAGATCCCACCCATGACGTCGACGCCGCAGGTCACCGCGCGCCGCTCCAAGATCAGCCCGGAGCGCGAGCAGGAGTTCTACGACGTCGTCCTCGACCAGCTGCGCGAGTACGGCTACGAGGCGCTCACCATGGAGGGCGTCGCCGCCCGGGCCTCCTGCGGGAAGTCCACGCTCTACCGGCAGTGGAAGACCAAGCCGCAGCTCGTCGCCGCCGCCCTGCGCGCGAGCCGCGCCCGCCGCGGCGAGCGGACCCTCGCGGACGTGGACACCGGCACCCTGGCGGGGGACCTCCGCGAGGCCGCCCGGATCGCGGCCTGCACCTCGGGCCGCGACACCCGCCTCACCCAGGCGCTGGGGGTGGCCGTGCTCAGCGACGAGGAGCTCCGGGCCGCGCTGCGCGAGGCGCTCGTCGAGCCCGAGCTGGCGGCCTTCGGCACCATCGTGGAGCGGGCCGTGACGCGCGAGGAGATCGCCCCGGACCATCCGGCGGTGGAGTTCCTGCCCGCGCAGCTGATGGGCGTCCTGCGCATCCGGCCCGTGCTGGAGGAGCGCTACGCGGACGCCGACTACCTGGTCAGGTTCGTCGACGCGGCCCTGCTGCCCGCGCTGGGCATCACGCCCCCGGCCGCGGACCCGGCCGGGCGGCCCTGACCCCCTGAACCGGCGGCCGCCGTTCACGATGACCGGACGGCGGACCGCTCGCGCTGCCACGTGGGGACGGCGGCAGCGCGCCACCCGGACGGGACGGCGGCCACTCTGCTCGGAGTGGCCGCCGCCCCGTCCGAACGGCCTCCCGCACACGGGGACTCAGCCGTGCGCGGCGCCCATCACCCGGGCGTACTCCTGCGGGTCCGCGTCGAAGCCGCGCGTGCGCGCGTCCATCGCCCAGCCGCCCGAGGCGTCCCGGACGAACTCGGCCACGGTGGCCGCCGTGGCCCCGGGGATCTCCGCGAAGTCGGTGGTGGCGAGGTCCGTGTGGCCCTCCCGGATCCGCAGCCCCGTCCCCCCGACGGCGGCGAAGGTCTTGCGTTCCGGAACCCCGGCGGGCCCCGCGTCCTGGATCACCACGCCGACCACCACCCGGCCCAGCTCCGGCGCCAGCCGGTCCAGTTCGAGGGTCATCACCTCGTCGAATCCGAAGCCCTGCCCGGTACGGCTGTCCCGGCCCAGGGTGATGGTGCCGTCGGGGGCGCGGCTGCCGAAGTGGACGAGGTAGACGGGCTCCCCGTACGGGTCCGAGGTGCCGTAGACGGCGGCGACGATGTCCAGGTCGTTCGCGGGCGTGCCCGCCGGACTGGGGTCCCAGCGCAGCGCGATCTCCACCTTGGCCAGGCTCTTGCGTACTCCGCTCACCGAACTCCCCCTCAGCTTGGCCGCTTTGGCCGTGATGTCCACGGCCATGCTGTCACGCCCGGCTGATCACCGCCCGAACGACCGTAGACAACCGGCCAGTTCCTCCTCGGCCCGGCCGTCCGGTCAGCCGGCCGGATCGACGTGCACGGTCTCCACCCAGGCCGGCGGCCGCGGCGCGTCCGCGCCGATCAACGCGGCGATCAGCCGGCAGGACGGGGACTCCTCGGGCCAGGGGGTGTGGCCGTCGGTCAGGACGACGACGGCCGACGGCCGGTCCGGCCGGGCGAGCGCGGCCGCGATGCCCACCCGCATGTCGGTGCCGCCGCCCCCGGCCAGGGTCACTTCCCGGGCGCTGGTCACCCGGGTGACGGCCCGCACGTCGGCGTCGCAGGCCAGGACCGTCACCCTGTTGCCCCCGACGCCCACCTCGCGCAGCACCCCGGTGACCTCGGCGAGGGCCGCGGCCAGTTCCGCGCCGCCCAGGAGCCGGACGTGTCCACGACGATCGCGACCCGCGGCAGCGGGCGGCGCAGGCTCGGCAGCACCACCCGGCCGCCCGGTGCGGGAGTGCGGCGCGAGGGCCGCCGGTACGTGTGGTCCACCGCGCCGCCGGGCCCAGGCGGCGGCCTCCCGCACCGCCCCGGACAGGGCCCGGCGCCAGTCGACGGCCAGCTCCAGCACCTGCCGCGCCCAGCGCTCCCACCCGGCGGGCACGCTCCCCCGGCCCCGGGAGCGCCGGTGGGCGCGTACCGCCCCGGCGGTACGGCGGCGCAGGGCGTCCGCCTCCGCCGGCCCCACCCGGACGGTGCCGTCGGCCGCGCCGCGTTCCCACGGCGCCGGGGACCCGTGCGCGCCGGAGCCGCAGTCCACCCCGTGCGGGGGTGTGGCCGGAACGGCCGGCAGGTAGCTCTCGGACATCCCGTCCGCGGGGAGGCCGAAGAGGGCCGGCTCCATGCGGCCCGCCGGCAGTTCCAGGCCGTCGGCGAGGAGGTCGTCGTTGATCTCGCAGTCCTGGGCGATGTTGATCCGCACCGGATCGTGCTGGCCGGCGGGCGGCAGCCGGCCGGCGCGGCCGTGGTGGTCGCGCAGCAGGTGGGCCGCCTCGTGGATCCACGCGCCGGACAGCTCGGGGACGGGGGTGCGCGCCACGAACTCCGGCGAGAAGTAGCAGCGCCAGTGCCGGTCGACGCCCATCGTCGCGGTCCTGCCGTCACCGCGGCCGTGCCGGACCGGGCGGTGCGGTGCCGGGCCGCCGTGTGCCTTCGGCCCGGCTACCAGTCGCCGTCCTGGACCGGCTCGCCGGGGCGCGGGGCGTTGCCGAGCGGCAGGACCTGGCCGGGCGCGGGCGGCGTCCAGGGCGCGTGGTCGTCGCCGAGCCAGTCGCCGACGGGCTTGACCCCGGCGAGGGCGCCGGCCGCCGGGAGGTCGGTGCCGGTCTCATCGTAGTAGTCGTACCAGGGCAGTCCGGCCCGGGTGTAGGCGGCGCGGTCCACGGGTGAGGGCGGCGCGGCCTCGCCCGTGATGCGGCGCCACTCGGGCGGGGTCACGAGGTGGACGAAGACCCGGGCGGCGGGCCGGTCCGCCCAGGCCGACGGCGCGCGGTCGTCCTGGTAGACCTCCTGGCGCATCGCACCGCCCACGCCGAGCCCCATGGCGGGGGCCGGTGCCGGACGCCCGGCCGGCGGCGCGGGCGCGGCACCCGGGGCGGGCGCCGCCATCGGCATGGCCGGCACGACGGGCCCGCCGGGGGCGGGCGCCGCGCCGTAACCGCCGCCGCCCGAACGGGCGCTCCGCAGGCTCGCGCGCTGCTCCTCGCGCCAGGCGGCGAGGGCCTCGGCGCCGAGCGGGAACGCCTGGAGCTGCACCCCTCCGGTCACCTCCTCGCCGGTGACCTGCCCCTCGACCGTGGCGCCGAGGCCGAGCGGCACGGCGACGAACTGGCGCACGGTCCCGTCGCCGGAGTTGATCCCGTCGAGCCAGGGCTGGCGGGGCAGCACCACGTAGTTCTGCGGCCCCCGCTCCAGCCGGCCGGTCCACCGCCTGCCCGAGACGGCGCACACCTTGCCGACGCCGACCTGGAGCGCGGCCGGCTCCCGTGACCCGCCGAAGCTGAGCCACATCGCCTCGCGCAGGTACACCGGCAGCATCACGCCGCCCTTGGCGCGCCATTCCGGCGGCACGGTGTCCGGGTAGTCCTCGACCCGGCGCAGCGGGAACTCCCCCAGCCCCGGGGGGAGCGCGTGCGTGCCCGACTCGGGCAGGCGCAATGTCCGGATGAACCGGACTCGTACCGCTTCGCCCAGCAGGAGCGTGTTGCCTTCGACCCTCGCCGCGCCGCTTTCCTCGTTCGCCACCCCGGACAGCCCCTTCTCCCGCCACTCACCGGAACCGCGGGAAGATCCACGGCTGAACCGGATCGTTATGCTCAAGTTTTCCTCAGATGTAGTGACGGTACGGCCGTCACCTTCCTAGCTTCCTCATACACGTGCCCCCGCGCCCCCGCGGTTCCGCACGTCTGCCCCCGTTCCCGCGACGTCCCCCGGGATTCCGCGTTCCCGAGGAAAAGAGTTCAGCATGAAGGTTCCCAAGGCCGGTGCGGTCGCCACGGTGATCGCCCTCGCCGCCACCGCCTCCGGCTGTGGTGGTGAAGCCCCGAAGGAGCCCATCTCCATCGGCATCAAGTTCGACCAGCCCGGAATCGGGCTGCGCGAGAGCAACGGCACCTTCACCGGTTTCGACGTCGACGTGGCCACGTACATCGCCAAGGAACTCGGCTACAAGGCGAGCGAGATCGAGTTCAAGCAGGTGTACAGCTCGGACCGGGAACTGCTGATCCAGTACAACGAGGTCAGGTTCGTCGCCGCCAGCTACACGATCAACGACAAGCGCCGCGAGAAGGTCGAGTTCGCCGGGCCGTACTTCGTCGCCCACCAGGACCTGATGGTCCGCGCCGACGACAACTCCATCACCAAGCCCGAGGACCTCAACACCAAGCGGCTGTGCTCGGTGAGCGGTTCCACCTCCGCGGAGAACGTCCGCAAGACCCTCGCCCCGAAGGCGAGCGTCCTGGAGCTCGGCGGCTACTCGGAGTGCCTCGTCGCCCTCCAGGACAACCTGGTCGACGCGATGACCACCGACAACTCCATCCTCGCCGGATACGCGGCGCGGAAGGGCAACGCGGGCAAGTTCAAGCTGCTCGGGCTGAACCTGAGCAACGAGAACTACGGCATCGGCCTCAAGAAGGGCGACAACGACCTCCAGCGCAAGATCAACCTCGCGCTCACCAAGATGGTGTCCGACGGCTCCTGGGAGGCCGCCGTGAAGAAGAACTTCGGCCCGGCGAACTACAAGTACGAGCCGGCGCCGCAGGTCACCACCGGGAACTGACGGACCCCGGGGCGGGGTCCCCGTCCGGCCCCCGCCCCGGCTCCCGGCTCCCGCCGGCTCCCCGCGCCGCCCCGGCCTCCCGCTCCCGCCGTTACGCGAGCGGCGCCTTGCCGCGCAGTACGGTCAGGAACTCCCGCATCCAGGCCGGGTGGTCGGGCCAGGCCCGGGCCGAGACGAGGGTGCCGTCGACCACGGCCTCGGAGTCCCGGAACACGGCCCCGGCCGCCCGCATGTCGGGCTCCAGCGCCGGATAGGCCGTCACCCGGCGGCCGTCCAGGGCGCCGCTCGCGGCGGTGATCAGCGGGCCGTGGCAGATCTGCGCGATCGGCTTGTCGTCCCCGGCGAAGGCGGCCAGGATCCGCCGCACCTCCGGGTCGTTGCGCAGGTATTCCGGCGCCCGTCCCCCCGGGACGACGACGGCCGCGTACTCGCCGGGATCCACGTCCGCGAAGGCGATGTCGGCGGGCCAGGTGTAGCCGGGCTTCTCCGTGTAGGTGTCGAAGCCCTCCTCGAAGTCGTGCACCACGAAGCGCAGCTTCTTGCGGGAGGGCGCCGCGACGTGCACCTCGTAGCCCTCCTCCCGCAGGCGCTGGTAGGGGTAGAGCACCTCCAGGGACTCCGCCGCGTCGCCGGTCACGATGAGGATCTTCACTGCCATGGGCCACTCCCGTGAGAGCTGTCGGCGGCCGGGTCGGGGCCGCCGTGGGCATCCGCTACCGTGCCCGTGCCCGGCAGCGGACAAACCCCAAGGTCCACACGGCCGACATGTGGTTTTTACCTGATGGGCACATGACAATATGATCCTCGCTCTGCCACTTGATACCCCGCCAACTGCCAGGGCGGGGACGGTGTTTGTGGAGAGGTATCCCCCACGTCATGAAGATCTCCCGTACCGCCCCATGGGCCGCCGGGCTCGCCGCGGCCGCACTGCTCCTCATACCGGCCAGCGCCAGCGCGGGCCAGCAGGGCACGACCGCCGACGTCGCCGCGGCCGCTCCCCAGGCCGCCGCGACCAGCGTGGACGCGTACTACGCGGCCGCGGAGGGCAAGACCGGTGCCGCGCTGAAGTCCGCGCTGCACGACATCATCAAGACCCAGTCCAAGGTCAGCTACGACGGCGTGTGGAACGCGCTGAAGGTCACCGACCAGGACCCCGCGAACCCCGGCAACGTCATCCTGGTCTACTCGGGCCGTTCCCAGTCCAAGTACACCAACGGCGGTGGCGTCAACGACTGGAACCGGGAACACGTCTGGGCCAAGAGCCACGGCGACTTCGGCACCGTCACCGGCCCGGGCACCGACCTGCACCACCTGCGGCCCGAGGACGTCACCGTCAACAGCACCCGCGGCAACAAGGACTTCGACATGGGCGGCAGCCCCGTGTCGGAGGCTCCCGGCAGCTACACCGACGCCGACTCCTTCGAGCCGCGGAACGCGGTCAAGGGCGACGTCGCGCGGATGCTGCTCTACATGGCCGTGCGCTACGACGGCGGGGACGGCTTCGCCGACCTGGAGATGAACGACCGGGTCAACAACGGGACCGCGCCGCTCTTCGGCAGGATCAGCCTGCTCAAGCAGTGGAACCAGATGGACCCGCCGGACGCCTTCGAGCAGCGCCGCAACCAGGTGATCTACGACACCTACCAGCACAACCGCAACCCGTTCATCGACCACCCGGAGTGGGTCAACTCCATCTGGTAACGGTCACGGTCACGGACCCCGCCCGCCGCTCCCCGGCGCCGGCCGGCCCGTGCCGGCGCCTCCCGGGGTCAGGGTCCGAGGCGGCCGGCGAGGGACCGGAAGTCGGCCCAGGACGCCCGCGGCGGGCGCGGGTCCCACACCTTCTGCGCGAGCGCGGCCAGCGGCAGCCGGATGCCCGCGGCCACCTGGGCCGGGGTCTGGGAGGCGGCCAGGTCGCACCAGACGGCGAGGCGGGCGCCGAGGACCTGCGCGTCGTAGCGTGCGGGGACGGCGGTGGTACCGCGCAGCACGAGCGGGGTCCACTGCGCGTAGATCCGCTCGCCGGTCGGGTACGTGAACTGGTTGGGCTCGCCGAGCACGTAGTACAGGTACTCGTCGTTGAGGTTGACCACCTTGCGGCCCGCGTCCAGGTACTCGAGCGGCGGCCGGGCGCCGATCTCCTTGCCCGTCCAGTACTCGGCCTGGACGTCGGCGGCGGGCCGGACGGCCCCGCCCCGGAAGAAGCCGTCGTTCCACGCCTTCAGGGCCTTGCCCGACGGCCTCACGACGTCCGCCCGGTCGTTCAGCCAGCCCGTCGCCAGGTCCTGCACCCGGGCGGTCGGCCCGTAGCGGGCCCGCGCGGCGCTCGCGAGCCCGGGGAAGGAGGCCTGGGGGTCGCGCACCACCAGTGCCTGGTACTCGTCGGCGCCCAGGTGCCAGGCACCGGCCGGGAACAGCGGCAGGAACTCGCGCAGCAGCTCGTCCACGAGCCGGGCGGACGCCGGGTTGGATATGTCCACGGCGCCCTTGACGGCCCGGCCCGCCGCGTCGCGCAGTTGCAGCTCAGGGTGGACGCGGAGCACGGCCCCGAGGTGTCCCGGCGAGTCGATCTCGGGGACGACCGCGATGTGGAGCCGGGCGGCGAGCGCGTTGATCCGGCGCACCTCGGCCTTGGTCAGGTGGGGGGTCGAGACGATCTCGGGGTGGGTGTCGGACTCGATCCGGAAGGCCTGGTCGTCGGAGAAGTGCAGGCCGAGCTGGTTGAGTTTGAGGTCGGCCATCTCGCGCAGCCGGCCCTCTATCCACTCGGCGGTGAAGTGCTTGCGGGCGATGTCGAGGTTGAGGCCGCGCTGGGGCTTCGCCGGGGCATCCTCCACCCTGCCCTCGGGGGCCGAACCGGCCCCGCGTATCTCCTGTTTGAGGGTCCGGGTGCCGTAGAAGACGCCCGCCTCGTCGGGGCCGGTGATGCTGACCCGGCCTCCCTGGACGGTGAGTGCGTACGACTCCGCCGGGCCGGATCCCTTCGCGGCGAGGGCGAGGTGGACGTCGCCCGGCTTCGGCTGGTCCGACTCCGCGTACCCGAGGCGCAGTTCGCCGGCGAGCAGCCTGCCCTCGTCTGCCAGGGCGGCCCGGTCGGCCGGTGCGACGAGGACCCGGGCGCCGGGGGCGGGCTTCCAGCCGGGGCCCCGGGCGGGCACGTGGGCGCGTACGGACGGCACGGTGCGCGGGGCGGTGGAGAGGTCGTACGCGGTCGCGGGCGGCGCGGTCGGCGTCGCGGACGCGGCGGACGGCACGGGGGCCGGTGAGGCGGCGCCGGGGATGGCGCGGGTGCCGTCGGCTCCGGCGGAACAGGCGGGTACGGCGAAGGCGACCAGCGTGGCGGCCGCTGCCGTCGCGATGGCCCGACCTCTGCGGAACCGCCCGGTCGTCTGCCTCATCGTGTGTACCCGTGTCCCCCTGTACCCGTGTCCCCCGTACCAACCTGGCACGGGGGACACGTTCGCGCGACCCGGGGCGGGGCTGCCCCGTGGGGCCTATGCCGCCGCGTCGGCCCGGCGCAGGGCTTCGAGGGCGGCGGACCCGAAGCCGTGGTCCTGCTCGGGGGCCCCGCCGCCGACGCCGACGGCTCCGATCAGGTGGCCGTCGCGGTGGACCGGGAGCCCGCCCGCGATGAAGAGCAGCGGCCGGTCGAGTGCGGTGGGCAGGCTGTGGAAGGGGCCGCCGGGCAGCACGGCCTCGGTGAGCCCGGCGGTGGGGGCGTCCAGCTGGAGGGCGGTGTAGGCCTTGCGGGTGCTGGTCTCGCCGGAGATCAGGACGGCCCGGTCGTCACGGCGGAAGGCCAGCGGGTGGCCGCCCGCGTCCAGGACGGTGACGCTGACCGCGACCCCGGCCGCCTCGGCGGCGGTCCGGGCGGCGGTGACGAGCAGCTCGGCGTCCTCGGTGGTCAGCGGGGAGAGGGTGGTGCGGGACACGGGGGCTCCTGTTGCGGTGGGGTGGTGGGGTGGGGTGGGCCGGGGGTCAGTGGTGGACGGGGGCGGGGGTGGCCGCGGGGGCTCCGGAGGCGATGACGCGGCTCCCGCCCGCCGCGCGGCGGTCCGTGCGGCGCTCGAGCGCTCCGGAGAGGAGGGCGAGGACGAGGGCGGAGGCGGCGAGGGCGGCACCGACCCAGTTCGGGGCGGTCCAGCCGAGCCCGGCGGAGAGGACGAGCCCGCCGAGCCAGGCCGCGAGGGCGTTGCCGAGGTTGAAGGCGCCGATGTTGACGGCGGAGGCCAGCGTGGGGGCGCCGGCGGCCTGGTCGAGGACCCGCTTCTGCAGCGGCGGTACGGTCGCGAAGCCGAGGGCGCCGATGAGGAAGACCGTGACGGCGGCGCCCGCCTTGTCGTGGGCGGTGAGGGTGAACAGGGCCAGTACGACGGCCAGCGCGCCCAGGGACGCGTACAGCATCGGCATCAGGGCGCGGTCGGCGTAACGGCCGCCGACCAGGTTGCCGGCCACCATGCCGAGCCCGAAGAGGACGAGCAGCCAGGTGACGGAGGTGGCGGCGAAGCCGGCGGCGTGGGTCAGCATCGGGGTGATGTAGGTGATCGCGGCGAAGACCCCGCCGAAGCCGAGGACGGTCATCGCCATGGCCAGCAGCACCTGGACGTTGCGGAAGGCGGCCAGCTCGTGGCGGACCCGTACGCCCTCGGGCCGGGGCAGGTCGGGGACCAGCCGGGCGATGCCGAGCAGGCCCAGCACGCCGAGGGCGGCGACGGCCAGGAAGGTGACGCGCCAGCCGAGGTGCTGGCCGACGAGGGTGCCGAGGGGGACGCCGACCACGTTGGCCACGGTCAGGCCGGTGAACATCATGGCGATGGCGCCGGCCTTCTTCTCGGGCGCGACGAGACCTGCGGCGACGACCGAGCCGATGCCGAAGAAGGCTCCGTGGGCGAGGGAGGCGACGACGCGTCCGGCCAGCATCAGGCCGAAGGCGGGGGCGAGCGCGGAGAGCAGGTTGCCCGCGATGAACAGGCCCATGAGCAGCATCAGCATGCGCTTGCGGGGGACGCGGGTGCCGAGGACGGTCATCACCGGGGCGCCGAGGACCACGCCGAGGGCGTAGCCGGTGACCAGGAGGCCGGCGGTGGGGATCGAGACGCCGTAACCGGCCGCGACCTCGGGGAGGAGGCCCATGATCACGAACTCGGTGGTGCCGATCCCGAAGGCTCCGATGGCGAGGGCGAGGAGCGCGAGAGGCATGACGAGGCAGCCCTTCAGGGTTCTGGGGGGTGGGGAGAGCGAGGGCGGGCGCTTATGCGCCCGCCGGTAACGCTCGTCCACATTAATTGCAGACGCGGGATATTTGCAAGCGCGGGCTATTGCGTGCGTGACCTATCCTGGAGCCGAGGAATCGGAAGGCCGCCGACTCGCGCGGCACGGACCCTACGGCGGAGGAGCCCCCATGACGGCCACGGACAGCGCACTGACCCGCCTCGCTCAGGGCTGGTGCGCCCTCTCCCTCCTCCACGGCCGGATCGAGGCGCACATCGAGCGGGCCCTCCAGGCCGGCCACGGTCTGAGCGTGCGCGAGTACTCGCTGCTGGACGTGCTCAGCCGCCAGCACGGCGGGCCCGGCGGCCACCTGCGCATGCACCAGGTCGCGGACTCGGTGGTGCTCAGCCAGAGCGCGACGACCCGGCTGGTCAGCAGGCTGGAGGACCGGGGCCTGCTGAGCCGCTACCTCTGCGACACCGACCGCCGGGGCATCTACACCGACGTCACCGAGGCGGGCCTGGCCCTCCTGGACCAGGCCCGCCCCACGAACGCCGCCGCCCTGCGCGAGGCCCTGGACGAGGCCGCGCTCGACCCTGAGCTGGCCCCCCTGGTGGCGGCGGTGGAGAACACCACCAGGTAGGCGCGGACCCGCCTCCCCCGGCGGGGTCTATCCCCCCGACCGCGAAGGGCTGGCCGTGGCCCGCGGGCCGCCGGAGCCCCCGGGCGCGGCCGGGGCCGTCGTGGGCGGGGCGCCGGTGGGAGCCGGCGGGGCCGTCGGCGACGCCGAGCGCGGCGGCCGCTCCGCGGTCGCCGACGGGGCCGGGGTGGGCACGGCCGCCCCGGTGCTCGGGCCCGCCGGCACGCTCGACGGGCCCGGCGGGACCGGGGCCGACGGTGACACGCTCGGCCGGCCCGTGTCCGCCGGCGCGGTCGGGAGGAGCTCGGGCGGTGCGGCGGGCGGCTCCGGCCGGACCGGCCGCTGGCCGGGCCCGCCGAGCACGAGGTGGCCGGCCAGCGCGCCCGCCGCCAGGCCGGTCAGACCCGCCACGGCCCACGCCCCGCGCCGCAGCCACAGCGGACGCGGGGACAGCCGCCGCCCGTGCGGTCCGGGTGGATCCGCGGGCCGCAGCGAGCGGACCGTCACCTCCTCCGCCCGGGCTTCCAGGGCCTGGCGCAGCCGGCGCTCCACGGGGCGTTCGCCGTCGGGCGCGGTACCCGTAGCACCGGTCATACCCGTCCCTCCAGAATCCGTTCCAGCGCGTCCAGGGCGCGGCTGGCGTTCGACTTGACCGCGCCCCGGCTGATGCCGAGGGTCTCGGCGATCTCCGCCTCGCTCATGTCCGCCCAGTACCGCAGGACCAGCACCTGGCGGCGGCGCGGGGTCAGCTCGCGCAGTGCCGCCAGCACCTCCCGGTGCGCCTCGCCGAGGACCACGGAGGCCTCGGCGGAGGGGACGTCGGCGGTGACCGGCGGGATCCAGGCGCGGGCGGTGCGCCGGCGGCGCAGCACGGACCGCGAGGCGTTCACCACGGAGGTGCGCAGGTAGCCGAGCGCGTTGTCCACCTCCGAGATCTGCTCCCCGTGGCGGCGGTAAAGGGCGGTGAAGGCGTCCTGCACCACGTCCTCGGCGGTGCCCAGGTCGTCGACGAGGAGCACCGCGAGGCGGACCATGCCCAGCCGGTGGGCGTGGTACAGCTCGCTGACGGTCGGCGGGCGCGGCGGCCGCCCGGCGCCGGGGCCGCCGGTGCGGTACGCGTCACCGTGCGGGTGGGCGTCACCGTGCGGGTGGGCGTCACCGTGCGGGTGGGCGTCACCGTGCGGGTACGCGTGTGCGTGGCCGCCGGTCGTGCGGGGGCGGTGGCCGGACGCAGGCGGGGCGGAGCCCTCGCGGCGCGTGAGCCACCCCCACAAGCCCCGCCACACCCGGGCGGGGCCGGGCGGGACGGGGCTGGCGGTGGTCGCGAGTTCGAGCACGGGTGTCCTCAGTTGCCGGCGCGGCGCCGCACGGCGAACAGGGCACCGCCGCCGGCGGCGACGAGCGCGGCCGCTCCGGCCCCGAGGGCGACGGTGGTCGCCGAGGAGCCAGTATGCGCCAGCTCGGACCCCTCACCGGAGGCGGCCGACGCGGAGGGGGCGGCGGAGGGCTGGGCGCCCCCGGCCGGCCGCGAGGGGACCGGGGTGGGCGTCGCACCGCCCGGCGGGGCCGGGACGGTGCTCGGCTCGCCGGTGCCGCCGCCCGCCGGGCGCGAGGGCACCGCGGTGGGCTGGGCGCCACTGGCCGGGCGCGAGGGCACCGCGGTGGGCTGCTCCCCGGCCGGGCGCGCCGGGACGGTGCTCGGCGCCGGGGCGGGGGCGGACGTCGGTGAGGCGGAGGGTCCCTGCGCGGCGGAGGCCGGTCCGGCCAGGGCGATGACCGCCCCGGCGGCGGCGACGGCGACGGCCGCCCGGCGGGCGGTGACGGGAACAACGCGCTTCAGGTTCTTCACAGTGGCTCTCCACGGTCGCGTGCGGGGCGGGAAATCCGCCCTTCACCCCCGCACGACGCGCGAGTGTCCGATCGGTTGCCGCTGTCGCGGAAAAAACTTCGCGCGCCGTCCCGTCCGCCCGGTTCAGGGACGGGGCGGCGGCCAGGGGACCTCTTCCAGCAGCGGCAGCAGCACCTCCTCCTCGAAGTCCAGATGTGCCGTCAGCTCCGCCGTCATCCGCGCCAGCCCGGCTCGGAACCGCTCGGGTTCGGTGATGGTCAACTCCCCGAGCAGCGAGGCCAGTTCGGCCTGGATCCGGGCGACCACGCGGTGCTCCTCGCGCAGCCGCTCGAAGGTGGCCGCCAGGTGCGGGTGGTGGGCGGCGATCCCGGGAAACAGGTGCGCGTCCTCGCTGGTGTGGTGGAACTCCAGGCCCTGGCAGAAGGCCAGGCAGCGCTGGCGGATCTGCAGTCCGAGCCCCGGCGCCGGCGGTCCGTCCGGCCCGGTGCCGGCGGCGCGGGCGGCGAAGTGGGCCTCCGTTTCGGCGCCGACGTGACGCAGCTGGGCCCGCAGCCAGGTGTGGACCTCCAGGAGCTTGCCCGCCAGCGTGGTGACTTCGGCGGACGCCTGCCGGCCGACGGGCTCCGCGGGCTCCAGGCGGACCACGGGGAGCGGCCGGGTGGTGCGGGCCTGGTAGTCGGCGTATCCGGGGGCGGCGCGCACGACGGCCTCGAAGAGCTCCGCGCGCCGGGCCCCTTCGGCCGGTACCGCGAGGGCCTCGAAGGTGTCGCCGCCGAGCTCCACGGACACCTGCGGGTGGGCCAGGAGGTTGTGGTACCAGTCCGGGTGGCGGCCGGCGCCGAGGTTGGAGCCGACGATCAGCAGGACGCCCTCGTGGCGGACGTAGCCGAGCGGCGTGGTGTGCCCGGCTCCCGACCGGGCGCCGGTGGTGGTGAGCAGGAGCAGGTCCTCGCCTTCGAAGGGGCCGCCGACCTCGCCTCGGCGGGCGCGGAACTCCTCGATGACGGACCGGTTGAAGTCATGGGCGGGCGTGGGCACAGGGCGTTTCTCTCTCTGGGCGTGCCTGTCCGGCGCGCCACCGGTCCCCCGGCGGGCCGCTGGGGAGCGGGAGTCGCCGGAGCGGGGCGTGCGGGGACAGGCGTACGGACGTGCGCGTGTACGCGGGCACGGAAGGAAGGAAGGAAGGAAGGAAGGAAGGGCGGATCCGGCTCGGAGGCCGGACCGCGACGCGGGAGCCGTGGGTACGGCTGCTCTACGTCAACTACGGGGCACGGAGCGCTGATTCATGGCGGTTCCCTGCGTCAAGGGTGTTCGCCCGATCACCGGCCGGCCCACTGCTCTTTGGCCGGAGTCACGCGACACCGTCGTCATTACACGCAAGGGGCAGGGCAGTTGTCAATGCCGTTGATCACGTACGCACGCGCGCAGGGCCCGGCCCAGGACGGCGACGCCCTCCTCGATCTCACCGGCCGGCCCGGCCGCGTACCCCAGGACGAGGCCCGGCGGGCCGGGGCGCAGCCGGTACCAGGACAGCGGATGCGCCTTGACGCCGAGGGCCAGGGCGGCCTCCGCCACGGCGGTGTCGGAGAAGGAGGCACCGTCGAAGGTGACCATGAGGTGCAGCCCCGCCGCGGCGCCGTGCACCCGGGCCCCGGGCAGCCGCTCGGCGACGGCCCGCAGCATCGCGTCCCGGCGGCGGCGGTGTCGGCGGCGTACGAAGCGCAGGTGGGCCTCCAGTTCGCCCGAGCCCATCAGCCGGGCGAGGACGAGCTGCGCGAGGACGGGGTTGCCGAGGTCGGCGTAGCCCTTGGCCTCCACGACCCGGTCGCGCAGGCGCCGCGGGACCAGCAGCCAGCCCAGCCGCAGGGCCGGGGCGAGGAGCTTGGACACGCTTCCCGCGTAGCAGACCCCCTCGGGCGCCAGGGCCCGCAGGGCGGGGACGGGCGCGCGGTCGTAGCGGTGCTCGGCGTCGTAGTCGTCCTCCAGGACCAGTCCCCCGGTGGCGGCCCAGTCCAGGAGGGCCCGGCGGCGCCCCCCGTCGAGGACGACGCCGGTCGGGAACTGGTGCGCCGGGGTCATCAGCACCGCCTGCGCCCCGCTCGCCCGCAGCGCGGCCACGTCCAGGCCGGCCCCGTCCACGGGTACGCCCACCACGTCCAGCCCGCCGTGCTCCAGCTGGCGGCGCGCGCCCAGCGAGCCGGGGTCCTCCACCGCCACCCGGCGCACCCCCGCCCCGGGCAGCACCTGCGCGAGCAGCCCGAGGGCCTGCGCGACCCCGGCGACCACGACGACCTCGGCGGGATCCGCCCGGATGCCCCGGTTGCGGGCCAGCCAGCCGGCGACCGCCTCCCGCAGGGCGGGCGCGCCCTGCGGGTTGCCGTAGCCGAAGTCGGCCGCGGTGAGGGCGGCGAGCACCCGGCGCTCGGCCCGGAGCCAGGCGGCGCGCGGGAAGGCGGTCAGGTCGGGCACCCCGGGCGAGAGGTCGATCCGGCAGGGAGCGGCGCGCAGCGCGTCCACCGGTCCGCCGCGCGGGACGGCGCCCGCGGGCCCGGCCGGCCCGGGCGGCGGCGGGGGCGGGGGCGGCGCGGCGACGACCACGGTCCCCGCCCGGCCCCGGCCCGCCACCTGGCCGGTCTCGGCGAGCCGCTGGTAGGCCTCGGTCACCAGTCCCCGGGAGACGCGCAGTTCGGCGGCGAGCACCCGGCTGGCGGGGAGCTTGCTGCCGACGGGGAGCGTGCCGTCGGCGATGGCGGCGCGCAGCCGGCCGGCGAGCCACTCGGTGCGGTTGCCGGGCGGGGCCTGGCCGATGTCGAGCTGGAGGAAGTCGGAACCCGTTATGGACCCCTTGGGCATGCCTTCATTGGACCTGCTCACCGGACCATTGTGCCTCCAGGCTGGACCGCATGAGTACCTGCGCGTCACCCTCGACCCCTCCCCCCGCCCCGGCATCGGCTTCCACGGCCCGGCCCGCCCGCGCCGCCGCGCCGGTTCCCCCCGGCCGCTCCACCGCCCTGCGCGACCTGGCCCCCGGCATCACCGGGATGGCGCTGGTCGGCGGCAGCGTCGGTGTCTCCCGCGCCCTGGTGGACGCCCCGCTGTTCGCCTCCCAGGCGGTCCGTTACGTGGTCGCCGCCGTGATCCTGGTCGTCCTCGCCCGCGTCGCCCGGGTCCCGCTGTCGCGGCCCAGGGGGCGGGAATGGCTGTGGCTGGCCGGGATCGCGGCCGGCGGACTGGTGCTGTTCAACGTGGCCGTCGTCCGGGGCGTCGCGCACGCCGAGCCGGCCGTCATCGCCGTCGCCGTGGCCTCCGTACCGGTGCTGCTCGGGCTCGTCGGCCCGCTGCTGGAGCGGCGCCGGCCCAGCCGCCGGGTGCTGCTGGCGGCGGCCGTGGTCGTGGCGGGGGCGGTACTGGTCGAGGGGACCGGGCGGACCGACGCGGCGGGGCTGGGCTGGGCGGCCCTGGCGCTGGCCTGCGAGGCGGCGTTCACCCTGCTCGCGGTGCCGGTTCTGGGCCGGCACGGCCCGTGGGGGGTCTCCGTACACGCGGTGTGGATGGGGGCGGTGATGCTGGTGGTGCTGTCGGCGTGCACGGAAGGCCCGACCGCGGCGGCCGAGCTGACCGCCGGGCACTGGGCCGCCGTCGGGTACCTGGCGGTGCTGGTGACGGCCGTGGCGTTCCTGCTCTGGTACCGCACGGTGGCCGCCGTGGGCTCCGGCCGGGCGGGGCTGCTGACCGGGGTCGCCCCGCTCGCGGCGGCCGGCGCCGGGGTGCTGTCGGGGGGCGGGACGCCGGGCCCGGTGGTGTGGCTGGGCCTGGCGGTGGTGATCGCCGGGCTGGCGCTGGGCCTGCGGGGAGGCGGGGAGGCCCCGGTCCCGCAGTCCGCGGCGCCGGCCCCTGCCCCTGCATTGGCATCGGCATCGGCATCGGCCAGGTCGTAGCGCGTCGTCAGCACCGCGCCGGCGCCGTGCGCCTTCGCCCGCTCGATGGCGCGCACACAACCGGCACCATTCTGGCGATATTGCGCATATCGGGCTAATGGCCGGTGCGTCGGCCCGGACGCGCCCCGCCCCGTCGTCATAGTCGTCGGTGGCGGCCCGAGGGCTGCCACCCCCAGCCGCGCCCGGCGGCCGGGCGGAAGCCTTCGTGGAGGAGCGGCTCATGCTGAAGCCCACCAGGACCATCCTCGCTCTCGCCGCCGGCAGCATGGTGCTCGGCCTGTTCGGGGCGGGCGTCGCCGTCGCGGACGGCGGTCCGGTGGCCGACGGACCGCGCGCGCAGAAGGTCCTCGACGACGACCCCGGCTACGACGAGTTCGACGAGTACGCCCCCGGCTACGACGAGTCCGAGGACGGGCAGTCCGTCGACGAGGGGGCCGTCACGTACCCCAAGCCCAGGCACGCCCTGGGCAGGGTCGTCTCGCAGGGCCCGCTGAAGGTCCGCAGCAAGCCCACCACCCGCTCGAAGTCGCTGGGCACGGTGCACCCCCGCCAGAAGCTGTCGATCGTGTGCAAGAAGCACGGCGAGAAGGTCGACGGAAACGACCTCTGGTACCTGCTGGACCGCAGGCACGGCCGGACGGCCGTGGACGGCCAGGACGGCGTCGACGGCGTCGACGACAAGATGTACGAGCGCAAGCGCGCGTGGGTCTCGGCCCGCTACGTCAAGGACATCACCCCGGTCAGGTGGTGCCGTTCCTGACCCTCCCGGGCCGCCCCGGCGGGCGTACGGGACGGGGCCGCGCGCCCCGGCTCCCGTACGCCCGTCGGCGTGTCAGAAGTCGCCGTAGTTGACCTGCCAGGTCGGCAGGCCCATCCGGCGCCAGACGGCGACCACCCGGTCCCGGTCGTCGAGCGACACCCGCACGGCGTAGCGGTCGCGCACGTGCGCGTCGAAGAGCTCCGCCTTGACCACGTCGTCGCGGCGGGTGTCACCCGCGGCCCGCATCCACAGTTCGTCGTAGGGCACCTCGTGGCGCCGCAGCCAGGACTCCGTCTGCTGCCGGTGCTCCTCGCCGCGCCCGGACAGCAGCACGATCGTGTCCCCGTCCGCGCGCCGGAAGGCGTCGAGCGCGTGGCGCACGGACGCGTTCAGGAGGTCGGCTTCGCAGCGCGAGAAGTCGTACGGGCCGCGGTCCCCGGTGAGGGCCAGCGTGCCGTCGATGTCGCACATCACGGCGGGCGGGAGGTCGGGGTCGGGCACGTACGGGCGGACGGGCGGCTGGTCGTTGAGCCACTCCGCGGTGAGCCGCCAGCCGCCCCTCCTCGCCTTGGCGTGCTTGTCGGCGAGTATCCGGATGATCTCCTCGCCGACCGGCCGCTCGCGTGCGGCGTCACGGCGCAGGCACTCCTCGACGGGCACGCCGGTGAAGTCGTGCACGACGAAGACGGCGCGGCCGGCGACCGCCGCCTTGAGGCGCTTGGGGATGTGCGAGGTGAGGTGGGTGTTGTCGACGACCACGTCGAAGCCGTCGTCGACGGCCGCGCGGACCGCCGCGTCCTGGACGGCCAGCACGGTCTGCTCGTGCCGGTGGGAACGGCCCCGGCCGGGGTCGGGCACGTCGAGCATGGCCCGCAGGTCGTCGAGGTTGACCCGGCGCACGCGTCCCGCGGCCTCGGCCTGCAGGGCGCGGGCGGCGGTCGTCTTGCCCGAGGCCGGCAACCCCGTCATGACGTGGACCACGGGGAGTTCGGGCTCTTCGGACACGTTCAGTTCTCCTCGTCGGTGGTGTAGGGGTCGGCGGCCTCCGGCCGTACGGCGCGCCAGGAGACCAGCTCGGTGCCGCGGCCCTCCAGGCGGGCGAACATGGCCGAGCGGATCCGGCCGTCGGGGATCTCCTTGGCGGCGCGGGCGAAGGCGCCGCGGTCGCCGGTCAGGTGCGCCAGGGACTCGAAGGCCTCGTCTATGGCCTGTTCGTGGCGGGCGAACGCCTCCTCCAGGCCCGCGATCACCTCGCGCACCCAGGTGTCGAACTCGTCGGGGACCTGCTCGAGCAGCTCGTCCAGCGGGCGCCGGTCCTTGGAGCGGATGCCCTCGAGCTCGGCGACCGAGCAGCCGAGGCCCTGGGCGAGGCGTTTGACGGACGTCCCGGCGAAGCGCTGGATGCCGTGGCCGCGCCAGATGTCCCGCTCGGTGACGCCGGTCAGCAGTTTGTGGAGGCGTACGTACTCCGAGAGCTTGGCCTTCGCGCGGACGCCGGAGGCGAAGCGCAGCACGAAGCCCTCGGCGTCGGTGCCGGTCGCGGGCCCGCCGCCGGGAAGGGTGCTGGAGTCGGCGAGGGCGAGCAGTTCCCCGAGCGGCATGGCCGGCCACACCTTGACGACGGAGCCGATGCCCCGCCAGTGGCCGGCGGCCTCGGCGAGCGGCACCTCGGTGCCGTCCAGCCGGAACGCGGCGAGCAGGACGAGGTCCCGGCGGTCGCCGTAGTCGACCACGATCCGGTTCTGCGGGTACAGGATCTCCGCGAGGTAGGTGACGCCGGGCACGAGGGCCGTGGTGTCGCGGGTGTCGAGGCGGCGCTGTGCCCAGCCGGCCTGGGCGCTGGTGAAGGAGCCCTTGGAGGCGGCGCGCCAGTGGTCCGCGTAGTGGAAGACCACCGCGAGGCTGCCGTCGACCTTGTCGTACACCTCGAACGGCTCGTCGGGCAGGGCGGGCGCGTAGGGGCGGCCGGAGGCGTGCTCGCCGACGTTGAAGAACTTCGGCAGGGGCAGCGCGACGACCTCTCCCGTCTCGTCGTCGGCGACCAGGCCGCGGCAGCGCGTGGTGACCCTGTTCCACACCTGCTCGTACTGCGCGGCGCGCGTGTACGTGTAGAGGGACAGGGGCAGTTCGGGGTGCTGCTTGCGGGTCACGTGCCCGGCGTCGATGGCCTGCGCCAACTCCTGAGGGGGCAGCAGGCCGTGCAGAGTCAGGTGGTCCTGGCTCATGGGTTTCCTCCCGGTTCGAGATGCCTCATTCTCACGTGCGGGAGGGCGGGCCGGTAATCAATTACGACTGGTCAGAGGCCGAGGCGGTTGATGTCGCGGGGGCTCAGGATGCGGGTGGTGACCCCGGCTCCGGGGGTGGCCACGGTGATCATCGCCCGGCCGAGGGCCTCGGTGGTGGTGACCTGGTTCGGCGCGATCCGCCGCAGGACCGGGAAGAGCGGGGCGGTGAGCGCGTACAGAGTCCGGTAGAGACGGGTCTTGGAGGGCATGCCGCTGACGGGCTGGACGAGGCCCGGGCGGAACATGTAGGCGCGGAAGGGCAGGGCGAGCAGGTCGTTCTCCGTCTTCCCCTTCACCCGGGCCCACATGGAGCGGCCGCGCTCGGTGCTGTCGGTACCCTGGCCGGAGACGTAGACGAAGGTGAGCGCCGGGTTGGCGGCGGCCAGCGGGCGGGCGACGGCGAGCGTGAGGTCGTGGGTGACGGCGCGGTAGGCCTCCTCCTTCATGCCGACGGAGGAGACGCCCAGGCAGAAGAAGCAGGCGTCGTAGCCGGAGAGCTCACCGGCGAGTTCCGTCAGGTCGGCGGGGTCGGGCCGGACGTGCTCGCGGAGTTTGGGGTGGCTGACGCCGAGCGGGGTGCGGCCGACGGACAGGACGCTCTTCACCGAGTCGTCGCGCAGACAGGCGCGCAGCACACCGCGCCCGATCATTCCGGTTCCGCCGTAGAGGATGACGTTCACGCCCTCACCCTAAGCGCTGTCCCGTGCGCCGGGGGCTCCGCTCAGTGGGAGACGCAGAGCTCGTTGCCCTCGGGGTCGGTGAGCGTGGTCCACTGGTGGGGGCCCTGGCTGCCCTCGTGGAGCAGGGTGGCGCCCTTGGCCACGAGGCGCTCGACCAGGGCCCGGGGGTCGTCCTCACCGGTGCGGACGTCGAGGTGCACGCGGTTCTTGACGGTCTTGGGCTCCAGGACGAACTGGAAGAGCACGCGCGGTGCCCGTTCCAGGCCCTCGGGGTGGCGGATCGCGGCGCCGGCCTTCCAGACGAGCGTGCCGCGGTGGGTGGTGGTGTCCTCCTCGGTGGCGTGGCCCGCCTCGATCATGTGGCGGATGAACTTCTCGTCGGAGGGCTCCACTTCCCAGCCCAGGGCGTCCGCCCACCAGTCGGCGAGCGGATGGGGGTCGGTGGAGTCGACGGTCACCTGGAACGTGTAGGCCATGGCGGGACTTTAGCCAGCCGCTCCGCGCGCCACGGGCTGAAACGCCGTCAGGCGGGCCGCCTGCCGGCGTGCGGTGGCTGGAGGACGGGCCGCTGGACGGGTCCCGCCGCGCACGGGCTCACATGACGCCGCGGGTGCGGAACTGGATGCTGATGCGGGGGCCGACGGCCCGCGTCGTCTTGGGGACGGCGTGTTCCATGGTGCGCTGGCAGGAGCCGCCCATCACGACGAGGTCTCCGTGGCCCAGCGGCAGCCGCAGCAGGGTGGGGCCGCCGTCGCGCGGGCGCAGGACGAGGTCGCGGGGGTCGCCGACGGAGAGGATCGCGACCATGGTGTCCTCGGTGGAGGAACGGCCGGTGCGGTCGCCGTGCCAGGCGACGCTGTCGCGGCCGTCGCGGTAGAGGCAGAGCCCGGCGGTGACGAAGGGCTCTCCGAGTTCGGCGGCGTAGTGCCGGCCGAGTGCGTCGCGGGCCTCGGTGAGCACGGGGTGCGGGAGCGGCTCGCCCTCCCGGTAGTGGGCGAGCAGCCGGGGCACCTCCACCTCGCGGTCGTACATCTGGCGCCGCTCGGCGCGCCAGGGGACCTCCGCGGCGAGCCGTTCGAACAGGGCGTCGGCCCCCGTGAGCCAGCCGGACAGGTGGTCGACCCAGGCCCCGGCGCCGAGCACGGTCCTCCGTACCGGTGAGAGCGGCCCGAGCCGGATCTCGTCGGTCTGGTCGAAGAGGGAGCCCTGGAGTGCGTGCATACCCCCAGCGTACCCCTCGACTCGAACACCTGCTCGATCACAGGGGGACGTTCCGGGGGTAGCCTCCGGGGCCGCCGGAAGAGGATCATGACCGCACCCGCCGGCCCCGCCGGGCCGCAGAGTCGTGGAGGTACACGTGTCCGTCGCGCCCAGCCATGCGTCAGGAAGCTCCCCGGTCCCGCTGCTGGAGGAGACCATCGGGGACAACCTCGACCGCACCGCGCGCCGCTTCCCGGACCGCGACGCCCTCGTCGACGTGGCCGCCGGGCGCCGGTGGACGTACGCGGAGCTGACCGCCGACGTGGACACCCTCGCCCTGGGCCTCCTGGACCTCGGCATCGCCAAGGGCGACCGGGTCGGCGTCTGGGCCCCGAACCGCGCCGAGTGGACCCTCGTCCAGTACGCCACCGCGAAGATCGGGGCGGTCCTGGTCACCGTCAACCCGGCGTACCGCTCGCACGAGCTGGAGTACGTGCTGAACCAGTCCGGGATCCGGCTGCTGGTCGCCGCGGAGCGCTTCAGGAGCTCCGACTACGCGGCGATGATCGAGGAGGTCCGGCCGCGCTGCCCCGCACTGGAGTTCACCGTCCTGCTGGACGGTCCGCTGTGGGACGCGCTGCTGGAGCGCGGCGCCCAGGGCGACCCGGCGGACCTGGAGCGGGCCGCTGCGGCGCTCGAACCGCGGGACCCGATCAACATCCAGTACACCTCGGGCACCACGGGCTTCCCCAAGGGGGCGACCCTCTCCCACCGCAACATCCTCAACAACGGCTTCTTCGTCGGGGAGCTGTGCGGCTACACCGAGCGGGACCGGGTGTGCGTGCCGGTGCCCTTCTACCACTGCTTCGGCATGGTCATGGGCGCCCTCGCCTGCACCAGCCACGGCGCGGCGATGGTGGTTCCGGCGCCCGCCTTCGACGCCGCCGCGACCCTCGCCGCGGTGGAGGCGGAGGCGTGCACCTCCCTGTACGGGGTTCCGACCATGTTCATCGCCGAACTGGCCGCGCCCGGCTTCGACGGGTACGACCTGTCGAGCCTGCGGACCGGGATCATGGCCGGCTCGCCCTGCCCGGTCGAGGTGATGAACGAGGTGATCGGGCGGATGGGCATGACCGAGGTGTCCATCTGTTACGGCATGACGGAGACCTCACCGGTGTCCACGCAGACCCGGGTGGACGACCCGGTGGAGCGGCGGGTCACCACGGTGGGCCGCGTCGGCCCGCACCTGGAGGTCAAGGTGATCGATCCGGAGACCGGCGCCACCGTGCCCCGCGGCACTCCCGGCGAGCTGTGCACCCGCGGCTACTCGGTGATGCTCGGCTACTGGGGGGAGCCGGAGAAGACCGCCGAGGCCGTGGACCCGGAGGGCTGGATGCACACCGGCGACCTGGCGGTCATGGACGCGGAGGGCTACCTGAGCATCACGGGCCGGATCAAGGACATGGTGATCCGGGGCGGCGAGAACCTCTACCCGCGCGAGATCGAGGAGTTCCTGCACGGCCACCCCGACGTCCTGGACGTCCAGGTCATCGGCGTCCCGGACGCCAAGTACGGGGAGGAACTCATGGCGTGGGTCCGGATGCGCGAGGGGGCCGAGCCGCTGACGGCGGAGGCGGTCCGCGCGTACTGCGCGGGCCGCCTGGCCCACTTCAAGATCCCGCGTTACGTCCACGTCGTGGACGAGTTCCCCATGACGGTCACCGGGAAGGTCCGCAAGGTCGAGATGCGCGAGACGGCGGCCCGGATCCTGGGGCAGTCGTAAGCCGAAACTGGTTGCTCCGGGCGCCAGTTGGGGCCGCGCACCCGCATGGCAGGCTGTGGCCATGCAGTTGCGCGAGGTGATCCTGTCCGGCGGCCCGGCTCCGTTCCGGCTGCTCGGCGGCGAGGAGGGGCTGGAGCGGCCCGTGCTCGCCGCCGTGACCATCGACCTGCCGGACCCGGGGCGGTTCGTCTCACCGGGAGACCTGGTGCTGTCGGGGCTGGTGTGGCTGCGGCAGGACCTCGGGCGCGCCGACCCCTTCGTACGGATCATCGTGGAGGCGGGCGCGGTCGCCCTCGGCGCGGGCGAGGCGGAGTTCGGACACGTGCCGGACGAACTGGTGCGGGCCTGCGCCCGGCACGGGCTGCCGCTGTTCGCGGTCGGCGTGGACGTGCCCTTCGGACCCGTCGCCGAGTTCGTGGCGCGGGGCCGCAGCGGGGCCCGGGTCGGGAACCTCGCCGCGCTGGTGGACCGGCACCGGCGGCTGATGGCCTCCCGGCCGGGGAGCGGGGCGGGGGCGGGGGCGCTCCTCGAACTGCTGCTGACCGAACTGGACCTGCGCACCCACGTCCTGTCCCCCACCGGACGGCTCATCGCCGGCGCCCGGCCGCCGCTGCCGGAGGGTACGGCCACCGCCCTGGCCGGGCGGTTCCTGGCCGCCGAGCGCTCCGGCCGGCGCGCCCCGCACCGTACGGTCGCCCACGGGCTCCCGTACTCGCTGTTCCCGGTGCGGTCCGCCCCGGGCGCCGGGCCCGCGCTGACCGACTGGGCCGTCGCGGTGGAGGCCGACAGCGGGGACTGGCACGACGAGCGCATCGGCCTGGTGGAGCGGCTGGCCGGGCTGATCGCCGTGGAACGCGGCGGCCGGGACGCCGACCGCACCGCGCGCCGGCGGGCCGCCGGGAGGCTGCTCGGGCTGCTGGACTCCGGCGGCACGGGGGCGGACGCGCGGGAGCCGGTCCGGGACGCGGCCGCGCGGCTGGCCGCGGAAGCGCCCGCCGGGGAGGCCCGCTGGCAGGCCGTCGCGGCCCGGCTGGACGGCGTACCGGGCGGCGGCGGGCCGTCGCCGGTACGGGACCTGCTGGAGGAGGTGCTGCTGCACCCGGCGTGCCTGGGGCCCGGTGCCGCGCGGCGCGTCGGGGTCGCCGCCGCGCTGGACGCCCGGGAGGCCGTGGCCTTCGTACGGGTCGCCCCCGGCGGGGAGCTGACTGCGGAGGCGGTCCGGGAGGCCGCCTGCGGGGCGCTGCCGCGCGGGCTGCGCGGCGGGGAGCGGCTCGGCTTCGGGATCGGTGATCCGGTCGGGGAGCCGGACGACCTGCGCCACACGCTGGCGGAGGCCCGCAGCGCCCGTCAGGCCGCGGCCGGAGCGGACGGGGAGGCCGTCGCCGTCCGCGGGACCGGGGACATGGCGGCGCACGTCATGTCGCTGCTGCCGCTGATCCCGGCGGAGGTCCGGCGGGCCTTCAGCCGCCGGCTGCTGGCGCCGCTGCACGCGTACGACCGGCGCTACCGCTCGGAACTGGTCACCACGCTCCGGACGTTCCTGGAGCACGACGGCTCCTGGGCCCGCTGCGGGGAGGCCCTGCACCTGCACGTGAACTCGCTGCGGTACCGGATCAACCGGATCGAGTCGCTGACCGGGCGGAACCTGGCCCGGCTGGAGGACAAGATGGACTTCGCGGCGGCCCTGCGCATGGACTGAGCGCGGCGCCGGGGCCCGTCACCCCGCGCGGCGGATCCGGGCCAGCAGCAGGACCGTGTCGTCGGTGGCCGCGCCGGGCAGCAGGGCGTCCAGGACGCGGTCCACCTCTTCCTCCAGATCCCCTTCCACCGCGGCCAGCCGCTCCCGCAGGGCGTCCAGGCCCGTTTCGATGTCCCGGCCGCGCGCCTCGATCAGGCCGTCGGTGTAGAGGGCCAGCACGGCCCCGTCGGGCAGGCGGGCCGCAGCCGGGCGGAAGGGGACGCCGCCGATGCCCAGCGGGACGCCGAGGCCGCCGCCGAGGGTCTCGACGGTGCCGTCGGGGTGGCGCACCAGGGGCGGGGGGTGGCCGGCGTTGGCGATGCGGGCGCGGCCGGTGTGCGGGTCGTACTCCACGTACAGGCAGGTGGCCAGCTCGATGCCGGACTCGCGGGCACAGGCGTCGAGCTCGCCGAGGAGACGTCCGGGGTCGGGGCCGTGGCGGGCCAGTGCCTTGGCGGTGATGCGCAGCCGGCCCATCGAGGCGGCGGCGGGCACCCCGTGGCCCATGACGTCACCGACGACGAGGGCGACCCGGTCCCCGGGCAGGTCGATCACGTCGTACCAGTCGCCGCCGACCTCGGTGGCACGGCTGCCGGGCAGGTAGCGGTGGGCGATGGCCACGTGCTCGCTGCGGGCCAGGGCGCTGGGCAGCAGGGCGCGCTGGAGGGTGAGCGCGATGTCCTGGACCCGGCTGTAGAGGCGGGCGTTGTCCAGGCACAGCGCCGCGCGGGAGGCGAGTTCCCCGGCGAGGCTGAGGTCCTGCTCGGTGAAGTCGGGACGGGCGGCCGTGCGGCCGAACATGGCGATGCCCTGCACGGTGCCGCGGGCGGCGAGCGGGGCGATGAGGATCCGGGCCAGGCCGCTGTCGAGGAGCAGCCGGGCGCGGTCCTGGCGGGAGGCGGTCCGGGCGGCGAACTCCTCGTCGACCTCGGCGCAGAGCGGGCGGCCGGTGGCGAGCATCCGGTGGATGCCGGAACCCGGCGGGTACGTCACCCGCTCCAGACCCGCCACCAGCTCGGGGGCGGGCGGCGGCAGGACGGTGCCGGAGGCG
Source organism: Streptomyces sp. NPDC034086 (assembly GCF_055575515.1). Lineage (NCBI taxonomy): Bacteria > Bacillati > Actinomycetota > Actinomycetes > Kitasatosporales > Streptomycetaceae > Streptomyces > Streptomyces sp. NPDC034086. The sequence goes on along the minus strand of NZ_JBVISM010000001.1, from coordinate 765,477 downwards.
ATGCGGCGGGTGATCAGGGGCAGGTCCGGGTCGAAGGCCTCGGCGGGGTTCGTCCACTCCACCAGCTCGACCACGCAGCCGTCGCAGAAGGCGGGTACGGCCACGCCGACCAGCTCCCGGGCGGTGGTGTCCACGTCCAGGGTGGTGCCGACGCGGGCCGCGGCCCGGTCCAGCAGGGCCAGGCGCTGGCGTGCCGCGGTCGCCTCCAGCAGGGCCCGTTCCCGGTCGGTGACGTCCACCAGCAGGCCGCCCACCCCGGGGCGGGTCCCGCCGGAGCGGCTGAGCGGGAAGAGGCTGACCGACCGGACCTGGTCGCGGTCGGGGCGGCCCGGTGTGCGCAGCCCCACCAGGGCGCCGACGAGGGGCCGCCCCTCGTCGGCCACGGCACGCAGCATGCGCTGGAACTCTCCCCCGTCGGAGGTGAGCATGATCTCGTCGGTGGCGCGGCCGAGGTGGTCGGCGACGGGCAGCCCGTCCATGTCGGCCAGGGCCTGGTTGAGGTGGACGTAGCGCAGGTCCTGGTCGAGCATGACCAGACCGATGGGGCAGGTCTCGAAGAGGGCGTCGAGGAAGGCGAGGTTGGTCTTCACCCGGTCCAGCTCGTCTCCCCTGCTGGCCAGCCCGATGATCACCGCGTCGGCGTCGGCGTCGGCGTCGCCGGCCACCGGGAACACCCGGAACCCGCAGTCGAAGACCGAACCGTCCCGGTGCAGGGCGGGCAGCCGCACCCGCCAGTAGCCGAGGGCGAGGGCGCGTTCCGCGAGCCGTGCGGCCGCGTCGGGGGTGCCTGCGGGGGGCGGGGGGAAGAGCCCGGCGGCGGGCCGGGACAGCACGTCGGCGGCCTCGTGGCCGAAGAGGGCCCGGGCGCCGGGGCCCCAGAAGCGGATCCGGCCGGACGCGTCCATGCCGAACACGGCCACCGCCACGTGCTCGAGCAGCGACCCCGGCTCCGACCTGATCGGACCGGCAGCCCCCGCGTCCCCCGCCTGCTCCGACGGCACCGGAAGCCTCCTCCGCCCGGGCGCGCCCAGTCCCCGTACCGCCCGCGCGGGGCGGGGGCCCGCCGTTCCCCTTCATTCTGCGCGCCCCCGGCGGAGCGGACATCACGGTGCGGGCCGGCCCGGCTCCGGGGCGGCGCTCACGCGGCGCGGGTCGAGGACGATCTGCTGGACGGTCCGGCAGTCGGCGCTCCCGGTCGCGGGCCGGGCGGAGCGGCCGGTGCACAGCGGGTCGGTGCCGCCCAGGCCGTCGGGGCCGCAGCAGCCGCCGCGGCTGCCCGGGTCGGCGGCGGGGGTCGTGCCGGGCTGAGGACGATGCCGCGGGGCGGGCCGGCCGGGACCCTGCCTGGCGGGAAGCGCGGCGGCCACGCGGCCCGGCAGGCGCCTCGCAGGGCAGCGGCACCCCGTCGACCTCGGCGGTCAGGGCCGTCCCGCAGCCGGCGCGACGGAACACGGCCATCTCCCCGTCCTCCCTCCCCCGGCCGGTGACGGAGCGGCCGTCGCCCGGGAGGCGCGGCACGACGGCCCCTGGCCGGCGGGCACTTCGATGCACGGCCGGGAGGGCGCCACAACCGGCCGGGGCGCCCGGCGGCCGAACGGGCGCGGACCGCCGAGGGGCCGGGGGCGGCCGAGGGGCCGTGGCCCGGGAGGCCCGCGGCCCGGGGGGGGAGGGCCCTTGGCCCGAAAGGGCCGGAGGGCCGGAGGGCCGGGAGGGCGCCGCCACCGGCCGGGGCGTCCGGCGGCCCGAGAACGGGCGCGGACCGCCGGACGGCGGGGGCGGCCGAGGGGCCGTGGGCCCGGGAAGGCCCGTGGGCCCGGGAGGCCCGCGGCCCGGGGCGAGGGCCCGCGGCCCGGAAGGACCGGAAGGACCGGGAGGACCGGGAGGGCCGAAGGGGCCGAAGGGGCCGAAGGGCCGGAGGGCCGGGAGGGCGCCGCCACCGGCCGGGGCGTCCGGCGGCCCGAGAACGGGCGCGGACCGCCGGACGGCGGGGCGGCCGAGGGGCCGTGGGCCCGGGAAGGCCCGTGGCCCGGAAGGAACGGGAGGGCCGGAGGGCGGAAGGCCGTAGGGCCGGGGCGTAGGCCCGGAGGACCGAAGGCCAGGGGGCCCGGAGGCCGGGGGCGCGGTTAGCGGTGGTTTTGCGGGACGTTGGAGGTGATCGTGCCGTCGGAGCCGGACACGGTCACCGCGTGGCGGACGCCGTCCGGGCCCAGGACGACCGCCAGCCAGGCACTGCCGCCGCCCTCCTGGGCCACCGCGCGCAGCCCCGCGACCTTGCCGCCCTCCACCGCGGCGGCCGCCTTCTCCGCCGCCTGCGCGATGGGCAGGGCGGGCAGCGGCACGGGCGCCGCCGGGGCCTGCTTCGCGAAGCCCCCGCGCGCCGGGCCGGCGCCCTCCCGTGCGGCCTTGGGGCCGCCCTTGAGGGCGTGCTCGCGGCCGGGCTCGGGCCGGACGAGGTGGCGGGCGGCGGCCCGGTCCCCGTGGTCGTCGTGGTGGCGGCCGTGGCCCGCCACCGCCACGGCCGCCACCCCGCCGCCCACGATCACCGCGACCGCGCCGACGCCGAGCGCCCAGCGCGCGGCCGCGCCCCGGGTGACGGCCGCGCCCAGCCCCTGGCGCGGCGGCTTCGCCGGCTGCGCCGGCTCGGCGGCACGCGTGGGCTGCTCGGGCTGCTCGGGCTGCGGGAAGGACTCAGACATGGCGGGACTCCTCAGGCACAACCGGGCACCGCACCCGGCTCGCCACCGAGCATGCCGGGACGATGCTGAAGCCCACCTGAAGCCACCTGAAGACCCCTTCAGCGAAGCCCGGACCCCACCTGAGACCCTGGGCGGCATGCGCGTACTGGTGGTGGAGGACGAACGACGACTGGCCCTCGCCCTCCAGCGGGGGCTCCAGTCGGAGGGCTTCTCGGTGGACGTGGCCCACGACGGGCCACGGGGGCTGGAGATGGCCTGCGCGCACGCCTACGACCTGATCGTGCTGGACATCATGCTGCCCGGGCTCAACGGCTACCGGGTCTGCGCCCGGCTGCGCGCGGCCGGCAACGAGTCCGGGATCCTGATGCTCACGGCGAAGGACGGGGAGTACGACGAGGCCGAGGCCCTGGACACCGGCGCCGACGACTTCCTGTCCAAGCCCTTCTCCTACCTCGTCCTCGTCGCCCGCCTCCGCGCGCTGGCCCGGCGCACGGGCCGCCGGGGCCCGCGGGCCATGGAGTTCGGCGACCTGCTGGTGGACCCCGCCCGCCACCTGTGCTCCCGGGGCGGGACGGAGATACGGCTGACCGCCCGGGAGTTCGCCGTGCTGGAGTACCTGGCCCGGCACGCCGGCGAGGTGGTGCCCAAGCGGGAGATCCTGGAACAGGTGTGGGACAGCGCCTTCGACGGCGATCCGAACGTGATCGAGGTGCACGTCAGCGCGGTGCGCCGGAAGATCGACGCACCGTTCGGCCGGTCCGCGCTGGAGACCGTGCGCGGCGCCGGATACCGGCTGGCGGCGGACGGTGGCTGACCCCCGCCGGGCGCGCCCGGCGACGCGCCCGAAGGACCGCCCCGGGAACCTCGCACCCCGCCCGTCCGGTGCCGTACGCGCACCCGTGCGCCGCCTGCTGCGCCGGATCGGGCCCACCACCGTCCGCGGACGCGCCACCGCCGGCGCCGTCCTCGTGGTGGCGGCCGCCCTGGCCCTGGCCTCGTTCGCGCTGATCGGGCTGCTGGAGGCGAACCTGCTGCGCAACGCCGAGCGGGACGCCGAGCGGCAGGCCGTGACCATCGCGCGGCTCGCGGCCACCGGCGGCCTCGACCGGATGCGCGCACCGCTGCCCGGCGCCGACTTCGTGCAGGTGGTCAACGCGCGCGGCCGGGTACTGCGGGCCACCCCGAACCTGGCCGGCGCGCCCGCGCTGGGCCCCGGCGGGCGGTCGGGCCCCGGCACCGCCTTCCACACCTGGCGGGTCCGGCCGCTCGGCGGCGAACACCGGCTGCGGGTCGTGCAGGTCACCACGGACACCCCGCAGGGGCTGGTCACGGTGTACGTGGGCACCTCGCTGCGTGATGTGGACGCGGCGGACGACACCACCACCGCCGCCCTCGCGGCCGGCGGGCCACTGCTCCTCGCCACGGTGGCCCTGGTCACCTGGCGGGTGACCGGCCGCGCCCTGCGGCCCGTCGAGGCGATCCGCGCGGAGGTCGCGGAGATCACCGACCGGCACCTGCACCGCCGGGTCCCGGTGCCGCCCACCCGCGACGAGGTGGCCCGGCTGGCGGAGACGATGAACGCCACGCTGGACCGGCTGGAGTCCTCCGGGAACCGCCAGCGCCAGTTCATCGCCGACGCCTCGCACGAACTGCGCAGCCCGCTGACCGTGCTGCGCACCCAGCTGGAGGTGGCCCTGGCCGTCCGGGACCCGGAGCTGTGGCCGGAGCTCATCGGCGGGGCGCTCGAGGACACCGAACGGCTCCAGCACCTGGCCTCCGACCTGCTGCTGCTGGCCCGGATCGACGCGGCCCAGCCGGTCGCGGCGGTCCGGCTCGACCTGGGTGCCGTGGTGCGCTCCGCCGTGGAGTCACGGCTGGGCGACCGGGTCCCCGTACGGATGGAGCTGGAGAGCGGTGTGACGGTGGCGGGCAGCGAGCTGTGGCTGACCCGGGTGGTGACCAACCTGGTCGACAACGCCCAGCGGTTCGCCGGCCGGCAGGTGGAGGTCATTCTGACCACCACCGGCGGCTCCGGGGCGCGGACCGCCGTACTGGAGGTCCTCGACGACGGTCCCGGCATCCCGCCCGACGACCGGGAGCGGGTCTTCGAGCGGTTCACCCGGCTGGACGACGCCCGCAGCCGCGACCACGGCGGTGCCGGGCTGGGCCTCGCCATCGCCCGCGATCTGACCGCCCATCACGGGGGCGTCCTCACGGCCGAACCCTCGGCCCGCGGTGCCCGCCTGCGAGCGGTCCTGCCGACGGCGCCGCGGTAGCTCCGGGCGGGCCGCCCCTGCCGGGAACGGCGGCTCCTCGGGCAGGTAGCGGAGCGTCGCCCTCCCTTTCTGACGGGAACTTGACGCCGCCCGGCCGGGTCCGTACGCACCGCTGACGTACGGGCCGCCCTCGCGGGAGTTCAATGGAAGCCGGACGGCGGGCGACTCGGGAGGGACCGGCGGTGGGGCGACGGGTAGTGGCGGGCGTGAGCGGCGGTCCGGGGAGCGCGACGACCCTGCACCGGGCCGCCGACGAGGCCCGGTTGCGCGGGGCGGAGCTGTGGGCGGTGCTGGCCTGGCAGACCCCGCGCGGGGCTCCGGGCAGTCCGGGCGCCTGCGCCTGCGACTCCTACCCCGAGTACCGGGCCGCGGCGGCCGGGCGGCTGCGCGACGCCCTGGTGACCGCTTTCGGGACGGGCGGCCCGGGCGTGCCCCTGGTCGCGCAGATCGTACGGGGCACCCCGCGCGCCGTCCTGGCCGACGCGGCCCGGGACGCCGACGACCTGCTGGTGGTCGGCGCCGGCCGGCGCGGACGGCTGCTGCGGGCGCTGCGGCCCTCGGTGGCCCGCCACTGCCTGGCGCACGCGCCGTGCCCCGTGCTCGCCGTGCCGCCGAACCCGCTGGAGGCCCAGCTGCAGAGCGTGCGCCGCCGCAACGCGTGGCACCTCCCGCTGGACGTGCGGAAGCTGGCCGGGTGAACCGTCCCGCGGGGACCCGTCCGGGCGCGGCCCGGTGTACACGCCCCCGGCCACGGCGCGGTCGGGGATTGTCCGGTTCGGGGCCGTACATCACGCGGGGGGCGGGCTACGATCACGGCGTGGTCACAGCCCGGTCCTCCCGTACGCCGCGGGTCCGCACCTCAGCGGGCCTGGCGCACCTGCTCGGGCTGGCCCTGCTGCTGACCGGTCTGCTCTGCGCCCATGGCGCCGGCTCCCAGGGCGCCGCCCACGCCACCGCCGCCCCGTCCCCCGCCCACGCCACCGCCGCTTCGCCCCCCGCCCGCGCGTCCGCCGGCCCGGGTTCGGCCATGCCGGGTTCGATCGCGCCGGCGGCGCCGGCCGGCACCACGGCCGCGGTCTCGGCGGCCCCCGCCGACCGCCACGACCCCTCCCACCCGGTCCACGGCTGCACTCCCCTGCCTCCCCGGGCCGGCTCCCCGGCCGACGCGACCGCCGCTCCCCCGGCGGCGGCCGTCGCCGGGGCCGCCCTCGCGGCCCGCCGGGACGGGGCCGGCCACGGCGGCGCGGTCCGCCACCCGGCCGGAGCCGCGGCCCCGGCCCTCCCGAGAGCCTCGGCCGTCCTCCAGGTGTAGGCCGGGATCCGTCCGGGCCCGTCCCGCGATCCCCACCACCCCGCGCCCTCCGGGCCGTGGGGTGCCCGCCGCACGGAGGAACTCTGTTGACCAGCCCCCTCGCACGCTCCCCGCGCCCCTTTCACCCCGTTCCGTCCTGGTTCGCCACGCTGGTGGCCCTCACCCTGGGCGCGCTGCTGTCCGCGGCCCTCCTCTGCTCCTCGCAGGGGCACGCCGGGGTCTCGTACGGGTCGTCAGCCGCTGGAGCCGCGCTGCAGCCGGGGCCGACGCCCCCCGCAGAACCCCTGGGCCACGCGCACCCGCATCATGGGCACGGCGCGGGCTGCGCCTCCTCCGGCCCGGCCACCTCGGCGCAGGCCCCGAACCCGCTGCCCGCCGGGCCCGCGCGGCCCTCGGCGGGTGCGGACACCGCTCCGGCGGCCGCCCGGGCCGTACCCGCGAGCACCACCGGGCCGGCCGCCACCCGCTCGGGACGTTCCACTCTGACCATCGTCTGTCGATGGCGGCTCTAGTCCGCTCCCGTAAGCCCGTTCGCAACGGCTGACGTATGCCCAACGGGCGGACCCTGCCCTGCCCCGGCTCGGCATTCCCACGAGCGCGACCACCCGAAGCACCATCAAACGAGAGCGGAACCATGCATCCTTCGGCCACCGACGTCACTCCTCCCGCCCGCACCGGCCTCTCCGGGCTGGTCGGCAACACCCCCCTGCTGCGCGTTTCCGAGCCCCTGGCCCCGGCGGGCCGCGGCTTCTGGGCCAAGCTCGAGGGCTTCAACCCCGGCGGCATCAAGGACCGCCCCGGCCTGCACATGGTCGAACGGGCCCGCGCGCGGGGGGAGCTGAAGCCGGGCGCCCGGATCATCGAGTCCACCAGCGGCACCCTCGGCCTCGGCCTCGCCCTGGCGGGCATGGTCCACGGGCACCCCGTCACCCTGGTCACCGACCCCGGCCTGGAGCCGTCGATGATCCGCCTGCTGACGGCGTACGGGGCACAGGTCGACGTCGTCTCCGAGCCGCACCCCACCGGCGGCTGGCAGCAGGCGCGCTGCGACCGCGTCACCCGGCTGCTGGGGCAGCACCCCGGTTCCTGGTGCCCGGACCAGTACAACAATCCGGACAACACCACCGCGTACACCCCGCTGGCCCTCGAACTGGCCACGGAACTCCGCCACATCGACGTCCTGGTGTGCAGCGTCGGCACCGGCGGGCACTCGGCGGGCGTCTCCCGGGTGCTGCGCCAGCTCTACCCCGACCTGAAGCTGGTGGGCGTGGACACCGTCGGCTCCACCATCTTCGGGCAGCCCGCGCGGACCCGCCTGATGCGCGGTCTCGGTTCGAGCATCTATCCGCGCAACGTCGCGTACGAGCAGTTCTCCGAGGTGCACTGGGTCGCGCCGGGCGAGGCCGTGTGGACCTGCCGCCAGCTCGCCGCGTCCCACTACGCCGCCGGCGGCTGGAGCGTCGGCGCGGTCGCCCTCGTCGCCGGCTGGCTGGCCCGGACCCTGCCCGGGGACACCCGCATCGCCGCGGTCTTCCCGGACGGACCGCAGCGCTACCTCGGCACCGTGTACGACGACGACTACTGCGCCGCCCACGGGCTGATGGACTCGCCCCCGGCCGCCGACCCCGAGACGATCGGCCGCCTGGACGAGAAGGAGGTCACCCGCTGGACCCGCTGCGCGAACGTGGTGGACCCGCTGGCCCTGCGCGCGCCGGAGGTCGCGGCGTGATGAAGGGCACCCTCGCGCAGGTCCGCACGTACGAGCGCAGCGTCCAGCTGCTGATGGTGAACCAGTTCACCATCAACCTCGGCTTCTACATGCTCATGCCCTACCTCGCCACGCACCTGGCCGGTCCGCTGGGGCTGGCCGGCTGGACCGTCGGGCTGATCCTCGGCGTGCGCAACTTCAGCCAGCAGGGCATGTTCCTGATCGGCGGCACCCTCGCCGACCGCCTCGGCTACAAGCCGATGATCATCACCGGGCTCGCGCTGCGCATCGCCGGCTTCGCGACGCTCGGGCTGGTCGACTCCGTGCCGGCGCTGATCGCCGCCTCGGCGGCCACCGGCCTGGCGGGCGCCCTGTTCAACCCGGCCACCCGCGCCTACCTGGCGGCGGACGCGGGCGAGCGCCGGGTGGAGGCCTTCGCCCTGTTCAACGTCTTCTACCAGGCCGGCATCCTGCTGGGTCCGCTGGTGGGCATGGTGCTGACGGGCGTCGACTTCCGCGTCACCTGCCTGGTGGCGGCGGGCATCTTCGCGGTCCTGAGCGCCGTGCAGATCCGCGCCCTGCCGGCCCGGCGCGGCAACGACGCCGCCGAGCGCGCCGAAGGCCCCCGGGAGGGGGTGCTGGTCCAGTGGCGCGGGATCCTCGCCAACCGCCCGTTCCTGCTGTTCTCCGTGGCGATGATCGGCTCGTACGTGATGACCTTCCAGGTCTACATGGCGCTGCCGCTGGAGGTCCGGCGGGTCGGCGGTGAGGGCGGCTTCGGAACGGCCTCGGTGGCGGTGCTCTTCGCGGTGTCCGGGCTGAGCACGATCCTCTTCCAGACCCGGGTCACGGCCTGGTGCAAGGCCCGTCTGGAGCCGGGCCGGGCGCTGGCCGCGGGCCTGCTGACCATGGGGGTGGCGTTCCTGCCCCTGCTGGCGGCCACGGCACTGCCGCTGCCGGAGTCCCCGTGGGGGACGCGGCTGCTGGCGGCGGTGCCGCCGGTGCTGTCGGCGCTGCTGCTGGCCGCCGGGACGATGATCGCGTACCCCTTCGAGATGGACACCATCGTCCGCCTCTGCGGCGACCGCCTGGTCGCCACGCACTACGGCCTGTACAACACGGTCTGCGGTGTGGGCATCGCCGTCGGCAACCTGCTCACCGGGGCGGCCCTGGACGCGGCCCGCTCCGCCGGGATGTCGGCGCTCCCCTGGCTGGCCCTGTTCGTCCTGGGCCTCGGCTGCACGGCCGCGCTGTACGGACTCGACCGCACGGGCCGTCTCGCCGCGCCGGCGCGGCGGGCGCGGCCGGAGACCGTGGCGGCCTGACCTCCGGCCCGGCTCCGGCGGGCGGGCCGGGTGCCGCCCGCCGGGCCGGGGCCGGTGTGAGGGCAGGGCTCAGGAGATCCCGTACCACTGGCTGCCCCAGCCGGTGTTGATGGTGCTGGTGGACTGCTCGGCGAGGTTCACGGCGGGCGGCAGGGAGCTCTGGCCGGTCAGGAGGGTGCTGTAGCGCAGGTTCGGGGGCGTGAGGCCGGCGTTGACCGAGATGCCGGCTCCCGTCGACTTCAGGGTGAGCGCGTTGGTGGCCCAGTCGCCGTTGAGGAGGAGGGCGATGAAGTAGGTCCCGGGGGCGGCGGTGAACGGCTTGGCCAGGGCGAACGGTTTGGCGACGGGGTCCGTCATCAGCTGCGGGGAGATGTCGGGCGTGGCCGCGCGCAGGGTGCCGGTGGCGTCGTACACGCCGAGGTAGCAGTCGGACAGCCGGGCCCCCTGGTCGAGTCCGGCCAGCCCCAGCCAGATGTTCGACCAGGTGATCTCCTGGCGCAGGACGACCCGGACCAGGGTGACCCGTCCGCCGACGCCGGCCGCCGACTGCGCGGTGACGTGCCCCGCGTCGTTGGGGTCGCCGGTCCACGCCAGCAGGTTCTGGTCCTGCGGCCGCGGCCCCTCGTACCCGGACCCCGCGCCGCCCGGTGCGGGAGGCGCCGTCGTGGCCGCCGGCCCACCGCCCGCCGCCCGCGGGCTCTTGTCCGGTGAGGTGCAGCCGGCCAGGACGAACAGCGCGGCGAGCGCGGCGGCGAGCGAACGCGCGGCGGTGGTGCGGGTGGACATGCTTCCCCCAGGTGGTGCGGACGGACCGGGGGCCATGGTCACATGCCGGGGAGGGGCCGGGTCCGCCGGCTGACGGTCCCGGCCCCTCGGGGCGGCCGCCGGGGCTCGGCCGGAGCCCCGTCCGTGTCCGCTCAGACGCGGTCGGCGGCGATCAGGACGTACTGGAAGGAACCGTCCTTGTAGGAGTTGATGAACGCCTCCTCGATGCCGGTGACCAGGGAGGAGGTGGCGCGCAGCTCCCAGTAGGGCAGGGTGTCGGGGGTCAGGTCGATGACCGCCTGCGGGACGAGGCGGTTGTCGGCCATGGCCCGCAGGTACTCCCGGCGGGAGTGGATGTTGCACTCGAAGTGGGCGTTGATCTGGGAGACCCACTTGGAGGGCTGGCCGTAACGGGGGTTCCAGCAGCCGGTGATGGTCACGTAACGGCCGCCGACCCCGAGGATGCGGGCGTGCTCGGCGAAGAGGTCGTGCAGGTCGACGTACATGCTCGACTCGTTGTTCCACGAGGCCGCGGCCCGCCCGGTCTCGAAGGGGGTGCCCAGCATGTTGCAGACCCGGGCGCGGACGTGGTCCTCGATGCCGAGTTCGCGGGCGCGCTGGTTGGCGAAGTCGGCCTGCTTGGCCGACAGGGTGACGCCCTCCACCTTGCAGCCGAAGCGCTGGTGGGCCATGACCATCGAGCCGCCGCGGCCGCAGCCGGCGTCCACGAGGGTGTCGTCGCGCCCGATGGGGCCGAGGTGGTCCAGGAGCAGTTCGGCCTGGGCCGACTCCAGCCGGTGCAGCTCGGTGATCAGCTTCTTCTCGTATGCGCTGTCCTCGGGGTCGCCGAGGGCCGCGTGGTCGATGTCGCCGATGCCGTAGTGGTGGTGGTAGAGGCCGTCGACGTCGCCCAGGCGCAGGTTCACGGGCCTGGCCTCGTTGTTCCAGTAGCGGGCGATGTCCCCCTGGTAGGGCGTGCTCGGCGCGGGGATGCGCGCGGAGCCGGCGGAGGAGGCGGTGGTGGTGAGATCGGTGCTAGTCACGGATAAGTCCGTCCTTACCAGAAATCGGGCAGGCTGTAGCGATAGGTGTTGCTCATGTGCCAGTAGTGGTTGCCGTCGACCCAGACGGCCACGCCCCGCAGGAAGCGCAGCACCGTGGGCACGGGGCAGGCGGCGGCCAGCCGGGCGGCCTCGGCCTCGAAGGCGTGCATCAGCTCGTTGTGGATCTCGACGGCCTTCAGGTAGGCGTCCTTGTCGGACAGGCCCTCGCGTTCGGCGATCACCACGGGCAGGTTCATGTGCCTGCCGGGCGAGTTCAGTTCCTTGGTGTACGAGTAGAGGTCGTTGGCGATGGTCGCGGCGTTCCCCGCGAGCGCGATGACCCGCTGCATGGCGGGCTGGGCGTGGAGCTCCGGCGGGAGTTCGTAGCCGCCGACGGTGTCGGTGATGGTGGGGCAGGGCCGGAAGTTGTTGAACTGGCGCATCGCCAGGTACTCGGCCACCTCCGGGACGTACTCCGTCTCGGCCCAGGCGGCTTCGGCGAGGTACCCCATGTGCAGCCGGGCCATGTCGTGCCGGTACCGGTCGGCCTGGGAGGGGGTGGCCGCCCGGACGAAGTACTCCATGGCCGAGCGGTAGGAGCGCCGGGGGGCGTCCGACCGGAGCGACTCCTCCCAGGCCGGCGCGTACTCCCGTGCCGTGTGGAGGGGGTCGAGGGCGGTGTGCGCCATCAGGAGCCGTCCGCCGAGGCCGACGGGCGAGCCGCCGTGGTCCTCGCAGTAGATGTCGTCCAGCACGTTCTCGGCGACCATCAGCCGCGTGGCGATCATCAGGTGGTCGACGGTCGGCGCGTCCGGGTGGCAGGCGACCATGTAGCGGCCCACGGAGAAGCCGTCGAACTGGTCCTCCCATTCCGGGGGGTACGCCTGCACCTCGTCCACCGCCCAGCGCTTGATGCGGCGGCTGACCTCCTCGACCCGTACCGGGTCCGGCTGCGGCACGGGGTGGTGGTAGAGGCCCGGCACGGGCCGGCCCTCCGCCGGGTCGGCGGGCGCCGCCGGTTCCGCGGACGGGGCCAGGTGCAGGGCGGCCGTGCCGAGGCCGCTGGGCCCGCGCAGGATCCGCTCCAGGGCGGCCGGGTCCGCCGGCCCCGCCGCCGTGGCGTCCTCCGCGGGTGCGGGCAGCGTCCCCGGTGCGGGTGCGATGCCGAAGGGGAGGACGGGGGCGGTCGGCAGGGCGGGGCGGGCGGCGACGGGGGCCTCGGCCACCGGTGCCGCCACGACGGCGGTCCCCGCGGCCGCCGCCCCGGCGACGGGGGCGTGGTCCGGGGTGCGGCCCAGGGCGTTGGCGAGGACGTGCGCCCCGAAGTGCGCCGCGGCGGAGGGCAGGCCCGACTGCAGAGGGGAAGACCCGGGCTCGGGCATCCGTGACTCCTTGGTGAGGTGGGTGAGGTGGCCCGGATCCCGGGCGCGCGCGGCCCGCGCGGGAGGATGCCGGGCCCGTTGCGGCCGGGAGGGCGGGTCCGCTAGTCGCGCCTGCGGGCGATCTGTACGTTCTCGAGGACGCCGAGGGCGTCGGGCACCAGGATGGCGGCGGAGTAGTAGGTGGTGACCAGGTAGGAGATGATCGCCTGCTCGTTGATGCCCATGAAGCGCACCGACAGGCCCGGCTCGTACTCCTCGGGCAGACCGGTCTGGCGCAGGCCGATGACGCCCTGGTTGTCCTCGCCGGTGCGCATCGCGAGGATGGAGCTGGTGTTCTCCTTGCTGATGGGGATCTTGTTGCAGGGAAGGATCGGCACTCCGCGCCACGCCGGGACCTGCTGACCGCCGACGTCGACGTGGTCCGGGTAGAGCCCGCGCGCGTTGAACTCGCGCCCGATCGCCGCGATGGTCCTGGGGTGGGCGAAGAGGAACTTCGTCCCGCGGCGGCGGCACAGCAGCTCGTCGAGGTCGTCCGGGGTGGGCGGGCCGGAGTGGGTCTGGATCCGCTGCTTGAAGTCGGCGTTGTGGAGCAGGCCGAACTCCCGGTTGTTGATCAGCTCGTGCTCCTGGCGCTCGCGCAGCGCCTCGATGGTGAGCCTGAGCTGTTCCTCGGTCTGGTTGTGCGGGCCGTTGTAGAGGTCGGCGACCCTCGTGTGGACCCGCAGGACGGTCTGCGCGACGGAGAGTTCGTACTCGCGGGGGTTGAGCTCGTAGTCGACGAAGGCGCCGGGCAGCTCGTACTCGCCGGTGTGGCCGGCCGACATCGCGATCTCGGCCTCGCCGTGACGATTCTGCCGCTGCTGGGGGAGCGAGCTGAACCGGTCGATGTGGGCCTGGAGGGTCGGCGCCGAGGCCACCAGGGCCGCGAAGTCCTCGCGGGAGAGGCTGAGCAGGGTGCCCGGGGTCTCGGCGGTGGCGGTGTAGTCCCAGTCGGCGTCGCCGTCGAGCAGGGCGTTCTCGCCGAAGCGGTCGCCGTCGGCGAGCGTGGCGACGGCGACTTCGTCGCCGTACTTGCCGAGGGAGGTCTGGCTGACGCGGCCGTGCGCGATCATGTGGATCCGGTCCGCCGGGGTGCCCCGTTCGACGAGCACCTCACCGGCGCGGAAGTCGCGCTGGACGCACCGGCCGGCGAGGGCGGTCAGCACCTCCAGGTCGTCGAAGCCGCGCAGCAGGGCCAGTTCCCCGAGTTCCCGGGGGATCACCCGCACCGAGGCACCGTCCTGGACGAACTCGATGCGTCCGTCGCCGACGGTGTAGGTCAGCCGGCGGTTGACGCGGTAGGCGCCGCCCTTGGTCTCCACCCAGGGCAGGCTCCGCAGCAGCCACCGGGAGGTGATCTCCTGCATCTGCGGGGCGGACTTGGTCGTGGAGGCAAGGTTGCGGGCGGCCGCCGTGCTCAGGCTGGACTGCTGCGGCGGATCCAGCTGCGCTTCCGGGCTGGTGTCTACGGTCATGGGGGCGAGCTCTCCTTCGTAAGCGCGGCGACGGACACGGGTACACGTCACCGGTGAAAAGGAAAAAAGAGGGGCGAATATCCGGGAATCCGTCCAGATCTCGGGGAACAGTAACCAGCGGCTCACCCGGGCGGCCTTGAAACGCCGAGGCCATTACCCCGATGCAGTGATCTTGGGCGACTGGAGGTTTGGATCGGCGACCGACGGGAGCCGCGTCCTCCGCTCCGCGCGCCCCGCCCGCCGGCACTAAAAAAGGCCCCTCCCGCCGGCTTCCGCCGGCGGGAGGGGCCCAGGAGGGCGACCGTCAGGTGCGGTACGCGAAGTAGCGCGCGTCCGGGTAGGACGCGATGATGCTCGCGAGCGACTTCCGGTACGTGTTCGTGGAGTGGTACGTGAGGTACGGCATCCCGGCACGGCTGCGGTAGGTGACGATCATGGAGTGGTCCTTGGACCCGTCCTTGTTGAAGTCCACCTGCATGATGTCGCCGATGTCCATCTGGTACACGTTCGCGAGGTTCGCGGCCCGCTGGTTGGACAGCGTGAACCAGGCCCACTCGTTCACCCCGACCCAGGAGACGGACTGGCGGGTGCCGTCGTACCACCAGTTGCGGTAGTCCGAGGAGGAGCCCGGAACGGGCTTCCAGCCACCGGCCTTCAGCGACTGGCTGATGAAGTTGGTGCAGTCGCCGCCGGCGCCGCTGAACTTCCGGTACGCCGGGTTGTAGTTGCTCCAGTACTTCTCCGCGTACTTCGCCATGGCGCTGTAGTCGTAAGCGCCACCCGTCGTCTTCTTCGGGTTCGGCGTGGCCGGGTACTTCGTGGACGCGGGCGTGCCGTCCGGGTACTGGTTGCCGTCGTCGGTGACGACCGCGACCTTGGCCGCCACGGGCTCGTTGACCGCCACGGGAGCGTTCTGGCTGTCCTGGGACTTGATCGAGGTCAGCTCCCAGGAGCCGCCCTTCTTGCCCGTCAGGGTCAGCTCGTAGCGCGTCTTGAAGTCGGTGGTGTCCGGTTCGTCCCCACGCACCTTCTTGTAGGTGAGCGTGGTCTGCTCGGTGACCTGCACGGTCGCCTTGCCGCCGGTGAGGGTGGCGCGGTCCACCACGACGCTGGTGTCGGCGGCCGTGTAGGCCTCGCCGAGCTCCGCGAGGCGGGTCTTGCGGGACTTCAGCGACGCGATGTTCGCGTGCTCGTCCTTCTTCAGCCTGTCCGACAGCCGGGCCTTCTTCTTGGAGGAAGGCGCGGCGTCACGGTGCCGCACGTGACCGTCGACCAGGGCCTGCGTGCGCTGCGAGAGCACGTCGTCGGCAATGCGGGCGAAAGCGTCCGCGGTGGCGCGGTCGGCTTCCTCCGTCGTGCCCGCGCTCGCGGAGTAGGCGAACAGGCTGCCGGACGCCATGGCCACGGTCAGGGCGCCGATGGCGGCCAGCCTGAACCTCTTAGGTATCACTGTGCATCCCCTTGTCACCCGGTCCGCACGGACCGGGCGACGGAATCTTCGCACAACTGGGCGACGCCGTGGCCGTGTTCCGTTTCGTCCCGTCTCGACCGGCAATGATCACGCCAGACGCCGGCCGGCATGCTTCCGCTTCGCGGCGGGACGGCGCCCCGGCGGACCGTCCGCCTTCACCCCACCTCCCCGCCGGCTTCACAGGAGGTGCATCTAGGGTGTAGGCGGAAGCACAGTACGGGGGGCATTCGGAGTGGGCGGGCAGGACATGTCCTCAAGAGGGCGATCACGGGGCAGACGGGCGGCCCCGAAGGACGGCGCGGCGGCCGCTTCGGGCCGCCGCAGGAAGTCCGGGAGCCGCCGGGCGCGGCCCGGCTCCGGCCCGGGCGGCCGCCTCCCGGCGGCGCTCGCGCCGGTCCTCGCCGCGGCGCGCCCCGGACTGCGCCGCCTGCGGCCGGCGTACCCGCGGCCGGGGCGCGGCGACTGGCGCCGGTGGGTCCCCTCGGGTCGCCAGTGGGCCGGCGCCCTCCTGTACCTGCTGGTCGGCATGGCGGGTTTCGTCGGGATCGCCTACGCAACAACGGACATACCCGACGACCTCAACTCTTTCGCCACGCAACAGGACAATGTCTACTACTGGTCCGACGGCTCCACCATGGCCCGCACGGGCTGGGTCCAGCGGCAGGAGATGCCGCTGGCGAAGGTGCCCGAGAAGGTCCAGGGAGCCGTCCTCGCGGCCGAGAACGCCAGCTTCTACTCCGACCCCGGCGTCTCCCCGTCCGGCGTGCTGCGCGCGATGCGCGCGGCGGTGACCGGCGGTGAGACCCAGGGCGGGTCCACCATCACGCAGCAGTACGTGAAGAACGCGTACCTGAACCAGGACCGCACCCTGTCGCGCAAGTTCACCGAGCTGCTGCTCGCCGTGAAGCTGGACAGCCGCGTGGGCAAGAAGCAGATCCTGGAGGACTACCTCAACACCAGCTGGTTCGGCCGCGGCACCTACGGCATCCAGCGCGCGTCCCAGGCGTACTACGGCAAGGACGTCTCGCAGCTCAACGCCAGCGAAGGCGCCTTCCTGGCCTCCCTCCTCAAGGGCGCCGGCCTCTTCGACCCCTCGCTCGGCAAGGAGAACCACGCGCGGGCCGTCGAGCGCTGGAGCTGGATCCTGGACCGCATGGTCGAGACCGGCCACCTCTCCCCCGCCGAGCGCGCCACGTACACGAAGTTCCCGGAGCCCTCGGCCGCCTCCCTCGTCGGCATGCCCGGGGCCCAGAACGGCTACCTGGTGGAGATGGCCAAGGCGTACGCGATCAAGGCCGGCCACCTCAAGGAGTCCGACTTCGACCTCGGCGGCTACCAGATCTACACCACCTTCGACAAGGACCGCATGGCGGCCCTGACCGCCGCGGTCCAGCAGGCCCAGAAGGACATCGACCCCGAGCGGCGCCCCGACACCGACAAGTACGCGAAGATCGGCGCGGCCAGCGTGGCCCGTGACGGCCGGCTGCTCGCCGTGTACGGCGGCCCCGACTACCTGAAGCAGGGATTCAACGAGGCGAACGCCACGACGATCCCGGCGGGCACGGTGTTCACGCCCCTCGTCTACGCCGCCGCGCTGGAGGACGGGGTGCTGCGCACGCGCGGCCAGGCCCGTACCCCGGTCTCCCCCTCCAGCGTGTACGACGGCAACGACCAGGCGACGGTGCACACGCCCGAGGGGCCGTACTGGGACCGCAGCGGCAAGGTGGTCAAGGGGCACAACGAGGGCGACCGCAGCTGGGGGCAGATCACCCTCCAGCAGGCGGTGGCCCAGTCCGTCAACACCCCCATGCTCCAGCTCGGCCTCGACGTCGGGCTCGACCGGGTGGAGTCGTACGCCGAGCGTGCGGGGCTGCTCGTGTCGAGCCTCGGGCCGCGGATCCCCTCCTTCGCGCTCGGGGAGAACTCCACGCCCAGCGCGATCCGGATGGCCGGCGCCTACCAGACCTTCGCGGCGGACGGAATGCACACCGACCCCTACTCGGTGCGGTCGGCCACCCGCGCCGGCGCCGCCGTGCCGCTGGACCCGCCGAAGGCGGCCCGGGCGATGTCGCAGAAGACCGCGCGCACGGTGACGGAGGCCCTGCGGGCGGCCGTCAGCGAGGGCTCCGCCAAGGCCGCGGCCAAGGCCCAGCCGGGTGCGGCGGGCAAGACGGGCACGACCGCGGCGAACACGGCGGGCTGGTTCGTGGGCACCACCGCGCAGGAGACCACGGCGGTGGTGGTCTACCGGATGTCGCTGCTGGACCTGGTCCCGCTGCCGCTGACGGGGCTGGCCGGCGACGCCCCCACCACGCCCGGCAGCGCGCGGGCGGTCGGCCTGTGGGCCGACTACGCGAAGGCCGTGAAGTAGGCCGAGCCGGGACGCGGCCCGGGCCCGGCGGGCCCGGCCGCGCCGGCCGGGGTCACTTGACGAGCGTCTTCCAGTCCGGCGCCTGCGCCGGGTCGAGCATCCGCAGCTGGGCCAGGACCTTCGGATCCTGGACGTCCATCCAGTCCGCCACCTCCCGGAAGGACGCGCAGCGCACGTCCTGGCGGTTGCAGACCTCTCTCATCACGTCCTCGACGGCCTTCATGTAGATGCCGCCGTTCCAGTCCTCGAAGTGGTTGCCGATGAACATCGGCGCCCGGCTGCCGTTGTAGACGCGGTTGAAGCCGTTCATGTAGGAGCCGCGTACCTGCGCCTGCCAGCCGGAGAACTTCGCCGGGTCGCCCTGGGTGCTGTCGCCCGACTGGTTGTAGAGGAAGTTGAAGTCCATGGAGAGCACCTGCACCTCCTTGCCCTGCAGGGGGACGAGCTGGAGCGGGAAGTTCCAGATGCCGTCCATCTTGGCCGGCCACATCTGGAAGTCGCCGGAGGAGCTCGCGTCGTAGCGCCAGCCGTACTGCTTGATCGCCGTCACGAGGTTCTTCTGGCCCTCGAGGCAGGGCGCGCGGCCGCCGACGACCTCCCGGTCGGGGTCGAACGGCAGGGGTGCCTCACCGGTGAAGCCGGTGTTGGTCTTCCAGCCCTTCATGAAGGCGTACGTCTGGTCGATCTCGCTCTTCCACTCCTCGGTGCTCCAGTCGCCGCCGCCCTTGGGGCCGCAGAAGTGCCCGTTGAAGTGGGAGCCGATCTCGTGGCCGTCGGTCCAGGCGCCGCGCAGCTGCTGGAGCGTGGACCGCACGTGCGGGACGGTCGGGTAGGAGATGGCGGCCGCGCCCTGGCCGTGCTGGGGCGGGCGGTAGAGCGACTTCTTGTTCTCCGGCAGCAGGTAGATGCCCGTGAGGAAGAAGGTCATGTGGGCCTTGTTCTGCTTGGCCACCTGCCGGAAGTGCGAGAAGAGGTGGTCGTCGCCCTCCAGCGCGCCGTCCCAGGAGAAGACCACGAACTGCGGGGGCTTCTCGCCCGGCTTCAGCTTCTCGGGCTTGAGCTGTCCCGGCTGCGGTCCGGTGTAGGAGGTGGAGCCGTCGCCCAGTACCTCGACCTTGCCGTCCCAGTCGGGCTTAGGGCCCTTGCCGAAGCCGGGACCGCCGGTCACCGCGCCCGCACCCGCCGGGGCCGCCAGTCTGGCGTCGTGCTCCGCCTCGGAGCTTCCCGGGAGGCCGACCGCGAACGCGACGGCGGCCCCGCCCGCGACGAGCACGGCCCCGGCTATGCCCAGGCGCTTGCGGTTGCGCGTCTTGCGGCGGGCCTTGCGGGCCGTACGGGATTTCGCCCGGGCACCGGCGTCGGTCTCGGCCATCGCGGTCGTACCCCCCTGAATCTCCGCAGCCGGGCCGCGCGTGGATGCTTCATACGAATATAGAACTTCTCGGCACGGCTCTTGTACCACACCCCCCGTACCGCACGGTTTCACAGCGGGTCCACAGGCCGCGCCGCGGGGCGGGCGCCGGAGGGGCCGCGGCAGGCGCCTCGGGAGGACCCGCCGTTGCGGCGGTCACCCGGTTTGCCCCTTGCGGTGGGCATCCGGACACCGGGGTTTTGACTGGGAGCCCGGAAGACCCTTGGAGGCCCGGTGGCGGCGGTCGTGTGGAAGCGCGGTGCGGCGGGCGCGGTGGCACTGGCGGCGATGGTGCTCGGCGCCGCCGGCTGTTCGGACGGCGGCGGCATGCCGTCCGGTGCGGTGTCGAGCGCCGCCGAGGCGGTGAGATCGGCCGGCGAGTCCGTCTCGTCGGCGGCCGCCGAGGCGGCGAGGGCCGCCGAGTCCGCCGCCGCCGTGGCCAGGGACGAGCTCGCCGGGATCAAGGACGGGGTCGACGCCGAGGACCAGGTGTCCCTGGGGGCGGTGACGACGGACGCGGACGGGCGTACGTCGGTCCCCGTGACCGTGCGCAACACCGACGGGAGGCAGAAGTCCTTCGCGGTCCGGATCGAGTTCGAGGACGAGAGCGGCAAGGTCCTCGACACCGTCGTGGTCACGGTCGCGGACGTCGCGGGCGGGGGCACCGGCCGGGGCACGGCGCGCAGCACGCACGGGCTGTCCGGCACGGTGAAGGCCCGGACCGGCACGGCCCTGCGCTACTGACGCCGCCCGGCGGACGGCCGGCGGCGGGGCCGGGCCCGCCCGTTCCGGCCGGACGGGGCCCGCGTCACTGTTCCTGCGGCGGTTTGCCCTCCGCCGCGGACACCTCGACGAACTCGACCTGGCCCTTGCCGTTGAGGCGCAGGATCGGGACGGCCTTGTTGCGTGGGTTGCCGTTGTTCTGGAAGGAGATGAACCCGCTCGCGCCGGCCACCTGCTGGGTGCCGTCCATCTGGTGGAACATCCGGGCCACCGCGTCGCCGGCGACCTGCCCCTGCCAGCGGGCGGCCATCTGGATGCCGTGGGCCGCGGCGAGGACCGCGTCGTGACCCATCAGGGCCCCGCCGTCCTCGCGCGGGTCGTGCGGGAACCACTGGCTCAGCAGTCCGCCCGGCTGGAAGTTCTTCGCCGACGGCGCGGACACCGCCTGCGGCGCGGAGCGGTACATGTCGGGGTGGGAGAGGCCGGTGTAGAGCACCTGGATGCCGGTCTCGGCGGCGTGGGCGAGCTGCTCGGCGCTCAGGTTGGTCGTGTCGTCCCCGGCGAACACGGTGAACTGCTGGTCGGTGCAGCTGCGGTTGGAGAGCGCGTCGAGGAAGTGGGTGAGGTGCCGGCCGCGGCCCGCGAAGTACACGAGCTGGGGCCGCTGCTGGCACAACTGGCCCGGCATGTAGCGGAGTTCGTTCTGCCAGGCGCTGCTGACGGAGGAGTCGTAGGTCATGCGCTCGGAGACGAGCCGGTGCTTGTCGCCGTCATGGAAGGCCTTGGTGAAGGCGGTGCCCAGGGTCGAGGCGTAGAGGTTTCCCTCCGCCACGTCCTGCAGGACGACGGCGGTGGCGACCCCGTGCCGCTTGAGGTAGCCGGCGGCCGCGTACGCCTCGTCCTCGTTGGTGGGGGCGATCCGCACGAAGCCGTTGATGTCCTGGATGTTCGTCGCGGTCAGGGTGGCGCCGACCATGGCGATGCCGTGTTCGGAGAGGCGCTTTATGGCCGCGAGGTTCTCGTTGGTGCTGGGGCCGAGGCCCGCCACCGCGACGAGCCGGTCCGGGGAGTCCTTGCGGGCGATCAGCTCGTCGACGGTGTGCTTCCACTGCGTGGACCTGCTGCCCGGGTTGGCTATCAGCAGGCGGATCTTGGGCGTGGCGGCGAGGTCGCCCCGGTTGTGCCGGTACTGGGCGAGGTAGGCGCCCTGGAGTTCGTGGCGGACGCCCTCGGCGGAGTTGCTGTCCTCGGCGGTGGTGGTGAAGGAGGTGAGGTAGGCGACGCTGACGTACGGTTCGTCGCCGGCGTTGGCGAGGACCCTGCGGTTCTCCTCCTCGATCTTCTCGCTGACGGCGTCGAGGTGCGGGGCGAAGACGTAGGAGCCGTCGGTCACTCCGACGCACTCGTCCTGCGCGCCGCGTTCGACGACCCCGTCGGCGCATCGTGCCTGGCGGTCCTGGAGCCAGCCGAGGCCCAGCCAGAGCCCGGCGGTCAGCGCGATGACGGCCGCGAGGGCGAGGGCGACGCGGCGCACGACGTGCAGGGGCCATTCCAGTCTGGGCACGCGCTCAGCCCTCCCAGCCGGCGGTCTGGGGATCGCGCCAGTGGCGGTACCGTTCCGACTCGTTGAAGAGGGCCACGATGTCGTTCCTCCGCAGTTGGGACAGCTGGGTGTAGCCGTCGGCGATCATGTCGTTGAGCCGCATGGCGGGGTCGGCGAGCGGATCGCTCCACACCCAGCGGGTGGTCACCAGGGTGTGGATCACGGACTCGGTGTCCATCACCCGCCCGGGGCGGCGCGGGACGAGTCCCGCGAGGAGTTCCAGGGGTCCGCTGTCGGCGGGCAGGCGGTTCGGCGCGGCGGTGATCGCGTCGAACTCGGAGATCCACTGGGCGGCCGGTACGGCGGCGAAGCGGCGCGCCAGGTGGGCGGTGACCTCCTCGGTCCGCCCCCGGGCGAGCTGGTGGTACATCTCCTGCACCGGCTTGCCCTCGCCGTGGTAGTACTCCGCGAGGAGTTCGTGCACCGCGTCCCACCCCTCGGGGCGGGCGGCCAGCCGCCACAGCAGCAGCCGGCGCAGCCACGGGTGGAGTACGGGAACGACGGAGACGGGCCCGCTCAGCAGCCAGCGGGAGCGGATGTCGCCGAAGAGGGAGTCGTCGGGGCTGAGGAGCCGGGTGGCGACGGAGAAGTCCCGGGCGGCGGCGCATTCGGCGAGGGCCGCCCGCTGGGTCCTGTCGAAGTCGCGCAGGAGGTGGCCGAGGGCCGTGTCGGCGAGGGTGGCGGAGTCCTCCCCGGTGCGCAGCGGCCGGTCCGGCAGGGTGCGCAGCCAGCGGTCCTGCCCGGGACCCGGGTCCCTCGGGGGCCCCGCCTGGCGCAGTACGTCGAGCACCTGGTGGACGGCGCGCGGCAGTCCTCCGGTGAGACGGTGCACGAAGGGGGTGAGGCGGGTCAGCGCGGCCAGGTCGCCGTGCCCTCCGAGCTGGAGCTCGATCCGGATCCGCACCTCGTCGAGGTTGAGGTCGCGCAGGCGCAACGGGTACCACCAGGAGTCCTCGCTGTCGCGGGTCGGCCGGTGGGCGTTCCAGTCGGCCAGGGAGGCCCGGTCGGGTCCGCGCAGCTGCCAGGGCCAGGACTCCCCGGTGGCCGGGCCCCAGCGGGGCAGCCAGCGGTTGGAGCTGGCGACGACGGTCAGCGGGTCGCTCGTGCGGCCGGCGACGACCGTCTCGTCGTGGCGGGAACGCAGCAGCAGGTCGAGGAAACGGCGGCCGTACTCGGTGTGGGAGTTGTCCAGGAGCAGCAGGTAGGAGCGGGGCATGAAGTTGCGGGCCGTGTTGCGTCTGAGGTCCTCCAGGAAGGCGGAGAAGAGGATGAGGTCGAGCCGTTCCTGTTCGTCCTCGTCGCCCTCGTGCCGCCAGAGGTTGAGTTCCACGAGGGCTTCCATGGGGTCCGCGCTGCGGGTCATGGGGTGACGTCCGTACCAGTGGGCCCCGGCGGTGAGCCGGTTGCCCAGTCTGCCGCCGAACAGGCCGGGCACGGTGCGGCGGCCGCGCCGCAGGGCGTCCTGGAAGAGGGCGAGTGCGGCGTTGGAGGCGCCTTCGGGCATGCCGACCGCGCCCATGCCGACTTCGAAGAAGGCGGCCAGGTAGTCGCCGTGCCTGGCCTCGTTCTCCTCCTGGAACCGGTCGAGCCGGCGCTGCACCGCGCGCCGTCCCTCGGGAAGGCTGCGCATGCTCAGTTCCTGGTCGGAGGCGAGCAGGCCGAGGCTGAGCAGCGGGAAGTGGGAGCGGCCGTAGCGGGGCAGTTTGCGTTCGAGCTGGCGGGCCAGGAGGCCGAGGGCGTAGCGCGGCAGCAGGGACTGGGCCCCGCCGAAGTTGACGAAGGCGAAGGGGTAGTCGGGCCCGAAGTGCTCCATGAGCGCGCTGTGCGCCTCGCTGGCTCCGCTGCCGGCGGGGCCGAGGAGCACGGTCAGGGGCCGCTCGGCCGCCGGGCTCTCCTTCAGGCACGCGTCGACCAGGGACAGGATGCCGCTGCGGCCCCGCAGGCCCATGCCGGTACCCGGCTCCATCACTCGTGATCCCCCCCCAGGACGACGCTTCCGAGAAGTAGAGACTGCCATCCGGAGCGGGAGCCAGACAGGGGTTTCCGCTCCTGGATCGTTTCGGTCGCCGCGCGGGGGCCGCATCGCCCTTCAGCCGTCCGTGCCGGAGCGGGGTTCCGCCATGCCCCGGTGCACCTGCGCCTTCACGCTGTCGGGCAGGACGCGGTGGGCGAGTCCCTGGGCCCTGGTCTTCCAGGAGCCGGCGACGATCTTGTCCTTGCCGGCCGTCATCGCCTCGAAACCCTGCGCGGCCACCCGGGCCGGGTCGTCCTTCCGCGACCGGCCGACCCTCGTGTCCGGCATGCCGGCCCGTTCGAAGAACTCGGCGTCGGTCGGGCCGGGCATCAGCGCGGGGACGGTGACCCCCGTGTCCTCCAGTTCGTTCCGCAGCGCCTGGGCGAACGCCTGCGGGAACGACCTGCTCGCGTTGTACACGGCCTGGAAGGAGCCGGGCACGGTGGACGCGATCGACGACGTGACGAGCACGCGCCCCTCTCCGTCCTCCACCATGCCCGGCAGCAGCAGTTTCGCGAGGCGGACGGTGGAGGTGATGTTCAGGTCGCAGCCGTGTCCGGCGCATTGTCCGGCCAGTTGGAAACCGATGCCGCTCGACGCACCGGTGACGACTGCCAGGGGGTGGGTCGTCTCCATGTCCGGCGCCTACCCGGCCGCGGGCGTCCCACCGCCCCGTCACCCCGTCACCCCGTGTCAGGCGCGGTCCGTCCGCAGGAGGTCCAGGACCGCCTGTTCCACGGCGCCGTGGGTGGCGGGCCGGCCGAAGAGGCCGTCCTCGCCCAGCTCCCCGAGGGAGTCCGCGACGGTCCGGCCCTCTTCGTAGAGCTCGATGACACGCGGGTCGATGTAGGAGGCCCGGCACACGGCGGGCGTGTTCCCCAGGTATTCGCTCACCTCGCGCACGGCCCGCGCGACGACCTTGCCGCGCCGGGCGCGGGAGGCGTCCGAGGTGGCCTCGGAGACCGCCAGGGCGACCGCGGCCAGGACGGTGGCGTACCAGGTCCGGAAGTCCTTCGCGGTCACGTCCTCCCCTGCGCGTTCCCGCAGGTAGGCGTTGAGGTCCCCGGCGTGGACCTCGTGCCACGCGCCCCGTTCCCAGTACGCGAACAGCCGCGGGCCGGGGTCCTTGCGGCGGAGCAGTGCCCGGACCACCGCGTGGGCCTGGGCGTCGACCAGCGTACGGTCGACCGTACGGCCCGACTTGGCGGGGAAGCGCAGGCGGATCTCGCCGCCGCGGCAGGCGGCGTGCTCGCGCAGCAGGGTGGTGAGGCCGTAGCTGCCGTTCTCCCGGGCGTAGCGTTCGCCGCCGATCCGCAGGAAGCCGAGGTCGAGCAGGCGCGTCACGCAGGCCAAGACCCGCACCCGGGTCAGCCCGCGCCCCGCGAGGTCCCGCGTCACCTCTTCCCGGAGCCGTGGCAGGGCCCGGGCCACGCATTGGACGTGCTCGTGCTTGGCGGCGTCCTGCTGCTCACGGAAGCGCGGGTGGTAGAGGTACTGGCGCCGGCCCGCCGCGTCCGTCCCGACGGCCTGGATGTGCCCGTTGGCCCGCGGGCAGATCCAGACCTCCCGCCAGGCCGGGGGGATCACGAGCGCACGGACCCGCTCCACGTCCGCTTGCGGCAGGGGCCGGCCCTGGGCGTCCAGGTACCGGAAGCCGCGCCCGTGGCGAACCCGCCGCCATCCGGGAGCGTGGGGATCACTGGTCCGCAGCCTCACGACGGCCGTCGGTCCGCGTCGCGCCGGGTGCGCGGGGCGCGCGCCTGTCCCGAGCGGTCATCGGGCAGCGGCGGGAAGCGGTGCCCGCCGGCGTCGGGGCTCTTCATGCGGGCCGCCTACCCGGGCGCGCCGGGCGGCATGCGGGACTGCCCGGCGGGCGGCCCCGGGCAGGGGCACCCGCCCCCGGGCCGGGCCCGGCCGGGATACCGCTGCCCGGCCCGGTGCGGGCGGCCCCCGGGCCGGGCCCGGCCCGGATCCGGTTCACCCGGCCGGGTCACCGGCACCGGGCCCCCGCCGGGCGTCCGCCCGGACCCGGCGGTGCGACAAGGCGGGTGGCGGTCCGGGAGCGGTGCCGGGCGCGTTCGGCCGCGTACTGGTCGGCAGCCGTCCGAGGCGGGAGGCGGCTCACGGCGGTGCGGTACCGGGGCCCGCCGCGCCCCGGGAGGCCGTCCCCGGCAGGACCCGGACCGGAATGCCGTACCGCCAGGCCACGGACCCAGGGCGAGCCCGGCCGGGTGCCGCTGAGCCGTCCTGTGCGGGCGGCCCACGGGCCGGGCCCGGCCCGGGACGCGGCGACCCGGCCGGTACGGCCCGGCCCGGTCACCGGCACCGGCCCGCCGGCATGCGGGGCGCGCGGCGACGGGGCCGAGTCAGCCGGAGTAGGGGCAGCCGGGCTGGTGCGGCCGGCCCGCGCCCCGGGCCTGGCCTGGCCCGGGACCCTGCGCCCCGGCCGGCCCGATCACCGGCACCGGGCCGCCCGACGGGCGTCCGGACCCGGCGGTGCGACGGGGCCGGCTCCGCTCGACGTGCGGTGCCGGGTGCGGTCGGCCGCGTACGGGTCAGGGGCCGGCTGAGGCAGGGGCCGGCTCACGGCGGTGCGGTACCGGAGCCCGCCGCGACCCGGGCAGGCCGTACCCGGCAGGACCCCGGTCGGAACGCCGCACCCGACAGGACACGTGCTCAGGGCGGGCCCGGCCGGGATGCCGCTGAGCCGTCCGGTGCGGACGGCCCGCTCGCCGGGCCTGGCCCCGGACCCTGCGCCCCGGCCGGTGCGCACGGCCCGATCACCGGCACCGGGCCGCCCGACGGGCGTCCGGACCCGGCGGTGCGACGGGGCCGGCTCCGCTCGACGTGCGGTGCCGGGTGCGGTCGGCCGCGTACGGGTCGGGGGCCAGCTCACGGCAGTGCGGTACCGGGCCGGCCGCACCCGGCAGGGCCCGGGCGGAGCGCCGTACTGGCAGGAAACGGAACGGTAGGCCGGCCCCTGCCGGGAGCCGGCCGAAGGCCGTGCCCGGCCGCACCCGGACCGGCACGCCCCCTCCCCCGGCATTGCCGGGCCCGGCACGCCGATTCGGCCAACGCCGTTCCGGGCAGCGCCCAGGGCGGCCGGCAGTATCCGCCGGAACCCGGAACAGATCTGCGTGTCCCCGGGAGCCGTCCGGACGGGCGGGCCGTGCTGGCCAGGACCGGACCCGGGAGTCCGACGGGGCCGGAGGCACCCCGGCTGGGTCCGGGCCGGGAGGCCGCCCACGGAGGGCGCAGGGCGGGAGGCCGTCAGGCCGCCGTGCCGACCGCCACGGGAACGGCCTGGCGGGACACGGCGGGCTCCGCCATCACGACGGGCGGCGTGGTACGGCGGGGCCGGCGGCCCTTGAGCAGGTAGCCGCAGGCAACGGCGCCGGCCACGATCAGGCCGCCCGCGACCAGGGTGACCCGGACTCCCGCCAGCTCCATCAGCAGGCCGAGCGTGGGCGGCGCCGCGAGGCTCCACACCGTGCGGATGCTGGACCACGCGCCCAGGACCCGGCCCCGCATCCGGGCCGGGGGGTCGGTCTGCAGGACGGTGGACTGGGCCGTGTCGGCCACCGACTCCGCGACGGCCATCGGCAGGACGATCACCATCAGCGCGGCGAGGGACGGGGACACGCCCGCGAGGACCTGGAGCAGTCCTCCGGCAGCCGTCAGCGCCCCCACCAGGCGGACGCCGGGGCTGCGCAGCCGGGCTCCCAGTACGGCACCGAGCAGGCCGCCCACGGCCAGGACGGTGGAGACCTTGCTGAAGGAGCCGGCGCTGCCCGCGAGGGGGCCGGCGACGAGCACCACCAGGGTCAGCGAGTAGTTGCGGCCGAAGAGCGCGCTCACCGCGTTCATGGCGGCGAGCGCCACCAGCCGTGGACGGCTCATGAAGTAGGCCAGGCCCTGGCGGGCGCTCAGCGTCTCGGCCGCGGGGGCCGCCGCCGGCGGCGGGACGGCGGCGGAGACGGCCGGTGCCGCCGCCCGGACCGGCTTGAGGAACGGGATCACACCGGCCACGAACAGGAACGACAGGCCGTTCGCCACGTACGCCGAGGCCGTGCCCATGACGCCGACGGCGATGCCCGCGAGCGCGGCGCCCATGAGCCTTCCGGCACTGTGGACGAGCGAGCCCACCCCGATGGCCGAGGGGACGTCCCGCGTGTGCACGAGGTCATTGCCCAGGAGCGAGCAGGCCGGTCCGTCGACGGTGGCGATGAGACCCGTGACGGCCGCCAGGGCCATCAGCACGGGCAGGTTCAGCAGGTCCAGCCCGACCAGGACGGCGGTCACCAGGGCGACGGCGCCGAGGACGGCCTGGCTCACGGCCGCGGTCAGCTTGCGGGGCCAGCGGTCCACCGCGGCGCCGCCGAGCAGGCCGAAGAGCAGGCCGGGAGCGGCCTGTACCGAGATGGACAGTCCCGTGGCGGCGGCGGATCCGGTGATCTGGAGGACCAGCAGGTTCTGGACGGTCAGCTGCATCCAGGTGCCGGCGTTGGACACCAGGCTGGCCGCCGCCCACCACCGCATGCTGCGGTAGCGCAGGCTGCGCCAGGGGGAGCGGTCGACGGGGGCGTCGAGCCGGGCGGACGGCGAGTCCGCGGCGGAGGGCGCGACGGGAGAGGGGGAGGAGGGCAGGGCGGAGGATGTGGCAGACACAGGGGCGGCACTCGGGAACGGCCGCGGGGTGCGGCTGGCGGCAGGGGGCGGCGGGCGGCGGTTCCGCCCCGGCGGCGCACGGCCCGGGGGCTGCGGTGCGGCGGGGGCGACGAGCGCGCCGCAACCATGGTGGCAGACCTCGCCGGCCCGTCCCGGCCTCCGGCGTGCCGAGGACCGGCCGGCGCCCCCAGATCGCCCGTGGCCGGGGCGAGTTGGGCACGGGGTGGGGTTGCTCACACGGCCCCCGGTCCACGGCCCGCACGGCCCCCACCCCCCGGACGGCCCGCACGGCCCCCACCCCGCGGACGGCCCGCACGGCGCGGCCGTGGGCCCGTGCCCGGCCGTGGGGGACCCGGGGGTCGGGGCGCCCGGCGGCGATCACTGCCTGCGCCCCGGACCGGGCCCGGTGTGCGCCGTCCCTCCGGTCCGGCGGGCGCTCACCCGTCCGGGCGAACGCGGCCGGGCACGACTGTCCGCCGTCTCCGCGACACTTCGGCGCGGTCCGGCCCGTCCGCCCCGAGGGGCACTGCCACAGTGTGGCCGTGCCGTCTCCGGCGGGCCGTCCGGCCCGTCCACCCGTACGGCGGCGCGGAAGGAGAGTGGCACGTGACCGCAGCACAGGCAGATCTGGGCGGGAAGCTGGCGCTGGTGACCGGAGGGGCGCGCGGGCTGGGCGCGGCCATCTCGCGGCGGCTGGCCGCGGCGGGGGCGACCGTCCTGGTGGCGGACGTGCGCAAGGACCTCGCGCAGGAGTTGTGCGCGGACCTGCTGGTGGCCGGCGGCCAGGCGCGGTTCGTGGAGCTGGACGTGTGTGACCCCGGGGCGGTCGCGGCCGTGTTCCGGGACATCGAGGAGGACGGCCAGGCGGTCGACGTCCTCGTCAACAACGCCGCGGTGGACGTGTCCAAGGCCGTCGAGCAGCTGTCGGCGGAGGAGGTCACGCGCGTGGTGACGACCAACCTGCTGGGGCCGATGTACCTCTGTCTGGAGTCCTACCGGCGCATGGTCGCCCGGGGCGGCGGCCACATCGTGAACATCTTGTCGACGGCCGCCAACCGGACGTGGACCGAGGCCGGTCCGTACGCCGCCAGCAAGACGGGCCTGCGGGCCTTCACCCACACGCTCTTCAAGGAGGCGCAGCGGGACTGCGCGGGCATCGGCATCACCGGCGTCATCGCGGGCGGCATGGAGACCGGCTTCATCCTGGAGCGTTTCCCGGACGCCGACGTGTCGATGCTGCAGAGCCCGGACATCGTGGCCGACACGGTCATGTACGCGCTGTCCGTGCCCGTCGGCAGCGTGGTGCCCGAGCTCGTCGTCGTGCCGCGGTGCGAGCCGTCCTGGCCCTGATCCGGAGCCGGGGGGTTACGCGGCGTCATCACTCCAATGCGGCGTGGACGTGCCGACGGCCGGGTCCGCGTGCACGCTGGGATCCTCTGGCGGCCCTCCGGGGCCGGCCGACGCGTACGGGGCCGCTGCCGCCCCGCCGAGACCTCCGCGTCGCGCAACTCCCCGTTCCATCAGGAGATGACCATGGGTAGTCCCCCGGCCCGACGCTGGGCGCACGCCGTCGTCACGGGCGGCGCCGGTTTCGTCGGATCGCACCTCTGCTCCGCCCTCGTGGATTCCGGCACCGCGGTGACCTGCGTCGACGACTTCAGCACCGGCCGCCGGGCGAACGTGGAGCACCTCGTCGGGCGCTCGGGCTTCGTCCTGTGCGAGGCGAACGTGTCCGAGGGGTTCACGGTGGACCGTGAACCCGACCTCGTCCTGCACCTGGCCTCCCCGGCGTCCCCCGCCGACTACCTCCGGCTGCCGCTGCACACCCTGGACGCCGGCAGCCTCGGTGTCCGCAACGCGCTGGAGCTGGCGCACCGGAGCGAGGCGCGCTTCGTGCTCGCCTCGACGTCCGAGGTGTACGGCGATCCCCTGGAGCACCCGCAGAACGAGCGCTACTGGGGCAATGTGAACCCGGTCGGCCCCCGCAGCGTCTACGACGAGGCGAAACGGTTCGGGGAGGCCCTGGCCACGGCGCACGCGACGGCCCTGGGCACGGACGTGGCCATCGTCCGGCTGTTCAACACCTACGGCCCCCGGATGCGGGGGTACGACGGGCGCGCCGTCCCGACGTTCATCCGGCAGGCGCTGACCGGAGCGCCCCTCACCGTCACCGGTGACGGGCTCCAGACGCGCTCGCTGTGCTACGTCGACGACACCGTCGCCGGGATCCTCGCGATGGCGGCGCACGGCATGCGGGGACCGGTGAACATCGGCAACCCGGTCGAGATCACCATGCTCGAGCTGGCCCGGTACATCCGGCACCTGACCGGTTCCCCCTCGGAGATCGCCTTCATCGAGCGGCCCACCGACGATCCCGCCGTGCGCTGCCCGGACATCACCCTGGCGCGCGACAAGCTGCAGTGGGAGCCGGCGGTGGCGGCCGAAGAGGGGCTGCGCCGCACGATCGAATGGTTCCGCGCCCATCTCGACGACTGACCGGCGGGCGCTCCCGGTACCGCACGCCCCGTCCGGGCGGGCGGTGTCCGGCGCCCGTCCCGGTGCCCCGATCCCGCCGGCCGAAAGGCTCGTACCGCCATGCGTGTGCTCGGCATCAACGCGCTCTTCCACGACCCCTCCGCCGCCCTCGTCATCGACGGAACGACGGTGGCCGCCGCAGAGGAGGAACGTTTCTCCCGTCGTAAGCACGGCAAGCGGCCCGTGCCCTTCTCCGCCTGGGAGCTGCCCGAACGGGCAGCGTCCTGGTGCCTGCGGTACGCCGGGCTGCGTCCGCAGGACCTCGACGTGGTCGCCTACGCCTACGATCCGGGACTGGCCCTGCCGGCTTCGGACATGGGGCTGCACGACCCCTGGGACCACCTGCGTCAGACGTACGCGCGCGAGGCGCCCGGATTCCTGGCGACGGCCCTTCCCGGCCTCGACCCGGGCATCGTCCGCTTCGTACCGCACCACATGTCCCACGCCGCCTCCGGCGCCTTCGCCGCCGACGGGGCCGAGCGCAGCTCCGTCCTGGTCCTGGACGGACGCGGGGAACGCGGCTCCCACCTGGCGGCGACCCGCAGGGGCAGCCGGCTGGAACCGCTGCACGCGCAGGAACTGCCGCACTCCCTGGGGCTGGTGTACGAGGAACTGACCGACCACCTCGGCTTCCTGCGGTCCAGCGACGAGTTCAAGGTGATGGCCCTGGCGTCGCACGGCCGGCCCCGGATGCTGCCCGAGCTGCGCCGCTACGTCTTCCCCACCGGCGACGGCGGGTTCCACGCCTCGGGCGTGCCCTGGCACGAGCTGTGCCCGCCGCGCCACCCGGACGAACCGTGGACGCAGGAGCACGCCGATACGGCGGCCAGCGCCCAGGCCGTCCTGGAGGAGACCCTGCTCGACCTGACGCGGTGGCTGCACGGCCGCACGCACGACCAGGTGCTCACCCTGGCGGGCGGCGTCGCGCTGAACTGCGTCGCCAACGCCCGGATCGCCCGGGAGGGCCCCTTCTCCCGGGTCTGGGTCCAGCCCGCCGCCGGCGACGCCGGTACGGCCCTGGGGGCGGCCCTGCTGGTGGCCGCCACGGAGGGCGACGCCGTGGAACCCATGGCGGGCGCCGACCTGGGCCGCGACTGGTCCGACGCGGAACTCGGCGGATGGCTGAAGACGGCGGGCGTGCCCTTCGAGCGGCCGGCCGACATCGCGGCGACGGTGGCCGAGGCGCTGGCGGACAACGCCATCGTGGCCTGGTTCCAGGGCCGTTCGGAATTCGGGCCGCGGGCCCTGGGGCACCGCTCCCTGCTGGCCCACCCCGGCCACGCCGGGAACCTCGAACGACTGAACGACGTCAAGGGCCGCGAGCAGTTCCGTCCGGTGGCGCCCATGGTCCTGGAGGACCGCGCCGCCGAGATCTTCGACGGACCGCTGCCTAGCCCGTACATGCTGTTCGTCCACGACGTCGCCCCCGAGTGGCGCGAGCGGATCCCGGCGGTCGTCCACGTCGACGGCACGGCGCGCATCCAGACGGTCAGCGCGGCGCGCGAACCGCTGGTGGCCCGGATGCTGACGGAGTTCGAGCGGCGCACCGGACTGCCCGTGGTCGTCAACACCAGCCTCAACACGGCCGGGCGGCCGATGGTGGACGATCCCCGGGACGCCCTGGAGTGCTTCGGTTCCTCACCGGTCGACCTGCTCGCCATCGGACCGTACGCCGTCCGGCGCGGCGGCCTCTTCGCGGCGGGTGAGGGCGCGTGAGCGCGGTGACGGGGTACGCGTCGGTCCCGCCCTACGCGGTGGTGGTGCCCACGGTGGGACGGCCGAGCCTCGGCGTCTGCCTGGAGGCCCTGGCCGCGGCGACGGCGTCCGGGCCGCGCCCCGACCGGGTGGTGATCGTGCACGACCGGCCGGCCCCCGACGGAACCGTGCCGCCCGTGGAGGTGCCCGAAGGGCTGCGCGAGGTCACGGTCGTGGTGCCGGGGGCGGGGCGCGGGCCGGCCGCGGCCCGCAACGCCGGGATGCGGGAGGCCGGCCCCGCGCCCTGGATCGTCTTCCTGGACGACGACGTCGTACCCGGGCCGGCATGGGGCCGCGAGCTGGCCCGTGACCTGGCATCGGCGTCCCGCGACACCGCCGCGGTCACCGCCCGCATCGCCGTACCGCTGCCCGTACGCCGGCGCCCCACGGACTGGGAACGCAATACGGCGGGGCTGGCGACCGCACGCTGGATCACCGCCGACATGGCCTTCCGGCGTACCGCCCTCGAGGCGGCCGGCGGCTTCGACGAACGCTTCCGGCGCGCCTTCCGGGAGGACGCCGACCTGGCCCTGCGCCTGCTGGACGGCGGCTGGACGCTGGCGTCGGGCACCCGGCGGACCACCCACCCGGTACGGCCCGCCGACCGGTGGATCTCCGTACGCCTCCAGGAGGGCAACGCCGACGACGTGCTGATGACCCGGCTGCACGGGCGCGACTGGTGGCACCGCGCCGGGGCCCCGCGGGGCCGGCTCCCGCGCCACCTCGCGGTGAGCACGGCGGCCGGCCTCACCGTCGGCTGCGCGCTGTCCGGCAGGCACCGCGCCGCCGCCGTCTGCGGCGCGGCCTGGCTGGCCGGGACCGCGGAATTCGCGGCCGCGAGGATCGCCCCGGGTCCCCGTACCCGGTCCGAGGTCCTCACCATGGCCGTGACGAGCCTGCTCATCCCGCCCGCCGCGGCCTGGCACTGGCTGCGCGGCCACGTCGCGCACCGGGCCGTCCCGCGCGGGGCGCCCGCGCGCGGACCGGCGGCCACCGCGGTTCCGGTCGCGGTGGGCCCCGGGTCCGGTGAGGCGCCGCGCGCGCAGGTGGGCTCGTGACCGGCGGCGGCACGCGGGACGCCGCCGGCGGCCCCTGGCTGTGGGACGGTCCCGCCCCGGCGCCGTCCGGCGGGGCCCCGGGTACCGCCGCCGCGCGCCGGCGGGTCGCGGGCGCGGAGCGGCCGCTGCCCGACGCGGTCCTCTTCGACCGGGACGGGACGCTCGTCGTGGACGTGCCCTACAACGGCGACCCCGCGCGGGTGACCCCCATGCCGTCGGCCCGTGCCGCCGTGTCGGCGCTGCGGCGGCTGGGCGTGCCGCTGGGCGTGGTCAGCAACCAGTCGGGCGTGGCCCGCGGGCTGCTGACCCGGCACCAGGTGCAGGCGGTCCGGCGCCGCGTCGACGCGCTGTTCGGCCCGTTCGCGCTGTGGGCGGTCTGCCCGCACGGGCCCGACACCGGCTGCGGCTGCCGCAAGCCCGCTCCGGGCCTGGTCACCGCCGCCTGCGAGCGGCTGGGCGCCTCGCCCGGGCGCACCGTGGTGATCGGCGACATCGGCTCCGACCTGGAGGCGGCCCGTTCGGCCGGCGCCCGCGCCGTGCTCGTCCCCACCCCCGCCACCCGTCCCGAGGAGGTCGCGGGGGCCGACGCGTGCGCGGCCGACCTGATGGCCGCGGTCCGCATGGCACTCGGTCCCCTGCCCGTCGGGCCCTCCGCCGCCCACGGCCGGTCCCCGGGGCGGTCGCGGTGAGCGCCCCGCGCACCCTGGTGGTGCGGCTCGACAGCGCCGGCGACGTCCTGCTCAGCGGTCCGGCCGTACGGGCCGTGGCCGCCGGTTCCTCGTACACCGCGCTGCTGTGCGGCTCGTCCGGGATCGCGGCCGCCCGGCTGCTGCCGGGCGTGGACCGGATCCTGGTGCACGACGCCGCCTGGGTCGGGCTGCGGCCCGCCCGGACCTCCCGCGA
This sequence comes from Streptomyces sp. NPDC034086, assembly GCF_055575515.1. NCBI lineage: Bacteria > Bacillati > Actinomycetota > Actinomycetes > Kitasatosporales > Streptomycetaceae > Streptomyces > Streptomyces sp. NPDC034086. The sequence continues at coordinate 730,944 of NZ_JBVISM010000001.1, read as the reverse complement.
AGAGTGCGACATGCTGGTGGACGCGCTGGCGGCGGAGCACTTCGACCGCGCCGTCATCCTGGTCTCCTACCACCAGAGCCCCCTGCCCGCCGCCCTGCTGCTCGCCATGGCGGGAGTGCCGTCCGTCGCGGCCGACTGCGAGGACTACCCCGGGTCCCTGCTCACCCTGCGCCACCACCGGCTGCCCGGACGGCACGAGACCGAGGCCGCCCTCGACCTGGTGCGGGACTTCGGCTTCGCCCTGCCGGCCGGTGACGACGGGGCGCTCCGGGTCGGCGCGCCGCCGGACACGACCCGGCTGACCGGTCCGGAGCCGTACGTGGTGCTGCATCCGGGAGCCGCCGTCGCGGCCCGTTCGTGGAGCCCCGACCGGGCGGCCCGGGCCTGTGCGGCCCTGCACGCCGCCGGGCACCGGGTGGTGATCACGGGCAGCGCCGCCGAGAAGGAGCTGACGTCCCGGGTCGCCGGCCGCCACGCGCTCGACCTGGGCGGGGTGACGACGGACCTGCACGAGCTGGCGGGCGTCCTGGCCGGGGCCCGCGCGGTGGTCACCGGGAACACCGGCCCCGCCCACCTCGCGGCCGCGGTGGGCACCCCGGTCGCGTGCCTGTTCGCGCCGGTGGTGCCCGCCGAGCGCTGGCGCCCGTACCGCGTGCCGCACGTCCTGCTCGGCGACCAGCACGCCGCCTGCGCCGGCAGCCGGGCCCGTGACTGCCCGGTCGCGGGCCACCCCTGCCTCGACTCGGTGACCGACGCCGACGTGCTCGCGGCCCTGGAGTCGCTGATCACCCCGGACCCGGCGGCCGGGCGGGCCGGGGGCGCACGGGCGCACCCTGCGGAACCCCGGGAGACCGAGCGAGGAGCGAACGTATGAACATCCTGCTGTGGCACGTGCACGGTTCCTGGACCACGGCGTTCGTCCAGGGCCCCCACTCCTACCTGGTCCCCGTCACGGCGGACCGCGGCCCGGACGGCCTCGGCCGGGCCCGGACCTTCGAGTGGCCGGAGTCGGTGCGCGAGGTCCCCGTGGACGAACTGCGGCGGACGCCGGTCGACCTCGTCGTCCTGCAACGGCCCCACGAGTGGGAACTCGCCGAGCGCTGGCTGGGCCGGCGGCCCGGCCGCGACGTGCCCGCGGTCTACCTGGAGCACAACGCGCCCGCCGGGGCGGTGCCGGACACCCGCCACCCGTTCGCGGACCGCCCCGACCTGACGCTGGTCCACGTCACGCACTTCAACCGCCTGTTCTGGGACAACGGCGGTACGCGCGCCGTGGTGATCGAGCACGGCGTCGTCGACCCCGGCCACCTGTACACCGGGCGGCTCCCCCGGGCGGCGGTGGTCGTCAACGACCCCGTCCGCCGCGGCCGGTTCACCGGTACCGACCTGCTGCCGGGTCTGGCCGAAGCGGCGCCGCTCGACGTCTTCGGCATGCGCACGGAGGGGCTGGCCGCGCACCTGGGCCTGCCCCCCGACCGCTGCCGCGCCCAGGACCTGCCGCAGCGCGACCTGCACGCCGCGATGGCGGAACGCCGCCTCTACCTGCACCCGGTGCGGTGGACCTCGCTGGGTCTGTCGCTCCTGGAGGCCATGCACCTGGGCATGCCCGTCGTGACCCTCGCCACCACCGAGGCGGTGGAAGCCGTGCCCGCCGGGGCGGGCGTCCTCTCGACCCGGCCCGAGGAACTGGCCCGGGCGGCCCGCCACTACGTCAACGAGCCGGAGGCGGCCGCCGAGGACGGCGCCCGGGCCCGGCAGGCGGCGCTCGAGCGGTACGGGCTCAAACGCTTCCTGGACGACTGGGAGCGCCTGTTCTCGGAGGTGCGGTCATGAGGGTGTCCAGCCGCTCCCGGGGAGCCCGCCCGCTGTCGATCGCCCTGGTCTCCGAGCACGCCAGCCCCCTGGCGGCCCTCGGAGGCGTGGACGCGGGCGGCCAGAACGTGCACGTCGCCGCCCTCGCCGGCGCACTGGCGGACCGCGGCCACCACGTCACCGTGTACACCCGCCGGGACGGCCGGGACCTGCCGGAGCGGACCCGCATGCGCCCGGGCGTGGAGGTCCACCACGTACCGGCCGGCCCCCCGGAGCCGATCCCCAAGGACGAACTCCTCCCCCACATGCGGGATTTCGGCTACCACCTCGTCAACGAGTGGCGGACGGGGGCGCCGGACCTCGTGCACGCCCACTTCTGGATGTCGGGCGTGGCGTCACTGCTCGCGGCGCAGGAACACCGGCTGCCCCTCCTGCACACCTACCACGCCCTGGGCAGCGTCAAGAAGCGCCACCAGGGAAGCTCCGACACCAGCCCGGCCGCCCGGATCGCCCTCGAGAAGGAGGTCGGCCTGCGGTGCGACCGGGTCATCGCCACCTGCCGGGACGAGGTCTCCGAGCTCGCCCTCATGGGGGTGGGCGCGGACAAGGCGGACGTCGTGCCCTGCGGGGTCGATCCGCAACGCTTCCGCCCGCCGCCTCCCGGCGCGGAGCAGCGCTCCGGGCACCGGTACCGGCTGCTGCACCTGGGCCGGCTGGTCCCCCGCAAGGGAGCGGCCCTGTCCATCGCCGCGCTCGCCCACCTGCCGGGCGCCGAGCTGCTCGTCGCCGGCGGGCCGCCCGCCGACGCGCTCGACCGCGACCCGGAGGTCCGCCGGCTCCGGGGCATCGCCCGGGGCGCCGGCGTGGCCGGCCGGGTGCGCTTCCTGGGCGCGGTGTCCGGCGACCGGGTCCCCGGGCTGATCGGCAGCTGCGACGTGGTGCTGTGCCCGGCCGACTACGAGCCGTTCGGCATCGTGCCGCTCGAGGCGATGGCGTGCGGCCGCCCGGTGGTCGCCAGCGCCGTCGGCGGCCAGTTGGACACCGTGGCCGACGGCGAGACGGGTCTGCTGGTCCCGCCCGGTGACGTCGCCGCGCTGGCCTCGGCCGTGGCCGTGCTGCTGGACGACCCGGCGAGGCGTCTGGCGTACGGGAAGGCCGGCCGCCGCAGGGTGCTGGACCGGTACGGGTGGGACCGCGTGGCTGCCGCCACGGAAGCCGTCTACCGGTCCGTCCTCACCGCCCGGTTCAGCGTCGCGGAGCCGGTGTGAAACGTCCACCGCCCCCGCCGCACGACTCCCCCGTTCCGAAGCCAGAAGGAGGTGCGGCCCGGCCGGCCCGCCGCGGCGGCCGGGTCAACGCCATGGATCCGAACCTTTCCCACGGAACCCCGGAAGCGCACCGGCACTGCCGGTCCCTGCAGGAGGCGCTCGACGCCCTGCGCCGCGACGGCCTCGACCGGATCGCCCAGTGGGGCACCCATCTGGCGGCCGTCCTGGGCGCCGGGGGCAGGCTGCTCGCCGCGGGCAACGGCGGCAGCGCGGCGCAGGCCCAGCACCTCACGGCCGAACTCGTCGGCCGGTACCGGCAGGAACGCCCCGCGTACTCCGCGATCGCCCTCCACGCCGAGACGTCCAGCGTCACCGCCATCGGCAACGACTACGGCTTCGAGCAGGTCTTCGCCCGCCAGGTCGCGGCACACGGCCGGGACGGTGACGTGCTGGTGCTGCTGTCCACCTCGGGCCGCAGCACGAACCTGCTGTCCGCCGCGATGACGGCCCGTGCGAGCGGCCTGCGCGTGTGGGCCCTGACCGGGGCCGCTCCGAACCCGCTCGCCGAAGCCGCGGACGACGCCCTGTGCATCGCCGCGGATTCGACGGCGACGGTGCAGGAGGCGCACCTGGTGGCGGTGCACCTGCTCTGCGAGTCCTTCGACGCGGCCGTCGCCCCGAGGCCGTCCCGCACGCTGAAGATCGCCGTGAAGCCTTCCGTGGCGGCGGCCGAGGGGGCCTCGTGAGCGAGCGGCACCAGCCGGTGGTCGTGGTGGGCGACGTCCTCCTCGACCGCGACATCGACGGGGTCGCCGGCCGTCTCGCCCCGGACGCCCCCGCACCGGTCGTCGACGTCACCTCCGACCGTTCGCGTCCGGGCGGGGCGGGGCTCGCCGCGCTGCTCGCGGCCCGCACCGGGCGGGAGGTCATTCTGATCACCGCCCTCGGTGACGACGCGGCCAGCCGGAAGGTCCGGGACGCCCTGGGCGGCCGGGTGCGGCTGGTGGAACTGCCCCTGCTCGGAACGCTGCCGGTGAAGGCGCGGGTGATGGCCGGCGGCAGGCCCCTCGTCCGCGTCGACCGGGGAGGCGGGACGGTGGGTCCGCCCCCGGAGGCGGCCCGGGAGGCGCTGGCGGCGGCGCGCGCCGTGCTGGTCGCGGACTACGGGCGCGGCACCGTCGAGGCGATGCGTCCGCTGCTGACCGGCGTCGTGCGCCGGGTGCCGGTGGTGTGGGACCCGCACCCGCGCGGGGGCCCGCCCGTGCCGGGCACCCGGCTCGTCACCCCGAACGCGGCCGAGGCCGCGGCCCTGGTCCCCGACGAGGGGGACTCGTGGGGTGCTCACGCGCGGCGCGGATCCGCGCTGGCGCGGCGCTGGGCGGCGGCCGGGGTCGTCGTCACCCTGGGCGACCGCGGCGCGCTGCTGGTCCGCGCCCACGCCGCGGCTCCGCTGCTCGTTCCGTCCCCGTACCGGGCGAAGGGCGACCCCTGCGGGGCCGGCGACTGCTTCGCCGCGCTGACCGCCTGCGCGCTGGCGGACGGAGCGCTGCCGGAGGAGGCGGTGGCGCGCGGGACGGCCGGCGCGGCCGCGTTCATCACCGCGGGCGGGGTCTCCTCGCACACCCTGTGGCAGGACCCGGGCACGGGCCCCGGCCGCGCCGACGACAGCAGCGGTGAGACCGACGCCTTCGCCCTCGCCGACGGCGTACGGGCGCGGGGAGGGACCGTCGTGGCGACGGGCGGTTGCTTCGACCTGCTGCACGCGGGCCACGTGGGGCTGCTGGACAGCGCCCGGAGCATCGGTGACTGCCTCATCGTGTGCGTGAACTCGGACGCGTCCCTGACACGGCTCAAGGGCCCGGGCCGTCCGCTCACCCCCCTGGAGGACCGGCTGCGGGTCCTGCTCGCGCTGGGCAGCGTCGACGCGGTCGTCCCCTTCGAGGAGGACACCCCGGAGGCCCTGCTGCGGTCGCTGCGCCCGGACGTGTGGGTGAAGGGCGGCGACTACTCCTGCGAGGACCTGCCGGAGGCGGGGGTGCTCGCGTCCTGGGGCGGTCAGGCCGTCGTCCTGCCGTATCTCGACGGCCGTTCCACCACCGGTCTGGCCCGGCGCGCCGCCCTCGCGTCCGCGGCGGTCCGCCCTCCGGCCGGCTGATGGGCGGCCAGCCATCCGGCTCCCGCCGGCCGGCCGTACTGGTCCTGCGCGCGCTGGGCCTGGGCGATCTGCTCGCCGCCGTACCGGCGCTCCGCGCGCTGCGGCGGGCCTGGCCCGCGCACGAACTGGTGCTGGCCGCTCCCGCACGCCTGCGCACCGCCGCACGGTTCACGGGCGCGGTGGACCGCCTCCTGCCCACCAGCGCCCCGGGCCGTGAGGTCCCGACGGCGCTGCCGTGGCAGGGGCCGCCGCCCGAGGTCGCGGTGGACCTGCATGGGAACGGGCCCCCGAGCCGCCTGCCGCTGCGGGCCCTCGGGCCCGGACGGCTCCTCGCGTTCCGGCATCCGGAACTCGCCGGACCGCCCGGACCGCCCTGGGACGACCAGGAGCACGAGCGGTCCCGCTGGTGCCGTCTGCTGGCCTGGTACGGGCTCGACGCCGATCCGGACGACCTGCGCATCACCGCGCCCGGGCGGCCCTCCCCCGCGCCGGGCGCCGTGCTGCTGCACCCGGGCGCCGACGCGGGTGCCCGGCGCTGGCCCGCCCGGCGGTTCGCCGAGGTGGGCCGCAGGCTCGCCCGGGCCGGGGCCGAGGTCCTGGTGACGGCGGGTCACGGGGAGGGGCGGCTGGCGCACGACGTGGCCGGACAGGCCGGGCTGCCTCCGGAGGCGGTGATCGGCGGTGAGAGGGACGTCCCCTTCACCGAACTCGCCGCGCTCGTCGCGCGGGCACGCTGCCTCGTGGCCGGGGACACCGGCCTGGCCCATCTCGCCTCGGCTCTGGGCACCCCGTCCGTGGTGCTGTTCGGGCCGGTCTCGCCCCGGCTGTGGGGTCCTCCGGCGCAGGGCCCGCACCGGGTTCTGTGGCGGCTCCACCCGGGCGAGGACCCCTTCCGCCCGGGCGATCCGCACGGAGCGGAACCGGACGTACGGCTGCTGCGCATCACGGTGGACGAGGTGCTGGCGGCGGTCGCGGCGCTGCCGGACCGCCCACGGGATCCGTGACGGGCGCGTCCCGTCGGGACCCGTGCCTCAGCGCAGCTGACGGCGTACCAGCTCGTGGAAGAGGCCGGCCGGGTCGGCGAGGAGGTCCGCGGGGCGTCCCTGCTGGACGATCCGCCCGTCCGCCATGGCGATCACCCGGTCGGCGTCCATGATCGTGGACAGCCGGTGGGCGATCACGACCCGGGTGGCGCGCAGGGTGCGGGTGGATTCGATGACCACGCGCTGCGCTTCGTTGTCCAGGGCGCTGGTGGCCTCGTCCAGGAACAGGACGCGCGGCTTGCGGATGAGGGCCTGGGCGATCATCAGCCGCTGCCGCTGGCCGCCCGAGAAGGTGCCGCCGCCCTCGGAGACCATGGTGTGCATGCCCATCGGCATGGCCTTGATGTCCTCGGCCAGCCCCGCCATGGCGGCGGCCTCCCAGGCCTCCTCGAGTGAGTACGTCCCGGCGCCGCGGATGCAGTCGAGGACCGAGCCGCTGAAGGGGTGGGCGTTCTGCAGGACCACGCCGCACTGGCGGCGGACGGCCGCCCGGTCCAGGGCCGCCAGGTCCTGGCCGTCGTAGAGCACGCTGCCCCCGGAGGGCTTGTCGAAGCCGATGAGGAGGCGCAGGAGGGTCGATTTGCCGCAGCCGCTCGCGCCGACGACGGCGACGAACTCGCCGGGTTCCACGCGGAGGCTGACGTCGTCGAGGACGAGGGGGCCGTCGTCGGTGTACCGGTACGACAGCTGCCGGGCCTCCACGGCGCCGCTCAGCACGCCCGGCGCCGTACTGGTCGCGCGGACCTCGGGGGTCTCCCGCAGCAGGGGCTTGACCTGCTCGTACATCGGCAGCACGGCGGCCGCGGACAGGAACGCGCCGGTCAGCTGGGTGACCGAGGACAGCAGCATCGTCACGGCGGTGCTGAAGGTGAGGAACTCGCCGGCCGACATGGTGCCGCGGGCCGGGCCGGCGAGCAGCGCGAACATCACCAGGGTGCACAGCGGCAGGTGGACCGCGCCCAGCACGGTGATGAGGTTCTGGATCCGGCCGGCGCGCTGCTGGAGCTCGCGGGTACGGGCGAACTCCCGGGCCCAGGCGGCGTAGGCGAAGCTCTCGGCGGCGGCGACGCGCAGTTTGGGCAGCCCGCGCAGGGTCTGGAAGGCCCGGTTGTTGAGCTCGTTGCCGAGCGTGACGAGGCGGCGCTGGTAGCGCAGCTGCCACAGGCCCAGGCCCAGCAGTACCGCGGCGATGACGAGCAGCATGGCGAGCGCCGCCAGCGCCAGCGGCACGCTGTAGACGAACAGCAGGACGAGGTTGACGGTGCCGACGGTGCCCGCCTGCACGCAGACCGGGCCGATGCCGGACAGGACGCGGCGGATGGCGCTGATGCCCATGGCGGCACTGGCCAGTTCGCCCGTGGAGCGGCCCGCGAAGAACGTGGTCGGCAGCCTCAGCAGCCGGTCCCACACCGCGGGCTGGAGCGTGGCCTCGATCCGGCCCTCCATGCGCAGCAGGGCGGTGTTCTGGAGGAGCATGAAGGCGGCCGAGACGACGGCGGCCGCGATGAGCGCGAGGGCCGTCTGCACGATGAGGCCCGTCTCGGCCTGGGGGACGTACTGGCCGAGCACCTTTCCGGTGGCGACGGGGACCAGCGCGCCGAGGAGCACCGCGACCAGCCCGCCCAGCAGGAGGCCGCGCAGTTCGCCGCGGGTGCCGTGGACGCTGAAGCGCAGCAGGGCCGGCAGGCCGGGCTTCCCCTCGGGCAGCGGCCGGTAGAACATGACGGCCCGGGGTTCGTAGGAGCCGGCGGTGGCCGCGCCGATCCGCTCGCGGCGGCCGGAGGCGGTGACCGCCTCGTACCGGCCGCGCCGCCACAGCAGGGCGACCGGGGTGCCGTCCTTCGCGCGCCGCCCCACCAGGGGGCCGCTGTTCTCCCGCCACCAGCGCCCGCCCAGCCGGACGGGGCGGGTGCGGATCCGGGCGGCCAGCGCGATGCGTTCGACGGGGTCCGTGTGTTCGCCGTCGGCGGCCGTGCCGGCCGGCCCGGACAGGGTGATGCGGGCCTCGGCGGCGACCAGCCGGCACACGCCGAGGGTCGCGTCGTCGCCCGCACCGCGGCCGGTGGTCCGGCCGGATCCGCCGATGGAGGACAGCAGCGCCCGGTCCGCCTGGACGCGGGCCGCCCGGCCGGCTTCGATGCCGGCCGCGGTGCGGCCCTCGTGGGCCCGCTCGAGCTGTTCGATCCAGTCGTCCAGGGCGTGCAGCAGCCGGTACTGCTGGTCGACCATGCCCTGCCACATCGCCCCGTCGAGGAGGAGGGTGCCGACGGGTTCCGCCTCGTACGCGGCGCCGTACTGCACGCTGCCCGGGGTGATCCGCATCCACAGGACCTCGTCGTCGTCTGCCGCGTGCCCGGTGGTGGCGCCGCCGTCGAGCGGTGCCTCGTAGAGGACGCGCAGGCCGCGGCCGACGCCGAGCGCGAAGGCGTTCTCCAGGGGGCTGAGCGGGCCGCCCGCGTCCGCGTTCCCGTGGGGCCCGTGGCCGGGGTCCCCGTATCCGTATCCGTATCCGTGCGCGTGCCACTCGTCGCCGTACGGAGGGCGGTACAGCTCCCGCAGTTCGATGCGGCGCAGCCGGCAGCCGTGCGGGGTGCGGCCGACCAGGGTGTGCCCGGTGCCCTCGGCGGGGCCCATCAGCAGCGCGCCCGGCTCCAGCCGGCCCAGGTGGTGCCAGGGCCCGGCCTGTGCGGTGTCGACGGCGAACAGGTCCAGCGCGCCGTGCACGACGAGCCACAGCACGAGCGGGCCCTCCAGGGAGAGGCTGCGCAGGCCGGGGCGGTCGACCGGCGTGCCCAGGCCGCCCAGCGCCGTGACGACCGGGTCGGTCTCCCCTGCGCTGTTCCCGCGCGGGTCCGTGCCCGGCCGTGCGGCCGGGGCTGCGGGGTGGTGGTGGGTCGTCACCTCAGTGCTCCTTGACCAGTTCGGCGTACGGGCCCCGCGCGGCGAGGAGGTGCTCGTGCCGCCCGCGTTCCACGACCGTGCCCGCGTCGAGCACGAGGATCTCGTCGCTGTCGCGTACCGTGCTCAGCCGGTGGGCGATGACCACGCAGGCGCAGCCGCGGCGCCGCAGGTTGTCGATGATGACCTGTTCGGTGGCCGCGTCCAGGGCGCTGGTCACCTCGTCGAGGACCAGGACGCTGGGGCGGCGGACCAGCGCCCGGGCGATCTCCAGGCGCTGGCGCTGGCCGCCGGAGAAGTTGCGGCCGTCCTGTGCGACGCGGCTGTGGATGCCGCCGGGGCGGCGGGCGACCACCTCGTGCACGGCGGCGTCCTGGAGGGCGGCGACGACGGCCTCGTCCGGGATGGAGGGGTCCCACAGGGTGACGTTGTCGCGGACGGTGCCCTCGAAGAGGAAGACGTCCTGGTCGACGAAGGAGACGGAGGTGGCCAGCGCGCCGCGGGGGATGTCGGCCAGCCGCATGCCGTCGATCCGGATGGTGCCCGACCAGGGGGTGTAGAGGCCGGATATGAGCCGGGACACGGTGGACTTGCCGCTGCCGGACCCGCCGACGAGGGCGATCTGCTGTCCCGGGCCGACCGTCAGCGAGAAGTCCTTGAGCAGGGGGGCGTCCAGGGCGCTGTAGCCGAAGGTGACGCCGTCGAGCTCGACGTGGCCCTTCAGCCGGCGCGTGCTCGCGGCGGGCTCCCGCCGGGAGTGCACCGGGTCGACGGGGAAGTTCTCGACGTCCTTGAGGCGGGCGACGTCGGCCGCGAAGTCCTGGACGCGTCCGGCGACCCCGTTCAGGCGGGCGAGGGGGGCGGTGAAGCTGGTCACCAGTGCCTGGAAGGCGACGAGCAGTCCGACGGACAGGTGTCCCTCGACCGCGCGCAGGCCGCCGAGCATCAGGATGAGCGCGCTGTTGAGCGCGGCCAGCGTGGGTGCGACGACCGCCAGCCAGGCGCTGGGCACGCCGAGCCGCTGCTGCACGTCGAGGGTGAGCGCGTGCTGTCCGGCCCAGCGGCGGAAGAAGCCGTCCTCGCCGCCGGTGGCCTTCATCGTCTCGATGAGCTGGAGACCGCCGTAGGAGGTGTTCGTCAGGCGGGCGCTCTCGGCGCGCAGCTTCTGGGTGCCGGTGGACCTGAGGCGGATCACGATCCGCATGGCCGCGACGTTGAGCAGTGCCACGGCCACGCCGAGGACGGTGAGCTGCGGGTCGTACGTCCACAGCAGTACCGCGTAGAGCACGACGACGACGGCGTCCACGCCGGCGGCGGCGAGGTCGCGGGCGAGGGTCTCGGCGACCGCGTCGTTGGACTGGAGGCGCTGGACGAGGTCGGCCGGGCTGCGCTGGGAGTAGAAGGCGACGGGGAGCCTGAGCAGGTGCCGCAGGAAGCGGGCGCTGCCCAGGGTGGAGGAGATGACGCGTCCGCGCAGCAGGTTGGCCTGTTGCAGGGCGGTGAGCGTCGCGGTGAGCACGAGGGCGACCGCCATGGACGCGAACAGCACGCCCAGCAGGGACGTCTGGTCACCGATGAGGAACATGTCGATGTACGTGCGGCTGAGCGCCGGTACCGCCGAGCCGACGACGACGAGCAGGAGGCTGGCGAGCACGGCGGCCGCCATGGTGCCGGACGTGCCGCGCAGGCGGGCCGGCACGGCGCCCAGGACGCCGGGCCTGCGGCCGGCGCGGCGGAATCCGTCACCGGGTTCGAAGGTGAGCACGACGCCGGTGAAGCTGCTGTCGAACTCGTCCAGGGGTACGAAGCGGCGGCCCTTGCCGGGGTCGTTGACGTGGACGCCCCTGCGGCCGAGGCGGCGGCCCATGCCGTCGTAGACGACGTAGTGGTTGAACTCCCAGAAGAGGACGGCCGGAGCGGGCACCTCGGCGAGCGCGGCCAGGTCCATCTGCATGCCCTTGGCCCGCAGGCCGTATCCCCGGGCGGCCTTGAGGAGGTTGCCGGCGCGGGAGCCGTCACGGGAGACGCCGCAGGAGATCCGCAGCTCTTCCAGCGGGACGAAGCGTCCGTAGTGTCCGAGCACCATGGCCAGGGCGGCGGCGCCGCACTCCACCGCTTCCATCTGGAGCACGGTCGGGGTGCGTACGGCGCGGGGCGTCCTGCCCCCGGGGGTGCGCGCGGGCCGGCGGCGTCCGGTGTTCCCGGCCGGCGGTCCGGGGCGGCGGCGACGGCGCGGGGCGCTCACGGCAGGAGCCAGTCGACGGGGCGCTGCGCGGCGAGGCGGACGGAGGCGGTGACCGGCGTCGCGGAGTCGACGGTGTAGGGGGGTCCGTCCGCGGAGGACCACGCGTATCCGGACCTGGTGGTGGCGGAGCGCTCCAGGTGGACGAGTACCGCGACCGGGTCGCCGAGCCGGTGGAACCGTTCGGCGAGTCGCGTGTCGCCGAGGAAGCCCTTGAGCTGGTTCTCGGTCTGGGGGACGCGGCCGACCGCCTTGACGTGGCCGCGCAGCACGCCGAACCTCTGGCGGGGGGCGGACTGGACGCTCAGGTCGACCGGGGCGCCGACCGGGATGGCCGGGCCGCTGGCGGCGGGCACGTACAGGACGGCCACCAGCGGGTCGTCGGGACCCCGCAGCCGTTCCAGGGTGGCCACCTCCGCGCCGGTCGCGACGACCGAGCCCGTCCTGGCCGCCATCGTCCTCACCCGGCCGCCGGCCACGGCGCGGACGGGGCGGTCGCCCTGGTCCGTGCGGACGGTGAGCAGGGGCGTTCCGGGGGACACGACGCGGCCCTCCTCGGCCAGGACTTCGGTCACCTGGCCCGGCACGGGGCTCTGCAGCGTGTAGCTGCCCTCGGCGTGGGTGAGGACGCCGGGTGCGCTCTGCTTCGCGGACACGGTGCCGGTGAGGGCCCAGAAGCTCGCGGCGGCCATGACGACGACGGTGACGGCCAGTACGAGGCGTCCCTGCGGGCGCGCGAAGCGTACGGGCAGGTCGAGTTCTTCGGGCGACTGCAGCTTGGAAAGCGCCTTTTGGCGGAACTGCACGGACTGTTCCTTCAACCGCATGCGAATGGAATGGAATGGAATGGAATGGGAGGGGGGATTACGGGCAGCCGTGAACCCCGGAGCCGTGGGGGGCGCTCCGGGGTCCGCGGCGGTATTCGCGTCAGAGACCGGCGATACCGGTGTGCACCGAAACGCCCGTGATACCCGAGACCAGACCGGGGGCGGCGCCGACGAGGCCCTGCGCGGCCTGGACGGTCTGGAGGGAGCCCACGGCGCCGAGGACGGTGCTGACGTCGCCGGTCACGGCGCCGGCCAGGCCACCGTTGATGCTGACGATGCCACCGGAGACGGCGTCCAGCTCGGCGTCGTCCATCTCACGGGTCTCAATGTCGTTACGCATGCGTGCGCACCTTTCCTTCATCGAAAAATGTTCCACGGTCACGGCGGTTCGACGGCCGGGAATTCCGGCCGCCGTTCTTTCGAACCGCCGCGGTGCGCAGATAGAAGCACGCGAACGGGTGACCGGCCTAATCGAGTTGACGCTTCATCACGACTCCTTCTTCACTCCCGGCCGTCGGCGTGCAGCTATGTTCACCCAATGGCCACAGCCTCTCCGTGAGATCGAGTAACAGATACGCGCCCTCCTCCCCGCCCTGGGACGATATGCGGACATACCACTAGCAAGCGCACCGGCTGGTCCGGTGGTCCGGACGGCGGCGGAAGGGGCCCGTCCGGCTTCGCGCACACCGTGTGGAGATTTTTGGAAGATGAGATTCCGGTCCGCGGCGCGCGACGCGTCCGCTCGGCGTCGGTGCGCCCGCTCAGCGGCGGTGCGTCCGCCCGGCGCCGGCCGCCGTCTCCGCCCGCCGCCAGGCGGCCTCGCGCAGCAGCCGCAGGCCGTTGAGGCCGACGATGACCGTGGACCCCTCGTGGCCGAGGACGCCGAGCGGGAGGGGGAGGTGTCCGACGAGGTCCCAGACCACGAGGGCGGAGATGAACACCGAGGCGATCACCAGGTTCTGCGTCACCAGGCGCCGGGCGGCGCGGGACAGGGCGACCACCGTGGGGACGGCGGCGAGTTCGTCCCGGGCGATGACGACGTCCGCCGCCTCCAGGGCGAGGTCGGAACCGACCCTGCCCATGGCGATCCCGGTGTGGGCGGCGGCGAGTGCCGGGGCGTCGTTGACCCCGTCGCCGATCACCAGGACCCTGCGGCCGGCTTCCTCCTGCCGCTTCACGGCGGCGACCTTGTCCTCGGGCAGCAGCCCGGCGCGTACGTCGGTGATGCCCACCTCCGCGGCGACCCGGCCGGCGGCGCGGGGATTGTCACCGGTCAGCAGTGTCGGGGCGCCGCCGGTGAGGGCGGCCAGGGCGGCGACGGTGGCGGCCGCGTCGGGGCGCAGCCGGTCGGTGACGCCGAGGAGCCCGACCGGCTCCCCGTCCCGCTGGACCAGCACCGCGGTACGGCCCGCGTCCTCCAGGCTCCCGGCCACCGCGAGGGCTTCCGCCGCCGCTCCCCGCCCGGCGGCATCGGCCAGCCGGAGGGGGGCGCCGACCGCGACCGCGCGTCCGCCGACGGTGGCCCGTACCCCGACGCCGGGAGCCGAGGTGAAGTCCTCGGCGGGCGGCGGGCGCAGGCCGCGCCGGCGGGCGGCGTCGACGACGGCACGGGCGAGGGGGTGCTCGCTGGGGTGCTCGGCCGCCGCCGCGAGCGCGAGCAGACCGTCCTCGTCGAGGCCGCTGCCGGGCAGCGGGCGGACGTCGGTGACCTGCGGGGTGCCTTCGGTCAGGGTGCCCGTCTTGTCCAGCGCCACCGCGTCGGCCTCGCCCAGCCGCTCCATCACCACGGCCGACTTCACCAGCACGCCGTGCCGTCCGGCGTTGGCGATCGCCGAGAGCAGCGGCGGCATGGTCGCCAGCACCACCGCGCACGGAGAGGCCACGATCATGAAGGTCATCGCCCGCAGCAGCGCGCCGGTCAGGTCGTCGCCGAGGGCGAGGGGCACGGCGAACACCGCGAGGGTGGCGAGCACGATGCCGATCGAGTACCGCTGCTCGACCTTCTCGATGAACAGCTGCGTCGGGGCCTTGGTTTCCGAAGCCTCCTCGACCATCGCGACGATGCGGGCGATGACCGAGTCGGAGGCCTCCCGCTCCACCCTGACCCGGAGCGCGCCCGTCCCGTTCAGGGTGCCGGCGAAGACCTCGTCACCCGCCTGCTTCGGCACCGGGAGCGACTCCCCGGTGATGGTGGCCTGGTCGACCTCGCCGGCCCCGGACAGGACCCGGCCGTCGGCGCCGACCCGCTCACCGGGGCGGATCAGAATGGTGTCGCCGACCGCCAGGTCCCCGGCGGTGACCGTCTGCGTCCCGCCCCCGTCGAGCAGCCGGGTCACGGTGGCCGGGGCGAGGTCGAGCAGGCCGCGCACCGAGTCCGCGGTGCGGGCGGTGGCCAGGGCCTCCAGGGCGCCGGAGGTGGCGAAGATGACGATCAGCAGCGCGCCGTCCATCACCTGCCCGATCGCCGCGGCCCCGATCGCCGCGACGATCATCAGCAGGTCCACGTCCAGGGTCTTCTCCCGCAGCGCCCGCAGGCCGGCCCAGGCCGGTTCCCAGCCACCCGTCACGTACGCGAGCGCGTAGAGCGGCCCCCAGAGCCAGGGCGGGGCTCCGGTCAGCTGGAGCGGGAGCGCGAGCAGGAACGCGGCGGTCGCGGCCGCGGCCCACCGGGCCTCGGCGAGGGCGAGGACCCGCGTACGGCGGGGCCGGGGCGCAGCCGGGCGGCTCGCGGGGGAAGGGGCGGAGGAGGAGCGCTCGGTGAGCGCGGAAGGCGAGGAAGGCATGGCGGGGAGACCCTTCGCGGGCACGGGAGGGGCGACACCGCCAGGATACAGGAACGAATGAACATCTCTTCATGTATCGCCGGTAGGATGGTGCCCATGGGCCACGGAGTCGATTCGAAGAGCACGGTCAGCACCCGCGAGCGGCTGGACGCCGTGGGCGCCTCCGATGTCGCCGCGACCCTCCAGGCACTGGCCACGCCCTCGCGGCTGCACATCCTCGCCCGGCTCCAGGAGGGCCCCTGCCCGGTCGGCGAACTCGCCGAGGCCGTCGGCATGGAACAGTCGGCCTGCTCCCACCAGTTGCGGCTGCTGCGCAACCTGGGCCTGGTGACGGGTGAGCGCCGGGGCCGCTCCATCGTCTACGAGCTGTACGACGGCCATGTCGCCGAACTGCTCGACCAGGCCCTCTTCCACGTCGAGCACCTGCGTCTGGGCCTGCGCGACGCCCCCGGCGAGGCGTACCCCGGATCAGCCGGCGGGCACGAGCGCTGAGGTCGGGCCGCGCCCGGTCAGGCGGCCCGCCTCCAGGACGTGCACGGTGTCCGTGTAGGCGCCGATCAGGTGGAGTTCGTGGGAGACCACGGCGACGCTCAGCGCGTGCTCGGCACGCAGGCGCGTCAGCAGCTCCATGACGGCGCGGGCCGTGCCGGGATCGAGGGCGGACGTGATCTCGTCGCACAGCAGGATGTCGGGTCCGGCGGCCAGGGCGCGGGCGATCGAGACCCGCTGGCGCTGACCGCCCGAGAGCTCGGCCGGATAGCGGCCGGCGAACCCGGCCGGCAGTTCCACCTGTTGGAGCAGTTCGGCGACCCGGCCGGGTACGGCCGCCCCGGACAGGCCGCCGTGCATGCGCAGGGGCCGGGACAGCGCCGCGCCGACGGTGCGCGCCGGGTTGAGGGCCGCGAGGGGGTTCTGCGGGACGAGCTGGATGCGCCGCTGGTCCTCCCGGGTGCGCTTGCGCGCCAGGGGGGCCAGGGGCCGGCCGTCCAGCTCCAGGGTGCCGGTGTCGGCGGGGTGCAGTCCGGCGAGCACCCGCAGCAGCGTGGTCTTGCCCGAGCCGGAGGGGCCGACGATGCCGGTGGCGGATCCGGGGGGTGCGGTGAAGTCCACCGCGTCGAGGACGCGCTGACGGGCGCCGCCGTGCCGGAAGGTGACGCCGACGGCGCGTGCGCTCAGCCCCCGCCCCTCCTTCCGGGCGGCGGCGGGAGGTCCGCAGGAGGGACGCGGCGGGGTGCGGGGGGTGGGAACGGCCGGGGGCCGGGCGGGCGTCAGCTGGACCGTGTGGTCGGCGCAGGCACTGACGAGTTCGGGGTCGTGGGTGGCCATGACGACGGCCAGCCCCCGGTCGGCGGCGAGGTCGCGGAGCAGCTCGGCGATCTCGTCGCGCAGGGCGGGGTCCAGTCCCGCGGTGGGCTCGTCGAGGAGGAGGATGTCGGGGGTCCGGGCCAGCGCGCGGGCGAGGGCGACGCGGCGCTGCTGGCCCCCGGAGATGGCGGTGGGCCGTCGGTCGGGCAGGCCGTCGCCGACCGGGAGCCGGCACTCGCGCAGCAGGCCGAGGACGGCGGCGCGGCCGCGGTCGGGGGCCGTCTCGGCGACGAGCCGGCGCACGGTCATCCGCGGGTTGAGGGCCGAGCCGGGGTCCTGTCCGACGTAGGCGACGCGTGAGCGGCGCAGTCGCCGCAGCTGTGCGGGGGCGAGGGCGACGGGGTCGTGTCCCAGGACGTCCAGCGTGCCGGCGGTGACGGCGGCGCCGGGCGGGAGGTGGCCGATGAGGGCGCGGAGCAGGGTGGTCTTGCCGGAGCCCGAGCTGCCGGTGAGGGCGGTGACCCGGCCGGCGTGGACGCGTACCGAGGCCGGCCGCAGCAGGACGCTCCCGTCCTCCATCGAGATTTCGAGACCTGTCGCGGTGGCCAGGGGCGGGGTGTCGGGGACGGCCCGGGCCGTGGGCCGGGGTGTTTCCGCCCGGGGTGCGGCTTCGCTCACGAGGTGGTCACCGCCTTGTGTACGGAGTGGGGTGCGAGGGAGGTGGAGGCGAGGTTGACGCTGATGGCGAGCACGGCGATGGCCAGGCTCGGGGCGAGGACCCCCCAGGGGCTGAGGAGGATGCCGGGGGCGTTCTCACGGACCATCAGCGCCCAGTCGGCGGCGGGCGGCTGCGGGCCGATCTGGAGGAAACCGGCCATGGAGATCACGTAGACGCCCTCGACGAACCGCAGGCCGAACAGGGCGAGGACGGTGGCGCGGAGGTTGGGCAGCAGCTCGCGCACGGCGATGTACGCGAGTCCCTCGCCACGGGTGACGGCGGCCTCGACGTACCCGGAGTCCGCCAGGGGCGCCGCGGCGCCGGCGACGATGCGCACCGCGTACGGGGTGCCGAGGACGACGGCGGCGATGACGACCGGGCCGCGGCCGCCCCCGGGCCAGGCCAGGGCGATGAGCATGATGCCGAGGACGGACGGGAGCAGGATGGACACGTCCGCGGTGCGTTCGACGGCCCGGCCGAGCGCCGGGCGCAGCACGGCGGCGCAGCCCAGCAGGGTGGCCAGCAGGGTGACGGTGACGGCCACGACCAGGGCGCCGGCGATGAGTGCGGTGCCGCCGTGCAGCACCCGGCTCAGGACGTCGCGGCCCAGCTGGTCCCCGCCGAGGAGGGCGTCCCGGCCGGGACTCGCGTAGGGGGCGGTGACGGGGGTGTCGACGGTGTGCGGGGCGAGGAGGGGCCCGCAGAGGGCGAGGAGGACGAGGAGCAGCGCGGGGACGGTGCCGCGCACGGCCCGGATCCGGCCGGTCGGGGGCCGCGTCCTCGTGGCGGCGTCGGTGGCGCTCATGCGCGGACTCCCAGGGTGCGGGCGCGGAGCAGGTCCGCGGCCAGCAGGACGAGGCTGATGACGGCACCGGCGCAGATGACCACCCCGGCGATGAGCGGGGTGTCGCGTGCGGCGACGGCGCCGGCCAGGACGGTTCCGATTCCGGGGTAGTTGAAGAGGGTCTCCACCACCACCGCTCCGCCCAGGAGCATGCCGGTGGAGGTGGCGATGCCCGTGGCGATGGCCGGTACCGCGCCCGGGAGGGCGTGGCGCAGCAGGACGTGGCGGGGCGGCAGCCCGTCGAGGACGGCGGCTTCGACATGGGGGGTCGCGGCCTGGTCGGCGAGGGCGCCGCGCACGATGCGGGTGTTCCAGCCGGTCTGGGGGATCACCAGGGCGATGACCGGCATGATCAGCATGGTCCAGGCGGCCGGAGCCCCGTCGGCTCCCGTGACGGTGACGGCGGGCAGCCACCCCGTCCACAGCGACAGGAGCAGCAGGAGCAGGACGGAGATGACGAATTCGGGTACGGCGAAGGAGGCGGTGGCCGTGTGTCCGATGATCCGGTCGGTCAGCCGGCCGGGGCGGGATGCCGCCCAGCAGCCGAGGGCCAGGGAGAGGACGACGGTCAGCAGGAACGCGGTCGCCCCCAGGAGCAGGGTGTTGGGGAGGGGGTCGGCCAGCAGCTCGGTGACCGGCCGGCCCCGCGCCGAGGTGCCGAGGTCGCCGGTGGGCAGGGCGGTCATCCATTCCCGGAAGCGTTCCCACAGCGGCCGGTCGAGTCCGAGCAGGTGCCGTCGTGCCGCCAGGCCGGCGGCGCTCTCGCCCCGCTCGGCGGCGGCGGTGGCCGCGTCGCCGGGCAGCGCTTCGACGGCGGCGAAGACCACGGCCAGCAGCACGACGAGCAGCAGGGCCCGCCGGGCCGCCGCCCCGGCCGCCCGGCTGACCAGTGCGGCGGCACGCCGGGGGACGGCACGCCGTGAGGCGGCGGCCGCCCCGGGGCGTGCGGGGGCGGCCACCTTCCCGTCCTGGGCCGGGCTGCTCAACGCAGCCACACGCCCTCGAGCTGGACCCGGCCGTATCCGGCGAGCCTGGGCAGGCCCTGGACCTTGGCGGCGGCCAGGTCGATGCCGTCGGCCATGCCCCACAGCAGGTAGCCGGACCTGTCGTACTCGATCCGCTGGAGTTCCTTCAGGGCGGCGGCGCGCGCGGTCTCGTCGGCGGTGCCGACGACCTTGAGGTAGGAGGCGTCGAACTCCTTGTCGGACCAGGCCGCCTCGTTGGTGGCGGCCTCGCTGACCATGGTCTTCGAGGCGAAGAAGACGACCGAGTCGTTGGTGCCCCAGTAGGTGGTGTAGAAGTCGCCGGTCTTCCAGGTCTTGTCCCAGAAGGCGCCGGATTCCTGCTTGACGACCTGGACCTTGACGCCCGCCTCCCTGGCCTGGTTGGCGAAGAGGGTCGCGGACTCGGCGAGTCCGGGAATGTCCTCGGTGGTGACGAGGTCGTAGGTCCTGGACAGGTCGAACCCCGCCTCCGCGAGGAGCTTCCCGGCCTTGCCGAGGTCCCGCGCGCGCTGCGGGATGTCCTGGGCGAAGTGCGGGTCCCCGGTGCCCATGATGTCGTTGGAGACGGTGCCGTAGCCGGAGAGGACCTGCTTGACCATGGCCTCGCGGTCGACGATCAGGCGCATGGCCGCGCGGACGCGGGGGTCGGCGAACGGGCTGCCCGCGGCGGTGCGCATGACGATCGGCATGGCCATGTCGTTCGGGCGGCGCAGGACCTGGACGTCCTTGCGCGCCTCGGCGGTGCGGGCGGCGACCGCGCCGACGTTGGAGGCGACGTCGATCTGCCCGGCGAGAAGGGCGTTGGCCATCGCCTGGGGGGTCTCGAACATGGTGACCTCGATGGCGTCGAGGTGGACGGTCCCGCCGTACCACGCGTCGTTGCGCACGAGGCGGGCGTTGCCGCCGCGGTACCAGTCCAGCTTGAACGGGCCGGTGCCGGGCGCCTTCTCCAGCGCGCCGTCGGCGGTGTCCTTCTTCAGGACGAAGGTCGTCAGGCGGGTCAGGAGCGGCAGTTCGGCGTTGGCGTGGTCCGAGACGAGGACGACGGTGTCGGTTCCCCCGGCCGTGATGTTCTCCGGCCTGATGCCGGGCAGGCGCGAAGCGCCGGAGGGGGTGTTGCGCAGGCGCCGCAGCGACCAGACGACGTCGTCGGCGGTCACCGGGGTGCCGTCGTGGAAGGCGGCACCCTTGGCGATCTTGAATGTCCAGGTCTTCAGGTCGGCCGACGGCTCCCACGAGGCGGCGAGCCGGGGGCGGGTGTTGGGCTTGGCTCCGGGGGTCGTGAGGGTGTCGTAGACCAGCGCGATGACGAGGTAGTCGCTCTCGTTGGCCTGGGAACCGTGCGGGTCGCGGGTGAGGGCGCCGGCGCGGCCGAGTGCGCCGACGCGGAGGGTGCCCCCGCTCTTCGGCCCGCCGGCGCCCGCCGCGGGGTCGTCCGCGGTGCCGGCGTCCCCGGAGGAGCAGGCGGCGAGGAGCGCCGTGGCGCCCAACGCTCCGCCGGACCACAGAACTTGACGCCTGTTCATCTTCACGTACGTCCTCGATCCACTGAGCGGACTGGGATGTTCTTAGGTTTGCCTACCCTCATGACAACCATGTCCGCAAGCCGTCGTTCACGAGGGGACGCATATCCGAATCCGGGTGAACGTCAACCCGTTAGTAAGGTTTGCCTTACCTTCATCTCCTGCTAGCGTTCGAATCGTTCGCCGGTTCCGCAGGTTCACGGCTGGCCCGCCAACTGCCGTTGAGCCCTTGCCAGTTGACAGTTCCCACCCCCCGGTCATGGAGAGACGAACCGCGCCAGGGAACCGGGTTCCCCCCTGCCATCCGAACGAAACGGATTCCTTCGCCATGAGCACGGCAGCCGCCCCAGTCCGCCAGCTCAACGCCCACACCGCGGGAGCACTCCGCGACGCCGCGGAGAAACTGCTCGCCACGTTCGGTACGTCCGCCACGAGCCCCGCCCTCCTGGCACGGGTCCGGGAGGTGGCCGGCCGCTTCGGTGACGCCCTGCGCCACCAGTGCCGCCCCGTCGACACCCCCGACGGCCTGTTCGTCCTGCGCGGCCTCGCCGTCGACGACGGGGCCATCGGCCCGACGCCCGCCGGCTGGGCCACCGCGCACGACAGCGGCGCGGTGTACGACATCACGCTCCTGCTGCTCGCCACCGTCATGGGCAACCCCCTCGCCTGGCGGGGCCAGCAGGACGGCCGCTTCGTCCACAACATCGTCCCGTCCCGGGGCCACGAGAGCGAACAGACGGGCGCCTCCAGCACGGTGCTCCTCAGCCCGCACACCGAGGACGCCTTCCACCCCGGCCGCGCCCACCTGCTGATGCTCGCCTGCATGCGCAACCCCGACGGCGTCGCCACCACCGCCGCCAGCATCCGCAGGACCCGCCTCGCGGACACCGACATCGCCCTGCTCACCCGGCCGGTCCTGCCGATCCTGCCCGACGACGCCTACCGGGCGGCCCAGGGCTACACCGGCGGGGCACCGCCCGCCGTACCGGCCCTCTACGCCGCCGAGGACGGGATGACCCTGCGCTTCGACCCCGCCTACACCCCCCTGCACGACGCGGACGCCGCGTACCGGTCCGCGTACGACCGGCTGTCGCGGGAACTGGCCCGCGTCTCGGTCGCCGTCAGCCTCGGCCCCGGCGAGGTCCTCGTCGTGGACAACGACCTCGTCGTCCACGGCCGCGTCCCCTTCCGCGCCCGGTACGACGGCACCGACCGCTGGCTCAAGCGCGCCTCCGTCCGGGTACCCGGACGCCGCACCCGCCCCGCCGCCGAAGCCGGCGAACACGGATACGGCCAGACCGCCCTCGAAGCACACGCGAGCTGAACGCCCGTCCCGCACCCGAGGAGTGACCACCATGACGCACACCCCGGCCGCACCCGCCGCCACCCCGGCGGCCGGCGACGGCACACACCTGCGCGTCCTGTCGACCACCGACCTGGCCGGGATCGACGTGTCCCTGGCCGACGTGGTCGCCACCGTCGAGGGCGCCTACCGCACCCTGCACGCCGGCCGGTCCGACAACCCCCGGAAGCTGACCGTCAAACCGCGGGACGGACACTCCGTCTCCTACGCGATGCTGGGCCGGGACGGCTCCCGCGAGGTCGTGGCGGTCAAGACCTCGTACAAGCACGGTCTGGACAAGGGCCGCGAGGACCAGCACTACTACACCGCGCTGACGCTCTACGACGACACCACCGGGCTCCCCGTGGCCATGATGGACTGTTCCCGCATCGGCTCGCTGCGCACCCCCGCCGTCTCCGCCCTGCTGGCCCGCGCGTGCGCGGCCCCCGGAGCCCGGTCCGCGCTGGTCGTCGGCACCGGCACCCAGGGCCGCCTCGCCCTGCCGTTCCTGCTGACGACGCTGCCGGAGCTGGACCGGCTGATGCTGTTCGGCACCCGGCCCGAGGGCATCGCCGCCGTCCGCGAGCGGCTGCGCGCCCACTTCCCCGACCGGGACGTGGACATCGTCACGGACCTGCGGGCGGCCGCCTCCGAAGCGGACGTCATCGTCGCGGCCGCCGGCGCCCACACCCCCGCCGCGATCGAGGCCGACTGGCTGGCGCCCGGCACGCTGTCCGTCCTCGTCGGGCACGGGCTCGCGCCCTCGACCCTGCACCGCGCGGACCGGGTCATCGCCACCAGCGAGGCGCAGATGCACGTCACCGGCACCGACATGGCCGACGCCGACGGCACGTTCCCCGCGGTCGACGCGGAGCTGGCGCCCGTACTGGCCGGGGAGGCGGCGGGCCGCCGGAGCGGCACCGAGCGCGTCTTCGCCTACAACAGCGGGCTGGTGGTCACCGACATCGCCCTCGGCCACCGCTTCGCCCAGCTGGCCATCGCCCGGGGCCTGGGCACCGAGGTGCCACTGTGGCAGTGAGCCCCGGCACCGGCCACTCCCCCGCCCTCCCTCCCCTCCCCGACCCCGCGACGGACGCGGTGCTGGCCAGCGGCCTCCTGCCCGAACTCGCCCACGCCTTCGGCGGCCCCTTCCACTTCCTGCTGCCCGAGGCGTTCGACAGCAACCTGCGGGCCCTGCGGGAGGCCCTCACCTCCGCGGGCGTGGACGGCTTCGTGTACTTCGCGAAGAAGGCCAACAAGGCCGCCGTGTTCGCCGAACGGGCGGCCGCGGGCGGCGCCGGCGTGGACGTGGCCTCCGCCGGCGAGCTGCGCGAAGCGCTCGGGCAGGGCGTCCGCGGCGAGCACCTCGTGGTCACCGGCCCGGCCAAGGACACCGTCCTGCTCCGCCTGGCCGTCCAGCAGGGCGCCCTGATCGCCGTCGACGCCCTGGACGAGCTCGACGCCCTCGTCACCCTCGCCTCGACCGGACCGGTACGTCCCGCCCGTGTGCTGCTGCGCTGTCTTCCGCCGGCCCAGCCGCACAGCCGCTTCGGAATGACCGGTGCCGAACTGGCCGCCGCGACGGACCGCTGCGTCCGGGCCGGCGACGCGGTCCGGATGGAGGGCTTCAGCTTCCACCTGTCCGGCTACGCCCTCCAGCCGCGCGCCGACCTCGCCGGCCACCTCGTCGACCTGTGCCTCAAGGCCCGCGCCCGGGGCCTGGACGCCGGCCGCGTCAGCATCGGCGGCGGCCTGCCCGTCAGCTACACCGACGCCGACAGCTGGCACGCGTTCCTCGCCCGGCACCACAGCCGCCACTACCACGCGGGCAGGACGTTCCGGACGGGCGACTTCTACCCCTACCACTCGCCGTACTCCGGCCCCGGCGCCCTGACCGCGCTGCTGGCGGCCCGCCCCGAAGGCCACCGCCGGCCGCTCGCCGGCCTCCTCGGGGACGCCGGTGTGGTCCTGCTCCTTGAGCCCGGCCGGGCCCTCCTCGACCGGGCGGGGGCCACCGTCTTCCGGATCCAGGGCGTCAAGGACCGTGAGGGGTACCGGATCCTCACCGTCGACGGCACCAGCCTGAGCCTGTCCGAACAGTGGTTCAACAGCGAGTACCTGCCCGACCCCCACCTCCTGTCCCAGGACACCACCGGGCCCGCCGGGGTGTACCCGGCGAGCGTCGGGGCGGCCACCTGCCTGGAGTCCGACATGCTCACCTGGCGCAAGGTCGGCTTCACCCGCCCGCCCCGCACGGGTGACCTGCTCGTGTACCCGAACACCGCCGGGTACCAGATGGACTCCAACGAGTCCCCGTTCCACGACCTCGCGCTGCCGCCCAAGATCGTCATCGACCGGACCGGCGCCCCCCGCCCCCGCTGGCGCCTCGACCGCCACTCCGCCTGAGCCGGAGCCCTCCGACCGTCCTCCCCCACAGGAGCTTCCGATGCCCGGAGCACTTCAGCGCCCCGCCGTGGTCTCCCGCGTGTCCGACCTCATCGGCCGCACCCCCCTGCTGGAACTCGCCGCCACGGGGACCGGCACCCGCCTGCTGCTGAAGCTGGAGATGTTCAACCCGACCGGCACCGCGAAGATCCGTATGGCCCGTGCGATGGTCGACGCGGCCGAGCGGGCCGGCGAACTGCGTCCCGGGGGCCGCGTCATCGAGTCCACCTCCGGCAACACCGGGCTGGGACTCGCCGTGATCGCCGCCGAACGCGGCTACGCCTTCACCGCCGTCGTCGACGACCACGCCTGCGCGGACAAGCTCCGCACCATGAAGGCCCTGGGCGCCGAACTCGTCCGCGTTCCCGACGCCGGAACCGGTGAGCTCGCCACCGCCGCCCGCGAGGAACTCGCCGAGGCACTGGCCCGCGGCCGGGACAACACGGTCTTCACCGAGCAGCACAACAACCCCGCCAACGGCGTCGGCTACTTCCCCGTGGCCCACGAGCTGCACGAGGCGCTCGACGGCGGGCTCGACGTCCTGATCGGCGCGGTCGGCACCGGCGGCGCCCTCTGCGGCACCGCCCGGGAGCTGCGCGGGCTGATGTCGGGCTTCACGGTCATCGGTGTCGAGCCCAAAGGGTCCATCGCCTTCGGCGGCCCGGCCCACGACTACCACCAGTCCGGCACCGGCACCCCCGAGGGCGCCGAGATCGGTGCCCTCGTCGACTTCGGCCTGATCGACGAGGGGGTCAAGGTGGGCGACGTCGAGGCCTTCGCGGCCTGCCGCGCGGTGGCCCGTACCGGTCTGCTCATCGGCGGCTCCGCCGGCGGCGTCGTGTACGAGGCGCTGACCCGTCTGACCGCCCTGCCCCCGGGCACCACCGTGGTCGCCCTCGTCAACGACGGCGGCGAGAAGTACATGGACACCGTCTTCGACGACGTGTGGATGCGGGAGCGCGGCCTCCTCGACCCCGGGGCGGAGCGCGAGATCGACGAACTCCTCACCAAACTCCGCGGGAAGCGGTGACCCTGAGCCATGCAGACCACCCTCCTCCGTGACGGCCGCGCACTGGCCTCCCTGGCCGTGCCCCTCGTCCTCACCCAGCTCGCGCAGGTCGCGCTGACGACCACCGACACCGTGATGATGGGGTTCCTCGGGACCGGCGAACTCGCCGCCGGCGGCCTGGCCCTCGTCATCTTCAACCAGCTCCGCACCATGGGCGTCGGCCTGGTCACCGCCGTGGGAAACCAGATAGCCGCCGCCGCGGCCAGAGCCGAGCGGGCCGGCGGGGTCGGCGGCGGCGGGGCGGACGGCGGGGGCCGGGCGAACGAGGAGGTCCGGGGCATCGTCCGGGCGAGCCTGGCCGTCGCCACGCTCGCGGGCACGGCCGGCGCCGTCCTCATGGTCCTCATGGGCCAGGCCCTGATCTGGCTCGGCCAGGACGCCGCGGTCGTCGAGCGCACCCGGACGATGCTCCTCGCCCTCGCCCCCGGCCTGCTGCCCTGCCTGTGGTTCCAGGCCGTCCGCCAGTTCACCGTCGGCATGCGCCGCCCGCAGGGCCTGCTCCGGATCACCCTCGCTTCCGTGGCCGTCAACGCGGGCCTCAACTGGGTCCTCGTCCACGGCACGTGGGGGCTGCCCCGGCTGGGTCTGACCGGCATCGGCGTCGCCACCTCGACGGTCCACCTCCTGTCGTTCGCCGCCCTCTACCTCTCCGCGCGGAAGGACCGCGAGCTGGCGCCGCTGCTCACGCTGAACGTCCTCAAGGCCGACCCGGCCACCGTCAGGCGCCTCGTCGCGCTGGGCGTCCCCATCGCCGCCACCTACGGCTCCGAAGCCGGGTTCTTCTCCGTGACCGCGCTGATGGCCGGCTCCTTCGGCCCCGACGCCCTCGCCGCGCACACCGCCGTCAACCAGCTCGTCTACATCGTCTTCCAGGTCGCCGTCGGGCTCTCGCACGCCGCCTCGATCCACGTCAGCCGTGAACTGGCCCTGGGCCGCACGGACCACGCCCGGCGCATCAAGAACACCGCGCTCGCCTGCGCCGCCGCCGTCATGGCCACCGTCGGCGTCGTCTACCTCACGCTCCCCCGCCTGGTCCTGGCCCCCTTCCTCGACTCCGGGCCCGGCTCCGGACAGGCCCTGACGATCGCCACCCAGCTGCTGATCGTCACCGCCTTCCTCCAGTTCTTCGACTGCGCCCAGAACATAGGGGTCGGACTCCTGCGGGGGCTCGACGACACCAGGAGCGGCTTCCGCATCACCGTCATCGGCTACTGGGCCGTCGGACTGCCCGCCTCCTGGCTCCTCGCCTACGCACTCGGCCTCGGCCTCCTCGGCATCTGGCTCGGCCTGCTCACCGGTCTGGCCACCACCGCCGTCCTGCTGCTGCGCCGTTACTCCGCCTCGCTCGCCCTGCGCGGCGGCCCCACGGCCATGACGGCCCCCGCGTAGCGGCCGCGGCGGGCGGCTACCGGGAGGGGAGCAGCCGGCCGGCGTCGAGGACCGCGGTCCGGTCGGCCAGGGCCTCGGCGGCCGCCCGGTCGTGGGTGATGAACACCAGGCTCAGCCCGTCCCGGTCCCGCAGCCCGGCGAGGTGGGCGAGGATGGCGTCGCGGGTCGCCGCGTCGAGTCCCGAGGTGATCTCGTCGCAGACCAGGACCGCGGGCTCGGCCAGCAGGGCCCGGGCCAGGGCCGCCCGTTGGAGTTCGCCGCCGGAGAGGGCGCCCGGGCGGCGCAGGGTCAGGTCCTCGGCCAGCCCCAGCGCCGCCAGGGTGCGTACGGCGGTCCGGCGGGCGGTGTCCCGGTCGGCGCCGCGCAGCCGGACGGCGGTGCGGCCGACCTGGTCGAGGACGGGCCGGTGTTCGTCGAAGGCCGCCTTGGGGTCCTGGAACACGTACTGCACGGCGGCCAGTTCGGCGCGGCCACGGGCGCGGAGACCGCGCCGCAGCGGGACCCCGTCGAGCAGGACCGCACCGTCGTACGCGGAGTGCAGGCCGGACAGGCAGCGGCCCAGGGTGGTCTTGCCGCTGCCGGACCGGCCGGTGACGGCGAGGCACTCCCCCGCCGCGACCGACAGCGTGACGCCGTGCAGGACGGCGACGGAGCCGCGCGCCGCGCGGTGGCGGGCGGTCACCTCCTGTACGGCGATCCTGGTGGCGGCGGGCCGGGCGGCGGACCCGGCGGCGGACCGCGGCCCGGGGAGCGCCGGCCGCGCGGGGGCGGGCAGCACCACGTCGGCGGGACCCCGGTCCACGACCCGGCCGGCCCGCAGGACGACCACGTCGTCGGCGAGCCGCCGTACGACGTCCGCGTCGTGGCTCAGCAGGACCACGGCGATGCCCTGCCGTGCGACACCGGCCAGCGCCTCGACGATGCCCTGTTTGGTGACCGGGTCCTGGCCGGTGGTGGGTTCGTCGGCGACGATCACCTCGGCTCCCAGGAGCAGTGCCTGGGCGATGACGACCCGCTGCTGCTGGCCGCCGGAGAGCTGGTGGGGGTAGCGGCGCAGCACCGCCTCCGGGTCGGGCAGCCGGGCCAGGCGCAGGGCGTGCTCGACGCGGTCCCGGACCTCGCGGCGGGTTCCGCCCCGCAGGGCGGCGATGTCCCGCAGGAGCGCTCCGGCCCGGCGGGCGGGGTTGAGGACGGCGGCGGGGTGCTGGGGCACGTAGCCGACGGCGCCGGGGCCGGGGGTGCTGATCCGGCCGTCGACCCGGGCGCCTGCGGGGAACTCGCCCAGGAGGGCGCGTCCGGTGGTGCTCTTGCCGCTGCCCGAGGGCCCGACGAGGGCGGTGATCCGCCCGGCGCGTGCCGTGAGGCTCACCCCGTCGACCAGCGTGCTGCCGGCCACTTCCACCCGCAGCTCCTCGAGTTCGGCTGCCGGGTTCATGCTCGGTCTCCCTTCCGGGCGGCCTTCGGCCCGGTGCGCAGTGCGGCGTCGAAGAGCAGGTTGGTGCCCATCGACAGGGCCGCGATGAGCAGCGCGGGGACCACCACGGCCCACGGCTGGAGGAACAGACCCGTGCGGTTGCGGTCGACCATCACGGCCCAGTCGGCGGCGTCCGGTTCGACGCCGATGCCGAGGAAGGCCGCCGTGGCGACCAGGTACAGGGCCCCGGTCAGGCGGGTCCCGGCGTCCGCGGCGAGGGTCCTGCGCATGCCGCGGAGCACGTAGCCGAACGCCGTGCGCCACCAGGACTCGCCCTGCATCCGCAGGGCCTCGACGGCGGGCCGGGCGCAGACCTCGGCCGCCGCCGCGCGCACCACGCGTGCGGCGTCCGGTACGGCGGCCAGGCCGACGAGGACGGCCAGGCCGGCCGGCCCGGGGGTGAGCGTCGCGGCCACCAGCAGCACCAGAAGGAGCGAGGGGACGGCGATCAGGACGTCGAGGGGCCGCATGAGGGTCTCCTCCAGCCAGGGGCGGCCGGTGAGCGCGGCCGTGAGTCCGAGCGGGACGGCCACCAGGTAGGCGAGTGCGGTGGCGGCGAGCGCCACGAGGACCACGGAGCGGCCGCCGAGCAGGACCTGGCGCCAGACGTCCCGGCCGGAGAAGTCGGTGCCCAGCCAGTGCCCGGCACCGGATGCGAAGGACACCGCGCGCGGACCTGCCGGCCCGGCGAACAGCGGTCCGAGGGCCGCCAGCAGCAGGGGGACGGCGATGAGCCCCACCGCGAGGGCGTATCCGGACGCGGGGCGCCTCACGCGACCACCTCCGCGCGGGGGGCGAGGCGGCGGGCGACCAGGTCGGCCCCCAGGTTGGCCAGGACGGTGACCACGCCGAAGACGACGGCCATGCCCTGGACGACGGGCACGTCCCGGGCGGCGACGGCGTCGATGAGCACGGTCCCCAGTCCCGGGATGACGAAGAGGGCCTCCACGACGATCACCCCGCTGAGCAGCCAGTCGCAGGTACGGGCCAGCTGCTGGGCGGCCGGGGCGAGGGCGTTGGGCAGGGCGTGCGTCCAGCGGACCCGGGCGCCGCCGACGCCGTAGCGCAGGGCCTGGGCGGCGTACGGCGAGGCCATCGCGTCGATCATCCCGGCGCGGACCAGGCGGCTGATGGTGCAGACGGGCCGGGAGACGAGCACCAGGACGGGCAGGACCAGCACGGCCGGCTCGGTGAGCGGGTCGGCGCCGACGGCCGTGGGCGGCAGCCAGCCCAGCCACAGCCCGAACAGGGTGGCGAGCAGCACCCCGAGGGCGAACTCGGGTACGGAGTGCACGGCCAGGGTGAACGCGCTGAGGGTCCGGTCCAGCGGGCCGCCCTCGCGCCGGGCGCACAGCACGCCGAGCCCCGCCGACAGGGGCAGCAGGACGGCGAGGGTGGCGCAGGCGAGGGTCACCGTGGGCCCGAGACCGCCGGTCAGGTAGCCGGTGACGGGCCGGCCGCTGACCAGGGAGGTGCCGAGGTCGCCCCGCAGGAGCCCGCCGGCCCAGTCCAGGAACCGTTCGGCGGCGGGCCGGTCCAGCTCCAGGGCCGCGCGGATCCGGGCGATGCGCTCGGGGTCGGGCTGGTCGCCGGCCAGGGCGACCGCCGTGTCACCGGGCAGGGCCTCGGTGAGGACGAAGACGAACAGGACGACGGCCGCCGTCTGCCCCGCACCGAGGAGCAGACGGCGGCCGGCCCAGTTCAGGTGCCGGGTCACGCGAGCCAGAGCTTGTCGAAGCGGGCCCAGTCGAGGGTGTTGGCGGGCGCCTTCCCCGAGACACCCCGCACGGAGGGTGCGGTGGCGACGATCCAGTCGGCGAAGCCCCAGATCAGGAAGCCGCCCTCGTCGTGCAGGCGGCGCTGCATCCGCTCGTACAGGGCGGTCCGTTCCTTCTCGTCGCGGGTGGACTGGGCCTGCTGGTACAGGTCGTCGAAGTCCTTCTGCCGCCACTTGGTGGCGTTGGTGGTGGAGCCGGTGAGCAGCCGCTGCGAGATGTGCGACTCGATGGGCATGGCGCCGGAGCGGTAGGAGGCGAAGGTGCCGTTGTCCAGGATGTCCTTCCAGTAGGTGTCCTTGTTGCCGACCTTGACGTCGACGGTGACCCCGGCCTTGGCGGCCTGCTCCCTGAAGATCCCGGCGGCCTCGACGAAGCCGGTGGCGGCGGGGGCGGTGTCCAGGGTGACCTTGAGGTTCTCGGCGCCCGCCTCCTTGAGCAGGGCGCGTGCCCGGTCGAGGTCCCGGGTGCGCTGCGGCAGGTCCGAGGCGTAGTACCGGTAGCCCTTGCCGAAGAGGTCGTTGCCGGCCTCGCCGGCGCCGGACAGGGCACCGTTGACGAGTTCCTCGCGGTCGGCGATGAGGAAGAACGCCTGGCGGACCCGCTTGTCGTCGAAGGGCGGCCGGTCGGTCTTCATGACGAACCCCTGCATGGAGCTGCCGGGCAGCCGGACGACCTCGATCTTCCCCTTGCCCTCGTGGGTGCGGGCGGTGGCCGGGCTCAGTTCGTGGGCGTACTGGACCTGGCCGCCGAGCAGGGCGCTGGTGCGGGCCGATTCCTCGGTGGCGACGACGAACTCGACCTGGTCGAGGTGGGGCGCGCCCTCCCAGTAGGCGTCGTTGCGCTTGACGACCAGGGACTTGCCGGGGGTGAAGGAGGCGAAGGTGAACGGCCCGGAGCCGACGGGCCTGTCGAAGGAGGTGGTGTCCTTGGGGACGATGTGGGCGCCGAACGCGGCGAGCACGTTGGGGAATTCGGCGTAGGGCCGCTTGAGCCTGAACTCGACGGTGTCCAAGCCGAGGGCGCGGCTGGCGGCCAGGTCGATGGGCTCCAGGGAGGCCTTGGCCCGGAAGGTGCCCTTGGGGTCGGCGATCCGCCGGTAGCTGTAGAGGACGTCCTCGGCGGTTACGGGCCGGCCGTCGTGGAAGGACGCCTTGCGCAGGGTGATCTTCCAGGTGTCGAGGGTGTCGTTGGGCTCCCAGCGCTCGGCGAGGCGTGGGACCGGCGCGAGGTCGGCGCCGAAGTCGGCGAGCTTGTCGTAGAGGGCCTTGGCGCGGGCGGCGTCGACGAACAGGTTGGCGGCGTGGGGGTCGAGGGTCTCGTTCGCCCCGCCGCCCGCGAAGGCGGCGCGCAGCGTGCCGCCGCGCTTGGGGCTGCCGGTGCCGGCGGACTTCCCGTTGTCGGCGGTCCTGCCGGTGTCGGCGGCGCAGCCGGCGGTGAGGGCGAGGGTGGTGGCGGTGGCGGTCGCGAGGAGGAATCCCCGGCGGGCGAGGCCGGTGCGGTGGTGGTTCACGGGGTGCTGTCTCCGTTGCTGTGCGGCGGGTTGGGCCGGGGGGCGAGCCGGGCGACGAGGTGCAGGCGGTCGGAGGTGACGGTGGTGTGCGGTACGTCCCCTTCGCGCCAGACCGGTTCGGTGCGGGGGCCGGGGCGGTCGTACAGGCCGAGGACCTCGAAGCCGGCGGTGGTGAGGAAGTACCGGAGTTCCTGGGGGAACAGCAGCCGCCAGGCGGAGTGCTGCTCCTGCCGGGCTCCCGGCGGGGTGTGGTCGTCGGCGGTCCAGGTGCGGCGGCGGCGCAGGAGTTGCGCGCCGTGGTCGATCCACAGGGTGGTGTGCGAGGTGTGGGTGGTGCCGCGCCGGGCGAAGGAGGCGGTGCGCGGCCCGTCGAGGAGTTCCGTGCTGCCGAGGAAGAAGGCGCCGTTGCGCATCTCCGCGACGAGCAGTCCGCCCGGGACGAGGTGGCGGCGGACGGCGGCGAGGCAGGAGGCGAGTTCTTCGTTGGTGTGGCAGTAGAGCAGGGCGCTGTCCAGGCAGAGGACGGCGTCGAAGGTGCGGCCGAGGTCGAAGTCGCGCATGTCGGCGAGGCGGTAGTCCGGGCCGGGGTGGCTGCGGCCGGCGTGGGCGAGCATGGCCCGCGCGGTGTCGATCCCGGTGACCCGGCGTCCGGCGTGGTGGTGGAGCCAGGCCGCGTCACGGCCGGTGCCGCAGCCGAGGTCCAGGACGCGGGGTCCCGCGCCGTGCCGGCGCAGGGTGTCCTCGGCCCAGCGTGCGGCGACCCGGTCGGGGTCGGGGAAGCGCTCTTCGTAGAGCTCGGGGTGGTCGGTGAGGAGGTTTCCGGTGCTCATCTGGTCTCGCTCAGGGGACTGGGGCCGCCGTGCGGGGCGGCGGGTGCCGCGCCCGGTGGCGTGCCCGGGACGTCTGCTTCCGGGGGGTGGGGGGCCGCGGGGCGGGGCAGGGCCCCGCGGCGCTGCAAGGCGGTGACGGCGGCCGCGGAGACCAGGCCGAGGGCCGTGCAGCAGGCGTACGGGAGCCAGGCCAGGCCGCCGCGGGTGGCCGCGTCCATGGCCCATCCGACGCCCGCGCCGACGGCCGCGGCGGCCACTCCGGAGACCGCGTAGAACAGGCCGTAGAAGGTGCCGGTGAGCTGCGCGCGGCCGAAGGCGGGGACGAGTTCCATGACGAACGGCTGGGCGGTCATCAGCCCGAGGGACAGCAGCAGCGCCCCCGCCAGGACCGGCAGCAGCAGCGCCGGATGGGTCCCGGTGGCCGCCGCCGTCAGCATCGGCGGTACGAAGCCCAGCCCGCCGAGGACCAGCCCGGAGGCGATCCACCGGCCCCGGCCGCCGCCCCGCGCGGTGAGCCGGCGGGTGAGGCGCAGTTGCAGCAGGAGGTGGGCGAGGGTCCCCACGGCGAAGACGAGCCCCACCGATCCCGCGCGGCCGGTGGCCTGCCGCGCGGCGTGCGGCAGCAGCAGGTAGAGCTGGCTCTCCATGCCGTACATCCCGACCATGGCGAGGGAGAAGGCCACGAAGCGGCGGTTGCCCGTGACCTCCCGCCAGTCGCCGAGGACGGAGCCGGCCGGTCGCGGCACGCGCCGGGCGGGCAGGACCGCGGCCTGCGCGAGGGTGAGCAGTCCGAACACCGCCGCCGCGGTGAGCGCCGCCGCCCGGAAGCCGCCGTACAGCAGCAGGCTGCCCAGCAGCGGCCCGATCAGCGCGCCCGCCGTGGCGAACACGTTGAACAGGGAGAACGCCTCGGCCTTGCGGTCGCCGGACTCCTGGGCGACGTAGGTCCGTACGGCGGGGTTGAACAGGGCGCCGGCCAGCCCGCTCAGCACCGATGCGGTGATCAGTACGGGCAGTGCGTCGCCGAGGGCGAACAGCGCGAAGCCGAGGGTGCGCAGGCCGCACCCCGCGATGATCACGCCGCGGGCGCCGAGGCGGTCGGCGGCGGAGCCCCCGATCAGGAACAGCCCCTGCTGGCTGAGGTTGCGCAGCCCGAGGACCAGGCCGGCCACGGCCGCCGACAGTCCGAGGTCGTCGGTGAGGTGGGTCGCCAGGTACGGGATGAGCAGGTAGAAGCCGATGTTGACGCCGAGCTGGTTGACGAGCAGGAGCCGCACGGCCGGCGGGAAGCCGCGCACCGCGGCGAGGGTTCTCATCGTCCCGCGCCCACGGATATGGAGGCGCGGGGCAGCACGCCCAGGCCGCCGCGCGGGGAGGCGGCCACGGTGCCGTCGGTGCCGCCGATGCCGGACCAGGGGTCGTCGGCGAGGAGCAGGTGCCCGTCGAGGTCGACCCAGCGGGCCCGGTCCACCAGGTGCACGGCGGGCGCGATGCCGAGCGAACTGGCGGTGAGGCAGCCGAGCATGAGGTCGGTGCCGCTGCCGTCCAGGGCGGCGTGGACGCGCAGCGCGTTCCGTACGCCCCCGCACTTGGCGAGCTTGACGTTGACCCCGTGGACCCGTCCGGCGAGGGCGGCGGCGTCCTCGTAGGTGACCGCGTCCTCGTCGGCGATCACGGGGATCGGGGAGGCGGTGGCGACCCGGGCCAGGGCGTCGGGCCGTCCGGCGGCGATGGGCTGTTCCACGGCGGTGACGCCGAGGGCCGCGAAGCGGGGCAGCAGGGCGTGGGCCTGGTCCTCGGTCCAGGCGCCGTTGGGGTCGAGCAGCAGGTCCGCGTCGGGTGCTCCGGCGCGGACGGCCTCGATCCGGGCCAGGTCCTCGGCGGGGTCAGGTGATCCGGCCTTGACCTTGAGGACGGTGAAGCCGCTCCCGGCGAGCCGGCCGGCCTGGGCGGCCGCGGTGACGGGCGCGACGATGCCGATGGTGCGTGCGGTGACCGCCGACGGCGGCAGGGGGCTGCCGAGGAGCTGGTGCGCGGGTTCGCCGGCCCGCTTGCCGACGAGGTCCAGTACGGCCGACTCGACGGCGGCGAGGACCCCCGCGGGCAGCTCCGCGCCCACGGGTCCCGCGGGGGCGAGTTCCGCCCAGGCGGTCTCGGGGTCCGGCAGGCGCTCCAGCGCCGGGCGCAGGGCGTTCAGGCGGCGCAGGACGCGGTCGGCGGGCAGTCCGAGGTAGACGCTGCTCACGGCCTCCCCCCAGCCGCGCAGCCCGCCGTGTTCCAGGCAGACCCAGACCGCGTCGCGGCGGGCCATCACGGAGCGGGAGATGCGCAGCGGTTCCGCCAGTTCGAGCGAGGTGGTGTGGCAGGTGAGTCTCATACGGCACCTCCGGGGGCCGGGACGCGGGGGGCGCGGGCTGCGCCGCCGGGGGCGGTGGCGGGATCGACGACGGTCCGGCAGCGGGTCCAGCCGAGGGCCTCGGCGGCCCGCGGGTGCGGGATCTCCAGCGGGCGGGTGGCGGGGGCGGTGGCGGTCAGCCCCTGGGCGCGGCAGAAGTCGTCGTCGTAGACGGTCCCGAGGTAGCGGTGCGGCCCGTCGGGGAAGACGGTGGCGACGACGGCGCCGGGCTCGGACCTGGCGGCCCAGGCGGACACCAGGGCGACGGCTCCGGTGCTCCAGCCGCCGCTGACGAAGCTGCCGCGCGCGAGCCGGCGGCAGGCGTCGACGGCCTCGGCGGCCCCCACCCAGTGCACCTCGTCGAACGCCCCGTGGCGGACGTTGGAGGGGTGGATGCTGCTGCCGAGTCCGCGCATCAGGCGGGGTCTGGCCGGCTGCCCGAAGATCGCGGAGCCGACGGAGTCGACGCCGATGACCTTCAGCCGGGGCCAGCGGCCGCGCAGCGGGCCGACCAGCCCGGCGCTGTGCCCGCCGGTGCCCACGCTGCACACCAGGACGTCGAGGTGGTCGAGCTGCGCGATGAGTTCGGCGGCCATGGAGCGGTATCCGGCGGGGTTGTCGGGGTTGTTGTACTGGTCGGGCCAGTACGCGCCTTCGGTACGGGCCAGGACCTCGCGCAGCCGGGTGATGCGGGCGGCCTGCCAGCCGCCACGGGGCGCGGGGCGGTCCACGAGTTCCAGGCGGGCACCGTAGGTGCGCAGCAACTGGCGCATGGACGGCTCGAGTTCGGTGTCGCCCACGAGGATGACGGGGTGGCCGAGGACCTGTCCGGCGAAGGCGAGCCCGATGCCCATGGTGCCGGAGGTGGACTCCACGACCGGTGCCCCGGGGCTCAGTTCGCCGCGCCTGCGGGCGCCGGTGAGCATGGACACCGCCGCGCGGGCCTTCATCCCGCCGGCGCCGAGGCATTCGAGTTTGGCCCAGAACCCGGGGTGGGGGTGGGGCAGGTCGGTGCGGACGCGGGCGACGGGGGTGCGCCCCAGCAGGGGCAGGAGGTCCGGGTTGGCGGCGGACCGGGACCGGTGCGCGGGCGGGGCGAGGGTCATGGACGGCCTCCGTAGCGGTGGATGACCCCGGGGCCGCCGTCGAGCCAGAAGAACGGGTACGGCTCGGCGGACACCGCGCTCACCCCGGCTCCGAGGAAGCGGGGCAGGACGGCGCTGCCGGTCTGGGCGAACATCACGAGTGGCTTCCCGGTCGTGGCGGTGTGCTCGAGCAGGGTCTGGAAGGAGCCGTTGCCGAGGGTCATGCCGGAGGCGAGGACGGCGCCGCAGCGTTCCAGGTGGGCGGCCGTGTCGGTGAGGACGGGCTCGCCCCATTCGGTGGTACCGCCCTTGAGGTCGCACGGCAGGTAGGCGAGGCCGCGGGCGCGCAGTTGTTCCAGGAGCGAGTTGACCACTCCGACCACCAGGACCGGCCGGTTCCCGCCGGACGGGGAGGGTGCGGCGGGCAGCAGGTCCACGACGGCGCGGGCGCGGGCCCGCGACCGGCTGAGCGAGCTGCCGGCCGGCAGGGGGTGCGGGCGGGCGCCGTTGTCCGGCGTGTGCGGGCGGACGTGGGCCAGGTAGGCGTCGAGCGCCGCGATCCGCACCGGCAGGAGCGGGTGGCCGAGGAGGTCGGCGACGGTGGCGCCCACGCAGTCGTCGAGGGCGCCCGGTGGCAGCGTTCCGGGCTCGACCGCGCAGGATCCGACGGCCGCGTCGAGCCGCAGGCTGAGCACCTCGTTGCGGTAACCGCCGCCGCGCCCTTCGTGCCGGACGGCCTGGGCGGTCGTGAAGGCGAGCGAGATCCGCTCGCCGGCGGGGTCGGGGCCGTACGCCCCGGCAAGGACCGCGTCGAGCAGCTGGCCGACGGTCCGGACGGCGGGGTCGGCCTGCGGGCGGCCGCCGGGCGGCATCGCCGAGGTCCGGAGTCCGGACGGGGAGGACGGGGTCACGCGGGCACCGCCGCGGAGGGCTCGTAACAGGGGCGCAGGCGGGCGAGGAGCCGCTCGGCCGCCGCGCGGGCGCCGCCCCCCGCGGTGTCGGCCGTCATGACGTGGCCGAGGTACTCGTTGTTGCTGGTGGCGGTCCGCACGGTGCGCCCCGGTTCGGCGAGGCTGAGCTCGAGCACCTCGGGCCGGGCCCGTACGGCTTGTGCGCCCTCGATGCCCGCGAGGACGCCGTCGGTGACGGGGAGCAGGAAGGAGATCGCGGCGCTGCGTACGCCGGTGGACCGGGGCGTGAGGTCGGGCGTGCGCCCCAGGGCGACGTCGACGCATGCGGCGGCCAGGTCGACGCCCGTGACGTGCCGGACGAGTTCGGTGATGCGGTTGCCGGCGGGGCGGGGGTTGACCTCGACCAGCCGGGGGCCGTCGGGCGTCAGTTTGATCTCGGTGTGGCAGACCACCTGGTCCAGGCCCAGGGCCTCGACCGCCGCCAGGGCGGTCCCGGCGGCCTCCGACGCCGTGGTCCCGTCGATGCCGGCGGGGAACATGTGGCCGGTCTCGACGAAGGCGGGCGCCCCGCCGACGCTCTTGTCGGTGATGCCCACGACGTGCGTGGTGCCGCCGTGGGACACGGTCTCGACGCTGACTTCGGGCCCGTGCAGCAGCTCCTCGAGCAGGATGACCGGCGCGCGGTCCTGGCCGCGCGCGTTGACCGGGAACTCTGCGAGGGCCTGGCAGGCCCGCTCCAGTTCGCGCTCGTCGCCGACCGCGCGGACCAGCATGCCCGCGCACAGGTCCACCGGTTTGACCACGAGCGGGTATCCGATCTCACGAGCGGCGGCGGCCGCCTCCCCGGCGTCCCGGCAGAGTGCGAACCGGGGCCCGGCCACCCCGGCGTCGGCGAGCACACGGCGCGTCAGGTCCTTGCGGCAGGCGGCCTCGACGGCCTCCGGGGAGGGCCCGGGCAGGCCGAGCCGGCGGGCGGTGTGCGCGACGGCGGGCAGGTAGTAGTCGCACGAGGAGACCACTCCGTCGAAGCCGAGGACGGCGTGCAGCCCCGCCACCCGCTCCAGGAGCGCGGCCGTGCCGTTGGTGTCCGCCGTGATGACGTTGCGGGCCGTGAGCAGCGGATGCGGCCCGTCCCCGGCGGGGTGCGCGCGCAGGTAGTGGTGCAGGTCGCGGGTCACGAACGTGAACTCGTGCCCGTCCTCCCGGATGGCCCTGGGCAGCAGCCTGCTCATCGACCCCACCCAGCTTTCGATCACCAGCAGATGTCCCACAGGACGTCCTCCCTGACTGCGTCGGCTCTGAGGACGCCGACGTTATAAGAAATCGTTTTCATTTCCAATAGCTTGGTTTTCCGATAGCCTGCGACCCCCCGGAACACGAGAGGCGGAGTGCGATGAAGGTGCTGACGCGGGATCAGAGGGTCGGTCCGTACACGGTGCGGCAGGCGAGGGCCGAGGACCTGCCGGGCGCCCGGAGCGTCATGCTGGACACCTTCTACCGGGAGTTCGGCTACGGGTACGTGCCGGACTGGCACTCCGACGTCGTCGACCTGGACGGCACCTACCTGCGGCATCCCCGCCACACCCTCGTCGTGGCCGTGTGCGAGGACGGCGAGGTGGCCGGCACCACCGCGCTCCATTCACGGGGCCCCGCCCATCCGCCGCACCCGCGCGCCCTCGCCGAGCGCTACCCCTCGGGGCGGACCGCGCAGTTGCTGCGCGTGTACGTGCGTCCCGGCCACCGGCGGCACGGGCTCGCCCGCGCGATGGTGCGCACCGCCTGCGCGTTCGCCGCGGCCGTACCCGGCTACGAACGCGTCTACCTGCACACCAACGTCGACGTCCCCGGCGCGGAACACTTCTGGCGCGAGATGGCCACCGAGGTCTTCGACGCCCGCACCACCGGGGAACACGGAGGCTTCGGCACCGTCCACTTCGAGATCCCCCTCCCCGTGGCGGGGGCCGCGCCGTCGCCCGCCTTCGCCCCCTCCCCGGCGGGCGCGGCGGTTCAGCGGCCGGCGTAGGGCAGCAGCGCCATCTCCCGCGCGTTCTTGACGGCGACGGCGAGGGCCCGCTGCTGCTGGGCCGTGACCCGGGTGACGCGCCGGCTGCGGATCTTGCCCCGGTCGGAGATGAACGTGCGCAGCAGGTCGGTGTCCTTGTAGTCGACGAAGGTGATCCCGGCCGCGTCGAGCGGGTTGGGGCGGGACCTCACGGGCGTGCGGGGGCGGGGGGTTCGGGCCATGGCGGTGTCTCCTTGTTCTGGACGTATCGGCTGCGGCCCCGGGCGGCCGCGGTCAGGCCGCAGGGCTCAGGCGGCGTCGAGGAGGGCGTCGAAGGCGGCCGGCAGGCGCTTCCAGCCCTCTCGCCCGGCCCCGTACTCCGCGTCCGTCAGGAGGCAGGAGTCCAGGAGCCGTTCGAGGCCGTCGCGGTCGAGGCCGGGCGAGGTGAAGACGAGGTGCTGGCAGCGGTCGCCGTGGTCGGGGTGCCAGTCGAGCGCGGCCGCCGCCCGGCGCACGGGCGGGACCATCTCCCAGGCCGCGTCGGGCAGTGACGCCAGCCACGGACCGGCGCTCTCCACGCACAGCGCTCCGCCGGCCGCGTCCCACGCGAGCAGGGTGTCCGGGCGGTCGGCGAGCCAGAACCGGCCGCGGCTTCGGGCGGCGGCACAGCACAGGTCCTCCAGCGCCCGGTAGAGGCGTTCCGGATGGAAGGGCCTGCGGCGGTGCCAGACGAACGTGGTGACACCGGCCTCGTCGGCGTCCTGGGGCAGGAGCGCACAGGCGGGGTGCTGCGCGGCCGCCGCGGCCTCGACGTCGAAACCGGCGAACGCGGCCCGGGCGAGATCGGCCGACGCGGCCCCCACACGGCGGGCGGTGGGGTGCAGTTGCGCGAGCAGGGCGTGGTCCTCGTCATCGGCCTCGTCACTGTCGACGACGGCGAGGACGGACGCGTACTCCAGCTGGCGGGCCCAGGTGTCGCCGACGGTCCG
The DNA here is from genome assembly GCF_055575515.1 of Streptomyces sp. NPDC034086. Lineage (NCBI taxonomy): Bacteria > Bacillati > Actinomycetota > Actinomycetes > Kitasatosporales > Streptomycetaceae > Streptomyces > Streptomyces sp. NPDC034086. The sequence continues at coordinate 691,303 of NZ_JBVISM010000001.1, read as the reverse complement.
CTGATCGGTGGGGGCCGCGGCGAGTCCGGCCTCGGCGAGGTCGTCGCCGTTGGTGAGGCAGGGCAGGACCAGCGCGGGGTCCACCGCGGTGATCACGCCCGTCACGGCCATCCGTTCGCCGCCGTGCCCGGCGATGACCTCCGCCATGGCCTTCGGCTCGACCGAGTCCCACAGTTCGACCACGGCGAGCCGGGTCAGGCCGTCGTCCGCGATGCGCTCAAGCTCGGGCACCAGGTCCTCGCGCAGCGCGCAGCAGGCGCAGTCGTTGACCAGGGGCGTCCGCGCCCGGGACAGGACGCCGGAGGCGTCCCGCACCAGGCGGAGCACGGTGCCGTCCGGTGCCGCGGCGAGGTCGTGGTGGAGCGCCACGCTGCCCGGGACGGCCCGCAGCAGGCGTCCGACGACTTCCGTGCGGGCCTCGGCGTGGAGACCCGCGACGAGTACGACGGGCAGCTGGTGACCGCGGGCCATCAGCGGGCCCCGTAACGGCGCTCGAACCGTTCGACGCGGCCGGCGGTGTCGAGCACACGCGCGGTGCCGGTGTAGAAGGGGTGGCTCGCGGAGGAGATCTCCACGTCCACGACGGGGTAGGTGTGGCCGTCCTCCCAGTCGACGGTCTTGTCGCTGGTCATCGTGGAGCGGGTGAGGAAAGCGGTGCCGGAGGCGGAGTCGCGGAAGACGACGGGCCCGTAGGCGGGGTGGATCCCGGGCTTCATGGCAGGAGGCCTTTCGGTGGTGGGGCGGGGGGCGCGGAGTCGGCGCCCTTCGCGGAAGGCGGCGCGGCGGCCGGGTCTCGCGGTGACGCGGGTGAACGCGCCGTCCGTGAAGGGGCGGAGCCCGGTGACCGGGCGGATCCCGCCGCGTTCGTGCCGCTAGTATATGACAATGGTTTCCATTATCAACAAGGGGACCACCCGGAGAAGGAGCAGAACCATGTCCGCGCACTGCCAGCTGACCGGCGCCGAGCCCGGTTTCGGCAACACCGTTTCCCACTCGCACCGGCGCTCCTCGCGCCGCTTCGACCCGAACGTCCAGCGCAAGCGGTACTGGCTCGCCGGCGAGGGGCGCCACGTCCGCCTGACCCTCAGCGCCAAGGCGATCAAGACCGTGGACGCGATCGGCATCGAGGCCGCCGTGGCCCGGATCCGCGCCCGGGGAGGCAAGGTCTGATGGCGAAGAAGAGCAAGATCGCACGGAACGAGCAGCGCAAGGAGACCGTCGAGCGGTACGCCGCCCGGCGCGCGGAGCTCAAGGAGGTCATCCGCCGCGCGTCCTCCACCCCGGCCGAACGCGAGGCCGCCCTCGCGGAGCTGCGCCGCCAGCCGCGCGACGCCAGCGCCACGCGCGTCCGCAACCGCGACAGCGTGGACGGCCGCCCCCGCGGCCACCTGCGCAGGTTCGGACTCTCCCGCATGCGGGTCCGGCAGCAGGCGCACGCCGGATTCCTGCCCGGAGTGACCAAGTCCTCCTGGTAGCGGCGTTCCACGCCCGTACGCGTGCGGCACACCGACGCGGGGCGCGCAGCCCCGGCGGCCGCCGCACGCGTACGGGTCGCCAGATTTGATAATGGGATCCGTTTTCATATAACTTTCCCGTCCCACCGAGAACGAGGAGCCCCACCATGGCCGTCCCCAAGCGGAAGACGTCCCGCAGCAACACCCGTCACCGTCGCGCCCAGTGGAAGGCGACCACGCCCCAGCTCGTGCCGGTCACCGTCGACGGCGTCGTCCACCAGGTCCCGCAGCGCCTGGTGAAGGCGTACGAGCGCGGCCTCATCCACCCCGGGGGCTGACCTCGTGGCCCCCTACGCGCGCCTGCCGGTGACGGTCCTGTCCGGCTTCCTCGGCGCCGGGAAGACCACCCTGCTCAATCACGTCCTCGGCAACCGCGAAGGCCTGCGGGTCGCGGTCATCGTCAACGACATGAGCGAGGTGAACATCGACGCCGCACTGGTGCGCGGCGGCGAGGCGGCGCTCTCGCGCACCGAGGAGCGGCTGGTCGAGATGACCAACGGGTGCATCTGCTGCACCCTGCGCGACGACCTGCTCGAGGAGGTCGACCGGCTGGCGCGCGAAGGCCGGTTCGACTACCTGCTCATCGAGTCCAGCGGCATCTCCGAACCCATGCCGGTGGCCGCCGCCTTCTCCTTCCCCCGGGACGACGGCGCCACCCTCGGCGACCTCGCCCGCCTCGACACCATGGTCACCGTCGTCGACGCCGCCGGCTTCCTGCGGGAACTCGCCGGCGGGGACGAACTGGCGGCGCGCGGCCTCGACCAGTACGAGGACGACGAGCGGACGGTCAGCGATCTGCTCATGGACCAGGTCGAGTTCGCGGACGTCATCGTCCTCAACAAGCTCGACCTGGTCGGACCGGACGACGCCGCCCGGCTGCGCGCCATCCTCGCCCGGCTCAATCCCGAGGCCCGCCTGGTGCCGGCCGTACGCGGCCGGGTGGCGCTCGAACAGATCCTGGGCACAGGGCTGTTCGACGTGGAACGGGCTCAGCAGGCCCCGGGGTGGGTCAAGGAGCTCAACGGGGACCACGTACCGGAGACCGAGGAGTACGGCATCTCCTCGCTGGTGTTCCGCGCCGGCACGGCCTTCCACCCCGGCAGGCTCTGGACGTTCGTCACCAAGGGCCTGGACAGCGGGACCTTCGGCCGGATCCTGCGCTCCAAGGGGTTCTTCCGGCTCGCCGGCCGCCCCCGGGTGACCGGACTGTGGTCCCAGGCCGGCGCGGTGGCCCGGTTCGAGCCCGCGGGAGCCCGCGGCCCGGACTGCGCCCAGGGCCAGGAGCTGGTCTTCATCGGCACCGGTCTGCGCGTCGACGCGCTGCGGGCGGCGCTCGAGGCCTGCCTGCTCGGCCCGGACGAACCGGTCCCGGCCGAGGACGAGTTCCCGGCGTGGGAGACGTACGGCATCGACGACGCCTGCGAGCACGAGCCCGCCGCCGCGTCCGTGGCGGCGGCCGTCTGAGACTCCGGGCCGGGTGGTGCCGCGGCCACGGCACCACCCGGCCCGGCCGGCCCGCCCCGGCCGGCACTCCTCAGGCGTCCGGCGCGGTACGGGGGTTGCCGTAGTAGGCGTCCGGTCCGTGCTTGCGGGTGAAGTGCCGCGCCAGCAGGTGCGCCGGCGGCTCGGAGGTGTGCCCGAGGCGGGACCCCAGGGCCAGGGTGTGCAGCGCCATCTCCGCCACCGCCTCGCAGACGATGGCGTTCTCCAGCGCGGCCTTGGCGCTGGCGCCCCAGGTGAAGGGGCCGTGCCGCGAGACGAGCGCTCCGGGGACCTCGTCGGCCCGGCGGGGGTCGCCGTCGAGCCGGGCGACGATCACCTGTCCGGTGTTGTACTCGTAGTCCTTCGCGCACTGCTCGGCGGTGAGGTCCGCCGTGACGGGAACGGGCCCGTTGAAGGTGTCGGCGTGCGTCGTGCCGAGCACGGGGATCGGGCGGCGCGCCTGGGCGAAGGCGACGGCGTGCGCCGAGTGCGTGTGGGTGACGCCGCCGATGGAGGGAAAGGCCCGGTAGAGGCACCGGTGGGTCTCGGTGTCGGTGGACGGCCTGAGGTGCCCGTCGACGACCCGGCCGTCCTCCAGCGCCACCACCACCAGGTCCTCCTCGGTGAGGTCGGCGTACGAGACCCCGGACGGCTTGATGACGAAGACGCCGGCGTCGCGGTCCACTCCGCTGACGTTCCCCCACGTGAGGGTGGCGAGTCCGGCTTCGGGGATGCGCAGGTTGGCCGCGAGGACCTCGCGACGGAGGTCCTTGAGGAGGGTCTCGCTCACTACGCTCTCACCGTCTCTCCGGCATGCGCGCCGGTTCCCGTGCCGGCGTCCGGCAGGTCGCGCGGGCCGCGCACGGATGGGCTGGACCGATCAGGGCGGCGCGCCAGGCGCGCCGCTGCGCGGGCGCAGCTGCCCCGATGGAATTGTGAGCGCTAACACGCCGAAATCTCAAGAGGAGGAGAGAAGATTCCTGCCCGGACGGCCCTTTTCTCGCTGCATAATGTGAGCGCCAACATCGCTGCCGTGCCGCTCCGCTCCCGATCGGTCCGGGACGTGTGCGGGCCGCGGCCGGTTCGGTACCGTGAGGGAAGGCCGCTCGACGAGGAAAGGAAGAGGGTTGACCCAGCTCCCAGACGTCCCGCGAGCGCCCACGATGACGGACGTCGCGCGCGTCGCCGGCGTGTCACACCAGACCGTTTCCCGGGTGCTCAGCGACCACCCGAACGTCAGCGCCAAGACCCGGGCCGCGGTGACGCGGGTCATCGAGCAGCTGGGGTACCGCCGCAACTCGGCGGCCCGGGCCCTGGCCACGCGCCGGACCCACACGCTGGGCGTCATCGCGGTGAACACCACGCTGCACGGGCCCGCCAGCACGGTGGCCGGAGTGCAGGAGGCGGCCCGGGAGCGGGGTTACCTGACCTCCGCCGTCACGCTCCGGACCGCCACGCGGACGGCCCTCGCCGAAGCCATGCAGCACCTCGCCGGGTGGGGGGTGGAGGGGATCGTCGCCGTCACTCCCCAGCGCGACGCGGTCCGGGCCCTGGCGGCACTGGAGGCACCGTGTCCGGTGGTCACCGTGGAAGGCGGCCACACCCTGGACCTGCCGGGCGTGTCGCTGGACCAGAACCTCGGCGCCCGCCTGATCACGGAGCACCTCCTCGCCTCGGGCCACGCCACCGTGTGGCACGTCGCGGGGCCGCCCGACTGGCTGGAGAGCGAGGCCCGCACTCAGGGGTGGGAGGACGCGCTGCGCGAGGCCGGCGCCGAGGTGCCGCCCCTGCTGCGCGGCGACTGGAGTCCGCTGTCGGGGTACCAGGCCGGCCAGCAGCTCGCGGGCCGGGTACGGGCGTCACGGGGACGGGGGCCGGCCCTCACCGCGGTGTTCGTCGCCAACGACCAGATGGCCCTCGGCGTCCTGCGGGCGTTGCGGGAAGCGGGCCTGCGCACGCCGGAGGACGTGGCGGTCGCCGGCTTCGACGACATCCCGGAGGCGGAGTTCTTCCCGCCCCCGCTGACGACGATCCGTCAGGACTTCGCCTCCCTCGGCCGCGACAGCATCGGACTGCTCCTGGACCACATCGAGGGCCGGACGGACGAGCCGGCGCACCTGGTCGTGGCGCCCGAGCTCATCGTGCGCGCCAGTACGGCGCGCAGGATCCCGCCCGCCGGGGAATGACCTTGGCCGCCACCGCGCGGGGACCGCTCCCCCGCGGGCGGTGGGGCGGGGCGCCCCCCGCGCCGCGACCGCGTACGGCGCCCCGTCAGGCGGCAACGGTGGTGAAGGCGTACACCGTGGTGGACCGGTACGGCCGGCCCGGGCGCAGCAGGACCGCCGGGTAATCGGGGCGGTTCGGGGAGTCGGGGAAGTGCTGGGTCTCCAGCGCGACGCCCGCGTAGGCGCGGTACGGCCTGCCCCCCTTGCCCGTGATGTCACCGGTCAGGCCCTGGGCGGTGTGGACCTGGAGGCCCGGTTCCGTGGTGCGCACTTCCATGCGGCGGCCGGACGCGGGCGCGTACAGCACGGCGGCCTTCCCGGGGCGGGCCCGCGGAGCGCCGTCGAGGACCCAGTTGTGGTCGAAGCCACCGCCGGTGAGGGCCAGTTGCGGGTCCGCACGGGTCAGGGCGTCGGAGAGCCGCCGGGGCCGGCGGAGGTCGAACGGGGTTCCGTTGACCGGGCGGTGGGGGCCGTCGGGGATCAGCTCGGCGTCCACGGGGGTGTAGAGGGGCGCCTCCACCTGGAGGTGGTGGGAGAGGACGTTGCCGCGCCCCTCTCCTTCGAGGTTCCAGTACGTGTGGTTGGTGAGGTTGACGATCGTCGGCGCGTCGGCGACCGCCCGGTAGGACACGGTCAGGTGGTCCCGCCGGTCCAGCGCGTAGGTCACGCGGACGTCCAGGGCGCCGGGGAACCCCTGGTCGCCGTCGGGGCTGCGCAGGAACAGCCGGACGCCGGTGCGGTGCGCGGAGTGGAGGGGTTCGCAGCGCCACACGCGCTGGTCGAACCCGTCGGGGCCGCCGTGCAGGGTGTGCCCGTTCTCCTGGGTGGCGAGCCGGTGGGTGACGCCGTCGACGACGAGCCGGCCGCCCGCGATGCGGTTGGCGTAACGGCCCACCGTCGCACCGAAGTAGCGTGCGGGACCCTCGAGGGCCGCGGGGTCGAGGGCGGCGAGCACCACGTCGGCCGGGTGGCCCCAGCGGTCCGGCACGGTGAGGGAGTGGAGGCGGGCGCCGCGCGTGTGGACCTCCGCGCGGGCCCGGCCCGGGAAGCCGAACCGCCATCTCTCCCCCCTCCTCCCGCCGTCCGTGCGCAGGGGGCGGCCCGTCTGCGGACCGGGGGCGGTCCGCGGGGACCCGGTGGTCCGGCCGGCGGGTTCGGATGCGTGGGTCACGGCGGTGTTCCCTGGAAGTCGGTCCCTCGCGGGGGGGGCGGGCTGTGGTCGCGGCGGCACCCGAGCGCGTCGGCACGGGAGGTACGGGCGGCAGGGGGTGGCCGGATCAGTCGGCGGCGGGGCGGCGTCCGCTCATCAGCCGTTGCAGCACGATGAACACGAGCAGCAGGGCGCCGATGACGATCCGGGTCCACCAGGAGCTGAGCGTCCCCTGGAAGTTGACGGTCGTCTGGATCATGCCGAGGACGAGCACGCCCAGGGCGGTGCCCAGGACGAAGCCGGAGCCGCCGGTCAGGAGCGTGCCGCCGATCACGGTGGCGGCGATCGCGTCGAGTTCCATGCCCATGGCGTGGAGGGCGTAGCCGGAGAGCATGTAGAAGGTCAGCAGCAGGCCGCCGAGCGCCGAGCACAGGCCGCTGACCGCGTACACGCCGATCTTGGTGGAGCCCACCGGAAGACCCATCAGGCGCGCCGAGGACTCGTTGCCGCCCAGCGCGTACACGTTGCGGCCGAAGCGGGTGTGGTGCAGTACGACGAAGGCGGTCACCAGCACGGCCAGGGCGATGACGACCGGGATGGAGACGAAGAGTCCTCCGGGGCCGTACAGCCGGGTCTGCGCGACGGCCGCCGTGGCGGGGTCGCTGATCGTGATCGATTCGGTGCTGATGGTGTAGCAGAGCCCGCGGGCGAGGAACATGCCGGCCAGGGTCACGATGAACGGCTGGATCTCGAAGGTGTGGATGATCCAGCCCATGAGCGTCCCGCTCGCGGCGCCGACCAGCAGGACCAGGGGAATGACGGCGGCGAGGGGCCAGCCGTGCGATTCGACCAGCCACGCGGTGAGCATGGTCGACAGGGCCACCATGGAGCCGACGGACAGGTCGATGCCGCCGGTGAGGATGACGAAGGTCGCCCCGACCGCGACGACCAGGAGGAATCCGTTGTCGATGAGCAGGTTCAGGACGACCTGCGCGGAGAGGAAGCCCTCGTAGCGGACCGATCCGACGCTGAACATGCCCGTCAGCAGGACGGCCGTGACGATCAGCGGGATACGGGTGCGGGTGCGCGGGGACACCGTCGCGAAGGGGCGGGTGAGCTGTGCGGCGGCGGCCGCGATGCCGGTACTCATGCGCGTACCTCCTGCTGCTGCGGGGCGGCGCCCGCCGTGGGGTGCGGTCGGGGGGTGCGTGTCCCGCGGCGGCGCAGGGCCTTGGCCCGGAAGACGGGGGACTGCACCAGACAGACGACGATGACGACGCAGGCCTTGAAGACGAGGGTGGTCTCGGGCGGGACGCCGAGGGTGTAGACGGTGGTGGACAGGGTCTGGATGATCAGGGCGCCCAGGACGGTGCCGCCGAGGGAGAAGCGTCCTCCGGTCAGGGCGGTGCCGCCGACGACGACGGCGAGGATGGCGTCGAGTTCGATCCACAGGCCGGCGTTGTTGCCGTCGGCGCTGGAGACGTTGGAACTGATCATCAGTCCGGCGACGGCGGCGCACAGCGCGCTGAAGACGTAGACCAGGGCGAGCAGACCGCCGGCCCGGATGCCGACCAGGCGGCTGGCGGCGGGGTTGCCCCCCACGGACTCGATCAGCATGCCGAGGGCGCTGCGCCGGGTGACGAGGGCGGTGAGCGCGACGAGGCCCGCGGCCAGGAGGACGGCGAAGGGCAGGGTCAGCCAGTAGCCGCCTCCGATCATCTTGTAGGGGCCGCTGCTCACCGTGATGATCTGGCCGTCGGTGATCAGCTGGGCGACGCCGCGGCCCGCGACCATGAGGATCAGGGTGGCCACGATGGGCTGCACCCCCAGCCCGGAGACCAGGAAGCCGTTGGCGAGGCCCAGCACGAGGGCGACGCCGAGGGCGAGGGCGACGGCCGTGAGCATGGTGGCGACGCTGCCGGGACGCGTGGCGGTGGAGAGGTGCGCGCAGGCCACGGCCGCGGCGATGGCGACGGTGGACCCCACCGAGAGGTCGATGCCGCGGGTGGCGATGACGAGGGTCATGCCGAGTGCCACCAGGGTGAGGGGCGCGCCGAACTGGAGGATGTCGATGAGGCTGCCGTAGAGGTGGCCGTCGCGTACGCGGACGGAGAAGAAGTCGTGGTGGAAGGCGAGGTTGCCGAGGAGCAGGGCGAGGAGGACGAGGGTCGGCCACAGCAGGCGGTGGCCGGCCAGTCGTCCCCGGATTCCGCCGGCCGCCCCGGACGTGGCGGGCTGGGGGGTCATGAGTCCGCTCCGGTGGCGATGGTCGTGAGGATGCGTTCGGGTGTGACGGTGTCGTCGTTCCTGAGGGTGGCCACCATGCGGTGGTCGCGGAGCACGGCGATGCGGTGGCTCAGGCGCAGCACTTCTTCCAGTTCCGCCGAGATGAACAGCACGGCGGTGCCCTCGCCCGCCAGGCGGGCCACGAGTCTCTGGATCTCCGCCTTGGCCCCGATGTCGATGCCGCGGGTGGGTTCGTCGAGGATCAGGAGCCGGGGTCCGGTCAGCAGCCACCGCGCGAGGAGGACCTTCTGCTGGTTGCCTCCGCTGAGGTGGCGCACCTGCGCCTCCGGGTCGGCGGGGCGGATGTCCAGGGCTTCGATCCAGTGCCGTGCCAGTTCGTCCTGCTTCGCGCGGGCCAGCGGTCTGGTCCAGCCGCGGGCGGCCTGCAGGGCGAGGACGATGTTCTCGCGGACCGTGAGCTCGCCGACCAGTCCCTCGGTCTTGCGGTTCTCGGAGCAGAAGGCGACGCCCCGGGCGATGGCGTGGCGGGGGCTGCGCAGGAGCACCTTCTCGCCCTCGATGGACACGTCTCCGCCGTCCGCGCCGTCCGCGCCGAACAGGAGGCGGGCCGCCTCGGTGCGGCCGGAGCCCAGGAGGCCGGCGAGGCCGATGACCTCACCGGCATGGATGTCGAGGTCGTACGGTTCGATCGAGCCGGTGCGGGTCAGCTGCCGCGCCCGGAGGAAGGGCTCGCCGGCCGCCCGTTCGGCTGCCGTCTCGTGGGCGCGGCCGGACAGCTGGTCCAGGGTGGCCAGTTCGCCGCCGATCATGCGCTGCACCAGCGTCACCGGGGTGAGCGCGCCGATGGGGTACTCGCCTTCCAGCCGGCCGTTGCGCAGGATGGTGACGCGGTCGCAGAGGTCGAAGACCTGGTCCAGGAAGTGCGTGACGAACAGGATGGCCACACCGCGGTCCCGCAGGCGCCGCACCAGGGTGAAGAGCTGGGCGACCTCCTCCCGGTCCAGGCTGGAGGTGGGTTCGTCCAGGACGAGCACCTTCGCCGAGACGTCCACGGCCCGGACGATGGCGACCAGTTGCTGCACCGCCAGGGAGTGCGAACCGAGCGGACCGGTGACGTCGAGGTCGAGGTCCAGTTCCGTCAGCAGCTCCGCCGCGCGCCGGCGCAGCGCGGACCAGTGGACGAGGCCGAACCGGCGGGGTTCGCGCCCGATGAGGATGTTCTCGGCGACCGAGAGGTTGGGGCAGAGGTTGACCTCCTGGTAGACGGTGCTGATGCCGGCCTGCTGCGCCTGGAGGGGGTCCCCGAACGCGTGGGGCCGGCCGTGGACGAGCACGGTGCCGCCGTCGGCGGGGTGGACCCCGGTGAGCACCTTGATCAAGGTGGATTTGCCGGCGCCGTTCTCGCCCATCAGGGCGTGCACCTCACCGGGGAAGAGCCGCAGGGCGACTCCGTCGAGGGCGAGCACTCCCGGGAACTGCTTGCGGATGCCCTGGGCTTCCAGGACCGGCTGCGGGCCGCCGGTGTCCGCGGGCCGCGGGGTGGACGGGGATGCCATCCGCCCTCCTCTCGTGGGTGGGGTGGTGGAGCGGGCTCCGGAGGGCGGAGGAGACACCTGGGCCGGTCTCCTCCGGCACCGGACGGGCCGCGTCAGTACTTCCGGGACGGCAGCGCGGCCGCGGCCTTGTCCTGCGGAAAGACGCCTTCCTCGGTCTCGACGCGGGGCGGCACGTCCTCACCGGCCGCGACCTTCTTGGCCAGCTCCATCAACTGGTCGCCGAGCAGCGGGTTGCACTCCACCACGACGTTGATCTTGCCCTCGGTCATCGCGACGAAGGCGTCCTTGATGCCGTCCACCGAGATCACCTTGATGTCCGTGCCGGGCTTCTTGCCGGACTCCTCGATCGCCTGGATGGCGCCGAGCGCCATGTCGTCGTTGTGGGCGTAGAGGACGTCGATGTCCTTCTCGGACTTCAGGAACGCCTGCATGACCTCCTTGCCCTTGGCGCGGGTGAAGTCGCCCGACTGCGAGGCGACGATCTTGAACTTGCCGTCGGCGCGGATGACGTCGGCGAAGCCGGCCTTGCGGTCGTTGGCGGGTGCGGAGCCCGTGGTGCCCTGGAGTTCGACGATGTTGACCGGACCCTGCTCGTTCGCGTACGCGCCGGTCAGCCACTCCCCCGCGGACTTGCCCTCCTTGACGAAGTCCGAGCCGAGGAAGGTCTTGTAGAGGGAGGTGTCCTTGGTGTCCACGGCGCGGTCGGTGAGGATGACCGGGATGCCCGCGTCCTTGGCCTCCTTCAGCACGGTGTCCCAGCCGGACTCCACGACCGGCGAGAAGGCGATGACGTCGACCTTCTGCTGGATGAAGTTGCGTATCGCCTTGATCTGGTTCTCCTGCTTCTGCTGGGCGTCGGAGAACTTGAGGTCGATCCCGGCCTTCTTCGCCGCCTCCTGGACCGACTTGGTGTTGGCGGTGCGCCAGCCGCTCTCGGCTCCGACCTGGGCGAAGCCGAGCGTGATGGTGCCGCCGGAGCCCTTCTTGGCCCCCGGGGCGGAGGCGGAGCCGGGGTTCTCGGTGGAGCAGGCGGTCAACGCGGAGGAGGCGAGGAGGGCGGCGGCGAGTACGAGGGCTGCTCTGCGAGCCATGTCGGGGGTCCTTTCGGGGTGCGCGGAGGAGGCGGCGGCGAGAACACGGCGGCCGGGGCGGCCGTGACCGGGGCCGGGTGGAGAGGTCACCGGGGGAAGGGGGCGCCGTCGCATTGTGAGCGCTAACAAGTCCTGTTCTCAAGCCCCTTGCGTGCGTTACCTGTCCGTGACCACGCCGGATGCGGCGCCTGCGGGCCGATCGACCCGCCCGTCCGGCGCGCCCGGCGGCCGCTGCGCCGCAGAAGCGCGCACACGACCGCCCGAACCCCTTGCCTCGCGGCATTGTTAGCGCTCACACTGCGGGGGTCACCGATCAAGCGGGCCGAACCGCCGGGACCGCGGGCCGGCCGCTCCGGCCCGCCGGACCGTCCGCCGTCCGCCGGACCGTCCGCCGCCCGCCGCCGTCCGATTCCACCGAAAGGCACTCCGTTGACGTCACCCCATCCCCTCGCGCCCACGCCCCCCTCCGAGGAACCGGAGCAGTACACGGTCGGCGTCGACTTCGGCACGCTGTCGGGCCGCGCCGTGGTGGTGCGGGTCCGCGACGGTCAGGAGCTGGCCGCGGCGGTCCACCCCTACCGGCACGGGGTCATCGACCGGCACCTGCCGCACGGCGGCGCGCGGCTTCCCCCGGACTGGGCCCTGCAGCACCCGCAGGACTGGCGGGACGTGCTGTGCCGGGCCGTCCCGGAGGCGGTGGCGGCGGCCGGGGTGGATCCCGCCGCGGTGATCGGCATCGCCACCGACTTCACCGCCTGCACCGTGCTGCCCGCGCTGGCCGACGGCACGCCCCTCGCCGAGACCGCACTCGCCGTACGGCCCCACGCCTGGCCCAAGCTGTGGAAGCACCACGCGGCCCAGCCGTACGCCGACCGCATCAACGAACTCGCCCACGCCCGAGGGGAGAAGTGGATCGGCCGCTACGGCGGGCGGATCTCCGCCGAATGGCAGTTCGCGAAGGCCCTTCAGGTCCTGGAGGAGGATCCGCTCGTCTACGACACCTGCGCGCGGTGGATCGAGGCCGCCGACTGGATCGTGTGGCAGCTCACCGGAACCGAGTCCCGCAACGCCTGCACGGCCGGGTACAAGGGCATCCACCAGGACGGCGCCTACCCGGACGAGGAGTACCTGGCCGCGCTGAACCCGCGGTTCGCCGACTTCGCGCGCACCCGCCTCGAGTTCCCCCTCTCCCCGCTGGGTTCCCGCGCGGGCTCGCTGAGCACGGAGGCGGCGGCGTGGACGGGACTGCGCCCCGGCATCGCCGTGGCCGCGGGCAACGTCGACGCCCATGTCACCGCGGCGGCGGCCCGGGCCGTCGAGGACGGGCAGCTGCTCGCCATCATGGGGACCTCCACCTGCCACGTCGTCAACGCCCCCGTCCTCGCCGAAGTCCCCGGCATCTGCGGTGTCGTCAACGGGGGGATCATCGAGGGGGCCTACGGCTACGAGGCCGGCCAGAGCGCGGTCGGCGACCTCTTCGCCTGGGTGCTGGACCAGGGCGTCCCCGCCGAGTACCTCGCCGAGGCCGCCGACCGCGGCGAGGACCTGCACGCCCTGCTGACCCGCAAGGCCGCCGGGCAACCGGTCGGTGCCCACGGACTGGTCGCCCTCGACTGGCTGAACGGCAACCGTTCGGTCCTCGTCGACCACCACCTCTCCGGGGTCGTCGTGGGCCTCACCCTCGCGACCCGCCCCGAGGACGTCTACCGGGCACTGCTCGAGGCGACCGCGTTCGGCACCCGCGTCATCGTGGAGGCGCTGGAGGCGGGCGGGGTACCGGTGCGCGAGTTCATCGTCGCCGGCGGACTGGCCAAGAACGAACTGCTGATGCAGATCTACTCCGACGTGCTGCGCCGCCCCGTGTCCCTCGCCGCGTCCGGCCAGGGCCCCGCCCTCGGGTCGGCCATCCACGCCGCCGTGGCCGCCGGCGCCCACCCCGACGTCCGCACGGCCACCGCCGCCATGGGCCGCCGGCGGCCGGCCGTCTACACGCCCGACGCCTCACGGGCCGACGCCTACGACGCCCTCTTCGCCGAATACCGGCTCCTGCACGACCACTTCGGCACCGGCGGCATGCTGCACCGGCTGAGGAGCATCCGCGACACGGCCCGCTCCGGGGACTGACCCCCAGCCCCCTGCCCGACACCACATCCCCGCCCCCAGCCGCCCTCACGCCGTGGCGTGACGTCATCTTCAGGAGTCCATGTGCCCAGCCGAACGTCTCCCGCCCGGGAAATCTGGTTCCTCACCGGCAGCCAGGGCCTGTACGGGGAGGAGACGCTGAAGCAGGTCGCCGAACAGTCGCGGCGGATCGCCGCCACCCTGGCCGGCGTCTCCGGCATTCCCGCCCGGGTCGTGTGGAAGCCGGTACTGACCGGCGCCGACGCCATCCGCCGGACGTGCCTCGACGCGAACGCCGACGACCGGTGCGTCGGCCTGATCGCCTGGATGCACACCTTCTCGCCGGCCAAGATGTGGATCGCCGGACTGGACGCGCTGCGCAAGCCGCTGCTGCACCTCCACACCCAGTCGAACGTGGCCCTGCCCTGGGACACCATCGACATGGACTTCATGAACCTCAACCAAGCCGCCCACGGGGACCGTGAGTTCGGGCACGTCCAGGCCCGCCTCGGCGTCCCCCGCAAGACCGTGGCCGGGCACGTCAGCGATCCGGTGACGACCGCACGCGTCGCGGTCTGGGCGCGGGCCGCCGCCGCGCGGGCCGAACTGGCCGCCCTGAAGGTCGCCCGGTTCGGCGACAACATGCGCGACGTCGCCGTCACCGAGGGCGACAAGGTCGAGGCCCAGCTGCGCTTCGGCGTCTCCGTCAACACCTACGGGGTCAACGACCTGGTGGAGGCCGTCGACGGCGCGGACGAGACCGACGTGACCTCCCTCGTCAAGGAGTACGCGGACCTGTACCGCCTGGCTCCGGAACTGCGGCCGGGAGGCGAACGGCACGACGCGCTGCGTTACGCGGCACGCATCGAAGCCGGTCTGCGCGCCTTCCTCGAAGCGGGCGGCTTCGGGGCCTTCACCACCAACTTCGAGGACCTGGGGGGCCTGCGCCAGCTGCCGGGCCTCGCGGTCCAGCGGCTCATGGCGCAGGGCTACGGCTTCGGCGGCGAAGGCGACTGGAAGACCGCCACCCTGCTGCGCGCCCTCAAGGCGGCCGCGGCCGGCCTTCCGGGCGGCACCTCCTTCATGGAGGACTACACCTACGACATGACGCCCGGCGACCAGCTCATCCTCGGGGCGCACATGCTGGAAGTCTGTCCCACCATCGCGGCCGACCGGCCCAGGTGTGAGATCCACCCCCTCGGCATCGGCGGGCGGGAGGACCCGGTGCGCCTGGTCTTCGACGCGGCCCCCGGGCCGGGCGTGGTCGTGGGCCTGGCCGACCTCGGCGACCGGTTCCGCCTGATCGCCAACGACATCGACGTGGTGGCACCGCCCCGGCCGCTGCCCTCCCTGCCCGTCGCCCGCGCGGTCTGGCGGCCCCGCCCCGACCTGCGGACCTCCACGGAATCCTGGCTGACGGCCGGAGGGCCGCACCACACCGTGCTCAGCACCGCCCTCACCTCCGACCACCTCGACGACCTGGCGGAGATGCTCCGCGTGGAACTCGTCCTCATCGACGGGACCACCACCGCGAAGCGGTTGCGGAGTGAACTCCGCTGGAGCCAGGCCTACTACCGGCTGGCACAGGGACTGTGATCCCCGCGGGGCCCAGCTCCGCTCCAGGGCGGTCGGGGTGACCGCCCGTCCCCCGTCCGGCCAGGGCCGTTCTCCCCGGCGCCGGGGGCCTGGACGCCCTCAGCCCAGGGGCAGGCGGGAGGGATCGGCGATGACGCGCCGTACGGTCGACCACGCCGCCCCCAGCACCGGCCCGCGCCGGCCCAGGGCCGAGGGGCGGACCGCGTCGGGGGCCCAGGGGCGGACGGTGATCCGGGCGGCCAGTTCGGCGCGGACCGGTGGGAGGAGCCATTCGGCGAGTTCGGCGTAGGCCCCGCCCAGGACGAGCGCGTCCGGGTCGATCAGGTTCACCGCCGAGGCGAGGGCGAGGCCGAGGGCCCGTCCCGCGCGGTCCAGGGCGCCCAGGGCGAGCGCGTCCCCGGCGGCCGCCCGCCCGGCCAGCAGGGCCACCGGGTCGCCGGCGGAACCGAGCCCGGCCTCGCGCAGCACGGCGGCCCGGCCCGCGTACTGCTCCAGGCAGCCGCGCGCCCCGCAGGCGCAGCGGGGACCCTCCGGGTGGACGGGCAGGTGACCGAGTTCCCCGGCGAAGCCGCGGGCGCCCCGGAACAGCTGCCCGCCGATGACCAGTGCGGCCCCGATCCCGGCCTCGGCGGAGACGTGGACGAAGGTCTCGGCGGGGTTCCCCTGGTGCCACTGCTCGGCGAGCGCTCCCAGGTTGGCCTCGTTCTCCGGCTCGGGAACGGCCGTCGGGTCGGGCCAGTGATCGGCGGGGCGGACCGCCTGCCAGCCGAGGTTGGGCGCGTTCTCGACCAGTCCGCCCGGCGCGTTGGGCACCACCCCCGGCACGGCCAGGACGCGGCCCTCGACGCGCAGGCCGAGAGCGGCGGCCTCCGCCTCCGCCTCGGCGCCCAGTGCGGCGGCCTCCGCCAGGACCCGCCCGGCCGGCCGGCCCGCGTTGGCCCGTTCGACCCTGCGCCACACCCGGGGTTCGCCGCGCAGGTCCACGACGCAGGCGGCGAGGTGGGTGACGCCGATCTCCAGGCCCAGGCCGGCGGGGCCCCGGTCGTTCAGGGCCAGTGCCCGGCCGGGGCGGCCGACGCGTCCGCTGGGCGCGGTCTCCGTCTCGGTCAGCGCTCCCCGGCCGATGAGCTCGTCAACGAGGGACGAGACGGCCGGCCTGGTCAGGCCCGTGTGCCCGGCGACGTCCGCACGGGAGAGCGGGCCGTGCGCGGCCACCGCGCCGATCACCACCGCCAGGTTCTGCCGGCGCATCCCCCGCTGCGAGGCGGGCACGGCCTCCGCGCCCCCGCCCGCCCTGCCCGTCGCCGCCATGAGCCGCCGCCCTCCCTATCGCCCTTCCGGCGGGACCTCCTGCAACGCCCGCGCCCGACGCAGCGTACTGGTGATCCGTTCGAGCGCGTCGTCGTCCCGGGGCACGGGGTCCAGGACCCGGCCCTCCGCGGTCCGCCAGCGCCGGGCGACCGCGTCGGCGGGCTCTCCGGTGAGCAGTGCGGCGGCCTGTGCGGCGGCCCCGAGCGCGACCGGTTCCCTGGCCCCGGGCACCTGGACGGCCCGGCCGGACAGCCTGAGGACGGTCCGCTGCCAGGCCCGGCCACGGGCGCCGCCGCCGATGAGCAGGAGGGGTTCGTCGGGGGCGGGCGTCTCGCCTCCGGCGCGCAGCACGTCGTCCAGGGCGGCGAGCAGGGCGTGGGCGGCGCCGTCGTAGGCGGCCTGGAGCAGCTGTCCCGGTGTGGTGTCGTGGCGCAGGCCGTGGACGAGGCCGGAGGCACCGGGGAGGTCCGGGGTGCGTTCGCCGTCCAGGTAGGGGAGCACCACCGCCGTGCCGCCCCGCTGGACGTCCTCGCGGTCGCGGCCGAGGAGTGCGGCGAAGCGGTCGACGGCGAGGGTGCAGTTGAGCGTGCAGGCGAGCGGCAGCCAGCCGCCGAGGGCGTCGGCGAAGCCGGCGACGGTTCCGCTCGGGTCGGCGGGCCGGGTCCGGCCGACGGCGTAGACGGTGCCGGACGTGCCGAGGCTGAGCACCGGCCGTCCGGGCGTCAGGCCGAGCCCGAGGGCGGCGGCCATGTTGTCGCCCGTTCCGGTGGCCACCAGCGCGCCCTCCCGCAGCGGCATCCCGGCCCGGACGACACCGGCCCGGGCGCCCGGGGGCAGGACCCGGGGAAGCAGCGCGGGGTCGAGGCCGATCCGGCCGAGGATGTCCCGGTCGTAGCCGTCCGGGCCCCACCAGCCCGTGCCCGAGGCGTCACCGCGGTCGGTCACCGCCTCGCCGGTCAGCCGCTCCGTGAGGTAGTCGTGGGGAAGCCGGACGGCGGCGACGCGGTCGGCGGCGGCGGGCTCGTGGGCGCGCAGCCAGGCCCATTTGGCGGCGGTGAAGGCGGCCGTCGGGACGCTGCCGGTGCGGTGGGCGAGTTCCGCCGTGCCGAACGCGGCCCCCAGCGCGGCGGCCTGCGGGGCGGAGCGTACGTCGTTCCACAGCAGTGCCGGGCGCACCGGCCGGCCGGCGGCGTCGAGGGTGACCAGGCCGTGCTGCTGGCCGGCGACCGAACAGGCGGCGGCGCGGTCGGCCCACCCCGTGGCCGCCACGGCCTCGCCGAGCGCCCGCCACCACCGTTCGGGGTCGCTCTCGCGTCCGGCGCCCGCGCTGACGGTGTGCGGGGCGCGGCCCTCGCCCAGGACGGCACCGGAGTCCAGGTCGACGGCGAGGGCCTTGGCGGACTGGGTGGAGCTGTCGACACCGATCACGACACGCTGAGCGGACATGCGTTCCTCCGGTGGGGGTTCCTTCTGGCGTCTCGGCATACTAATTTGTTTTTCGCCATTACAAATAGCCCTCGGTATGGATCCGGAGCGCCCCATGACCAGCGACCCGCTCGTCCCCACTCCCGCGCACAGGTTCACCTTCGGCCTGTGGACCGTCGGCTGGCAGGGCCGGGACCCCTTCGGCGACGCCACCCGGCCCGCCCTCGACCCGGTCGAGGCCGTGCGGCGGCTCGCCGAGCTCGGCGCCTACGGCGTCACCTTCCACGACGACGACCTGATCCCCTTCGGCGCCGGCGACTCCGCCCGCGAGCAGGCGGTCAAGCGCTTCCGCGCCGCACTGGACACGGCCGGGCTCAAGGTGCCGATGGCCACCACCAACCTGTTCACCCACCCGGTGTTCAAGGACGGCGCGTTCACCGCCAACGACCGGGACGTACGCCGCTACGCGCTCCGCAAGACGATCCGCAACATCGACCTGGCCGCGGAACTCGGCGCCTCGGTGTACGTCGCCTGGGGCGGCCGCGAGGGCGCGGAGTCGGGCGCCGCCAAGGACGTCCGCACGGCGCTGGACCGGCTCAAGGAGGCCTTCGACCTGCTCGGCGAGTACGTCGAGACCCAGGGCTACGATCTGCGCTTCGCCATCGAGCCGAAGCCCAACGAGCCGCGCGGCGACATCCTGCTGCCCACCATCGGCCACGCCCTGGCGTTCATCAACGAGCTGGAGCGGCCCGACCGGGTCGGCCTCAACCCGGAGGTCGGCCACGAGCAGATGGCCGGGCTGAACTTCCCGCACGGCATCGCCCAGGCCCTGTGGCACGGCAAGCTGTTCCACATCGACCTCAACGGCCAGTCCGGCATGAAGTACGACCAGGACCTGCGCTTCGGCGCGGGCGACCTGCGCCAGGCCTTCTGGCTGGTCGACCTGCTGGAGTCGGCCGGCTACGAGGGCCCCCGTCACTTCGACTTCAAGCCGCCGCGCACGGAGGACTCCGCCGGGGTGTGGGCCTCGGCGGCCGCCTGCATGCGCAACTACCTGCTGCTGGCGGAGCGTTCCCGCGCCTTCCGGGCCGACCCGGAGGTGCGGGCCGCCCTCGACGCCTCCCGGCTGCCCGAACTCGCCGTGCCCACCGCCGAGGACGGCCTGGCCGGCCTGCTGGCCGACCGCTCCGCCTTCGACGGGTTCGACGCCGGGGCCGCCGCCCGCCGGGGGATGGCCTTCGAGCGGTTGGACCAGCTCGCCCTCGAACACCTCCTCGGCGCCCGCTGAGGCGCGGTGCCCGGGAGCCGTGCCGCGCGTGCCCCGGCGTCCTCCCGGGCGGGGGTACGGAAGGCCGGCCTCCGGGGTCGGGCCCCGGCGACGAGGCACTCCGGCGACGGGTCCTCGACGCCGGACCGCACCTGCCCGGCCGGCTCGGAGCGGGCCTCGTGGCCGACCCCGCCGGGGTGGTGGACGACGACGCCGTACGCCGTCGGCGTGCCGGACGTCCACGCCGCGGCCGTTCCTGACGAACGGGGTGAACCGCTCCCCCAGCAGCCCGTACACCGGCTCCCCCGCCCCGCGGGAGAGCCGCCCGAGGACGGGTCGCCCGGCCCGCGGCGCCGGTGGCGGAGCCGGCGAAAGCCGTCGCACCACGCGGGCCACCGGCTCGTGCACGCGCCCCTACGCGCCGTTGAGCCGCCCCGCGGGGCCGGCCCCGCGGGGCGGCTCAACGGCGCGGGGCGGGCCCCGTGCTGCGGCGCAGCACCATCTCGGGCGGGATCCGCACGTGGGTGCGGGTGTGCGCGACGCCCTCCAGCTCCTCGACGAGCAGTTCCAGGGCCCGGCGGCCCAGTTCGGCGAAGTCCTGCCGCACGGTGGTCAGGGGCGGGGTGAAGTAGGCCGCCTCGGGAATGTCGTCGAAGCCGACGACCCCGATGTCGCCCGGGATCGAGCGGCCGGCCTCGTGCAGGGCGCGCAGCAGGCCCAGGGCCATGTGGTCATTGGCGCAGAAGACGGCGGTGACGTCACTCAGTCCGGCGATCCGCAGGCCCGCCCGGTAGCCGGAACGCGCGCTCCAGTCGCCGCGCTCGACGGGCGGCACGGGGGCGCCGGCGGCCTCCAGCGTGCCGCGCCAGCCCTCCTCGCGGTCCTGGCTCTCCAGCCAGCCGGCCGGGCCGGCGAGGTGGTGCACGGTCCGGTGGCCCAGCTGGAGCAGGTGCCGGGTCGCGGCTTCGGCACCGGACCGGTTGTCCACCGAGACCATCGGGACCCGGGACCGGCTGCCCGATCCGACCGCGACGACCGGCACGGAGCTGGAGAGTCCCGCCACCGCGCTGACGGCGGAGATCTGGGGCGCGATCACGACGACGCCTTCCACGCCCTGGTCGCGGAGCCGGTCGACGGCCTCCTGGACCGAGCGGCCGTCCAGGGAACGCAGGCTGGTGACGCTGACGGAGTACCCCGCGCCGCGCGCGGCCTGTTCAAGGCCGTCCAGCATCGAGGCGGGGCCGTAGAGGGTCGACCCGAAGCTGACCACCCCGAGGTTCTGCGAGCGGCGGGTGACCAGGGCCCGGGCGGCGGAGTTCGGCCGGTAGTCCAGCTCCCGGATGGCGGCGAGCACCCGGTCCCGGGTGCCGGGCCGTACGTGCGGGGCGCCGTTGAGCACCCGTGACACCGTCTGGTGGGACACGCCGGCCAGTTTGGCCACGTCCGCCATCACGGGGTGGCGCTGCCCGGTCCCGGCACCGTCGGCTCCCACTCGCACTCCCTCCTCGACTGCGGGTCACGGTACGCCACCGCTCCCCGCCGGAGGCCACGCGGGCGTCGGCGGACGCGGGGGCCGGTGCGCGGACCCCCCGCCGTGGGGGCCGGCCGCCCGCTCCGCCGTCGCCCGGCGATGATCCGGACACGACCCTTGACGACGCTCTTGTGAGCGTTAACACTCAGGTATCGCCAGGCCGGAGCCGCAGCACCCGACTTCGCCGAGGGCGAGGAGACCACTCCCGGCCGGTCCTGCCCGACCGCTCCCGGTCGCCCACCGGGTCGCACCGTGCCGGTCGCGCACCACCACTGGAGGAACTGTGCGGAAGCTTTCGGCGAGCCTTGCCACCGTGGGTCTGACACTGGCGCTGGCGGCCTGCGGCCAGAGCGCCAACGGAGCGGGCGACGGCGGGTCCGACGGGAACGCCAAAGGCGGCCTCATCGGCATCGCGATGCCGACCAAGTCGTCGGAGCGCTGGATCAACGACGGCACCAACATGGCCAAGGAGTTCCAGGCCAAGGGTTACAAGACGGACCTCCAGTACGGCGACAACGTCGTGGAGAACCAGGTGTCCCAGGTGGAGAACATGATCACCAAGGGGGCCAAACTGCTGGTGATCGCCCCCATCGACGGTTCCTCGCTGACCAACGTGCTGCAGAAGGCCGCCGACGCGCACGTCCCCGTCATCTCCTACGACCGGCTGATCCGGGGCACGCGGAACGTCGACTACTACGCGACGTTCGACAACCACAAGGTCGGCGTCCTCCAGGGCGGTTACATCGTCGACAAGCTCGGCCTCAAGGACGGCAAGGGCCCGTTCAACATCGAGCTGTTCGCCGGCTCACCGGACGACAACAACGCCACCTTCTTCTTCGACGGGGCCATGAGCGTCCTCAAGCCGTACGTCGACGACAAGAAGCTGGTCGTGCAGAGCGGCCAGACCTCGTTCAGCCAGATCGCCACCCTGCGCTGGGACGGCGGTCTCGCCCAGTCCCGGATGGACAACCTGCTGAGCAAGTCGTACACCTCCGCCCCCGTCGACGCCGTCCTCTCACCGTACGACGGCATCTCGATCGGCATCATCTCCTCGCTCAAGGGCGTCGGTTACGGCGCCGGCCGGCCCCTGCCCGTCATCACGGGCCAGGACGCCGAACTGGCCTCGGTGAAATCGATCATCGCGGGCGAGCAGACCCAGACCGTCTACAAGGACACCCGCCGACTGGCGAAGGCGGCGGTCCAGATGGGCGACGCCCTGCTGACCGGCGGCAAGCCGGAGGTCAACGACACCAGCCAGTACCACAACGGCGTCAAGACCGTCCCGGCCCAGCTGCTCCAGCCGGTCAGCGTCGACAAGGAGAACTACCGGAAGGTCCTGGTGGACAGCGGCCAGTACACCGCGGACCAGCTCAAGTAGCCCTCGGGTCCCCCGCCCCGGGGGCCCCGAGCCCGACCGGCGGCGCGACGCCCGGGCCACCGCCCGCCCCCGCGCCCGCACCGCCCCGAACGATACGGATGCACAGCCATGGCCGGACCCGTTCTCGAAATGCGTTCGATCAGCAAGTCGTTCCCCGGCGTCAAAGCGCTCTCCGAGGTCAACCTGACCGTGGCCGCGGGTGAGGTGCACGCCGTCTGCGGCGAGAACGGCGCCGGCAAGTCCACCCTGATGAAGGTGCTCAGCGGCGTCCATCCGCACGGCAGTTACCAGGGCGAGATCCGCTTCGAGGGCCGCCCCTGCCGGTTCCGGGACATCCGGGCCAGCGAGCGGCAGGGCATCGTGATCATCCACCAGGAACTCGCGCTCGTCCCCCACCTGTCCATCGCCGAGAACATCTTCCTGGGCAACGAGCACGCCACCCGGGGCTTCGTCAGCTGGCACCGGACGCTGACCCACGCCGCCGCACTGATCCGGCGGGTCGGGCTCGACGAGAGCCCGCACACCCGGGTCGCCGATCTCGGCGTCGGCAAACAGCAGTTGGTCGAGATCGCCAAGGCCCTCGCGAAGGACGTCAAGCTGCTCATCCTGGACGAGCCGACGGCCGCGCTGAACGACGAGGACAGCCGCAAGCTGCTCGACCTGATCCTCGGACTCAAGGAGCAGGGCGTCGCCTGCGTCCTCATCTCGCACAAGCTGAACGAGATCGCCCGGGTCGCGGACGCCGTCACCATCCTGCGCGACGGCCGGACCGTCGAGACCCTCACGATCGGCTCCGGGGGCGTCTGCGAGGAGCGGATCATCCGCGGCATGGTCGGCCGCGACCTGGAACACCGCTACCCCGAACGCACCCCGGACATCGGCGAGGTCGCCTTCGAGATCGAGGACTGGAGCGTGCTGCACCCGGTCGACCAGCGGCGCAGGGTGGTCGACCGGGCGTCGCTGCACGTCCGCCGGGGCGAGATCGTCGGCATCGCGGGCCTCATGGGCGCCGGCCGCACCGAACTGGCCATGAGCGTCTTCGGCCGCTCGTACGGGCGGTGGGCCGGCGGCCGCGTACGGCTGCACGGCCGGGAGATCCTCACCCGGACGGTGCCGGAGGCGATCGGGCACGGCATCGCGTACGTGACCGAGGACCGCAAGCGGCTCGGCCTCGACCTCAACGACGACATCAGCCGGAACATCTCGCTGAGCGCCCTCGGAAAGGTCGCCCGGCGGGGCTGGGTCGACCGGCACGAGGAGGCCCGGGTCGCCGAATCGTTCCGGCGGAGCATGAACATCAAGGCCCCCTCGGTGTTCGCGCAGACCGGCAAGCTCAGCGGCGGCAACCAGCAGAAGGTCGTCCTCAGCAAGTGGATCTTCGCCGGGCCGGAGGTGCTGATCCTCGACGAACCCACCCGGGGCATCGACATCGGCGCCAAGGCGGAGATCTACACCGTCATCGCCGGACTCGCCGACCAGGGCAGGCCCGTCCTCGTCATCTCCTCCGAACTCCCCGAACTCCTGGGCCTGTGCGACCGCGTCTACACCATGGCCGAAGGCCGGATCACCGGTGAGGTGCCCCGGGCGGAGGCCACCCAGGAATCCCTCATGCGGCTCATGACCATGAGCGCGGCATCCCCCGACAAGCAGGTGTGAGGCATGGCGCAGACCGAGACCACCCCAGACACCCGGCCCGGCGTCCCGCGGACCGGCCGACGGCCGTCGGCCGGTGCCGTACTGGCCCGAGCCCTGCGCGGCAACCTGCGCCAGTACGGAATGCTGCTCGCGCTGGCGCTGATCGTGCTGCTGTTCCAGATCTGGACGGGCGGCATCCTGCTCCAGCCGCTCAACATCACCAATCTGATCCAGCAGAACGGCTACATCCTCATCCTGGCGATCGGCATGATGATCGTCATCATCTCCGGGCACATCGACCTGTCGGTCGGCTCGCTCGCCGCGTTCGTCGGGGCGGCCGCGGCGGTGATGATGGTCGAGCACGGGGTGCCGTGGCCCGTGACGGTGGTGGTCGCGCTGCTGATCGGGGCCCTCGCCGGGGCCTGGCAGGGGTTCTGGATCGCCCATCTCGGGATCCCGTCGTTCATCGTGACGCTGGCCGGCATGCTGCTGTTCCGCGGGGGCACCCAGATCCTCCTGCACGGCCAGTCGGTGGCGCCGTTCCCCAAGGGCTTCCAGAACATCAGCAGCGGGTTCCTCCCCGAGGTCGGCCCGCACACCGACTACCACAAC
Organism: Streptomyces sp. NPDC034086; assembly: GCF_055575515.1. NCBI lineage: Bacteria > Bacillati > Actinomycetota > Actinomycetes > Kitasatosporales > Streptomycetaceae > Streptomyces > Streptomyces sp. NPDC034086. The sequence goes on along the minus strand of NZ_JBVISM010000001.1, from coordinate 667,162 downwards.
CTCACCCTGCTGCTGGGCCTGGCGGTGCTGGCCGTCACGCTCCTCCAGGAGGTGCGCGGACGGCGGCGGGCCGCGTCGTACGGGCTGGAACCGCTCCCGGCCGGACTGTTCCTGCTGAAGCTCGGCGCGATCACGGCGGCCGTGGTGGCCTTCACGCTGCTGCTGGCCAGCTACCACGGAGTGCCGGTGGTCCTGCTGGTCTTCGGCGTCCTGCTGGTCGGCTTCGGGTACGTGATGCGCAACTCGATCCTCGGCCGGCACACCTACGCCATCGGCGGCAACGAGGCGGCGGCGCGGCTGTCCGGGGTGAAGAGCAAGCGGGTCGTCTTCCTCGCCTTCGTGAACATGGGCGTCCTCGCGGCGCTGGCCGGGCTGGTCTTCGCGGCCCGGCTCAACGCCGGCACGCCGCAGGCCGGCATCAACTTCGAACTGGAGGCCATCGCCGCCGCCTTCATCGGCGGTGCCTCCGCGAGCGGCGGCGTCGGGACCGTCCTGGGCGCGCTCACCGGCGGCCTGGTGCTGGGCGTACTGAACAACGGGATGTCGCTGGTCGGCGTGGGTACCGACTACCAGCAGGTGATCAAGGGCCTGGTGCTGCTCGCGGCCGTGGGCTTCGACGTCTACAACAAGCGCAAGGCCGGAGCCTGACCGGGTCCCTCCTCCGCCGCGGACCCCCGCGGTCCGGAACCCGGCGGCTCAGAGGCTGTTCGGGTCCCGGCGTTCCAGGGGGTCGAGTGCGGGGCCCTGGAGGACCTCGCCGTCGATGCCGAAGCGGGAGCCGTGGCAGGGGCACTCCCACGTCCGTTCCGCGTTGTTGAAGGCGACGAGGCAGCCGAGATGGGTGCACACGGCGGACACGGCGTGCAACTCGCCCTGGTCGTCGCGGTGTACGGCGCACGGCCGGCCGTCGGCCCGGACGACCGTGGCCTCACCGGGCCGCAGCGCGCCGACCGGGCCGCCCGTACCGTCGCCCATCGCCTTCAGCCGGTCCATGACGAAGTGCTTCCCGACGTCCCACTGGGCCTTCAGGAACTCGGGGGCCGAGCGGAGGGCGGAGCCGAAGCGGCGGGGATCGTAGAGTCCGGCCCACGGGTCCTCGTCGCGGGTGGCGAGGGAGGCGATCAGCTGCCCGGCCAGCACCCCGCCGGTCATGCCCCAGCCGGCGAACCCGGTGGCGACGTAGACGTGTTCGCCGTCGCCTCCCCAGCGGCCGATGAGGGGCAGCGTGTCGGTGGAACTGTTGTCCTGTGCCGCCCACCGGTGCGTGATCGGCACACCGGGGAAGTACCGCTCGGTCCACGCCTGCAAGCGGGCGTACCCCTGCTCGGTGTCCTGTCCGCTGCCCGGGGTGAAGGCCTCCCCGCCGACGATCAGGAGCCGGCCGCCGTCCGCGAGGGGCGCGGTCCGTACGGACCGCGTGGCGTCCTCCCTGGTGATGTACATGCCCTCCGGGTCCTGGCTCGCGGGCAGGGGTCCCGCGATGACCAGGTCGCGTCGCTGGGTGAGCCGGGTGGCGAGCACGGCGTGGTCGAAGACCGGGTGGTGGGTGGCGATGACCACGTGCCGGGCGGTGACGGTGCTCCCGGAGGAGGTCGTGACGCGGCACGGATCGCCCCCGTCGAGGCCGGTGACACGGGTGTGCTCGTACAGCCGCCCACCGCGTGCGACGAGGTCCTCGACGAGGCCGCGCAGGTATCGGAGGGGGTGGAACTGCGCCTGGTCCCCGAGCGTGACGGCGCCCGCGACCGGATACGGCAGACCGGTCTCGGTGACGAAGGAGGCGTCGAGACCGGCCGCCCGGGCGGCTTCGGCCTCCGCCCGCAGCGCCTCGACGCCGTCGGGCTGCTCGCAGTAGGTGAGGGCGGGGCGGCGTTCCAGGTCACAGTCGATGCCGAGGTCCCGGGCCACCTCGATGACGTGGCGCAGCGCGGCGCTCTGGGAGGTGGCGTAGCGGCGGGCGGCGTCCTCCCCGTGCTCGCGGCGCAGCGTGTCGTAGACCCCGGGGTGCAGGGCGGTGAGCTTTCCGGTGGTGTGGCCCGTCACGCCTCCCGCGAGGCGGTCGGCCTCCAGCACGATGACGCTCAGCCCGGTGCGGGCGAGTTCCCAGGCCACGCTGAGGCCGGCGATGCCGCCGCCGATGACGGCGGCGTCCGCCTCCGTGGCGGTCGACAGGGGGGCGAAGGCGGGCATCTCGGCCGTCTGCATCCAGTACGACCGGCCCGGGGAGGGTCGTGGGTTCATGTCCGGCGCCTGCCCAGGGATCCCCGTCGCAATGCGTGCCCGGCGCCCGTGGCGCGGGATCCCGCGCCACGGGCCGAGGGGGAGCGCCGCTCCTGTGCGTGCACGGCCCCTACCCCTTGCTCCGGCCGTGGCCCCGGGGGGAGCGGTCCGTGCGGCCGGCGAGGTCCTCGTAGAGCGAGGCGTACGCCGCCGCCATGCGCGAGGTGTCGAACCGGTCGAGCACGCGGGCCCGGCAGTCGCGGGGGGAAAGGCGGCTGACGCCGCGGATCGCGTCCGGCAGCTCGGCCGGGTCGTCGCACACGAAGCCCGTCACACCGTGCTCGACGATCTCGGGCACGGATCCCCGCCGCAACGCCACGACGGGGGTGCCGCATGCCATGGCCTCGATCATCACCATGCCGAAGGGTTCTTCCCAGCAGATGGGGAAGAGCAGGCACTGGGCATCGGCGAGCAGCTCCCGCTTGGCCGTCTGGTCCAGCTCGCCCACCCATTCGGCGTCCTCGCCGAGGCGGGGCAGGACCTCGTTCCTGAAGTACGGCTCCTCGTCCGGGTCGTTGCACTTGCCGGCGATGGTGATCGCCTTCCCCGCCCGCCGGGCGGCGTCGATGGCGAGGTGGACGCCCTTCTCGGCGGCGATCCGGCCGAGGAAGGCCACGCGGTCGCCCTTGCGCTCACGGAAGGGGTGGTCGAGGGTGCGCACGGCGTTGTGGACCTGCCCGGCCCAGGGGAGGGCGGGGGCCTGCTCCTGCTGGGCACGGGAGATCGCCACCAGGCTCACCGAGCCGGCCAGCGCCTGGTAGTAGTCGCCGACGTCGCCGGAGACGGGTCCGTGCGCGGTCACCACGGTGGGGACCGGGCGCTGACCCGCCTGGAGCGGTCCGGCGGTGCTGTGGTCGTGGATGACGTCCGGCTGAAGGGTGCGGAGCACCTGTGCGGCGCGCGCCGCGTGCAGCACCTCCGGTACGGCCCTGCCGAGCCGGGTGTCCCCCCGGGGCATGGTGTCGGTGGCGATGAAATCGCCCTTGGTCCCGTTGAGGCCCACTCCGATGACGGTCACCTTGTGGCCGAGCTCCACCAGGCCGTCGACCAGGTCGGCGCACATCGACTCGATGCCCCCGTAGGCGGCGGGCGGAAGCTGGAACCAGGGCGTGGAAACCATGGCGATGTCCAGAGGACGGTTCATGAGCTGCTCCCCCCTGCGGACCCCGCGGGCCCGGAGTGGTCTGCGTGGCCTGTGTGGCTCGTACGGTCGGTGTGGCTTGTGCGATCGGTGTGGCTTGCGTGGTCCGCATGGTCTGCGTGGTCTGCGTGTCCCATGTGGCCCGCATGGTCCGCGGTGCCGGCGGCCGGGGGCGGGCCCGTCGGGGCCCTCCTGTGGCTCGGCGCCGCGGCGAGCGGCTTGCGCGGCTGCAGGATGACCTCCACGTCGTCGGCGAGGCCCTCCAGACGGGTCGACGGCCCGTCCACCCACAGCTCCGCACGGCCGCCGGCGAGCGGCAGGTTGTGGACGTGCAGGCGGCCGTAGCGCTGGGGCCAGGCCGGCGCCACCCACACCTGCCGGTGCGACATCCACGGGTCCAGCCGCAGCAGCGCCCGCATGAGCTGGACCGGGGCCGCGGCCGCCCAGGCCTGCGGGGAGCAGGAGGTCGGGTACGGCAGCGGTGTCTCGTACTCGCTGCGGTCGAAGCCGCAGAAGAGCTCGGGCAGCCGGCCGCCGAACGCCTCCGCGGCGTCCAGGATGCCGGTCGCCACGCGCTGGGCCTCCTCCACGAAGCCGTAGCGCATCAGGCCGGTCGCGACGATGGCGTTGTCGTGGGGCCAGACCGATCCGTTGTGGTAGCTCATCGGGTTGTAGGCGCCCATGGAGGAAGCGAGCGTACGGACCCCCCAGCCGGTGAACATCTCCGGCGACAGCAGCCGCTCCGCCACCCGGGCCGCCTTGTCCTCGTCGACGATCCCGGTCCACAGGCAGTGCCCCATGTTGGAGGCCAGCGAGTCGATCGGGCGTTTGTCCCGGTCGAGGCCGATGGCGAACCATCCCCGGTCGGGCAGCCAGAACTGTTCGTTGAAGGCCTCCTTGAGCGCGGCGGCCCGCCGCGCCCAGTGCTCGACCGCGGCCGTGTCCCCGGCCTCGTGCGCGAAGTGCGACCGCACGACGTACGCCGCGTACACGTACGCCTGCACCTCGCACAAGGCGATCGGTGACTCGGCGAGGCGGCCGTCGGCGAAGTTCACACCGTCGAAGGAGTCCTTCCAGCCCTGGTTGAGCAGGCCGTCGTCCGTCATCCGGTGGTACTCGACGAAGCCGTCGCCGTCCCGGTCGCCGTACCGCTCGATCCACTCCAGCGCCCGGTCGGCATGGGGAAGGAGCGCGTCCACCGCCGCCGGCGCGATGCCCCAGCGCCGCAGCTCCCCCAGCATCACCACGAACAGCGGCGTCGCGTCGGCGGTGCCGTAGTAGACGCTGCCGCCGCCGCGGGCCAGCGGGAAGTCCAGGCCGAACCGGGTCTCGTGCAGGATCCGCCCCGGCTGCTCCTCCGTCCGGGGATCGACGGTGCGGCCCTGCGCGCGGGCCAGGGTCTGCAAGGTCCCCAGGGCCAGGCTCGGGTCCAGCGGCAGCGCCATGTAGGAGGCCAGCAGGGAGTCGCGTCCGAAGAGCGCCATGAACCACGGCGCGCCGGCCGCGACGGCCACGTTCTCCGGATGCTGCGGATCGAAGATGCGCAGCGCCCCGAGGTCCTCCACGCTGCGCCGCAGCGTCCGCCGCAGCTCGGGGTCCTCGATCTCACCGACGCGCGGGGCCCCCTCGCGCCACGCCCGCATGCGCCGCGCCGGCGAGGAATCGCCCACCTCCGCTCCCGTCGGGAACGTGCCGGTGATCAGTTGCCCGTCGACGCTCGGCTGGACCAGGACGGTCGTGCGCCAGTCGCCGTGCGCGGGGAGGCTGACGCTGAAGTCCAGGCCGTCCGCACGGGCCCGGGCACCGGCGGCCTCCACGCGCACCCCGCGCCGCGCCTCTCCCGCCAGCAGCGTGAGGGTGAGGCCGGAGCCGTCCGGGGAGGCGGTGACCTCACCACGGGACTGCACCCGGTTCTCCTTCACGTCGAACAGGTCGGCGAAGTCGGCGCCCACGTGCAGGGAGAGCACCAGTGACACCGGGCGGTTGCCCAGGTTCCGCAGGTGGAGGTCTTCCCGCATGCCGTCACCGACGTAGCGCCGGCGTTCCAGCAGCACTTCGGTCTCCGAGCCCCGCGGGGGGACGCGGGCCACGAACGTCGTGCTGTACGGGTCCCCGGACAGCACCGTGAGTTCGTGCGGAAGGCGGTCGTCCAGGCGCAGCCGCCAGTCGGAGATGACGCGGGTGTCGCGGAAGAACAGCCCCTGCGGGGAGTCCGCCTCCATGTCCCCCGACGTTCCGGAGACACAGAACGTCGGCCCCTCGACCAGCGTCACCGTGGCTGTGGTGTGCACTGCGGGTTCGTGCTCGACGATCGTGTCGAATCCCGCGTTCATGCTTCCTCCTGATGGCTGAAGCCCATGGCCCCCGCCGTAGCGTCGGCCCGCGCCGCTCCGGGCGCGTGACGTCCGTCAGCCCCGTGGCAGACGTAGGGATCGATCAAGTCGTACCGCACGGAACCGGGCACCACCCAGGCAGCACGACCGGGCAGGGGAACTCGTCCACCGCCTGGGCCAACGCCCCGGCGACTTCGGCGGCGGCGCTCGGGAATGCCGCCCGGCCCCGGGCGTTCTCACTGGTGGGGAGCAGGGCGGCCGCTCGGGGGCCGCTCACCGCGGCAGCGTCTCCGGGAGGGTCCCGTGGAATGGTTCACGGACACCGACTACTGGCTGGGCCGTCTGGTGTTCCAGCGGGGTCTGGCCGTCCTGTACCTCGTGGCCTTCCTCGGCTCGGCGCACCAGTACCGGGCGCTCATCGGCGAACGCGGGCTGCTGCCGGTGCCGCGCTTCCTGGCGGCCACCACGTTCCGGCGGGCCCCGTCCGTCTTCCGCCTCCACTACTCGGACCGTTTCTTCGCGGTCGTGGCGTGGACGGGCGTGGCGCTCTCCGCCGCCCTGGCCGCGGGGGCGGGCGACCGGGTGCCGCTGTGGGCCGCCATGGCGATGTGGGCGGTCCTGTGGGTGCTGTACCTGTCCATCGTGAACGTCGGGCAGACCTGGTACGCGTTCATGTGGGAATCCCTGCTGCTGGAGGCGGGCTTCCTGGCCGTCTTCCTCGGCAACGAGCGCACGGCGCCGCCCGTCCTGGTCCTGTTCCTGCTGCGCTGGCTGCTCTTCCGGCTGGAGTTCGGAGCGGGACTGATCAAACTGCGCGGGGACTCCTGCTGGCGCGACCTGACCTGCCTGTACCACCACCACGAGACGCAGCCGATGCCCGGACCGCTCAGCCGGTCCTTCCACCACCTGCCCCGGCCGCTGCACCGGGCCGAGGCGGCGGGCAACCACGCGGCGCAGCTGCTGGCACCGGTGCTGCTGTTCGCGCCGCAGCCGGTCGCGAGCGCGGCCGCCGGCTTCATCGTCGTCACCCAGCTGTGGCTCGTGGCGTCCGGCAACTTCGCCTGGCTCAACTGGCTGGCCGTCCTCCTCGCGCTGACCGCCGTGGACGGGAGCCGGGCCGCCGCCGTACTCCCCCTGCCGGAGCCTCCCGTCCTCGCCGCCCCGCCGGGGTGGTACCAGGGCCTGGTCGTCGCCGTCACCGCGCTGGTGGCCGTGCTCAGCTACTGGCCGGTGCGCAACATGCTCTCGCGGCACCAGGTGATGAACTCCTCGTTCAACCCCTTCCACCTGGTCAACACCTACGGCGCCTTCGGCAGTGTCAGCAGGATCCGCCTCGAGGTGGTGATCGAGGGGACCGACGAGCCGGACATCACGGCGGACACGCGGTGGAGGGAGTACGGGTTCAAGGGCAAGCCCGGTGACGTCCGCCAGCGGCCCCCGCAGGTGGCCCCGTACCACCTGCGGCTCGACTGGCTCCTGTGGTTCGCCGCGCTCTCGCCGGCGTACGCCCGCACCTGGTTCGTACCGCTCCTCGGCAAGCTCCTCGACAACGATCCGGCGGTCCTCAAGCTGCTCGGGCACAACCCCTTCCCCACCGCTCCCCCCGCCTGCCTGCGCGCCCGGCTCTACCACTACCGCTTCACCGGCCGGCGCGAACGGCGTGAGACCGGCGCCTGGTGGCGGCGCCGGCTCGTGGCCGAGTACGTCCCGCCGGTGACCAGGGGCGACTGAGCGGCGCGGTGCCGCCGGACGTGACCGTTCCCGCGGTCCCCGGGGGTCAGCGGTCGCCCGGACCGGCCGAGGAGCCGCTCCGGCCGTCGCTGCGGCGGGGGCCCATGGAGAGGTAGCGGATACCGGTGTGGGCGAGGGCGGCGGGCGGCAGGCAGTTCTTGGTGTCGACGAGCAGCCGCGGCGCCGCCATGCGCAGCCCGTGGGCCGTCCACTCGGCGGCGGTGACCTGCGGCCAGTCGGTCAGGACGACGGCCGCGGCCGCCCCGGCGAGCGCCTCGGTCAGGTCGGCGGCAGGCTGGGTGCCGGGGAACAGGCCCGTGATGTCCGCCGCCGGGACGGAGGGCTCCCAGATCCGTACGGTGCCCGCCAGTGCCTGCAGTTCCGGGACGATCGTCATGGAGGGCGCGTCGCGCAGGTCGTCCGTCCACGCCTGGTAACGCAGGCCGAGGACGGCGACGACGGGGCCGTCCCCGGCGAGGGGGACCGGGCCGAGGTGCTCGCGCACCAGTCTGACCGGACGCAGCACCTGGGCCCGGTTGGCGGCGATGACGGCCTCGATCACCGGCAGCGGATGCCCGCCGAGGCGGGACCAGTACCGCAGCGCGAGGGTGTCCTTCGGCAGGCAGGACCCGGCGTAGCCGGCCTCGGCGCGCAGGAAGGCCGTGCCGATGCGCGGGTCGAGCCCGGCGCCGGTCAGCACGTCGTCGATGTCGGCGCCGGTTCCCTCGCACAGGGTGATCAGGTCGCCGACGAAGCTGACCTTGGTCGCGAGGAAGGCGTTGGCGGCGTACTTGACCGTCTCGGCGGTGGTGGGGTCGGTCACCACCCAGGGGGCGTCGATGCCCCGGTACAGCTCGCGGACCCGGTCGAGCAAGGCAGGCTCGGCGAGGCCCGCGACGATCCGGGCGGGATGGTTCCAGTCCTCGGCGGCGCGGCCCTGGCTGAGGAACTCGGGGCTGTACACGTAGCGGCCGCGCAGCGGTTCGGCGCCCGGGGCGGCCAGCCAGCCGGCGCTGGTCCCGGGCGGCACCGTGGACTTGACCACCACCAGGCCGGGCAGCGGGGTGAGCGCCAGCACGTCCGCGAGGGCGGCCCGTACCTGGGTCAGGTCCGGCCGGCCGGTGACCGTCGGCGGGGAGCCCACGGCGATCAGTACGGCGTCCAGCGGGTCGCGGAGTTCCGAGAGCGCCCCGGCGAAGGCCAGCGCACCGGCGTCGCGGGCCCCGGCCAGGAGCGCCTCGAAGCCCCGCTCCTCGAACGGCACCTTTCCTTCGGCCAGCAGCCGCAGCCGCCGGGGGTCGGCTTCCACACCGACCACCTGGTGCTCCTTCGCCGCCAGCCCGAGGGCCGCCGTCAGCCCGACGTACCCCTGGCCCACCACCGCCACCCGCACGGCCACTCCTCACTCGAACAGCTCCGCCGGCTCCGCCGGGTCCGCCCGCCGTGCCCGGGAAAGGGGCTCACCGGTCCCCGGAGGCGTCCTCCGCCGTCTGCAGCGCCTGGGCGGCGATGGTGATCGCCTCCTGGTCGTGGCCCGCGGCCTTCGCCGCCCGGGCCTGGTCGAGGGAGACCTGGAGCAGTTCGACGGTGTGCTCCGGCAGGGAGTCCGACGCCACGAGGTCCTCCAGTTTCCGGATGGTGTCGGTGGCCAGGTCCTCGGTCATGGGGGCGTCTCCCTCTGTCTGGATCAGGGACGTGTGACGCTGCCACGCCACGGGGGACGGGGACAAGGCGGCCCGCGGCCGGACCACCCTCACGCGTGACCGGGGCTGGCCTCCCCGGCCCAGCCTTCCCCGGAACGGGCCGGCGCCGCCGGCCGCCACGCCTACGGGCCGTCCCCGGCTCCCGCCCCGCCGTGCCGCGCGACGGCGCGCGGCTCAGGTCCCCGACGGGCGCGGCTGCTCCGGCGGAACCGAGCTCTCGGCGGCCGCCATCCACTGGTCCAGGTCGGCCTGGGTGAACTCCGTCCACGGCGGGATCCCGGGGAGCCGGCGCAGCAGGTCGTAGGCCTCGGGGATGTGCGGGCCGCGGAGGACGGGGCAGTGGCAGCCGGCGACGACCTCGGCGTCCAGGTCCTGGAAGGCGGTGACGACCGCCCCGAACTTCTCGTCGTCCAGGAGGGCGGACCAGGGCGAGACCAGGCGTCCGCCGAAGAACTGTCCGTCGCGGAATTCGTCCGGCGTCAGCCCCGATGTTTCGGGCATGGGGGCGGGAACGTTCGTGGCGAAGGTGTCCACGGACCACAGGACGCTGGTTTTCGTGTCGAAGAGGGCGCGGGTCGTGGGGTTGTCGTACAGGGGCGGCCGCTTGGCGACCAGGGTGCGGTCGCCCGCGTCGATGGTGTCGCCGTCGTTCATGAAGCGGCACCGGTTGACGGGGGTCTCCCATTCCTCGGCCATGCGGCCGATGGAGAACCAGGTCGTCAACAGGGTCGCGTTCGGGCATTCCGCGAGGACCGCCAGGAGGTTGCCCGCGTGGTCACGGTCGTCGTGGGTGAGGAAGATCCACCGTACGTCCAGGGGATCCACCACCGACCAGGCCGCCTCCAGCCACTGCGAGCGCACCGCGGGCGCCCCGGTGTCCACGAGGACCGGTTCCGCCCCCCGGATCACCATGGAGTTCATCGGGAAGTGGCCGACGGGCGGGGCTTGCAGGGCCCACGGGATGACGAACGTCTCCTCGGCGATCTCGTACGGCTGGAGAAGGGTGAAGTTTTCCGTGCTTGTCATCGCTGCTCTCCCTAGGACGGAGTCATCGCAGCGTCCATGAATCCAGTGCAGCCCCGCCGCGCGGCGGCCGCAAACGCTGGGCGGACACGCACCCGGCCGCCGCTCCCGCGCGGGTCCGCGGCCCGGTCCGGGCTCGGCGTCCGCGTCGGCGTCCGCGTCGGCGTCTGTATCGGCGTCCGCGTCGGCGTCCGCGTCGGCCTCCGCGTCCGCGTCGCCCACGGGACCGGGAACCCTCAGGTGCCGGCGGCCCCCCGGGCGGCCGCCGGCGCGCCGCCTCACCGCGCCGCGGTCTCCTGGGCGCAGGTCCGGTCCCGCTTCGGCAGGGTGCCGGTGGCCAGGTACGCGTTGACCTGGTCGTCCACGCAGGTGTTGCCGTAGAGGCCGAAGAGGGCGTGCCGGTTGGCGCCCTCCAGGGTGAGCAGCCGGGAGCTGGGGAGCTGGCCGCGCAGGGCGACGCTGCTGCGGTACGTGGTGCGCGGATCGCCGGTGGCCGCCACGATCAGTGCGGGGGTGTCCCGCTGGATCCGGGTGGGTTCCTCGCGGGGGCGGTCCCAGAAGGCGCACGGGCCTATGTTGTCGGTCAGGGGGCCGAAGAGGGGGTGCTCCGCCCGGTTGCGTTCGATGTCGCGCCAGTAGACCTCCGGGTCGCGCGGGGCGGCCACGTCCCCGCAGATGATCGCGGCCTGCGCGCCCGTGGGCTCGCCCTCGCCGCGCAGCGCGTACCGGAGCGCCGCGGCGAACTCCGGCGGCAGCGTGCTCGGCACGCCCTCCGCGGCCTTGGCCAGCGCGGACATCTGGTCCCCGAAGGCCGCCCGCGCCGGGTCGGTGTCGTCCGCGATGCCCGAGAAGAGCAGGAGCGGCACCTGGCTGTCGTCGATCCGGAAGGTGTCGGTGCCGGTGCCGATGGTCAAGGGGCCGCGGGCCGACGCGGCGACGACACGGCCGATGGTGGCGAGCACCTCGGCGCGGGTGCGGCCGAGCCCGTAGGTGTCGTGGCGTCGCGCCGCCCAGTCGGCCCAGTCGGAGAGCGCCCGCTCGTTCTCGCGCTCGGTTCCCTGGAGCAGCCGGGCACGGTAGTCGGCCGGGGCGATCGCCCCGTCGAAGACGACCCGGTCGTAGCGGGTGGGGAACATCTGGGTGTAGACGGTGCCCAGGTAGCTGCCGTACGAGTAGCCCAGGTAGGAGATCTTCCGCTCGCCGAGCACGCCGCGGATGACGTCCATGTCGCGGGCCGTGTTGCGGGTGCTGATGTGCGGCAGCACGGAGGCGTTGGTGGCGCGGCACTTGTCGGCGAGGCTCTTCTGGAGGGTGACCTGCCGGTCGAAGCCCGCCCGGCCGTCACCCGACGACAGCCAGCTCATGCCGACGGGCCAGCCGCAGTCCAGCGGGGTGCTGCGGCCGACGAAGCGCGGGTCGAAGCCGATGATGTCGTAGCGCGCGCCGACGCCCTTCATCGCCTTCCGCATGTCCGGCGGTGACGCGACCGCGCCTCCGCCCGGGCCGCCGTTGTTCAGCAGGATCGAACCGATGCGGTGGCGGGTGTCGGAGGCCTTGAGCCGGGATACGGCGACGGTGATCGTGCGGCCGCGGGGAGCGGAGTAGTCCAGCGGGACGGTCACGTCGGCGCAGCGTACGCCGGCCCGGTCGAGGTCGCGGCCCGCCGTGTCATCAGGTCCCTTGGCGCAGCTGCCCCAGTCGGGCCGCTGGCGGTAGTACCGGTCGAGCCCGGTTCCCCCCTCGCCGGCCGCGGCGAGGGCGGGAGACCCGGTGAGGCAGGCGGAGAGGGCGAGGCCCAGGGCGAGGGCGTTGCGCAGGGGCGGGCTGATGGCCGTTCGGGGTGATCGCATGCCCCGAGGCTAGGAACGGGCCCCCGTACGGCACATCGCCCCCCGGCAGGAGGACCCCGGTCCCGCCCGCCGCCCACCCGGGACCCTCGTCCCGGTACGGCCTCCGCCCCGGGGAGGACGGCCCGCGCGGCCCTCGGCGGCCAGGGCGTTCCCTTCGGATCATCTGATCGCTGGTCTGGGGTGTCGTTGGCTGACGCCCAGTGGGTGCGGACCGAGCCGTTGTTGCCGGACCGGGCACCTCGGCGGGGTGGGCGGTGGCGTTGGAAGGGGGCCCACAGCCGGCTGCGGAAGGGGGCGGCCGACGGGACCTGGGAGAAGGTCCTTACCGCCTGGCTCGCCCAGGCCGAGGCCGAAGGCGACCGCGACTGGGTCGTTTCGGTCGACCCCACGATTGTCCGGGCTCATCAGCACGCCGCCTGGGCTCGTCACAAGGGGCTCCGGTCGGCGGGCCGGACCACATGCCCTTGGACGGTCCCGCGGCGGGCTGACCACCAAGATCCGCCTGGCCGCCGATAGCCGCGCCGCCCGCTCGCGTTCGTCCTCGCGCCCGGCCAGGCCGGCGACGCACCGGCATTCCCCGAGGTCATGGCCCGCTTACGGGTGCCGCGGCCGATCGGCCGGCCCAGGACCACGCCGGAGGCGGTCCTGGCCGACAAGGCCTACTCGTCCCGCGCGATCCGGATCCCTCTCCGACGGCGCCGAGTCCGGGCGGTGATCCCGCAGCCCGCCGACCAGCCGCCCACCGCAAGCGACTTGGCAGGCTCGGTGGCCGTCGGCCGGCCTTCGACCGCGAGGCCTACAGGCAGCGCGACACGGTTGAGCGGTGCATCAGCAAGCTCGAGCAGGGACGCCGTCTGGCCACCCGATACGACAGACCGCCACCGTCTCCCTCGCCGGGCTCCACATCGCCTCCGTCTTCATCTGGTCGGCGAGGCGATCCGTCAGAAGCGGCCTTTAGCCGCAGTCCGACATGAACCGGCCTTCAAGGTGGTCGGAGCTGAGGAAGAGGAAGCCACTCCCGTAGCCGAAGTTGAGGAAGAACGGGTCCGACTCCGCCTCGCCCCGGTCCTCGAACTGGCAGAGGAACAGCCACGAGGAATCGATGCCGAAGACCCGGTGGTTCGGGTAAAGGGCCTCGCCCCCCAGGAAATCCTTGGGTCGCTCGTCGTCGGGGTATTCGACCTCTGGTCCCTCGCCTCGCAGCCACCGGGACCAGGCAGCGGCCTGGTTCGCCGCCTCGTCGATTTCCGGTGGCATCGGAGTCAGGTCCGTCAGCCATTCGACGGGAACCTCCGTATCGTCCGGACCCCAACGCCACAGGGTTCGCCCCTGAGTGCCGGGAGACCCGATCGACGCGAAGGGGGGTATCCGCCCGCCCGGCTGGACCAGAACGACGGCCTCGCCGTCCTCCGCTGCGCTGCCGCCCATGTCCATGCCTTCCTCGTGCAGGAACACATAGGCGAGGCGCACCTCGTTCCCTGGCACCCGGAACTGGCCGATGAACACGAGCGGCTCTCCCGTACCCGGATGCACCGGCCACGCTGGACCGTCCAACCAGACCGGCTGCCCGCCGAACTTCGACACCGGGTCCGTGACCGGCCCGGGTGCAGCCCGGAAGGACATGCGCAGCCGCGGCAGGAAGGCCGCATCGTAGGGGCCCTCGGCCTGGCTCGTCGGCTCGGAGATCATGCTGCCGACGCTACGGCACCCCACCGACAGGAACCCGGCTTGGGCCGTCGTCTTTGAATCCCGCCTGACCTACAAGGTCCGGAAGAGACGGCCTAAAGGTGGGACAGCGCGAACGCGGACAGGAAGCCCATCACGGTGACCAGTCCCGTCAGCAGGTGCACCTTGCCGTACGCCTCCGGGATCATCGTGTCGGCGATCATCGCCAGGATCGCCCCGCCGGCCACCGCGGTGATCACGGCCATCGTCGCCTCTGAGGCCCCTCCCAGCAGCGCGTACCCGGACAGGGCGGCCAGTCCGCTGATCACGGCGATGCTCCCCCACAAGGCGAACACGTAGGCCCGGCTGCGTCCGGCGCTCCTCATTCCGGCGGAACTGGCCAGCCCTTCCGGGATGTTGCTGATGAACACCGCCCCCACCGTGGCGACCCCGAGATGGCCGCCGCCCAGCAGGCTCGTTCCGATCACCACCGACTCCGGGATCCCGTCGAGCAGCGCCCCCAGGGCGATGGCGTTCCCGGACCCGGGGGCCTCGTCCTCGGAAGGCTGCTGTTCCCCCGAGCGCTTGCGGTGTTGCGCGCCGCGCCGTGCCAGCAGCGCGTTGGCGCCCGAGTACACGGCCGCGCCTCCGACCGCTCCCGCCACCACCGGCCAGATCCCCGACCGCTCGTAGGCTTCGGCGATCAGCTCGAAGGAGACCGCCGCCATCAGTACGCCGCTGCCGAACGCCATCACGAGCGCGATCAGCCGTGGCGGGACGCGCGTCAGCGAGCCGATGGCCGCCCCTGCCAGCAGGGCGGCCCCCGCGAACAGCCCCCACCCTCCCGCCGTCAACGCTCCGCTCACAGCCACCCGCCTTCCTCTCCGGCACCTGGGCCGCTCCTACCCGGCGAACGGGCACCGCAACGGCCCTGCCGCCACGGGACTTCCGGCCGGCGCTCCCGGAGGCGGCCCAGGGCACCGGTACCCGGCCGCTACTGGGCGGTAGCTATATTTTGACGGCTCGTACGCCCGAGGGAGGCGCACGGGCGTCAACAAGGGGAATGCAGCATGACGATGACACACCGTCGGAGCAGGCCAGTGCTCACGACGCTCTCGGCCGGGATCGCGGCCACCGCCCTGATCCTGGGGCTCGCGGCGTCCGCCGACGCCGCCCCGCTTCCGGACACGGTGAACGGCGGGGCCAAGGACGGGGCGGCCGCGGGGGCGGTCACGGGGCCGGCGCCCACGCCCACCGGCTCGGCCCCCAGGGCGAAGAAGCCCGGACCCGGCATACCGCCGATCCAGTACTTCGGCACCATCGACAGCTTCGGGCAGAACTCCGAGCACGAACGCATCACCCGTGCGGCCCTCGCGTGCCCGCCCGGCGTCTCCCCCGGCGCGGCCGGGGACTGCTTCCAGCCGGCGTCCATCCGCCAGCTGGCGGGGGCGAAGGGAACGATGGGGGCCATCGGCGCGCCGGACGTGGACCAGGTGTTCACCGAGGCCGCGCACTGCGACGGCGCGGACTACCTCGGCGCGGCCGACTACCCCCGGACCCGCGCGCAGGCCACCGCGGTGCTGCTGGCGTGCATCGGACACCTGAAGGGCCAGTTCGAACGGGGCGTGGAGAAGGCGGACGCGCTCGTGGACGCCGCGGGCGGCGTCAGCGCCTCCGCGACCGACCTGTCCTCCGACTGCACCTTCGTGCTGGGCGTCGCGGGCCGCGGCAAGTGCAACGCCATCGAGGGCTTCGGCCGGGCGCTCCACGGCACCGAGGACTTCTACTCGCACAGCAACTGGGCGGACAGGGCGGACGGCAGGTACGCCATCGGCGTCAGCAACCCGCCGGGCCTGGCCCGTACCGGACCGGCGCCCTTCCTCCGGCTGGCCGACCCGGCACCTTCGGCCTCCGACATTCCCGTCGACCTCACGACCGGCTGTTTCAGCCTCAGCCCGTGGGGCTGCGGCAACCGCGTCACGCACGGCGTGCTGAACAAGGACAACGGCATCATCGACCCCGTGACCGGGGAGGCCTCCTCCCCGACCACCGCCCGGGGGCAGGTCGCCGGCAACTTCAGCGCCGCCGTCCAGGCGGCCATCGCCGACACCCGCTCCCAGTGGGCGGGCTTCCGCGGCTCCCTCGTCGCCCGCTACGGCACCGTCCGCGGCCAGCGCATCGCCTGCGCGATGACCCAGGACGACCCGGTGCGCGACTGCCGGTAGGCCTCGGGCCGCGGCCCGGGCCCCGTACTCTCCGCTACGGGCGAGGGGGCCGGGGCCGGGGGAAGCGGTGCGCGCCCCCGGCCCCGGCCCGCTCCTAGGGGAGCGGGGTGCCGCCGGTGGCGTTGACGATCTCACCGGTGATGTAGCCGGCCTGGGCGGAGGCGAGGAAGACGTACGCGGGTGCCATCTCCGACGGCTGGGCCGGCCTGCCCAGGGGTGACTGCTCGCCGAACTTCGTCGCGTCCGGCATGGTCGCGGGGATCAGCGGCGTCCAGACCGGTCCGGGGGCGACGGCGTTGACCCGGATGCCGCGCTCGGCGAGCATCTGCGCCAGCCCGTGGGTGAAGGAGATGATCGCCGACTTCGTCATCGCGTAGTCGAGCAGGTGGGGGCTGGGCTGGTAGCCCTGCACGGAAGTGGTGTTGATCACGCAGCCGCCGCGCGGCATGTGGGCCAGGGCGGCGCGGGTGAGCCAGAACATCCCGTACAGGTTGGTCTTCATCACCCGGTCGAACTGCTCCGTGGTGATCGCCTCGATGCCGTCGGGCTGGGCCATCTGGTAGGCGGCGTTGTTGACCAGGAGGTCGACCGGTCCCACCTCGCGCACGGCCCGCTCGATCAGGGAGGTGCACTGTTCCTCGTACCGGATGTCGCAGGCGACGGGCAGTGCCGTGCGGCCCGCCTCGCGGATGAGGCGGGCCGTCTCCTCGGCCTCCGCGGCCTCCTCGGGCAGGTGGGTGAAGACGACGTCGGCTCCTTCCCGGGCGAAGGCGAGGCAGACCGCCCGGCCGATCCCGGAGTCCCCTCCGGTGACGAGCGCCCTGCGGTTCAGGAGCAGCTCGTGACCGCGGTAGGTGTCCTCACCGTGGTCGGGGCGCGGGTCCATGGCGCCGGTCGAGCCGGGATGGTCCTGGTCCTGCTCGGGGAACGGAGGGCGCGGATGGAGGTGCACCGGGTCGGGGAGGTGGGGTTCACCGCGGGAGGGCATCTGGATCACGTCCTGTTCGCTCTGCTCTGAAGGCCGTCGGGGACGGCGGGTGTACGGGGACGGCGGGTGCGGGACGGCGGTACGGGCGGCCGCGCGCCGGCGGGGCACCGCGCGGACCGGCGCGCCCGCGCAGGGCGGGGCGTTCCGGTGTCCATGCGACCCGGCTACCCGGGCGACGGGCTCGTATCCCATCCGTCGCCCGGACGGCCCCGCAGGCGCGCGGGCCCGTCAGCGGTCGGTCGGCACCACCTCGGCGGGGCCGGGACGGCTGGCCGCCGGCTCCCAGGGCGGCGGCGCGGCCAGCTCCGTCCAGGCCGCCAGCGCGTCGCCGTCGACGCAGACGATGCCGCAGGCGGCGGCGTACTCCAGGGCGGGCGTGGTGAAGGAGCTGGTGGTGACGAAGACGGCCACGTCGGCTTCGTGGACGGCGTAGCACGTCCCGCCGAAGCGCTGCAGCTCCGGGGAGCTGACCCGGTTGTCCGCGCCGTAGTGCTTGCACTGCAGCACGACGCGCAGGCCCTCCGGTGTGGTGGCGATCACATCGGCGCCGAGGTCGCCCGCTCCACCGCACACCTCCACCGGGGTGCAGCCGTCCCGCGCGCAGAGCGCGGCGACGGTGTGTTCGAAACCGTCGGCGTCGACCGCCTCGTGGTCCAGGGCCGGGGCCGTCACGTCCGGCAGGCCGGGTCCGGCCGTCGTGGAAGGAGCGTCCCCGCCGGGACCGCGAGACGGTGCGGGGCGTGCCCGGACGGGCTGGACGCTCCACGCCATGAGTGCCGCCGCGCCCGCCAGGACGACCAGCAGCACCACGGGCACCACCGGAATCCGGACTCCGTCGGCCCCGACGGCCTTCGCGAAGACGGCCAGGCCGCCGACCCCGGTGCCCACGAGTCCGACGGCGAGCACCACGTCACGCGCGAGCGGCCCGCGCGTCCGGACCCGTTGCGCTTCCATCCTCGATGTCCTCATGCGCGGCCTCCCCTCCCTTGCCCGCCTCGCGGCCGGTCACCGCCGTGTGCCCCGTCCCGTGCAGATCATGAGCGGTGCATGACCAGTCCGTGGCGGGGCCCCGGCCGGGACCGGTGGGACGCACGGGTGCGAGGGGCCCGTGCGGGAGCGCGGACCGCGCCTGCCAGACTGACGGGTATGGACATCGTTCGCAGGAACAACGTGACCGTCACCGGCAACCCGCGCGGCCGGACGGTACTGCTCGCCCACGGATTCGGCTGTGACCAGCACATGTGGCGGCTCACCGTTCCCGCACTGGCCCGGGAGTACCGGGTGGTCCTCTTCGACTACGTGGGCGCGGGCCGTTCGGACCTGTCGGCGTTCTCGGCGGAACGGTACGCCTCCCTCGACGGGTACGCCCGGGACGTGGTGGAGATCTGCGAGGAACTCGACCTGCGCGACGCGGTCTTCGTGGGGCATTCGGTCAGCGCGATGATCGGGGTGCTGGCGGCCGGTGCGGCCCCGGAACGGATCGGGGCGCTGGTGATGGTCGCGCCGTCGCCGAGGTACGTCGACGACGGGGACTACCGGGGCGGGTTCAGCGCACGGGACATCGACGAGCTGCTGGCTTCCCTGGAGTCCAACTACCTCGGCTGGTCGGCGGCCATGGCGCCGGTGATCATGGGGAACGGGGACCGGCCGGAGCTGTCCGAGGAGCTGAAGAACAGCTTCTGCGCCACCGACCCGGAGATGGCGCGCGTCTTCGCCCGCACCACCTTCCTCTCCGATTCGAGGGACGACCTGCCGGGGGTGCGGGTACCGACGCTGGTACTGGAGTGCACCCAGGACGCCATCGCTCCCCGCGAGGTGGGCGCCTTCGTCCACCGGACGGTCCCGGGCTCGAAGCTGGTCACGCTCGACGCGGTCGGGCACTGCCCGCACCTGTCCGCGCCCGAAGCCACCAACGAGGCCATCACCGGCTTCCTGTCGAGCCTGCGGTGATGTGCCGCGTCGGGCAGCAGCCGGACCCCCACGACGCCGGGGACGAGCAGGCGTCGAACGCGATGTTCGCCTCGCTGCTCGAGGGCAGCGCGGAGGAGCTGTACGAGAGCGCGCCGTGCGGGTACCTGTCCACGCTGATGGACGGCACCATCGCGAAGATCAACACCACCCTGCTGGGCTGGCTCGGCCTGGAGCGGGAGGCGGTGGTGGGCCGGCTCCGGTTCACCGACCTCCTGACGGTGGGCGGCAGGCTGTACCACGAGACGCACTTCGCGCCGCTGCTCCGGATGCAGGGTGAGATCGGCGGCATCGCCCTGGACATCGCCCAGGCCGACGGCGGGCGGATGCCGGTCCTGGTCTCCTCCGTCGTCAAGCGCGGCGAATCCGGCGAACCCCTGCTGATCCGCACCACCGTCTTCGACGCCCGGGACCGCCGCGCCTACGAGGAAGAGCTGCTGAGATCGCGGGAAGCGGCCGAGGAGGCACGCCGCCAGGCGGAGGCCGACCGCGCCCGGCTCCAGGACGCCCTCGCCGTGCTCCAGCGGTCGCTGCTCCCGGACACGCTGCCGCCGCTGCCCGGCATGGAGACGGCCGCCCATTACCGCACCGCCTCCCCCGACCGGCTCGGCGGCGACTTCTACGACGTCTTCCCCGTCGACGGCAAACGCTTCGGCTTCTTCCTCGGAGACGTCTGCGGCAAGGGCCCCGAGGCCGCCGCCGTCACCTCGCTGACCCGCTACACCCTGCGCGCCGCCGCCCTGCACGATCCCGACCCGGTGTCCGCCCTGGCCACCCTCAACCAGGTGCTCCACGAGCGCTACTCCGGCGGAGACCCGCGCTACTGCACCGCCGTCTTCGGGACCGTCGAGGCCGACCCCGCGACCGGGCAGGTCGACGTCCACCTGGCGTCGGGCGGCCACCCGCCCGCCCTGGTCCTGCGCGCCGACGGCACGGCCGACTTCCTGCCCACCCCCGGCGGCCTGCTCGTCGGCATCCTGCCCGCCGCCCGGTTCACCCCGGCCACCACCACCCTCGGCCCCGGCGACACCCTCCTGCTGTACACCGACGGCCTCACCGAAGCCCGTACCGGCGGCGACCGCACACAGCTGTACGGGGACGAGGCCCTGCGCGAGTTCGTCGCGGGGCACGCCGGCCGGCCCCCGCAGGCCGTCATCGAAGCCCTGACCGGCCTGCTGGACGGCTTCGGCGACGGCCTCGACGACGACACCGCCCTGCTCGCCCTCGGCGTCCCCGCCACCGGACCCACGACGAAGAACCCGAGATGAAACCGCTGAAGATCATCACCCGAGACGCCGGAACCGGTCCCGTCCTGGAGATCACCGGTGACCTCGACTACGCCACCGCCCCCGAGCTGCGCACCTGGGTCACGGCCCTCGCCCTGCGGCCGGACCAGCGCCTCGTCCTGGACCTGAGCGGCATGGAGTTCTGCGACTCCAGCGGCATCACCGCCCTGCTCGCCGCCCGCAACCACGCCCAGGCGGCGGGAGCGGGCATCGCCCTCGCCGCCGTCCCCGCCAACACCCTGCGCATCCTGCGGGTCGTCGGCCTCGACCAGGTCTTCCCCCTCCACCCCGACGCCGACTCCGCCACCCGGCCCTGACCGCCCCCGGGGCGGTCGGGGCCGGCGCACGCGGAAAACCGGCCGGCGCCGCCGCTCCCGGTCAGCGAGGGCTGAGGAGGCAGAACTCGTTGCCTTCCGGGTCGGCCAGGACCGTCCAGTGGATCGCGGACCGGTCGTGAACGGGGTCGGTGGCGCCCAGGGCGCGCAGCCGGGCCGCTTCCGCTTCCACGTCGTCACCGGGGTAGGGGCGGACGTCGAGGTGGACGCGGTTCCACACGCTCTTGGTGTCGGGGGTGCGGATGAACTCGAGGTAGGGGCCGACACCCTTGGCGGAGCGCATGGTCGCCTTGTCGTCCGTCAGCTCGTGCAGCGTCCAGTCCATCGCCTGCCCCCAGAACCGGGCCATCTCCCGCGGGTCGGCGCAGTCGACCACCACCGCGGCGACCGGCCCGGTGTCCTCGTACACCGGGCGGGGCTCCAGGACGCAGAACTCGTTGCCCTCCGGGTCGGCCATGACCGTCCAGGGAACGTCGCCCTGCCCCACGTCGGCGAGCGTCGCGCCGAGATCCCGCAAGCGGGCGACCAGAGCCGCCTGATGGGCGGCCGAGGTGGTGGCCAGGTCGAGGTGCACCCGGTTCTTGACGGTTTTGACTTCCGGGCGGGCGATGATGTCGACGCACACGGCCGCGGGGTCCGGGTAGGGGAAACCCGGGGGTTCGAGGTTGGTCACACCGGGTCCCTCGCTGTCGACAGCCCAGCCGAGCGCCTCCGCCCAGAACCGGCCCAGCGCGACGTCGTCGTGGGCCTTCATGTTGATCTGTACGAGTCTCGTTGTCATGCGCCGATCCTAGAAGCCGCCGTGATCAAGGAGCGGTGCCATGTCCCGACCCTCGTCGCCCTGACGTCGCGACCGCGCGCGCGAGCCGGGCACGCCGGACCGCGCTGACGCGGCCGCCCCGCTCGGCTACCGGATCTCCGTCGAGACCGGTTCGAGCAAGAAGAGGCACTGCTTCGCGTGGAACGCGCCCACCTCGGCGACGAAGCGGAACCTGTCGCCCGCGCGGACGGCGGCGGGGGTGTTCCGGCCGGTCAGCTTCAAGCCGAGGACGTTGACGTCCTGGTACGTGAAGGCCGGACCGGTTCCCGTCCTGGCCCCCTGGTCGCCCGGGCCCAGGAGGAAGTCGTAGCGGGTGGCGGTGTCACCGTGGGGTGCCATGTGCACGATCGAGCCGTCGAAGGCGACCGTCCTGCCCTCGTACCTGGTCGCGAAGTCGGCGTTCGTCTGGTCGCAGGAGTCCGGCGTCTTCAGCAGCGCCGCGAACTCCGGGTTGTTCTGAGCCGTGATCACCTCAGCGGCGGCCGGCCCGGCCGCGCTCGGAGCCGACGCGGTGGAGGGCCCCGCGCTCGCCGTGGCGGCCGCCGGCTTGTCCGCCCCGTCCTTCTTCTCGCCCCCGTCCTCGAGTGCCGCGGCCGTACCGATGACGACGGCCAGGACGACGAGACCGCCCACCGCGGCGCCGATCAAGGCCCGCGGCAGGGGCTTCTTCGGCCGCCGGAAATCGAGCGTGGAGCGCAGCCCGCCCTGCGCCTGCTCCACGAGTTCCCAGCCGTCCTTCCGCATCTTCGAGACCACCAAGCCGTCGGTGCCGCGAACCGTCCGCACGGTCTTGTACTCGTATCTGATCTCGTCGGCCATACGGCTCCGCGCCCCCTCAACGAACTGTGCGTACCCCCTGCCCGGCGAGCATAGGTGACCGCACGGGGAACGCGGCATGCCCTGCGTCCCCTTGGCCCGGCCGGGACGTACCGGAGCCCGTGAGCCTTCCCTTCGACGCCCTTCCGGGCGGCGGTTTCGTCCTCTCCGGCAACGCAGGGCCCAACGCCCGGTCCGGCCAGATCTTCGGCCCCCACGGCCGCTCTCGGCGCCGGCTCCCGCGAGCCCTACCACCACGTGGCGGAGATCAGCACCATCAACGTCTCCGACTCCGCGGTCCACGCCGTGTACCGGCCCCGTGCGGCGCTCGTCGGCACGGGCCCCGGCGGGACGCTCCGCATCCGCTCCCTGCCGGTCTCGGACCCGTTCGGCCTGGCGATCCGCGGTGACCGGCTGCTCCTGCTCGGAGGGGACCAGCGGGGCGACGACACCCCTGCCCGGGCGGATGCCGTCCACCACCTCCGGCTGACGGATGACGGAGCGGTCGTCACCGGCCGCGAAAGCCTCGTCTTCCCGAACGGTGACCCCGTCCGTCGCTACGCCCGTCCCGTCTGCCGGGGTCCGCACGTCTTCCTGCGGACCCTCCGCACGATGCGGCAGTGGTGGGTGCTGACCGTTGGGTGACTCCCGGCTCCGGATGCGGGCCCCAGCCCGGGCACTGCCGCGGCCCGGGCTGGGGGCAGATGCGCACACCACTCATATGAGTGACCCCGTTCAGGCCGTTCCCCCTCGCTCCCGCGGTGCCGCCGCCCCGGGGTCACGGGCCCGCCCGCGGGCAAACATCGGTTTCAGGTCCGCTTGCCGTCCGGTCCGGAGGTGACCCTCTGCCACAGCTGCGACGCTGGTCGTGTCATTCCCTGACGGAAGGCAACTTCCCAATCTCGACGTCAAGCCGAGCTGTGCCGGTGTCGTCAGCGTGGTGGAGCGCTACGACCAGGCCGCGCCCGCAGGAACGATCTGCGGGCGCGGCCTTGCCCTACCCGCCTGGGCGGGGATCCGTCAGGCTCTGTCGGACCCCTCCCGCGCTCGCGGGCCGACGGCGGTGGCGGTTACCAGCCCGGCGAGCCGGGAGTTGCCGCGACCGGTCCGGTGAGCATGCCCACCGTGGTCCGGCTTACGTCCCGACCTCCAGCTGTGCCCGACCGCTGGTTTCCTCGAGCCCGCCCAGCAGGCATTCGGTGGGCAGCTCACCGGGGAGTGCCGCAACGGTGCGCTTCGCCGCCAGCCCTTTGCCGTAGCCTTCGGTCACCTGGCCGGACAGTCTGGTCAGGAGGACGCCGGCGACGCGGCTGGTGGTGGCGCTGTTGTACACGATCGACGAGTGTTGTCCGTTCGCGAACCTGACTTCTTCCGTGAAGTCGTTCCCCCCCAGCCCGGTGCAGGATGCCGCCGGCGAGTCGCCTACGAGGTGGCCAGTGGCCGACACCGTCTTGCCGGGGCCAGTCCCGCACAGGTAAGCGGCATGTGTGTCGATGCGGGTCGGGCGCGGCAGCAGGGTCAGGGGCGGGTCGTATTTGCTGGTACTGGAGCCTGTGCACAGAAAGCTCTCCTGTGCCAACTCACTGGCCTGACCGGCTGGGGCCCAGACCACCGACGAGGCCACCAGGGTCAGGGAACTCATCACGACTGCTGTGCTGTGTCTGCCGAACATTCTCCCTCCACGGAATGGGTTGGTCCACAAGGATTGTGACTATCTGCAAGCCGTTTCGACCCGCCCGGGCTCATGAGTCACACCATTGGCGCACCAGAGGCGTTACGTGCGGACGGGGTCTGATTGGTCAGGCCCACGCTGCCGTCCCGTTCCCTCCGATCCACCAGGGGTAATCCCGCGTAGAGGCATCGGTAGGGGGCGGGGTGCCGATTGGCAACCAGGCATGCCTGAGTGGAAGCAGATCCGGGGAAACCTCACCACGATCTCGGCCGGGTCCCGGACGAACGTGTGGGGCGTCAACTCCGCCGGCGGCATCTACAAGTTCTCCGGCTTCGACGACCTCGGTACCAGCCCGTGGATCCAGATTCCCGGCAGCCTCACCGACATCGGGGCCGCCGCCGACGGCACCGTCTGGGGCGTCAACGCGGCCGGCACCATCTACCGCTACACCGGCGACCGCCAGGACTGACCCGATCCGGCGACGACACGAAGGCCCCCGGCTGCTCAGCAGGCCGGGGGCCTTCCGGCCTGGGGCCGTCGCAGGCCTTCCAACCACCCCGGGTGGCAGCCGGGTCCGTGCCGATGACGGCCGGTCAGCGGGCGGGGGTGAAGAGGGGGGCCACCTGTTCCTCACGGTGGAGGGCGGCCTCGACCGTGTCGTCCGCGAAGCAGAGCATGACGCCCTTGCGGCCCGGGTGGTAGGCGGCCAGGATGATCGCGCCGCGGCGGGTGGCGGGGTCGTAGGCGTGACCGGACTCGCGGAGCCGGGTGAGGGCGGCGGTGAACGAGGGCACCTCCCAGTGCCGGGGCCACACCCGTTCCAGCAGGATGCGGTCGGTGCCGAAGCCCGGGCCGACGACGCGCTTGCCGACGATCTCGTAGATGTGGGTGGAGCCGGTGGCGCGGCCGTTGTACTCGGTGAAGAGGACGTCGCCCTCCGGGGTGACGACGGCGTCGGCGCTGAGGATGCCGCGGTAGCCGACGGCGCGCAGCCCCTCCGAGATGCGGTGTCCGCCGTCGAGGAGGACGTCCAGCTGGTGCGCGGTCAGGTCCGGGGCGGGCATCACCTGGGCGTTGGGCAGGGGGCGGTACTGCATCTCGCCGTGCCCGCCGAGCCGGATGCCCGCGTCGGAGATCCAGTACTCGGCGAAGTAGGCGCGGCTGCCGGGGTGGTAGCGCTCGACGACGACCCGGTCGCGGCCGCCGACGGTCAGCCAGTCCCAGCGTTCGGCGAGGTACGCGGTGACCGCGGCCCGGTCGGGGAGGGCGCGTACGCCGCGTGCGCCGCGCAGGTCTACGTCTCCGGTGCGGCCGAGGATCTCGTTGCCGTCGCTGCCCGAGCCGAAGTCCTGCTTGAGGATGACGGGGCTGCCGCCGTCCAGCAGGCGGACGATGTGCTCCTCGGCGCGCCGCGGGTCGGCGCAGACCGCGCCGTCCGGGAGGGGGGCGCCGACGCCGGCGGCCAGCGCGCGGAAGACGGCCTTGCTGCTGCCGAGGAGTCCGCCGCTCTGCGTGAGGAAGGCGTGCCCCTCGAGGGCTCCGGAGCAGCCCAGGGCATCGGCGGCGGCCGCGACCGCGGCGTCGGGCCACAGGGCGAAGACCTCGTCGACGGGCCGGCCGGCGGTCCTGCCGCGCAGCTCGGCGATGAAGGAGGGGTCGGTGAGCCGGTCCGCGGTGAGGGCGCCGGTGCCGGTGCGGCCGGGCGGCGGGACGACGACCTCCAGTGAGTCGCGGCGGGTGCCGGTCAGGGAGGTGACGTAGGAGAGGAACTCCTCCTCGGGCGGGACGGGCAGGACGAGGACGTCCCCGTCGCGGGCGAACCACAGCAGGCGCTGTACGGCCCAGCCGGTTCCGGCCGGCTCCTCCAGCTCCTCGCTCCAGTCGTTTCCGATGAGCAGTCGCAGCATCCGGCGAACTCCCTGTGGTCGCAGTTCCCTTTCCGGCGGCGGGCGAAGGATTCCGGCCCGGCTGCACGGGCCAATTGTGAAAAGCGGCGCGAGACGGCGTCAAGAGCGCATCTTCCGCCTCCGAGGTCCCATGGGAATCGGGCCCTGGACGGTCGGCCGGGTGTTCCGGTGGCCGGATCGCCACCTTGTTAGCCGCCGGAGGGGTTCGTACGATCGTTGACCGTTCACCGACGGAATCTCATGTCCTGATATGAGGAAGGAGGTGAACCATGGAGCGTGAAATCCTCTGGACCGAGATCGAGGACGCGGATGTCGCGGAGATCGTCTCGGACAGCAACGTGAAGGACGTAGGCGTCGTTTCGGCCAGCAACGTCAAGGACTGAAGCTGAGCCGGCGAACCGACCAGTGCGCGACCCGGGTCCTTCCCCGCCTGCCGGGGAGGGGTCCGGCCTGCCGGAGCGGACGTACGGAGGAATCGTGTCAGGCGGCGGTGAGTTGAAACTGATCGGCCGGCCCCTGTTCCCGCCGGACTGCGTCCCGGTGAGACCGCTGCGGATCGGGCTGGTGAACATGCCCTGGGCGCGCACCGACACCCCGTCCATCCAGTGCGGGCTGCTCCAGGCCGGGCTGCGCTCCTTCGGCCACGACGCGCGGAGCGTCTATCCGAATCTGGAGCTGGCCGCCGAGCTGGGAAAGGACCTTTACGAGATCATCACCGAGGCCCCTTCCGAGCGGGTCCACCTCTTCGGGGAATGGCTCTTCGGGACGGCGGCGTTCGGGGTGACCGAGGACGTGGAGGATTACCGGCTGCAATTCCCCGAGGTGGCCGAAATGTGTGCCGCGGCGGGAGCGGACTGGGATGCCGTGGCCGACTTGCGCGGCCGCCGTCTCCCCGCGTGGATGGACGAACTCGCCGACCGTGACTTCTGGTCGGAACTCGACATCGTCGGATTCACCTCGACTTTCATCCAGAACGTCGCCGCGCTGGCGCTCGCGCGCCGCCTGAAGGAAGCCCGCCCCGATCTGATCATCGTATTCGGCGGTGCGAACTACGACGGCGACATGGGGCCCGAGTACCTGAGGAATTTCGGCTTCATCGACTACGTGGTCGTCGGCGAGGGCGATGTGACGCTCCCCCGGCTGGCGGCGGCCGTCGCGCGCGGCGCCGACCCGGCCGCCCTCCCGGGCGTCTGCGGCCGCACCCCCGACGGCCGGGTGACCACCCCCTCCCCCGGGGTCCGCACCCAGGAGATGGACCAGCTGCCGGTACCGGACTACGACGACTACTTCACCGCCCTGGAGTCCCTCGGCCGGGAGCGGGTGATCGGCCGGAACACGCAGCGGCTGCTGGTGGAGTTCTCCCGCGGCTGCTGGTGGGGCGCGAAGCACCACTGCACCTTCTGCGGGCTCAACGCGCTGGGCATGCAGTACCGGGCCAAGTCCCCGGCGCGGGCGCTGGCGGAGCTGGAGGAGCTGATGCGCCGGCACCGGGTCCTCGCGGTCGACGCCGTCGACAACATCCTCGACATGGCCTACCTCGACGCCTTCTGCTCCGGCCTGCGCGGGGCCCCGTGGGACACCGCCCTGTTCTTCGAGGTGAAGGCCAACCTGACGCGGGACCAGGTGCGCCTGCTGGCCGAGGCGGGTGTGTGGAAGATCCAGCCGGGCCTGGAGAGCCTCAGCACGCACGTCCTCGCGCTGATGCGGAAGGGCTCCTCGCGGCTCCTCAACGTCCGGCTGCTCAAGTGGGCGCACTACTACGGCGTCCGGGTCGACTGGAACCTGCTCGCCGGCTTCCCCGGCGAGACGGACGAGGACTACACCGGCCAGGCCGCCCTCGTCCCGCTGCTGACCCATCTGGAGCCGCCCGCCGGCGTCGGGCGGATCTGGCTGGAACGGTTCAGCCCGTACTTCACCGACCCCTCCTTCGGGATGGGCGAGATCACGCCGAAGGGCGCCTACCGGCTGGCGTTCCCGGTGCCCGGGCTGGACCACGGCCGCATCGCGTACTTCTTCGACTACCGGGCGCCGGACACCGCCTCCCCGGACGCCGTGGCCGAACTCGCCAAGGCCGTCGAGGCGTGGGGACGGGAATGGGCCTCGGCGGACCGCCCCACCCTCACGTACCGGCGCGGGCCGGACTGGCTGACCCTGTTCGACACGCGGGGCGGCCGGCGCCGCAAGACGACCCTCGCCGGGTGGCGGGCGCAGGCGTACGAGCTGTGCGGCGACGCCCCGCGCGGTGCCGCCCGCGTCCACCGGGACCTGGGCGGCGGCGGGGCCGTGGAGCGGGCGGAGGTCGAGGACTTCCTGGCCTCCTGCGTCGCGCACGGGATCTGCCTGGAGGAGGACGGCAAGTACCTCTCCCTGGCACTGCCGCTCCGGTCCGGGCTGCCCGCGCTGCCCGGGCGTACGGCGGGGACGGCGGGGAAGGGGACTTCAAGCGAGCAAGGGAGCTCGGGATGACGCTGAACAGCTTCGACGAATGGTCCCCGCTCAAGGAGGTGGTCCTCGGCTCGGCGGCGAACTACACCTCCCACGAGCGGGAGCTGTCCTTCGACCTCTTCTTCCACGACAACATCGCCGGGGACAACTCCACGCGCTCCGAGTGGTACTACCCGCGGCTCACGGTCGGCGGGGCGGACGCCGACGCGGACGCCGGACCGGACGGGGCCCGCCGGGGACGGGTGCCCATCAAGCAGCGCTACGTGGACGAGCTCGTCGAGGACCTGGAGGGGATGGCCGCCGCCCTGAGGGGCCTCGGGGTGACCGTGCTCCGGCCGATGGACCTCGACGCCGGCACCGGCGAGGTGCGCACCCCGGCCTGGTCCGCCTCCGTCGTCCCGCCGCTGAACATCCGCGACAACACGCTGATCCTCGGGGACGAGATCATCGAGACGCCGCCGATGATCCGCTCCCGGTACTTCGAGACCCAGTTCCTCACCCCGGTCTTCCAGCGGTACTTCGCGCGGGGAGCCCGCTGGACGGTGATGCCGCGCCCCCTGATGACGGACGCGTCGTTCGACCTGGACTACGCCCGCGAGAGCACGATCGGCGGCCCGACCGAGCCCATCGGCACCCCGAGCCCCTCTCCGTATGACGTCGGCATCGAGATGATGTTCGACGGGGCGCAGGTGCTGCGTCTCGGCCGCGACCTCGTCGTCAACGTCTCCACCGCGCACCACGCCCTGGCCTGCGACTGGCTGGAGCGGCACGTCGGCGGCCGGTTCCGGATCCACCGCGTGCACCGGCTCAGCGACAGCCACATCGACAGCATGGTCCTGGCGCTGCGGCCCGGCACCCTGCTCGTGCGCTCGGAGGCCGTCGCCGAGAAGCTGCCCGAGGCATTGCGGAAGTGGGACCGGATCGTCGCGCCCGCTCCGGAGAGCGACAACTTCCCCCGCTACGAGGACGAGGACCTGGTGCTGACCAGCCCGTTCATCGACCTCAACGTGCTGTCCGCCGGCCCGGACACCGTGCTGGTCAACGAGGCCTGCCCGGAGCTGGCGCGGACCCTGGAGAAGCGCGGTTTCACGGCGGTCCCGGTCCGGCACCGGCACCGGCGGCTGTTCGGCGGGGGCTTCCACTGCTTCACGCTGGACACGGTGCGCGAAGGCGGGCTGGAGGACTACCTCGGATGAGCCTGCCGGACACGGGGTCCGCCGCCCGGCTCGCCGGGGTCGGCACCGCCGTCCCCGACACCACCTACGGCCAGCGCGAGCTGCTCGACCTGCTGGGTGTCGCCGATCCCCGGGTCCGCTCACTCTTCCTCAACAGCGCCATCGAGCGGCGCGGCCTGACACTGCCCGCCGCCGGCCCGGACGGTTCGCGGGCGGTGGAGTCGCAGGGCGAACTCCTGCGCAAGCACACCGAGCAGGGGCTGCTGCTGGGGCGGCGGGCGATCGAGAACTGTCTCGCCGACACCGGGGCGCGGCCGTCCGACGTGCGCCACCTGTGCTGCGTGACGTCGACCGGCTTCCTGACGCCCGGGTTCTCCGCCCTGCTCATCAAGGAGCTGGGCCTCGACGTCGGCTGCTCGCGCCTCGACGTCGTCGGCATGGGCTGCAACGCCGGTCTCAACGCGCTGGGCTCGGTCACCGGCTGGGCCCGGGCGCACCCCGGTGAACTGGCGCTGCTGGTGTGCGTGGAGGTGTGCTCGGCGGCGTACGTCCTCGACGGCACGATGCGCTCCTCCGTGGTCAACAGCCTCTTCGGGGACGGCGCTGCGGCCGTCGCCGTCACCGCGCCCGGCGACGGCGGCGGTCCGGACGCGGACGGCGTGCTGTCGCCGGCCCTGCTGCGGTTCTCCAGCCGGATCATCCCCGACGCCGTCGACGCCATGCGCTACGACTGGGACGAGGGGCACGGCAGGTTCAGCTTCTGGCTGGACCCGCAGATCCCGTACGTCGTCGGCGCGCACGCGGAGGATGCGCTGGGGCGGCTGCTGCACGGCACGGGCCTGCTGGCCTCGGACATCGGCCACTGGGTGGTGCACTCCGGGGGAAAGAAGGTCGTGGACTCCGTCCGGGTCAACCTCGGGCTGACCCGGCACGACGTACGGCACACCACCGGTGTGCTGCGCGACCACGGAAACCTGTCGAGCGGCTCCTTCCTCTTCTCCTACCAGCGCTTGGCGTCCGAAGGCGCGGTCCGCCCCGGCGACCTGGGCGTGCTGATGACGATGGGGCCCGGCTCGACGATCGAGATGGCGCTGGCGCGGTGGTGACCCGCATCCCGGGCCGCACGGCGGGCGGCGGCGCGACGACGAAGGGAACTGCGATGCGGACGCACGACACGCTGCCGCCGCCCGCGGAGGGCGAACCGGCGGACGGCACGGGGAGGGCCGTGCCCGACGGTCCCGCGGACGGGCTGTGCACCACCGTGGAACTGGACGCCCGGCAGCCGCTGCCGGAGCTGACCGCCGCGGTCACCGGTGCCTGCGACCGGGCCGAGGCGCGGGCCGACGGCTCGGTGGTCCTCCTGCGGCTGCCGGACGCGCCCGCCGGGGCGCGGGCCTGGCCGGGGCAGGTGGACATCCAGCAGATCAACCGCTGGGAGCGGGCCGTGCGGAGGCTGGAGCGGCTGCCCGCGCTGAGCATCGCCGTCGCCTCCGGGGCCTGTGGCGGTCCGGCCCTCGACCTGCTGCTGGTCAGCGACTACCGGATCGGGTCGCCGGACCTGCGGCTCCTCGCGCCGGTCAACGACGGGCACTTCTGGCCCGGGATGGCCGTGCACCGGATATCCCGGCAGCTCGGGGCGGCCCGCGCGCGGCAGATCGTGCTGTGGGGCGACGACATCGACGCCGTGCGGGCCCGCGACCTGGGCCTGATCGACCAGCTCGCGGACGACACGGAGGAGGCCGCGCACACGGCGGCCGTGCTGATGGGCCGGATCTCCGACCGGGAGCTCGCGATCCGCCGGCAGCTGCTGCTGGAGGCGCAGAGCCTGGAGTTCGACGAGGCGCTGGGGCCCCATCTGGCCGCCTGCGACCGCGAACTGCGGCGTCTGGCCGCGGCGGCTGCCGCCGCGGCCGCCGCGGAGCCGGGCGACCCGGCGGGAGCGGCGGATGAGTGACGGAGCGGGGCGCCGCGGGACGGGCCTCCCGGCCGCCGGCCCCGCCGCCGGCTCCCCCGCCTCCGCCGTCGGTGCCGTCGTCCCGGGAGACCCCGCCGTCCCGGGCGGAGAGCACGGGTTCTGCGGCGACCTCGCCGGCGACGCCAAGCTGCTCGCCGGGTACGCCGCCGACACCGAGCGGAGGCTCGCCCTCCTGCCGGCGCGCCCCGACCGGACCGCCGCCGAGGCCGAGCGGGCCGAGGGCCTCCACGAGGACTGCCGTGCGGTCCGGCACGCCTTCCTCGCCCGCCACGCCGACGCCGTCTACGACGAGCTCACCGCCGGGCGGACGCGCCGGCCCCGGCTGCCCGACCTGGCCGCGGAGGCCGCCGTACGCTTCCCCGGGCTCGTACCGGACGCCGCGCAACTCGCCGAGGAGCGCGGCCGCCTCCAGGCGCACAAGGAAGGCCGCGAGATCGACCAGGGCGTCTTCTTCGGGGCCCTGCTGCGCTCCCCCACCGCCGGCACGCACCTGATCGAGAGCATGCTGCGGCCCGCGCCGGGCTCGGCGGCCCGCCTCGAGGAGTTCCGGCGCACGGACCGGCTGGAGCTGCCCGCGGTGCTGCTCGAACGCCGCGGCGAGGCGGCCCACGTCACCTTCCGCAACGGCCACTGCCTCAACGCCGAGGACAGCCGGCTCATCGCCGGCCTGGAGACCGCCGTCGACGTGGCCCTCCTCGACGACCGGATCCGCGTCGGCGTCCTGCGCGGCGGTCCCGTCACCCACCCGCGTCACGCCGGGAGGCGGATCTTCAGCGCCGGCATCAACCTCAAGGAGCTGCACGCGGGCCGGATCCCGTTCGTGGAGTTCCTCCTCGGCCGGGAGCTCGGCTACGTCAACAAGCTGGCCCGCGGCCTGCTCCGCGAGGACCCGTCCCCTTGGGGCGTCCCGGCCGGCAAGCCCTGGGTGGGTGTCGTCGACGCGTTCGCCATCGGCGGCGGCATGCAGCTGCTCCTCGTCCTGGACCGCGTCATCGCCGAGGAGGGCGCCTTCCTGAGCCTGCCCGCCGCCGACGAGGGCATCGTCCCGGGCCTCGGCAACCTGCGGCTCACCCGGCTCACCGGCGCCCGCACGGCCCGGCAGATCATCCTCTCGGGCCGCCGCGTCCACACCTCCGACCCGGCGGCCGCCCTGCTGGTCGACGAGGTGCTGCCCGCCGCCGCCCTCGACGCGGCCGCCGAGCGCGCCGTGCGCGAGCTGGCCGGTCCGGCCGTGGCCGCCAACCGGGCCATGCTGACGCTGGCCGAGGAGCCGCTCGAGCTGCTGCGCGGCTACCTGGCGGAGTTCGCGGTCGTCCAGGCCCGCCGCGTCCACAGCCCCGACGTGCTGGCCAAGACCGCGCGGCACGCGGCCCGTTCCGGACGGTCCCCGGCATGACCCTCCTCGCCCGTGAGGCGCTGCACGCCTCGCTCCAGGACCCGGTGCTGGAGTCGATCGGCTTCCTCAACGAGATCATGGGCCGCTACCCGGACGCCCTTTCCTTCGCCCCCGGTGCCCCGCACCCCGCCCCGTACGAGGGCCTGGACACCGCCCGTTACCTGGACCGCTTCACCGCCCACGCGGCCGCGACGGGCCTGGGGCCGGAGCGGGCGGCCCGGCTGCTGTACGAGTACGGGCCGGCCCGCGGCCTGATCAACGGGATCGTCGCCGACGCCCTCCGCCGCGACCAGGGCATCGACGCCGACCCGGACGCACTCGTGATCACCGTCGGGGCGCAGGAGGCGATGTTCCTCGTGCTGCGCGCCCTGATCGCCTCCCCGGAGGACCTGCTGGCCGTCTCCGACCCGTGCTTCGTGGGCATCACCAGCGCCGCCAGCCTGCTCGGCGCCGGGGTGGTCCCCGTGCGCGAGGACGCCGACGGCCTCGACCTCGACGCGCTGGCCGGGGCCTGCCGGGCGGCCCGCCGGTCCGGCCGGCGCGTCCGCGCCTGCTACGTCGCCCCCGACTACGCCAACCCGGGCGGCACCCGCATGGCGGCCGGGCGGCGGACGCGGCTGCTGGAGCTGGCCGCGCGGGAGGACTTCCTCGTCCTGGAGGACAACGCGTACGGGTTCACCGCTCCCCCGGGCCGCGAACTGCCCTCCCTGAAGGCCCTGGACGACGGGCGGCGGGTCGTGCACATCGGGACGTTCGCCAAGGTCTGTTTCCCGGGGGCGCGCGTCGGCTACGTCGTCGCCGACCAGTGCGTGTCCACCGGCGGCGGGGTCCCGGCCGTCCCGCTCGCCGCGGAACTGGCGCGGCTGAAGACCGCCGTCACGGTCAACACCGCGCCGGTGTGCCAGGCGTTGATCGCCGGGATGCTGCTGGAGCACGGCGGCTCGCTCGCCGAGCTGAGCCGGACCAGGTCCGTGCTGTACCGGCGCAACCTCGCCCACCTGCTGCGGGCGCTGGACCGCGAGGGCGCGGCCGGGCTGCCGGAGGGGGTGGAGTGG
This sequence comes from Streptomyces sp. NPDC034086, assembly GCF_055575515.1. Lineage (NCBI taxonomy): Bacteria > Bacillati > Actinomycetota > Actinomycetes > Kitasatosporales > Streptomycetaceae > Streptomyces > Streptomyces sp. NPDC034086. Next base: position 633,373 of record NZ_JBVISM010000001.1, on the reverse strand, counting down.
AACCGGCCCGACGGCGGGTTCTTCGTACGGATGCGGCTGCCCGTACCGGCGGACGCCGGGCTGCTGGAGGCGTCGGCGGCCGGGTACGGGGTGCTGTGGACGCCGATGGCCCCCTTCCATCCGGGCGGCGGGGGCACCCGTACGCTGCGGCTGTCGTGCAGCTACCTGGAGCCGGAGCAGATCGACGAGGGCGTGCGGCGGCTCGGGGCCTTCCTCCGCGAGCACGCCCGGCCGCGGGCCGGAGCGGGCGCGCGGCCGGGGGCCGGGACGTGAGCGGCGGCCCGGGGGTTCCCGTCCACCCCACCGCCCGCGACCGGGACCGCCCGTTCGACCCGCCGCCGGAGCTCGCGGCGCTGCGCGCCCGCGGCCCGGTCAGCCGTCTGCGCTACCCGGACGGCCACCTCGGATGGCTGGTCACCGGGCACGAGGCGGCGCGCCGGGTCCTCGCCGATCCCCGGTTCAGCGCGCGCTCGGAGCTCAAGCGGGTGCCGGTGGCCCGGCCGGGAACGGACCCGTTCTACGGCAGCCCCGCGCTGCCGGGCTGGCTCGTCGACATGGACGCACCCCACCACACGCGGCTGCGCGGGCAGCTCATGGGCTGGTTCACCGCCCGCCGTACGCGGGCCCTGGCGCCCCGCGTGGAGCGGATCGTCGGCGAGCGCCTGGAGGCGATGGCCGCCCTCGGCGGCCGGGCCGACCTCGTCGAAGCCTTCGCGCTGCCCGTCCCCTCCCTGGTGATCTGCGAGCTGCTGGGCGTGCCGTACGGTGAGCGCGCCTCCTTCCAGCGCAACAGCGCCACCCTGTTCCGGATCGACGCGACCGCCGCCGAGGCCGCGGCGGCCATGGCCGAACTCGACGCGTTCCTGACCGAGTTGGCCCGGCACCGGCGACGGGCGCCGGGCGAGGACCTGCTGAGCGCGCTCGCCGCCGGCGGGGAGCTGTCCACCGCGGAAGTCGCCGGCGTGGGCGCCCTCCTGCTGTCGGCGGGGCACGAGACGACCGCCGGTTCCCTCGGGCTCGGCACGTTCGCGCTGCTGTCCCACCCGGGCGAGGCGGCCCGGCTGGCGGACGATCCGTCGCTCGCCGGGAACGCGGTGGAGGAACTGCTGCGGTACCTGACCATCTTCCACTTCGGGGTGCCCCGCTGCCCGCTGGAGGACGTCGTCCTGGAGGGGCACGCGCTGCGCGCCGGGGAGTCCGTCACGGTCTCGCTGTCGGCCGCGAACCGCGATCCGGCGCGCTTCGCCGACCCCGACCGCCTCGATCTCGGCCGCCCGGCCTCGGGCCACCTCGCCTTCGGCCACGGGGCGCACCAGTGCATCGGCCAGCACCTGGCCCGTACGGAGATGCGGATCGCGTTCCCCGCGCTGTTCGCGCGCTTCCCGGGGCTGAAGCTGGCCGTGCCGCCGTCGGAGGTGCCGTTGGGGGAGGACATGGGCTTCTACGGGGTGCACCGGCTGCCCGTGGCGTGGTGAGGGGCCCGTGGCCGCCGGCGCCGTGCCGCCTCAGCCGTGCCAGGACTTCCACAGGCGGGCGTAGGCCCCGCCGCGGCCCACCAGTTCGTCGTGGGTGCCGCTCTCGGTGATCCGGCCGTCCTCCAGCACCACCACGCGGTCGGCGTCGTGGGCGGTGTGCAGCCGGTGGGCGATGGAGACGACCGTGCCGCCGAGCAGTCCGGCCAGGGCCCGTTCCACCGTGCGCGCGGTGTGCGGGTCGAGCAGGGCGGTCGCCTCGTCGAAGACGACGACCGGCGGGTCGAGCAGCAGCAGCCGGGCGAGGGCCAGCTGCTGGGCGCGGGCCGGGGGCAGTTCGGCCGCGCCGGAGCCGACCTCGTGGTCCAGGCCCAGTGCCGACGCCCATTCCCAGGCGGCGACGGCCCGCAGGGCGCGTTCCAGGTCCGCGGGGGTCGCGTCGGGGCGGGCGACGAGCAGGTTGTCGGCCAGGGTCCCGCGGAAGACGTGGTACTCCTGGGTGACCAGGATGACGCCGCGGCGCAGTTCTTCCGGCGGCAGCTCCGTCAGGGGCACGCCGCCCAGGCGGACGGTCCCCCGGCCGGGGCTGTCGATCCCGGCGAGGAGCCGGCCCAGGGTCGACTTGCCGGCGCCGGAGGGGCCCACGACGGCCAGGCGTTCACCGGGCCGGACGCGCAGGTCGACACCGCGCAGGCTCTCCTGCCGGTCCGGGTAGGCGAAGTGGACGTCCCGCACGTCGATCGCGCCGTCGCGGGGGGCCTCGGGCCGCGGTGCCGGGTCCGGGGCGGCCGGGTCCTGGGCGGCCGGGTCCTGGGCGGCCGGGTCCGGGGCGGCCGGGTCCTGGGCGGCGGCGCGGACGCCGAGGACGCGGGCCATGGACGCGCCGCCGACCTGGAGTTCGTCCATCCAGTACAGCATGGTGTCGACGGGCCCGATCACCTGCTGGACGTACAGGGTGGCTGCGGTGACGGCGGCCAGCCCCACCAGCCCGTCGATGTACATCAGCCCGCCGATGACCAGGGTGGCGGCCACCGGCAGGATGTAACCGGTGTCGGCGATCGGCAGGTAGGTGCTGCGCAGGTTCAGGGTGTGCCGTTCGGCCGCGTACGAGGCGGCGATGTCCGCGTCGGTGCGGCGCCGGCGCCGCCCCTGGAGCCGGAGCGCCTCCACCGTGGGCGCGCCCGCGACGGTCTCGCCGAGGGTGTCGGTGAGGCGGGCGTACGCGGAGTTGGAACGCAGGTAGCCGCCGCGGGCCCGCCGCAGGTACCAGCGGGTCGACAGCCACAGCACGGGGACGGCCACCAGGCAGGGCAGGACCAGCAGCGGGTCGGTGAGGCAGATGGCGCCGATGGTCAGGGCGATGGTGGTGCCGGCCACGAGGGTGTCGGGGACGGCCCGCTGCACGGTGAAGGCGAGGACGTCGACGTCCCGGGTGGTCCGGGTGACGAGTTCGCCGGTGCCGGCCCGCTCGACGACGGGCGTGGGCAGGGACAGCACCCGGTCGACGAACTCCTCGCGCAGCTCGGCCAGTACGGTCTCGCCGAGCCGCAGCGAGGCCAACCGCGCGAACCGGGTGAGGACCGCCTGGAGGACGACCGCGGCGCAGATCGCGAGGGCGACCGGGGTGACGGCGAGCCCGCCGTGCGCGGCGTCCTCGACGATCCGGCCGAGGAGCTGGGGTGCGGCCAGCGCGGCGACGCAGGCCAGCGCGTGCAGGGCGAGGGAGCCGGCCAGGGGGCGGCGGTGCCTGAGCGCGGTCCGCCGGGCGTGCGCGCGGACCTCCCGGGCGGAGGCGACAGGCAGCCGGTCGGCGGGCGGGGAGCCGGGGGCGGTGCCGGCGGCAGCGGTGTCGGCGGGGGCGGTCATGCCAGGACCTCACGGGTGACGACGGCACGGTAGTCGGGGTCGGCGAGGAGGGTCCGGTGGGGTCCTTCGGCGACGGCCTTGCCGTCCTTGACGAACACCACCGAGTCGGCGCGGTCCAGGACGATCGGGCTGGTGGTGAGGACGACGGTGGTGCGGCCGGCGCGGTAGGGGCCGAGGTCGCGGGCGACGCGGCCCTCGGTGTGGGCGTCGAGGGCGTTCGTCGGCTCGACGAGGACGAGCACCCGCGGATCGGCGAGCAGGGCGCGGGTCAGGCGCAGCCGCTGCTGCTGCCCGCCGGAGAACTCGCGTCCGCCGGTGCTCTCGTGGTCGAGGCCGTCGGGGAGGGCGTCGACGACGTCGCGGGCGGAGGCCGCGTCGAGGGCGCGGAGGAGACCGTCGGCGGGGCCGTCGGGGCGGTCCCGGGGGTCGAGTTCGGTGCCGAGCCGCCCGGCGAAGAGGGTGGCGTCGTTGTCGGCGAGGAGGACGTGGCGGCGTACGTCGTCGGTGCGGTGGGCGGCCAGGGGGGTGTCACCGAGCAGGACCGCGGAATCGGTGTGGCCGCAGAGCCGTTCCGCGAGCGTGCGGGCGTCCCCTTCCGTGCCGCACACCACGGCGAGGAAGCGGCCGGGCGGGACGGTCAGCCCGGAGTCCGGGTCGTGCAGCGGCAGGCCGACAGCGCCGTCGTCGAGCGGGCGGGTGCCGCCGGGCCTTTCCCGTTCCAGGCGCAGGAAGTCCAGGACGCGGCCGGCGGCGACGTTGGCGCGGGTGAGCTGGTCGAGCATGGCGGTGACCTGCCCGAGCTGGTCGGTGAGGAAGACGGCGTACCCGTAGAAGGCGACGAGCAGGCCCGGTTCGAGGCGGCCGGTGCTCACCTGGTGCGCGCCGAGCCAGACGATGGCGACGAGCAGCGCGCCGGGCAGCAGGACGCGCAGGAAGGCGATGTCCGCGACGGTGGCCGCGACCCGGGTGCCCTCGGCGCGCACGGCCTGGGAGCCCTCGCGGTAGCGGCGGCCGTAGGCCTTCTCGCCGCCGAAGCCGCGCAGGACGCGCAGCCCGTCGATGATGTCCACCGACAGGTCGGTGAGGGCTCCCTGCTGCTCGCGCAGCCGCTGCTGGCGGCCGTGCAGGACCCGCATCAGCCGGGTGACGGCGACCGCGATCAGCGGGACGCCGATGAGGACGACCAGTCCCAGCTGCCAGGAGGTGACCAGCATGAACGCGGCGGCGAAGAGGATCGAGACGACGGCCCCGCCGCCGCGCGCCGTGCCCTCCAGGGCGGTGCCGAGGTGGCCGACGTCCGAGGCGCTGACGCTGACGACGGAGCCGGTGGAGGCCCGCCGGGGCAGGTCGGCGCCGAGGCCGGCGGCGTGGCGGACGACGAGCTGGGTGGTCCCGTACACGGCGCCGAACCGGTTGGTGGTCGACGCCCGGTCGCGCAGCATGCCGATGACGGCCTGGAAGACGCCGAGGGCGAGGACCGCGCCGCCCCACAGCAGCAGCGCGTCCCGGTCGCGCTGGAGCAGCCCGCGGTCGATGCCGAGGGCGACGGCCGTCGGCACCAGTGCCTGCGCGAGGGTGCACAGCACCCCGAACACGGTGGCCAGGACGAGGCTGCCGCGGTGGCGGGTGGCCAGCCACACCAGGAAGCGGACCGGCGATCCGGTGGCGGGCGCCCCCGGGTCGGCGGCGGGGAACCTGTCGCGACTCACGGCTTGGTGCCGATGGTCAGACCGTGCTCGTAGGGGTAGCCGGTGAGCGTGCGTACGGCCTCGAAGCCCGCCCGGCGCATCCACTCCTCGTAGTCGCGGGCCGGGTAGGCCATGCCCTGGCCGCTGGCGAGTACGTTGAGGTAGAGGGAGAGGCGCGCGGAGTACCAGCCGCGGGTCTCGTCGTCGGAGGCGTTGTAGCCGTAGACGAACACCCGTCCCCCGGAGGGGAGCACGGCGTGCGCCTTCGCCAGCAGCTCGGTGATCTGCGCGCCGGAGAAGATCTCCAGGACGTGGCTGAAGAGGACGGCGTCCGCGCCGGGCGGGAAGGGGTCGGTGAAGAGGTCGCCGGCGTGCGGCCGGATGCGGTCCCCGGCCCCGGCTTCCGGCCCGGACTCCTGATCGGGCTTCGCTTCGGCCGCCAGCCGCGCGACGGACGGGATGTCGAAGACGGTCGAGCGCATGCCGGGATGGCGGGCGAGCAGCCGGGTGCTGGTGGTGCCGTCGCCGCCGCCGACGTCGAGCAGGTGCCGTACGGTGGCGAACTCCTCCGTCTCGACGAGCGCGTCGAGGCTCTTGAGGGTGAAGGCGCTCATGCTGCGGTGGAAGACCGCCTCGAGCTCCGGGTCGTGCGTGAGGCGCCGGTAGAGCGTCGGCTCGTCGCCGGGGTGCGCGTCGAGCGCGAGGTTGGTGCCGGCCGCGAGGGCTTCGCTCATGCGGGAGAAGGCGGGGTAGTAGATCTCCCGCCAGCCGGTGAGGATGTGGCGCCAGCTGTCGGGGCCGTCGGGGACGAGCAGCTCGGCGGCGGCGGGCGCGTTGCGGTAGCCGCCGCCGGGATCCCGCTCCAGCAGTCCGGTGGTGCACACGGCGTGGAGCAGGACCCGCAGGGAGTGCGCCGGCACCCCGACGGCCGCGCGCAGCTCCTCGAGGGAGGCGCCGGGGTGGGTCTGGAGATGGCCGAAGACGTCCCATTCGAGCGCGGTGACGACGGCGTTGAAGAGGGCCGGGGCGTTCACGAGGAAGTGGAACCGCTCGGCGACCGGATCGGCGGCGGTGACGTCCGGACCGGCACCGCCGGGGCGGCGGACCTGGCCGGGCACGGAGGCCGGCCCGGGACGTCGGGGCCGGTCGGAGGAGTTCGTTCCAGCGGATGGTGCCGTGTCGGCAGACGAATTCAACGTCGCACCTCTCGTCAGCGGATCGCCGCGGCCCGCTCACGGGGGCACCACAGCCGACTCCAAGATCACGATCACGTCCTGGCATGCTGGCACACCCCCCGGGGCCCCGCAAGAACACCCCGCGCAATCCGGCCGCCGTGCGCACTCGCCCTCCACGCGCGCCGTTCCGGCTCGGAGGAGGTCGGGCTTCCAGATGGTGCGGTCCGGGTAGACGTGGGCCGTCGGGGAGAGTTCGTACGCGCCGGCGTCGGCGTGCGCCCGGATCAGGGCCGCAGGTGAGGACGTGTGCCGGCGCTGCAAGGGCGACGGGAAGTGCACGACCTGCGGGGGCTCCGGTTTCCGGGGCTGGAGCGGGGCGAAGTGCGACAGCTGCAAGGGGAGCGGGGACTGCAAGGCGTGTGACGGCCGGGGCTGACCCTCCTGCGGCAACCGCCCCCGCCGGGTCCGTCCACCGGATCCACCCCGTCGAGCGGGCGTACCCGTAGAACGGTCCCGCACGACGCCGCCCGCCCGCCGGCCCTCCCGGCCGGCGGGCGGCAGGCGTGGCCCTCCGCCTCAGCGCACGGCCGTGGGCTGCGGGCACCCCGGCAGCGCCGGCCGTTCCTTGGTGCGTACGGCCGGGAGCCACGCCGTGGGGGGTGCGGAGCCGCGCGGGAGACGGACGCGGAACCAGTGGGTGGACCGCAGTCCCTCCTCGTCGATGATGGGCTGCCCGTCGGCCCACTGGCAGTCGGCGGCGAGGACGTCGCCGTGCCACACCCGGGTCGGCACGACGTTGTCCGCGGCGTACGGCTTCAGGGGGTCGATGGCCAGGCCCAGGCTGCACCGCGGGTCGCGGTCGGCCCGCGCCTGGCAGCCGCGCTCCGCGTTGAACACGCGGATCTCGCCGGCCGCGTCCGCACGGCCGGACCGTACCGGCGGGCCCGCCCGTTCCGCGTCCGAGTACAGGGCCGCGCCGGCGATCCCGCAGAGCGCGGTGGCGAGGACCGCGGCGCGGGCCCGCCCCCGCAGCCGTCCCGTCCCCGCACCCCGCGTCCCCTGGTGGGCGCGGATGCGGGCGAGCAGGCTCTCGGCGGTGTGCGCGGCGCGGGCCGCGTGGGTCGGGGCGAGGCAGTCGGCGGCCAGCGCACGCCAGAACGGCGGCAGGGCGTGGTCCATGCGCAGCGGGGCGCGTCCCGCCGCGTACTCCTGGACCGCGGCGCCCCGCGCCACGGGGGTGGCGCCGGAGAACGGTGAGCCGCCGGACGCGAACACCTCGTGGATAACGATGCCCAGGGCCCAGATGTCGGCACTCGGCCTGACCTGCACGCCCCGTTCCCCCAGGGGCGCCCGCCAGCGCTCGGGCGGGAGGTAGTCCAGGGTGCCCAGGGGAGGGACGTACCCGTGCGTGCCCGTCAGCTCGGTGGCGAGGCCGAAGTCCGACAGCTTCACGGAGCGGTCCGTGCCCAGGAGGACGTTCTCCGGCTTGAGATCGGCGTGGACCCATCCCGAGCGGTGGAGGTGGGAGAGGCCCTCGCAGATGCCCGCGATCAGCCGGCCGCGGTCGGCCTCGGGCACACCGGCGTCGACGAGTTCCCGCAGACTGCCCGCGGCCCTTTCCATGACCAGCACGATCGCGCCGTCCAGGGAGGGCCGGTCCGGTGCGGCGAGGACGAAGGTCTCCAGGAACCGGATCAGGCGGGGATGCCCCGCCCTGCGCCCGAGTTCGACCTCGCGGCGGGCGGATTCCACGGTCTGGCGTGCCTGGCGCGGCGCGAGTCCGGCGGTCGGCATGATCTTCAGCGCGACGTCGGAGGGGTCCGGACACCGGCCGACGGCGGCTGCGCCGGTCCGGTCCGCGGCGGCTCCGCCGGTCCGGTCGGGGCGTCCGCCGGCCGGCCGCGCCCCGTACACCGTGGACCAGCCCCCGGCCCCGATCAGCTCGGTGACCACCCAGTCCCCCACCCGGTAGCCGGGCGGGAGCAGGTCCGTGCGGTCGCACTCCGTGGTGCAGCCCGGACCGTGGGGCGGTGTCATCGCCCCGCCTGCCGCTCCCGCCCGCCGGCGCGTGACCGGGACGGCAGCAGCGCGAGGTGCTCTTCCCGTACCAGCCCGAAACGCAGCGCGAGGCCGACGATCTCTTCCCGCTTGCCGTTGCGGCGGTCGGCCCTGCCGCGTTCGGTGGTGTCCGGGGCGCCGATGCGCAGTTTCTCCTCGGCGAGGTAGTCGATGTGCGAACTGACCGCCCGCGCGGTGAGGGCGTCGTGAGCGCCGTGCCGGCCCAGCCGCTCGACGATCTGCGGAGTGGTGGGGACCGCCACGGGGGACTGGTCGCGCAGGCGCGGTTCGCACAGCGCGACGAGGACGAGGAAGTAGGTGGCCGTCTCGTCCAGGGAGTACGCGGTGACCGTGCGGTTCCCCCAGGGGACGCCCATGGCGTCCGGGTCCAGGTAGACGTGGTCGGGCGCGAACACCTGGAAGGAGACGGGGACGTCACCGCGGGTGGGCAGCACCACGCGCGCGAACTCGAACGGGATGGGCGCCCCGACCCGTCGTGGTGGCACCCTCAGGTATTCCCCCGCTCCCTCCGGGTTCTCCACGAGATAGCTGTGGGCGGTGCTGTGGTTCGTCAACTGCCAGTGGTCGTCGGTCACGCGGATCTCCCCGGCGAGCCGGGAGACCGCCGCGTCGGCGAGGCGCAGCTCGACGGGGACCGTCGTGGAGCCCCGTCCGAAGCGGGCGACCTCGCCGGGGCCGAGCCGTAACGTCACCGGGTCGCCGCACGGTTCGCCGTCGGCGCCACCACTTCCCTGCGGCAGATGGACGACTACGCCGCTCACCGTTCCCCCTGTTCCACGCGTCGCACTGGCCGGACGAGCGGAACGATACTCATCTCTCAGGGGAGTTCACCGGCGTACTTCGGCCACTTCGGCCGGCACCTCCGCCCGGCGGGGTACCGCCCGCACGCGCCGGGCCCGGCGGCCTCCTCCCGCACCCTGCGAGGTGGGGAAGGTCACCGCGTACCGAGGGGGGTCAGGACGGTTCGGGGGGTTCGCGGCGCGACCGGACCGGTGTTTCGCCCGTTCGGGTGGCGCGATCCGCACTCCGGTCCCCCTCCGGACTCCGGTCCCCCACCGCGGGCTCAGAGGGCCGGGGCACCCGACACGAGGGGTGCCACCGCGCGGTCGCCGAAGGCCGTCCACGGCCGCCACCCGCCGCTCGGCCGGTCCTGGACGCGCATGCGCACCCGGCCCTCGGTGGTGACCGCGAAGACGTGCATCCGGCCGGTGGGGTCGAGGGCGGCCGTGGGCGTCGCCGCGAGCCGGATCCCGGGCTCGCCGAACTCCCCGCCGGGAGCCCAGTCCCCGCCGGCAGACACCTGCCAGCGGTGGCTGAGCCGGGCGCCGCCGGGCGTCAGGAAGAACGCCTCCAGCCGGCCGTCGGCGTTGGCGGCGAGCGCGGGGGCGGCCGCGCTCCAGCCCGACATCGGGAGCCACTCGTCCCAGCGGCCGTCCGGCACGGACTGGCGCCGGGCGAAGGCTCCCAGGCCCGACGGTCCGATCGCGGCGACGGTGAGCCGGCCGCTGCCGTCCCCGGCCGCCCGGGGCGCGGCGCCGGCCGCGGTGCCGAAGCGGTGCCATGCGGGGGTCCAGGCGCCGCCCGGTGCCTCCTGCCACCGGTGCTGGATCGCGGCGCCGCCGGGTGCGAGGGTGAACACCTCCAGGCGGCCGTCGGCGTTCGCCGCGACGGCCGGTGGCGCGCCCGCGGCCCCGCCGAAACCGGGCTGCCACGGGTCCCAGGCCGCGGACCCGGGCGCACGCTGCCGCCGCCGCGCGACGGAGGCGCCGCCAGGACTCAGGGCGAAGACCTCCAGCCGGCCGCCGGCGTCGCGGGCCACGGCGGGGGCGGCGCCGGCCGGGCCGCCGAACTCCTCCCACTCGTACCAGCCGCCGTCCGGCCGCTGCGCCCGGTGGTGCAGGTTGACGCCGCCCGGGGCGAGCGAGAACACCTCCAGCGTGCCGTCGGTGGCGCGGCCGAGCGTGGGAGCCGCGCCGGCCGGCCCGCCGAAGGGTTCCCACCCCGTCCAGGTGTCGGTGTGCGGGTCGGTCTGGACGCGCCGCAGCATCGAGCGGTCGGAGGCGTCGAGGGCGAACACCGTGAGGCGGCCGCCGGCGTCGAGGCCGGCCACCGGGTGGTCGGGGCTCTGCCACGGCGGTGGCGTGTCCCGCCAGGACAGGGGCGCCACGTACAGCCCTTGCCGGAACCAGCCGGCCGAGGTGGCGTGCCACGTCTCCCCTTCGGCGACCACCTCGACGGCGTGGCCGGGGACGTGCCCCGCGTACGCGGCGAGGTCGAAGTGGAACGGGTCGCGCGACGCCAGGACGTCGGTGCCCTCGTAGCCGCCCCGCGGCCCGATGAACAGGTAGTACCAGCCGTCGCGTTCGACGACGTACGGGGACTCCGTCACCGAGGCGGTCGTGCCGGTGCTCGCGTCGGTGAACGCGACCCCCGGATCGCTCCAGCGCAGGAGGTCGGCGGAGCGCCGGTAGGAAACGACGTGCCGGCCGCCCGCGCCCGAGAGTTCGGTGTAGTACATGACCCACTCGCCGCCGATCCGCAGCACCATCGGGTCACGTGCCGCGAGTCCCCGGAACAGCGGGCCGGACGGCTCGCGGGTCCAGGTGAACAGGTCGGTCGACGTGGCGAGGTTGATCGCGGCACCGTTGCCGCCGCCGGCGGCGTAGAACATGCGGAACCCGCCGCCCGCCTCGATGACGTGCGGTGCCCACAGGTGCTCCTCGCCGAAGTAGGACGGGTCGACGGTGAGGGCGTCGGGGTGGGCGGTCCACGGCCCGTGCAGGCTCGGCGCGGAGGCGTGGGCGAAGGAGATCTCCGCCGCGCTGTCCGGGGATTCGCCGGGCGGCGCGCTGTCCCCGACGATGCCGAACAGGTGCCAGCGGCCCTGGGCCTTGATCAGCGTGTGGTCGTTGAGGTAGCGCGGGCCGGCCGGTGTGGACGGGTCGTGGACGTACACCATCGGGCCCGCTCCGGCCCACTCGTGGGGCGGGGCGTCCGCGGAGGCCGCGGCCGCGGTCCGGCCGGCGGGCAGGAACGGGAGGGTGCCCGCCCCGGCGGCGGCCCGTAACAGGTTCCGTCTGCTGATCGGGAGCATGGGGCCTCTCTGGAAGGGGGCCGTGCGGCCGGCGTGTGCCGTACGGACACGGCCGGCCGCGGGTCGTATGCGGGGAAGGTCGGAGAAGGGTCAGTCGAGGGGTGGTCCGGCGCTGTCGTTGAGCCAGATCCAGTCCGACCAGGTGGCGAAGCCGGTCTGCCACGTGTGGTAGGTCCCGGCGCGGCTGGTGCCGAAGACCTCGATCCGGCCGTCGGCGTTGGCGGCCGCGGTGACCTCGGTGCCCGCGGTCCCGAAGGCGGCCCAGCCGGCGTAGGGGCCGTTGACGGCCGTCTGCCAGGTGTGCATGGCGGTGGCACTGTTCACGGCGAAGACCTCGACGCGGCCGTCGGGGGTCCGTTCGCTGGTGAGCTGCGCATCGGCGGGGCCGCCCGTCGGCTCCCACTCCGACCAGCCGGCCGGTCCGGTCTGATAGCGGTGGAACACGCCCACCGGGCCGGACGCGAAGACCTCCAGGCGGCCGTCGGCGTTGTGGTCGGCGGTCAGGTCATGGCCGCCGCCACCGAAGGTGTCCCACGGGGACCACCCGCCGTTGGGAGCCGTCTGGTAGCGGTGCTGGAGGGTGTCGCCGTTGAGGGCGAACACCTCCAGGCGGCCGTCCGGTGCCTTCGCCATTTCGACGCGGCTGTCCGAGGGGCCGCCGCCGGTGGGCTGCCAGTCGGACCAGCCTCCGTTCGGCGCCAGTTGGTACCGGTGGAAGAGGCCGACCGGTCCGGAGGCGTAGACCTCGATGCGGCCGTCGGCGTTCACGCCGGCCGCGGTGTCCTTGCCGCCGCCGCCGAAGTCCTCCCAGCCGGACCAGCCCCCCGAGGGGGACAGCTGCCAGCGGTGCCGGAAGGTGTTCCCGTTGACGGCGAACACCTCCAGACGGCCGTCCGCGTTCGGTGCGATGGCCAGCTCGGCGTTGCCCGGTCCGCCGAGCGGCTCCCAGGCCGACCAGTTGCCGTTCACCTCCCGCTGCCAGGCGTGGTGCACGCCGTCGGCACCGGCGGCGAACACCTCGAGCCGCCCGTCCGCCGACCGCGCCGACACCACCCGCCCCGACTCCGCCGGATACACCAGCGGTGCGGGCCGCGGGCCGCTGCCCGGGGTGCAGGGCAGCACCACGCCGCGCTCCGCGAGGTAGGGCTCGGGGTCGATGCCGTAGGAGGCGGACCGGTCTCCCCAGATCCGTAGGTGCAGGTGCGGGCCGGTGGAGTTCCCCTCGGAGCCCATCAGGGCGATCTGCCGGCCGGCCTCGACGTGGTCGCCGGCGGAGACGTCCCGGCGGGACATGTGACCGTACTCGGAGATCGTGCCGTCGGGGTGCTGGATGCGGATCCACTGGCCGTAGTCGCCGCTGTATCCCGAGATGGTCACCTCGCCGTCGCCCACCGCGTAGATCGGCGTCCCGACGTCGTTGGCGATGTCGACGCCGTTGTGACGGCTGTGGAAGTGCTGGGTGACCATACCGGCGGCCGGGCACGCCGCGGCGAGGTCCGTGGTGCGGGCCGTGGCCGGCGTCGTGGCCGCCAGCGCCGGCAGGAGGGCGGCAGTCGCCGCGAGGAACCAGTTCAGTGCGCGTCGGGACGGTCCGGAAAGCACGAGACGCTCCTCCCCTGGAGAATCCGGGGTGAGTGGGACGGACGGGTGTTGAGGGGGGCCGGTCACGCGGTACGCGGCCGGCGGTCTGGAAGGTAGCGAGGGGGCGGGTGCCGCGGACCCCGGAACATGACGGAATGACAGGCGGCAGCGCGTCGGGCAGTGGCTGTCCGGCGGTTGGGCGCTCCGGCACCGCGGCGGGGTGCGGGTGCCGGAGCCCGCGCCGCGCGTCCGCCGGGGACGGCGGAGGCGGCGGGACCTGCCGGTCGCGGACCGGGACCCGCCCGGGGCGGGCCGTCCGCATCGGGCCTCAGCCGATCGCGGGGCCCGAATCGTTCAGCCAGCCCCACTCCGACCAGCTGGTGAAGCCGGTCTGCCACCTGTGGTGGACGCCGGCGCGGCTGGTGCCGAACACCTCGATGCGGCCGTCGGCGTTGTTGCCCGCCCCGATCCCGGTGCCACCGCCGCCGAAGGTCTCCCACGCGGAGTACGCCCCGTTCGGTCCGGTCTGCCAGGCGTGGCTCGCGGTGTCGGCGTTGATCGCGAACACCTCGACCCGGCCGTCGACCGACCGCGAGGTGGTCAGCTCGGCGCCGGGGACCCCGCCGGTGCCCGCCCACTCCGACCAGGAGGCCGGGCCGGTCTGCCAGCGGTGGAACACGCCCTGCGCGTTGGAGGCGAACACCTCGAGCCTGCCGTCCTGGTTGGAGCTGGCGCTCACGGCGTGTCCGCCGCCGCCGAAGTTCTCCCAGGAGGACCAGCCGCCGTTGACGCCGGTCTGGTAGAGGTGCTCGAACGTCGTGTCCGACAGCGCGAACACCTCGAGCCGCCCATCGGGTGCGCTCTCGAGGGCGAGTCGCGAACGGGCCGGGCCGCCGCCGGTGCCCTCCCAGGGTGCCCAGCCGCCGCTGGGCGCGGTCTGCCAGCGGTGGAACACACCGGTGGCGCCGGAGGCGAACACCTCGATACGGCCGTCGGCGTTGTTGCCCGCCGCCAGTCGGTACCCTCCGGTGCCGAAGTTCTCCCAGGCGGACCAGCCCCCGCTGGGAGCGGTCTGCCACATGTGATCGAACGTGCTGTCCGACAGCGCGAACACCTCCAGCCGGCCGTCCGCGTTGGACGCGACCGCCAGCTGCGCGTCGCGCGGGCCACCCGCGAACCGCCACGGCGACCAGTCACCGTTCACGGCGGTCTGCCACGCGTGGTACACCCCGTCGGCGCCGGCGGCGAAAGCCTCCAGCCGCCCGTCCGCGGACCGCCCGGACACCACGCGGCCCGAGGCGTACGGGTGGTCGGGGCCGCCGCCGGTACCGGACCACAGCGCGTTGGCGATGAGGGTCGCGTCGCCCGCCTCCACCGCGTACAGGCCGCGCAGGTCCTCCCTCGGCCGCTGGACGTTCCAGCACACGTCCCCGATCGCCTCGTTGTTCCACCTTCCGCCCGGGAACAGGCGCTCCATCTCGTCGAGGAAGGCGTTGGTGGCGTGGGCCGGGTTCAGGCGCTGTGCCCGGGTGCCCCACCAGTCCTGCTGCTGGAACAGCCCGAGGCTGGTGTAGTCGACGGCCTGGGAGTAGTTGTTCATGCTGCTCTCCACGATGATCGTGGCGATCGCTATCGCCGCGGCCCTCGGGTTGAGCCCCCGGTCCTTCACCGCCTGGGTGACCATCCGCGCGCAGGACACCTTGTAGGCGTCGAGGTAGCCGGCCATCTTCGCGTGCAGCTGCGGGTTGAGCTGGTCGGCCATGATGCCGTCGGTGGCCGACGGACCGGCCGGGTCACAGGGCTCGGTCGGAATGGCCAGCCCCTCGGGGCCGGCGAAGTACCGCGAGACGCCGTACCGTCCGGCGCCCGGGTCCGGCTCGGGCCCGGGTCGGGCGAGGGCGACCGAGGGGGTCATCCCGATGGCCAGCGCCCAGAGAGCGGCCACGACGGCCAGTCTGGTGAGCACGCGGTACAAGCCTTTTCCTGCCACGGTGTGCCTTTCCGTCGTGCAGTGAGGTGCGGCCAAGGCGGCCAAGGCGGCCAAGGCGGCCAAGTGCAGCCGAATACAGCGAGTACGCGTGATCCGGCGGGTCCCCGGCCCTGCCGGCCGCCCGTACGCCCGGGCGGGCCCTCGGGCCGTCGGCGGCCGACAGTAGGGACCGGCGATGAAATGCCGATGGAATCGGCCGGCACCGCCCGGAGCCGGAGCCGCCCCGCCCGTCCGTCCTCCCGCGCGTTTCATCGGGATGTCATCGCCCGCTGCCAGGCTCGTCGGGTGACCTCGGCCGACCGCGTACCGCATCGGGCGGCAGACGCGCGGGCCGACTACCTCGGGAGGATCGCATGCGAGCAAGGCGGATCGCGGCCGCGTCAGCCGGAATTCTGCTGACGGCCGGGCTTTCGGTGGCACAGGCGCCCACGGCTCAGGCGGCGGCTTCGTGCGAGGGCACGTACACGATCGTCGTCGGCGGCACGGGCAGCTCGTGGAACAACGACGGCTTCTACGGCAACATCCAGCAGCACGTCGGGTACCCCACCCAGATTCCCAACGGCGCGAGCGCCCGGGCAGGGGTCAACGAGCTGAACCGCCTGGTCCGCGACCAACGCGCCGCGTGCCCTGGCCAGCACGTCAAGATGGGCGGGTATTCCCTGGGCGCCGCGGTGGTGCACATCTGGGTCACGGAGAACTGGCAGACGTTCGACAACGTCAACGCCGTTCTCATCGCGGACCCCAAGCGCCAGGGCCCTCCCGGTGCCAACGGCGGAGCCGTGCCCTTCGGCGGCTTCGTCGGCGCTCCGCTCGCCGGAGCCGACAGGTTCTTCGGCAACGTGCCGGTCAAGACGATCTGCCACTGGGACTACGTCTGCGACGAGTCCGCCGGGATCTGGACCTACCCGGACAACCACGTCAAGAACTATCCCGCCGACTTCAACATGGATCACCACAACGACGGCGCCAACGAGCAGTGGTGGAACGGCGGCTGGTACCCCGCGTGATCGCGGGGGCGGCCCTCGGCCGGGAAGGAAGGACCTTCCCCCGGCCGCTCAGGACCTGCTCGCGTCCACCCGGCCGAGGGGGGTGAGGCCGAGGCCGGCCTCGTCACCGACGAGGATCATCTGGTGCGTCCGCCGCAGCATCCGGCTCGGCGGAACCCCCAGGTCGTCGGCCAGACGGCGGCGGGTGCGGTCGAACACGGTCAACGCGTCGGCCTGTCGGCCGTGCCGGTACAGCGCCCTCATCAGCAGCGCGGCCAGCGGCTCGTTGAGGGGGTGTGCCGTGGACACGGCGAAGAGTTCGGCGATGGCTTCCGCGTCCTGGCCCAGCCGGAGCTGCCACTCCGCCTTCCGCCGCACGATGGCGATCCTGCGCTCGGTGAGCCGCAGCCGCTCCAGTTCGGCGAGCGGCCCCGGTAAACCGGCGAGGAGTTCCCCGTGGAACAGCCCCAGGGCCCGGGCGCACAGGCCCACCGCCTCGGCCGGTTCGCCCGCCCGGTGGGCCGCCCCGCTGTCGGCGACCAGTTCCTCCATCCGGACCAGGTCGACGTCGACGGCGTCCGGCACGAGCCGGTATCCGCGTCGGGCGTGCTCGATGACCGCGTCCGGACCGTCTCCCGTGCACAGGGCCTTGCGCAGCCGGTAGACGTACACCGGCACCACGTTCGCGACCGGCGGTTCCGTGCCCCATACGTCGTCGAGCAGTTCCTGCCGGCTGAGGGTCCGCCCGGCGCACAGCGCCAGCGCCGCCAGGACGGCCTGCTGGCGCAGGTGCCCCAGGTTCAGGGGCCGCCCGTCATGCCATGCCCGCAGCGGCCCGAGTACGGAGATCCGTACCTTCGGTCCCGCCGCCCGGCCGGCGGCGGCGGACGGCACGGGGCTCACCGGCCGCGTGCGCGGACCGGACCCGGGGACGACCAGGCCGCAGTCGAAGGCGTGGACGATGGCGGCGGCGCGGTCGCGCAGACCGAGCTTCACGAGGATCCGCGCGAGGTGTTCGGCCACGCCGTCCTCGGAGAGGGAGAGGGCGGCGGCGATCTCGCCGTCCCCCAGGCCGCAGCCGACCGCGGCGAGCACCTCGCGCTCCCGCTGTCCGAGCGGGGCGCCGGTCGGGCGGTCGGTGGTGGCGGTCGTCGGCATCACTGCTCCCCGGGCTCCGGACTGGTCGGTCTGACGGACGCGGTCGACAAGGTAGTGGGGGGCCGCCGGCCGGGGCATCCGGAACGATCCGGAGTGACGGAACGCCGTCGCGCTCCCCACGGACATCAAGAACGTGCTCCGCGTCAACCGGCGTTCGAAGCCCCCCGGTACACTTCCTGACCCATCGCACGGCCCCGGGGCACGCGCCCCGGCCGTCGCACGCCCGCGGTGGTGCACCCCGGCGACCCCGAGCAGGAAGAACGCGTCATGACCCAGCAGATCCTCGAGCGCGTCGCCGGATACGAGCACCGGTTCAACGCGCTCTTCGAGGAGTACTTCGACGCGGTCGACGCGACGCTCGACGCGCCGTCGTTCAGCCGGTTCACCCCGGAGTGCCTGGGGCTGCTGCGGGAGTTGTCCCTGCGGGGCGGGAAGCGGATGCGGGTCGTCCTGTTGCACGAGGCGGCCCGCCTGGTGACGGACGAGCCGGTCGAGGGACTGGACGCCGCCGCACTGAGCATCGAGCTGTTGCAGACCCACGGCCTCGTGCACGACGACCTCATCGACGACAGCCCCGTCCGCCGCGGCGGCCCCTCCACGTACTACTCCTACCGGGAGCGGTTCCCCGAGCACCCGCGGACGGCCCTCGGTCTGACCGTGCTGGCGGGCGACCTGGCGCTCGCCCTGTCGTTGCGGGTGCTGCTGGAGGCGCAGGTGCCCGTCACGCTGCGGCAGGCCATGGTCGAGGTGCAGACCCGGGCGGCGGCCGACACGTTCATGGGCCAGATCATCGACCTGGAACGCGACTTCGCCGCCGCACCGGACGACGACGTACTGCACCGCGTGGCCGACTACAAGTCCGCCCGGTACTCGGTTCTCGCGCCGCTGCAGCTCGGCCTCCTGGCCGCGGGCGATCCGTCGGCCCCCGGGGACGCCGAACTGCGGGAGTACGCGCGGCTGGTGGGGATCTGCGGACAGATGCGCGACGACTACCTGGACCTGTTCGGAGATGCGGCCGTCATGGGCAAACCGACCGGGACCGATCTCCGCGACGGCAAGCACAGCTACACCGTCCGCGCCCTGCTGGCCACCGTCGACGACGCGGAGCGCCGCGTGGTGCAAGCGGCGCTCGGCGACCCGTCCTGCACGCCGGAGACCATGGCCGCCGTCCGCGAGATCGGGGAGCGCCGCGGGGTGACGGACAGGATGCGGGCGGACATGCGCCACCACGCGCGGCAGGCGTCCGCGGTGGCCGCGGGCTGGCGGTCGCGGTGGCGGGGGGAGGCGGTCACCTTCTTCGAGCAGCTGCCGCTGTGGAGCGCCGAACAGGTCGGGTGACGCGGCGGCGGGCGCCCGGCCCGTGCTCGTATCCGGCTCAGGAGGCCGCGGCCGCGTAGTGGTCGAGGTACTCCCGGAGGTGGGGGGCCAACCCGGCGTCCGCGTCGGTGGTGTTCAGGTGTATCCACAGCTCGTTCTCCACCACGAAACGGTAGGCGAACTCCTCGAAGGAGGAGGTGCACCGCACCAGCGACTGCGCCACCGCGGCACGGAACTCGGCCGCCCGCGCGGCGTCCTGCTGCTGCTCGCCGGACTCCGCGTCCAGGTCCGGTTCCAGGTCCAGGTGCGAGCAGATCACGAACGTCTCCCCCGAGGGCCGCAAGTACAAGTACCAGATGACGCAGTCCTGCTGGTCCCGGAGGAACCGTACGAGGCGTGCGCCCTCCTCGACCGGGCTCGGCAGCGCTCCGGACAGGTCGCTCCAGCAGCCGGTCACCGACACCTCGTCGAACGCGCGACGGAGGGCGCCGCTGCGGTAGAAGGTGAGGAAGTCGGCGGGAAGGCGCAGGCCGTGGGGGGCCAGGTCCGCCTCCACGGCCTCGAGGTGCTCCCCGTGACCCGGCTCCGTCCCGTCCGGCTCCGTCCCGTCCGGCGCCGCCGTCCCGCCGAGCCATCCGAAGCCGCCGTCGAGGAGGCCGGGATCCAGGGCGGGCAGGCTCTCCAGCGGGTAGACCTCGTAGGTGAACTCGCACGGCCGGTGGGGTCCGAGGTCGGTGGCGCACCATCCGGTGGGGAAGCGGAAAGGTGCGGGAGCGGATGCGGACATGAGGATTCCTTGGGAGTCGCCGGTTCAGCGGTACGGCCACATCCTCGTACCCGCCACTGACACGCCCGGCGACGGCCTCGCGCGAGGCCCGCGTACCGGACCGGTATCCGGTGTCGGTATCGGTATCGGCGGCAACGGTGCGAAACTTCGGTCGCGCCTCGCCCACCGTGTCCGTGCGGAGGCGTCCGACGAAGGATGGCTCTCCTTCCAGGCAGACCCCGTCGGCGCGACACCGCTCCAGCGCCGCGTGAACGAGCTCGCCCGGGCGCTGCGGCATTACCACTTCGACGGTGACGGCTGCCTGGACGAGGACCGGCCCGTGGTCCGCCTCGCCGGAGCCTCGGTGTTGAAGCCCGGGGCCATGCCGGCCGGCGGTTGGACGGTGCGGCGCGGCCCGTTGCCGGCCGCTCCCAAGTGGCCCGGGTGGCCCGGTGGTGCCCGACGAGCTGATGATCTCCCAGGTTCTGCCTGGTCAGGTGGTGTTCGAGGTCATAGGGTCTGGTCATGACTCAGGAAATCCCCTCCCCGTCCTTGCCTGCCGCACCGTTTCGGCCGGTGCTGACCCGTGGCGCCGACGCCGAGACGTGTGCAGACCCCAGCAGTGTGATGACGCTGTTCGCCGACTCCGGCAGCACGGCCGATGGCTTCACCAGTTACCGGTCCACCTTCGCCAAGGGCGCCGTGGGGGCTCCCGCGCACTTCCACAGCAAGGCGACCGAGATCTTCTTCGTGATCAGCGGGTCCCTGCGCGTGCTGGTGGGTGAGGAGGTCACCGTCTTGGAGGCGGGCGACTTCCTGGCCGTGCCGCCGCACACCCCGCACGCCTTCGCCGCGGCGCCCGGCTGCGAGGCGGACGTCCTGTTCGTGTTCACGCCGGGCATGGGCCGGTTCGACTACCTGCGCCTGCTCGGCCGGGTGATGCGCGGCGAGGCCGACGCGAAGGAGATCGCCGAGTCGGCGGAGCGGTTCGACAACCACTACGTCGACAGCCCCGTCTGGCGTGCCGCCCTGGAGATGCCGGCGTGATCGACTCCTCCGTTCACGTCCGGCTGGCCAGGCCGTCACGGAACCTCGAAGCCGCCGAACGCTTCTACGTGGACGGCCTCGGCCTCACCGTCCTGTGGCGCACGACCGAACGCGTCGCGGGCGAACACGACCTCGTGATGGTCGGCCCGCCCGACGGCGCCTGGCACTTCGAGCTGACGCACGACCCGGACCATCCGCTGGAGCCGACTCCCACGGTGGACGACCTGTTCGTGGCCTACCTCGGCGAACCGGCGGACGAGGAACTGATCGACCGTCTGGTGGCGGCCGGGGGCACCCGTGTCCAGGCGCACAACCCTTACTGGGACGAGCACGGAGTGACCATCGCCGACCCGGACGGCTACCGCCTGGTGTTGTGCTCCCGCACCTGGGCCTGAGCAGCCGCCGGCAGCTCACGAGCGCGACCAGGGCCGGACGGCCGCAACGGCGACCCCCGGTGGAACACGCGGGCCGTCGCCGGCGCGGCCGTCCACGTCCGCCTACTCGTGGTTCTGGAGGAAGGCCGGGACGTCGGCCCGGGTCGGGTAGTCGGGCAACGGTGCCGGCTCTTCCTGGAGGAACGCGGTGATGACGGCCGCTGCCCGTCGGTCGTTGTCCGCCAGGCCGTTCCACATGTGGTGGCCGACGCCGGGCATGTACTGGGTCCGCTGGACGGCGGGGTCGTTCGTGAGGACGGCCGTCGCCCACTGGCGGACCTGGGAGGAACACTCGGCGATCATCAGCATCGCCGGCGTCCCGGAGCGCCTCAGCTGTGGGGCGATGGAGGGAGAGTCCTTGACCGTTTGCCGGATGCGGAGGCTGGCGGCGGCACTGAAGGAGAAGTTGCCCGCCGTGTCCTCGGCCGGGATGCGGTGCGCGTCCCGCGCGCAGTAGGCGGACGCGGTGTCTCCGCCGAGGTCGGCGGCGGTGAAGGCGTTGTCGCCCTCCGCCTGTCCCACCAGTCCGTTGCCCGGGCTGAGCAGTCCGAGCCGCATGAGGCCGAACGCGACCGCGTACCGCGGGGTGCGGGTGGAGCGCGGGCCGGTCATGGCCGGTGCGATGCCGCGGGCCGACGGCCGGCCTTGGTGCCCCGCGATCCGGGCGGTGGGGCCGTCCATCGGGCCCGGCTCGGCGATCACCGCCCGGCGCAGGCGGGCGGCGGTGGCGGGGTCGGCCAGCGCGCGGGTGAGCACGACCGCGCCCGACGAGAATCCCAGTACGTCGACGGGACCTTGGCCCAGTTCGCCGACGAAGGCGCCGAGGTCGTGGACGGACCGGGTGATCGAGTACTGGTCCATGGGGAGCAGGTCACTGCGTCCGCCGCCGGCCTGCTCGTACGCGTACACGTCGTAACCCTGCCCGGCGAGCCGCCGCAGGAAGTGGTGGTCCAGCATCGAGATGCCGCGCACCGGGCCGCCGTTGAGGTAGACGAGCGGAACCCGACGGCGGGGGCTGTCGCCGGTGGGCGGGTAATGGTAGACCGCGACCCGGCTGCCGGTGGACAGGCGCCAGTGCTCGGTGGTCACGAACGGCAGGGCGGACGGGTGGCGGCGCGCCGTCGGGACGGTGGGGACGCACACCGACAGCGTCACGGCCGCTGCGACGAGCACCGGCAGGAACGGCACCAGCCGTCCCCGCCAGGGCCGGCGGCGCCCCCGCCACGCGGCAGCCGTGACCGCGCCCGCGGCCGTCGCGGACCATGCGGCGAACCCCGATCCCGCCCCGTCGGTGACGACGACCAGCGCCAGGAAGAGGGCGACCAGCCCCACCACCGCGGCGGCGGCCGCCAGCAGGAGGCCGACGAGGCGTAAGGGACGTGCGGCGGACGACGGCATGGTGATCTCCCCCAGTGCTGGCCGTGTGTGAGAACGGCGTTTTGAAACGGCGTTTTGAAACGATGTTAGCAGCACTCGGTACACTGCTCCCCGTGGGAAGGCCGAGAACGAACGACGCCGCCGTCAGAGAACGGCTCGTGGCATGCGCGACGGAGATGTTCGCCACCCTCCCCCGGGAGTCGGTCACGGTCCGCGCGTTGGCCGCCGCCGCCGGAACGTCGACGGCGGCGGTGTACACGCTGTTCCAGGGCAAGGACGGTCTGATCCGTGAGGTGCGCGACCAGGCGGTCGCCGGCCTCTTCCAGGACCTGACGGCCGTTCCCGCCTCGAAGGCCGCCCTGGAGGACCTGTCCGCGCTGGCCGCGGCGTACCGCCGTTGGGGACGCGAGCACCGCCACCTGTACACGGTGCTGTTCGGGGGCGCGCAGTCCTTCGTCCCCTCGGCCCGGGTCGGCGACCGCGACCCGGTGCGGCCGCTCGCCGCGGCGATCGACCGCGCCGTGGCGGACCGCGTTCTCGCGGGCGACACCACCCTGATCGCCGTCTCGCTGTGGGTCGCCCTGCACGGGCTCGTCACCCTCGAACTCGCCGGCGGCCTCGACGGCGCCGCGGCCGAGACCGCGTTCCGGTCCACGATCGATGCCGTACTTCGCGGCTGGGCGACCCCCGCGGCTTTCCCCGGCCTTCGACGTACGGACCCGTGACCGCGCGGCGGCGGGCCGGCCTCAGCAGCCGGTGACGGGCGTGCCGCCGTACACCCACCTGTTCGCCCAGCACCTGGGACCGCACCTCGTGCAGCCGCGCAACGACGTGCGGTTCCCGCCCGACCGCGGCGTCGAGCGCACCGCCGTGGTCGCGGCGCTCCACCGCCGTGACGTGCTCGTCCTCTTCGACTTCCGGCGTGACGAGCGGGACAAGGTGGCGATGGCCGAACTCGTACGGGCGCGGGGCGGGAAGGTCATCCTCTTCACCGACATGTGGCTCTCACCGTCGTCCGCCCACGCCGACGTGGTCCTGCCCAGCCGGGTCGCGGCCCCCAACTGACGGCGCCCCTCACGCTCCGGGGCGAAGGCCGGCCGGACGCCCGGGGGTTCCCGCGCGCCGACGCCCCAGGGCGGCCACCTCCACGGGGTGCGGCCATCCGGCACGGTGTGGGGGGCGGTGTTACACGCCTGTTATTCCGGGCAACTGCTTCGAGGTGGGAAGCCGTCGCGATCGGAAGGCCAGAAGCCGAGGTGAGCCGCGTGAATCGCTGGGAGAAGAACACAGCCGATGTGCCAGCACGGGAAGTCGTCTGCCTCTCGGCACGCCGGCCCGGAGCTGTCGCGGAGGCGCGCAGCCGGGCGCGGGGGTTCCTGCGGGGCCTGGACCCGGCCGTCGAGGACGGCGTGGGCGACGCGGTCGTACTGGTCGTCTCCGAGCTGGTCACCAACGCCCTGCGCCACACGGCCGGCACGTGCTCCTTCGAGCTGGCGGCCGCCGAAGGCCATGTCGACGTCTGTGTGCGCGACACCAGCTCCCGTCTCCCGCTCATCCGTCCCCCCGACGTGAGCGGTGAGGCGGGCGGGTTCGGACTGCCGCTGGTGCACCGCCTGGCGCACACGGTCACGGTGACCCGCGAAGGACGCGGCGGGAAGACCGTCCGCGCCCGCATGGCCCGCCATCCGGGCCCGTCCGCGCGCGGGCACAGGGCCGTGCCGGCCCCTTCAGGTGATGCCGCGGAGTAGGCGGGCGCGTTGCTTTCCCGATGTACGCAGAGGTGAGAATGGGTGAAGGAGTCCGGAACTCCCCCTCCGGCCGCTCCGCCGGAGCCCGGGGGCGGGGGACGGCCGTGCCGGCCGCACACCGAGTGCCGCCAGGGCCGGTGCCGGGTCCGGCGGGGTCCCCCGGCGGAGACGCCCGGGCGCACGCGGTGACGCGGCGCCGACCGCCCGCCGACGGCTCCCCGTCGGCGGGTCTTCATCACGGGGCCGGTTAGCATTCATGGTTGTCACATGACAACTATGAAGGTGGCTGACCGCTCCGGCGGCCGCGGGACCGGCTCGGCATGGTGGTCGTGCGGACGCCCCGGCCGCGTACGGCTCACCGTGCGCCCGCCGGCCCCAGGTCTCATCCCCCTTCGTAACGTCTCGACAGAATGGCCCTCACCATGACGAACTTCCTGGCCGTGGAGCGCGCTGTTCGCACGGCAGCCCCGGACGACCTCCTGCGTACGCTCCGCGCCGCGCTGGTCGAGCACTTCGAGGCGACCACGGTGGAGCTGCTCATGGCGGACTACAGCCTCACGTGCCTGCAGCCCGTGACCTTCCTGCCCCACACCGCGGAGCCGCTCCCCGTACGGAGCACCCCCGAAGGCAGGGCGTTCGCCAGCCAGGAGCCGTACCTTCAGGACGCGGCCGAGAACGACGCCGTCGATCTGCATCTGCCCGTCACGGTACGGGGTGACCGGTTGGGGATCTTGACGGTGCGCCTTCCCGAACGCAGATGCACGTCCGAGGCGGTCCACGAACTGAGGGAACTGGCAGAGCTGCTGGGGCACGAG
Organism: Streptomyces sp. NPDC034086; assembly: GCF_055575515.1. NCBI lineage: Bacteria > Bacillati > Actinomycetota > Actinomycetes > Kitasatosporales > Streptomycetaceae > Streptomyces > Streptomyces sp. NPDC034086. Next base: position 608,780 of record NZ_JBVISM010000001.1, on the reverse strand, counting down.
ATCATCGTCGCCGAACGCGACACCGACCTGTACCTCCAGGCCCGCCGGGCCTCCCGGCTCACCCTGGCCGCGGAGATGCAGTGGCAGATGCTGCCCGCCCGCTCCTGCGCCCGCCCGGAGTACGCGATCGGCGCCCAGCTGGAGCCCGCTTACGACATCCACGGCGACAACTTCGACTGGTCCACCACCGGAGAGACCCTCACCCTGACCGTCACCAACGGCATGGGCAAGGGGATCGAGGCGTCACTGCTGACGAACCTCGCCATCAACGCCCTCCGCAACGCCCGTCGGGCGGGCATCGGGATCGCCGATCAGGCCGCTCTGGCCGACCAGGCCATCTACGCCCGGTACCGGGGCACGGAGTACGTCTCCACGCTCCTGCTGTCCGTCGAACTGGCCACGGGGCGCGGCCACGTCGTGGACGCCGGATCGCCGCAGCTGTGGAGGCTGCGGGACAAGACGGTGGAGCGCGTCGAGTTCGAGGCGCAGCTGCCCCTGGGCATGTTCGAGGAGACCCCTTATGTGACGCAGGACTTCGCCGCGCTGCCGGGCGACCGGCTGGTCTTCGTCAGCGACGGTGTGTACGCGGCCGCTTCGGCGGGCGGGGAGGCGTACAGCGAGCGGGCGCTGGCCCGGGCGATCCAGGCCACCCGTCTGCTGCCCGCCGCCGCCGTGCCGGGCGGCATCCTCCAGGAGCTGGCCGCGCACCGCGGCGCGGACGCCGAGGACGATGCCCTGGTGCTGTGCATGGACTGGTTCGGCCCCGCCGCCGCGGGCTGAGGGGTCCCGGCCCCGCCGCCCGGCGGCATCGCCGATCAGGCGATGTCGCAGATCAGGCGATGTCGCAGATCTCGTCCGCGGCGGGAGCTTCTTCGGTGATGCCCATGTGTTCCAGGGCGGCGCTGTGGAACGCGGTCATGCCCTCGAAGAGGGCTCGCTGCCGCGCGGGCGACATGCGGGTGAGGACCGCCTGGAGTTCGCCCGCCCGGGCGGCGCGTACGGACGCGAGGACGGCGCGTCCCCCGCGGCTGAGCCGCACTTCCAGTTCCCGCCGGTTGGACGTGGCGCGGGAGCGGTGGATGAGGCCGGCGGCCTCCAGCCGGTCGCACAGCCGGCTGACGGACGGGGGCGTGGAGCCGAGCACTTCGCCGAGGTCGCGCAGGTTCATGCCCTCCCGCTCGTCGATCACGGTGAGCGCGCGCAGCTGGGACGGCGGCACGGCGGTCATGGCTTCCTGACCGCGGCCCCAAAGCAGGTCCAGCATCTCCAGGAGAGCGGACGCCTCGAGAGCCACCTGTTCAGGGTGGGGGGACGGCAACGGGAAGGCGTGCGGCATCGCACCAATCTAGTCACCCCTGCGGGCGTTCGCCAGCCCGCTCGCGTGTGCCCATCCGCGGCACGCGGGGCGGTGCCCGGCCGGGACGCCGGTCCGGCTCATCTGTTCGGTCCCGTCATTCTGAAGGCCAGGGCCAGGGTGTCGTCGGCGTGGTGCACGATGGTGTGCATGTCGGCTGCGACGGCGCCGGGAATCTCGGCCATCGGCAGGTGGGCGTGGTCGCGCAGTGCCCGGATCAGCCGGCGCTCGCCCTCGATCATGTCCCGGCGGCTCTCGGTGAGCCCGTCGGTGTACAGGAGCAGCAGGTCTCCCGGTGCGACGGGCACGGTGAGGACCGAGTCGCTGCCCGGTGAGGGGAAGCCGATGCCCCTGCCCCGCACCTCCAGGTAGTGCGCCGTGCCGTCGGCCCGCAGGAGGAGGGCCGGCGGATGGCTGCCGTTGGCGAGCTGCAGTTCCGCGGTGGCCGGGTCGAGCCGGCCCAGGAGAACGGTGGCCATCAGGTCCGCGTCGATGGGCTTCAGGAGGTCGTGCGTCCGGGCCAGGAGCGACTGCAGGGAGTGCCCCTCCAGCGCCAGCGCCCGTACGGCGTGGGTGACGGTGATGGCGCTGCGGGTGCTGGTGACGCCGTGGCCCAGGGCGTCGACGACGGTGACGTGGACCGTCCCGTCGGGCAGCACGAACCAGTCGTACAGGTCTCCGCCGGTGGGGGCGGCCGGGTCGGCGGGTGCGTAGTGGACGGCGAGTTCGAGGCCGTCGACTCGCGGGGGCGGGGGGCGCAGTGCGTCCTCGAGTTCGCGCAGCACCCTGCCGTGGGCGCTGCGCAGCTGCTCTTCCTGCTCCGCGAGCTGTACGTAGAGGGCCAGGACGCCCGCGTTGGTCTCGGCCAGTTCGTGCTTGAGGAGCCGGTGGTCGGCGGCGAGCGAGTCCGCGAGCGCGAGTGCGGCGCGCATCTCCTCCTCGGCGTCGGCCTGGGCGTCCGCATCGGTCCGCGCGTCGGCCCACCGCGCCGGGGACATCTGCTTCCGGGGCGGGGGGAGCCGGCCCGGGGCGTGCGTGAGGGCGGTCCGCCAGGTGGCGGAGTTCGCCGTGGTGGTGGGGGCGGGCAGCGCCAGGCCGTCGCAGGGCAGGGCCGCGGCTGCCTGCGGGGCGGTCAGGGTGACGACGAGCTGGGCGCCGTCGTGCCCGGCGCCCCTGTCGCAGGCGACGGCGAGCTCGACGTGGTGTCCGGCCGCGAACTGTCCCGTGGCCAGTTCCGTGACGGACAGCACCAGACGGCCCCGCACCTCGGCGGGCAACCGGTGGTGGTGGGCGAGCGCGCGTACGGCCCGGCGCAGGGCCGTCACGTCGCGGAAGGTCTCCCCGTGCGTCATCGTGCGCCGCGGGGCTGGGCCGCGACGACCGTGGCGTCGTCACGGGTGCGGTGGTAGCCGTGTACGAGGGCGGCGGCGAGCAGGGGGGCCGGCAGACGCAGCAGATGGGGCGGCGGGGTGTGGGCCCAGCGCAGGTCGATGCCGTCGCTGTGGAGCACGACGGTGGCGGCGCCGGCGAGGGGGAAGCCGTGCGTCCGGGGCGCCGGCATCCGCCAGCCGACCGTACCGGGCTGGCCGGTCAGCCGGTGGTGGACCTCGTCCGGGCCGATGGCCACCGCCCGGACGTTTCCGACGCCGCAGTACTCGGCCTCTGCGGCGGCGAGCCGCAGCAGGCCGACGGCGGCGCCGCGGGTGTGGCGCAGGGTCCGGTGCATGGCGGTCATGATCTCCGTGAGCGGCCGTTCGGCGTGGGTCCGGAAGGTGCGCACCGCCGCCTGTGCGGCTTCGGAAGCGTCGGGGCCGTGCCCGAGGCCGTCCACCACGGCGGCGGTGCGCAGACCGGCGACGTCGGTGACCGCCGCGGCGTCCCCGCACTCGTCCTCGTTCGCGGCGGGCAGGCTGAGGAGTCCGACCGCCTCCCGGGCCGCCTCGCGTGCGTCGGGAAGGGTGAGCCGGGCGCAGATCAGGGTTCCGGTGCCGGCCCGCGTGCTGATGGCGAGGTCCGTGGCGATGCGGCGGACGGCGCCGAGCCCCGCGCCGAGGGTGCCCTTGGTGGTGTAGCCGTCGGTGAGGCAGCGTTCGAGTTCGGCCATGCCCGGCCCGCGGTCCGCGGCCAGGATCTCCAGGCCGCCGCCCAGCGGCAGCGGCTGGAGGTAGAGGCTGCCGTCGACGGCGTGCTTGTCGAGGTTTCCGGCGAGTTCGGAGGCGAGGACCGCCGCCTGGTCCGGCATGGCGCCGGGCAGCCCGCATTCCCGTGCGAGGGACCGGGCGGTTTCGGCGGCGTCGTGCACCGCGCTGTGGTGGTCGATCCGCACCCGGCGGGTCGCCTGCGCGGGAGGGCCGGCCATCAGTGCGCCCACCTGTCGTGTTCCGCGGCCGGGTCGGTGGCCCCGGGTTCCGTCCGTAGGGCGGCGGGCCGCGTCGAGGGGCGGGCGGAGCGGTCGCCGGGGCCTCTGGGCGCCGCCGGTCGCGACCCGCGCTTCCACGTCGGGCCCGCTCGGATCGGCTCGTCGCGGCTGGGGCAGGCCCTGGTGGGCGGTGACGTCCGCTGCCGTCCCTCCCGCCGGCGCTCTGCGCGTGGGTGGGGACGGACCGCGCTGCTGATCACGAGGGTGCCTTTCGGGCAGGGGGCCGGGGCCGTCGGCAGGCCCGGAAGACATTTGCCGGACGGTAACTGTTGCCCTGGGGCAACTATAGACGGGATGGGCTGCGGATGGGAAGCGGAGCCGCACCCGCCGGTCACTCTCCGCGCACCGCCCGGCCGCGAAGTCCCGGCGGTGCGAGGCGAGAGGGGGCCGACTGCCCGCCCGGCGCACCGGCTGGCCCCTCACCTGTCCCGATTCGGGGACTCCAATCGCCGCCCGGGGCGGGAGTCGCGCGTGGTGTCCCGGGATACGGGCGGGGTGCGGCCGCCCCAGAGGGCATACTCTCGTCAGAGAGGGCAGACGCGGGAGACCCCGCGCGGAGGCGGTGGCGGATGCCGGCGGCTTCTGGGGGCACTGCACCTGCTCATGGAGGCGACCGCCACAATGGACCGCGCGGAACCGGCCGACGATCCTCTGTACGAGGCGTCCCGTGAGGTCGCGGACGCCGCCGAGGCGCTGGTGGACCGCTGGAACCGCGCGGGCCAGCACTCCTCGCCCCGCCTTTCGGCCCTTCAGGTCCGGGCCCTGGTCGCCGTACGGCGCGTTCCGGGAGCCAACCTGTCCCGGCTGGCGGAGATGGTCGGCGCATCGGTTCCGGCGGCGAGCAGACTGTGCGACCGGCTCGAGGCCGCGGGCTTCCTGCGCCGCGACCGCGCCGCCGCCGACCGCCGCGAGATCGGTCTCTCCCTCACCAAGGACGGCGCGGACGCCCTGCTGTCCCTGTCCGAACGGCGCGCGGAGGACCTGCGCGACGTCCTGCGGCACCTGCCCGACGGGGAACGGGCCGTCCTCCTGGCCGGCCTGCGCGCCTTCACCCGCGCCGCACACCCCCCGGACGGCGCTCCGCCCGACCGCGCCCCCGGGCCGTGAGGGCCGCGGCGGTGCCCCGGCCGCACGGGTCACCGCCATATTCCTCCGCACGCCCGTCCGGGCCGCCGCACCTCCACCGGGCGGCTCACCCCCGTCACGCGGGCGCAGGCGGCGCCGGCGGCGGTACCCGGGGCGTGATCCGGACGGCCAGGGCGAGGGTGTCGTCCGCCTGCGGGACGACGGAGTGCATGTCCGCGGCGATGGCGGCGGGGACTTCGCCCAGCGGGCGGCCGGCGTGCGTCCGGGCCGACGCGATGAGCCCGCGCTCGCCTTCCACCGCGTCCCCGCGGCTGTCCACGAGTCCGTCGGTGTACAGCAGGAGCAGGTCACCGGGGGCCAGGCGCTCCCTGCGCACTCCCTCACTGCCCGAGCCGGGGTGACCGATGCCCCTTCCCCGTGCTTCGAGGTACCGGGCGGTTCCGCTCGTCCGCACCAGAACCGGCGCGGGGTGGCCGCCGTTGGCGATCTGGAGTTCCCCCGTGACGACGTCGAGCCGGGCCAGGAGCACCGTCGCCATGAGATCGGCGTCGAAGGACATGAGGATGTGGTGGGTGCGGGCCAGGACGGAGTCCAGCGAGTGCCCCTCCAGGGCCAGGGTGCGCACCGCGTGGGTGACGGTGATCGCGGTCCGGATGCCGCGCACGCCGTGGCCCAGGGCGTCGACGACGGTGATGTGCACGGTGCCGTCCGGCAAGGTGAACCAGTCGTACAGGTCGCCGCCGGTCGGGGCGCCGGGATCGGCGGGGGCGAAGTGCACGGCGAACTCCACCCCCTCGACTTCCAGCGGCTCGGGGCGCAACGCGTCCTCCAGCTCCCGCAGCACCCGTCCGTGCGCCTGGCCGGCCTCCTCCTCCCGCTCCTCCAGGTGGACGTACAGGGCCAGGACCCCGGCGTTGGTCTCCGCCAGTTCGTGTTTGAGCCGCCGTCGTTCGGCCGCGAGCCCGTCCGCGAGGGCGAGGGCGGCCCGCAGTTCCTCGTCAGCCGCCCCCGTGTGGTCGGCCGGCTCGCCGGGGACGTGCTCGGGCCGGTCGGCGGGCCGTGTTCCGCCGGGGACCGTGGACTCGAGGGCCGGCAAGGTGATGTTCCAGGTCACCGAGGTGGCGGAGGCGGCCAGCGCCGTCAGGGCGAGCCCGCCGACCTGGAGGGGGCGCCCCGCCCGGGGAGCGGTCAGGGTGACGGCCAGGTGGGCGCCGGTGCCCGCCGCGTCGCGGACGGCGGTCAGCCGGACGGGATGCCCGGCCTCGAACTCGGGGGCGGCCATGTCGGTGACGGACAGGACGAGACGCCCCCGCAGGTCGGCGGGCAGCCGGTGGGCCGCGGCCAGGTCGCGCACCTCTTCGCGCAGCGGGGTCAGGGACCAGAACAGCCGGCTCATCGTCGCGGGGTCCGAGCCGTTACCGCCGCCGCTCCGCCCGCGTGCCGCGGGTGGCCCGGAAGCGCGGACAGCGTCTTCGGGGGGCTCCGCAGGGTGAGCCGGACGCCCGCGGAGAGCCGCCCCGCGGCCCGCGGGGCGTCCCTCACCGCTCCTCCCGCGCCCGGGGGCGGCACCGATGACGCTCCGCGGGACGTCAACGCCGCCACCGCGTGGTGATGATCGTCGTACCGGCGCCCGGCTCCGTGCGCACCTCGAACTCGTCCATCAGGCGGCGCGCGCCGCCCAGCCCGTGGCCCAGGCCCACCCCGGTGCTGTAGCCGTCGGTCAGCGCGGCCTCCAGATCGGGGATGCCCGGTCCGTTGTCACTGATCGTCAGGCGCAGTCCGGTGCGTCCTTCGTCCCGCGCGGAGTCGATGGTCAGGCTCCCGCCGCCGCCGTGGACGTAGGCGTTGCGCGCCAGTTCGCTGGCGGCGGTGATCACGCGGGTCTGGTCGATGATGGAGAAGCCGGCCTCGACGGAGGCCGAACGGACGGCGTGCCGGACCATGAGCAGGTCGTCCTCCGTGGTCAACGGGATCCGGAGGGGTCCGTCGTCGCGGACGGCCGGCTGCGGGGCATCCGGATGGCCACCGTCGCTGGTGTGCTTGCCGTCAGCCAGTGGCCTCATGGGGCGCCCCTTCCCGGGGCGGCGCCGTCCGGGTCCAGCCCAGCGCGGCCATGCCCTGTTCGGCGTGCAACGCCGTTTCCACGCCGGTCAGTTCGATCCCCAGCTCCACGAGGGTGATGGCCACCGAAGGGCGCATCCCCGCGATGATCACCCTGGCTCCCAGCAAGCGGGCCATGCTCGTGACCTCCATCAGGTTCCGTGCCACGAACGAGTCGATGATCTCCAGGCGGGAGATGTCGATGAGGACGCCCCGCGCCCGGTCGGCGGAGATCCGCTCGGTGAGTTCCCGCGCGAAGGCGACGGCCGACTTGTCGTCCAGCTCGTCGAGCAGCCCGGTGACCAGCACGTCGCCGAGACGCAGGATCGGCACGGCCGAGGACGGCGCCGTCACCGGATGACCGGGGCACGGGGCGCCGGCGCGGAACCGCCGGTGATCTTCATGGCTTCGGACAGGGCCTCGGCGAGCGTGGCCCGGGTGAGGATGTCGAAGAGGTCGATGCCCAACTGCGCGATCGTCTGGGCGATGGTGGGACGGATCCCGCTGATGACGCAGTCCGCGCCCATCAGGCGCACCGCCCGCACGGTCTGCATCAGGTGCTGGGCCACGGCCGTGTCGACGGTCGGGACCCCGGTGATGTCGATGATCGCGACCTGGGCGTCCTCGTCCTGGATGGCTTGGAGCAGGTTCTCCATCACCACCTGGGTGCGCGCGGTGTCCAGGGTGCCGATCAGGGGCACCGCGACCACCTGCCGCCACAGCCGGACGACCGGTGTCGAGACCTCCAGCAGCTGCCGACTCTGCCGCCGGATGATGTCCTCGCGGCCTTCCACGTACGTGGCGAAGGACAGCGCTCCGGCCGCGTCGAGGAGCCGGTTGATCAGCAGCGCCGCGGCGAGCAGTGCGCGGGTGTCGTCGATGCTCTCCTGGACGATCCCGAGCAGGACCTCCTTGAGGGCCAGTACGGACAGCGAGGTCGCCGTCGGCGCCGCCCCGGCCCGCGCCCGGCGCAGCGACAGGTCCCGGACCGCCTCGCGCAGTTCGGGGTGCTCGGCGGCCACCTGCTCCACGGGCAGCGCGCTGTCCAGACCGCCGAGGAGCGCGGAGGCCAGCACGTCCGCTTCGTACCGCAGGTCGCGCTCGCCGTGCGCGGGGTCCATGGGGGCCCGGTCCATCTGGAGCAGGACCCAGCGGTCAGCTATGTCGTCGGCCCGGCCCTTCAGCGATTCCACCACGAGACGTCGGACATCGGCCGTACCGGCCGCACTGCTGACCACGCGGGTCTCCCTTCACTGGCTGCCCGAGCGCCCCCGTCGGCACCAAGAGTTGATGTACGTCAATAGTTGCTCTACGGCAAATATACGCACAGCGGGCCCGGCGGGGAAAGGTCGAACAAGTCAATACGGGCGGAACCGGCCGAAGGCCTCCCGGGTGACGGGGGCTTGGCGGCCGGGTCGCGGCGCGGCGTGCCGGCGGGTGTCCGGGGTCAGGCGGCCCCCTGGCGTCCGGGCGTCTTCCGCGTCCTCACCCCGCCGGCGACGAGCGCCAGCCCGGCGACGACGACGCCGAGGTAGGCGGCGGGGGGAAGGTCGACGACCTTGTGCAGCCAGCCCCACTCCGTGCCGAAGAAGGTCTGCGACACGAAGCTGACGAGCCCTTGGGCGCCTACGACGTAGCCGATGCTCTCGATGGTGTATCCGATGGTTGTCCGCACGGATCAACCCTCTCGCGACGGTGTCGCGACAGCGTCCCCCGCAGGGCTGAAACCACGGTAGGCCGAAGGATGCAGTCGCCGGGTGCGGCGGACGGCGGAGGGCCGGCCGACGAACGGCCGGCGAACGGCCGAAAACCAGTCCGGCCGTTGGCCTGAACCTTCGCTTGCCGTGACCGTGGTCGGGCGCGGCGGGTGGTGCGGGTGGTGCGGCGCGGGTCAGCCGCCGACGTGGATGCCGGGGCGGCGGTCCGGGTCGGGTTCGTTGCTGCGGATGATCTCCCGGGTGACCGGGGCGGTGTCGCCGCGGCCGAGGAGGAAGTAGCGGACCATGTGGACCAGGGGGCTTCCCTCGGCCCAGGCGAAGTAGCAGTGCGGCTGGACCCCGGTGACGTCGCGCAGGGCCAGCAGGATGGCCGCGATGGCGTTCGGGGCGGCCGGGGCGTCGGCGCGCAGGATCCGGTGGCCGTCCACTTCTGCGCCGCGGACCGTGAGGGTGTCACTGAAGTCGGAGGGGTCGACGACGTCTATCTCGAGGAAGAGGACGTCCGCCTGCCCGGGTACCGGATTGACGCCGCGCTGTTCGCGCTCCTTGGCGCTGTACTCGGCGTGGTCGCCGCCCTGGCGGCGGTTGGCGATGATGTTGATGGCCCCGTCATGGGCGAGGGTGTCGTCGATGAACCGGCGTGCGTTCTCGTCGAACACGATGCGGTCGGCGCGCAGTTCGGTGGTGCGCGAGACGCGGGAGACCAGCGACACGACGATGATCCCGGCGATGAAGAAGGCGGAGATGGCGATGCCGTCGGGCTTGTCGACGATGTTGGCGGCCAGGGCGTAGAGCAGGACCGCGGTGAGCAGGCCGAAGCCGACGGTGGCGGCGCGCCGGCGCCGGCGGGCGACGGAGACGGTGACGGCGAACGCACCGGAGACCATCATCGCCAGGATGCCGGTGGCGTAGGCGCCGGCCTGCTTGTCGACGTCGGCGTCGAAGGCGATCGTGATGAGGACGCACAGGGCGGTGTAGACGATCACGACGGGGCGTACGGCGCGTCCCCATTCGGGGGCCATGCCGTAGTCGGGGAGGTAGCGCGGGACGATGTTGACCAGCCCGGCCATGGCGGAGGCCCCGGCGAACCAGAGGATGAGGATGGTGCTGATGTCGTAGACGGTGCCGAACGCCTCCCCGACGTGTTCGTGGGCGAGCCACGCCAGGGCCCGGCCGTTGGCGGCACCTCCGGGTTCGAACGCCTCGTGGGGTATGAGGAGGGTGGTGACGAAGCTGGCCGCGAGCAGGTAGACGCTCATCACGAGGGCGGCGGTGGTCAGCAGGCGGCGGGCGTTGCGGATCCGCGCGCGGAGCCGCTGTTCGGGGTCCTCGCCGTCGGCGGCGATGAGGGGCATCATGCTCACGCCGGTTTCGAAGCCCGACAGTCCCAGCACGAGAAGCGGGAAGGCCAGGAGCGCGGGCCCCATCAGCTGCCCGAAGCCCCCTCCGCCGTCGAGGAGGGCGTCCGTCCACTGCGACCAGGCGCCGGGGGTGGTGAGGACGTGGACCAGGCCGACGCCGATGACGACGGCGTTCAGCGCCAGGAAGACCGCGACCAGCGGGATGGCCACGCTGACGGCTTCGCTGAACCCGAGCAGGAACACCCCGCCCAGGACCAGCAGCAGCACCACCGTCAGGGCGACCTCGTGGCCGTGCAGCGCGGCGGGGAAGAAGGGGTTCTCCACCACGTGCACGGACGCGTCGGCCGTGGACAGGGTGATCGTGATGATCCACGAGGTCGCCACGAAGCCGAGCAGGACCAGCACGAACAGCTTGCCCCACCAGAACGGCAGCAGGTCCTCCAGCATCGCCACCGAACCGGCCCCGTTGGGGCTCTCCTTCGCCACCCGCCGGTACATCGGCAGCATCCCCAGCAGGGTCAGCGCCACGAGCAGCAGGGTCGCCAGGGGGGAGACCGCCCCGGCGGCGAGCGCGGCGATGGCGGGCACGTACGCCAGGCTGGAGAAGTAGTCCACACCCGTCAGGCACATCACCTTCCACCACGCCTGCGGCTCGGCATGGCCTTCACCGGCCGCCGGCCCCACCGGCTGGACCCGGTGGCGCAGCATCCACCGCGCCAGTCCACCGGACGGCTGCTGTGCGGCGGCGGGGCTGTCCACCACCTCCGGCATCACCAGCCGGCTCGTTTCCTTCATGTCCCCCATCAACCCTTCCTGGCCTGCGTGGCATGTGTGCGCGGGGCCGCTGGGCCCGGGGCCGCGCGACGATCACCGAGTATGGGGCCGCCCGGGCCCGGGCCTTCACCCCCCGCGCGGCCGCCCGAACCGCTTCCCGCTCCGTGTGCCCCGACCGTCACCGAGCAGTCCCGCCGAGCCGCCGGGCGGCAACAGCCCAGGCCCGGAGCGGGTCCGGCCGTGAGCCGGCCCTCCCGGCCCGTACCGTGCGCCCGGCGGCCGGGGGACGCCGCGGGGCGCGCGACCGGCCGCCGGGCCGGTCAACCCTTAACGCATCCCTAACGCGCGGGCGCCGTCGACGGGCCCGCAGAAAAACCCCGCCGCACCCGTAGGTCATGGAGCGGCCCTTCCTCCATCCTTGCGGTGGACAGGGAGAGGGGTGGCGACACATGAACAGATCAGCCTCCGGGGGTTCGTCCCGGGTGGGCCTCGTACTCGGTGCGGCCCTGGCGTCGGTCGTGCTCTGCACCACCGTGAGTGCGGCGGCGCCCGGGACCGCGGGCGGGGGCGCGGGCGGGGGCTCCGCCGCGCGCCCGGCCGACGGGCGCGGCTGCCCCGTCGTGTACTTCGACCTGGGCGAGACCCTCGTGCACACCGCCGAGGACGGCAGCATCGCCTACCGGTCCGGAGCGGCCTCCTACCTGCGCGCCCTGCGCGAGCGCCGCGTCGCGGTCGGTCTGATCACCAACGTGCCGTCCTCCTGGGGCACGACCGACGCCGAGCGGGCCGCCAGGCTGAAGAAGGAGGTCGACGCCAAGTGGAAGGGTTCCGTGCCCTTCGCCTGGGAGGACTTCGGCGGCCGGATCCTCACCCCCCGCACCGAGGCGGAACGCAAACCGGCTCCCGTGCTCTGGCAGCGCGCGCGGACCGGGTCGGGGCACTGCCGGCTCGTCTTCCAGGCGGAGACCGCCGAGGAGGTCGGGGTCGCGGCCTCCCTGGGTTTCGTGCCGTACCAGGTCGGACAGCCCCACCGGCCCGCGTTCCTCCCGGTCGGACTGGTCGAACTCCTCGGCCACCGCTGAACCGTCCGCCACCCGCCCCGGACCGACCCGACCGGGGCCGTCGTCTCGCCCTGGGACCGCGTACGGAGCGCGTCGACGGCGTGGGCGTGGCGGTACGGTGCGCGGCGCCGGGAGCGGCCCCGCCAGGTGGACGGTGTGTCGGCGCCGCCCTCGGCGGCGGATCACGAGAGGGTGATCCAGGGCCATGAGAGCGGTGCCTCCGGCATCCGCGCGCGGCTGCGCCGCCCGTCACGGCGGACCGGCGGGCCGGTGGTGGCATGGTCGCCGGAAGGCAGGGCAGGCGACGACCATCTGCAAGCGCAATCCCCGGGTGGCGGTATGAGAAGTGTGGGTGTGGAAGAGGAACTGCTCTTGGTGGACGAGCACAGCGGTGAACCGCTGGCCGTCTCCGGAGCGGTTCTGGCGGCGGCGGACCGCCTGGCCTGGCAGCGCCCGGGCGGGGAAGACCACGCGTTCGAAAAGGAACTGCACAAGGAACAACTGGAGTTCGCCACCAAACCGGTGACCCACATGGGAGAGCTGCACGACGAGATCGTCCGCATCCGCGGGGACGCCGCGCACCACGCGGCGAGCGCGGGCGCCGTGGTGGCGGCCGTCGCGACCTCGCCGCTGCCGGTACGGCCCTCACTGAGTACGGGACCGCGCTACCGGTGGGTGGGAGAGCAGTTCGGCCTGACGGCGCAGGAGCAGCTGACCTGCGGCTGCCACGTGCACGTCTCGGTCGAGTCGGACGAGGAAGGCGTGGCGGTCCTGGACCGCATCCGGCCGTGGCTGGCCGTCCTGACCGCCATCAGCGCGAACTCGCCCTTCTGGCAGGGCGAGGACAGCGGATACGGCAGCTACCGCAGCCGGGTCTGGAACCGCTGGCCGTCCGCCGGGCCGGTCGACGTCTTCGGCTCCGCCGACCGGTACCACGAGCAGGTCCAGGCGATGATCGACACCGGGGTGCTCCGGGACGTCGGCATGATCTACTTCGACGCCCGGCTGTCCGCCAACTATCCGACGGTGGAGATCAGGGTGGCCGACGTCTGCCTGGACGCCTCCACTCCGGTCCTGCTCGCCGCTCTCGCGCGCGGTCTGGTCGAGACCGCGGCCCGCGCGTGGCGCGACGGCGAGCCTCCCGCCAGGATCGGCACCAGCCTGCTGCGCCTGGCCAACTGGCGGGCGGGCCGCTCGGGTCTGGACGGGCCGCTGCTGCACCCCGAGACCATGAGGGAGACCTCGGCCGCGCACGCCGTCGAGGCCCTGTACCAGCACGTACGGGAGGCCCTCGTGGACCATGGCGACGACGAGCGGGTCCGGGAGGCCATCGCCCACCTGCACGAACGGGGCAACGGCGCCCGTGTCCAGCGCCGGCTGCACGAGAGCGGGGAGACGCTCGCGGCGGTCGTCACCCGGTGCGCGGAGCTGACGGTCAAACCCTGAGACGCGGCCCGGGACCGGAGGGACGTCTCGGGACCCGCGACCGCCGGGACGCGACGCGGACCACCGGTCGGCCGGATTCGGAAGGACCGGCCGGCCGGAGGCCTCACGGGCGGTGCGACCCGCGGCGGAAGCGGCGGAGGCCCGGACGGGGTCATCCCGGTGGGCGTGAGCGCGCAGGCTCCCCGCCCGGCCGGGTGATCTCCGCGCGGTCCGGGTATCAAGCCAGGGGTGACCGGCGAACGAGGGGGGCGGACCTCGCATGGGGACAGCGGACGAGCAGGACCCCGCGCACCAGGAGGGCTGGCTGACGAAGGCCGAGGTCCGGGAGATCTGGCCGCAGATCAAGCCGAGCAGCATCAGGGCCGTGGCACGGGCCAACGGCGTACGCACCTCGGGTACGCCTTCCCCGGACCTGACCCGCGAGCCGGCCTACCACGCGGCGGACGTACGCCGCGCGGCCGGGCGGATCGCCCGGGGCGAGGCCGATGTCGCGCCCTGGCAGCGCGCCGACTCCGACACCGCACGCGACGACGCCACACCCGGCCCGCCGATGCGCCAGCCCGTCAGCTGGGGGTCCGAGAACGTGCCGGGGCTGATCCTGCTGGCCATCATCGTGGGGCTGTTCCTCTGGGGCCTGACCTCTCCCGACAACCACGGCACGGTCACGCACTTCGTGCGCTGAGTGCGCTGTCCTCCAAGGCATCCTCGGAACATGACCGAGAACGAGATCAAGCTCAAGGCCATCGCCGCCCTGACGGCTCTGCGCGCCGACGTCGACGAGGGCCTCGTCTCGGAGCTGCTGGGCGAGGTCATCCCGGACCAGTTCACGGTTCCCGCGGCGGCGGGTCCCGAAGAGGTCGGCTTCGCCGTGCTGAGTCAGCTGTCCGAGCCGCTGAGCGCCCTGGTAAGCGGCTTCATCACCGCCTTCGAGGCGGTCGCGGACGCGTACGACGAGACCGGCTCCGAGCCGTCGACCGAGGGGATCCTCCAGGAACTGGCGCTCCGGCTGGCCGGCGAAGACCTGGGATGAGGAGCATGAGCCGGGAATCGGCCCGCCGGTCCGGTCTCACCCTTCTCCGTCCACGGTACGGTCCGCCGCTTCTCGGGTGATGTCGGCGTAGAGGCGGAAGAGGACCGGACGGGCCTCGCCGTGCTCTCGGTGGTGCAGGGCGGCCCAGCAGCGGGCGACGACCTCCCGGGCCCGGGTGCCGGGCCACGGCTGGGGCAGCAGCTCGGGCGGCAGGAGCGGGTCCGGTTCCATGGCGCGGGTGAGTTCGGCGGCCAGTTCGACCGCGATGGTGAGGAGTACGGAGGGGTCGAGCCGGCCGGGGCCGGTGAGCCGGGCCAGGCGGGGCTGGGCGAGGCGGTCGAGGCGGTGGTAGCGCTCGGCGATCTCCTGGAGGGGCCACAGCCGGCGGGCGAGTTCGGCGGGCTCCTGGGCGGCGCCCCTTCTCAGGTCCGTCGTGGTGAGGAGGGTCAGCGCGTCATGGGCGCCGAGGCGGCGGGCCGCGTCCTCCACGTACGGTTCCCAGGGGTTGGCGCAGACGTACAGTCCGCCCTGGAGCGGGGCGCCGCCGAGGTGGACGAGGGTCTCGCGCAGGGAGTCGCGGGCCGTGCGCGCCGATTCGGGCACCGCGAACGCGGCGAGGTGCCAGACGCCGTCCCAGGGCGCGAGCCCGGCGTCCTGCCGGAACGCGTGCCGCAGGAAATCCGCGTTCGGGGCGAGGGTGCGCAGGGTGTCCGCGCCGGCGTGCAGCCGTGCCTTGCGGCCCCGGCCCTCGTGGGTGAACCGGCCTTCGGCCACGAGGCGTTTGACGCACAGCCGCACCTGCTGGTCGCTCATGCCCAGGGTGTTGGCGACGGTGTAGAGCTCGTCCGCGCCGACGGTGCCGTCCTCGCGGATCAGTGCGTGGACGAGCATGCGGGTGGGGATCTCGATGTGTTCGGTCATGGTGTGTTCAGTCTCCCGGCCCGTTCCCGCCGACGGGGCGGTGCATGGTGGTGACCGCGCCGAAGCCCATCAGCCCGCGCAGCCAGGGCGTGCGCTCGGTCCGGACTGCCGTGAAGCCGCGCCGCTCGTACAGGGCCCTGGCACGCGGGTTGGTGTCGATCACGTCCAGCCGGATCTCCCGGCAGCCCTGCTCGGCGGCGAGCGCGGCCACTTCTTCGATGAGCAGGCTCCCCACGCCGCGGCCACGCACGCCCGGGTCCACGGCGATGCCGTCCATGACGAGCTGCCGGGGCGCCGGGTGGCGTGCGAACAGGGCGAGGAGCGGCAGCCGGTGCAGTCCCCGCAGGTGTCCGTACGCACGCAGCACGGCGGCGGCCGAGCCGCCGGTGAGGGCCCGGCCGCCGAGCTGGTAGCCGGCGAGGCCGACGAGGCGCCCGTCGAGGAACGCGCACACCGCGCGGTCGGCGTTCAGGTGGGCGGCGAGGAAGGGCACCGCCTTGTCCGGCGGGTTCAGGGCGGGGCCGAGTTTGCGGCCGAAGGCGTCCCAGTACAGCTCGGCCGCCCGCCGTTCGGCTCCGTCCGGTACGCCCCGCCGGACCGTCACCGGCCCGGTGCCGGTGTCCGTGCCCGTCGTGTCGGATCCCATGCCGTTGCCCCCCTGTTGTCGCTGCGTCCTGTGGTCGCCGCATCCTCCGGCAAAACTATCACTTGATGAACGGTCGTTCCATGAGTGATAGTTCCGATACTGCGTGAAGAACCGAACAGAGGCGGTCAGACGACATGTCCCCCAAGCTCCAGCCCCGACGGCGCGGGCTCCGCATCGCCGTGTGGTCGCTCGTCCCGGTCCTGCTCGTGGCCGCTGGCCTCATCGGCGTGGTGCTGTGGCAGAACACGTACGCCATGGAGGAGCGACGGGTCTCGATACGCCACGGCGGCCACGTCCTCAACGGAGTACTGGCCACTCCCAGGGACGGCCGCCGGCGGCACGGTCTGGTCGTGTACGTCCACGGCGACGGTCCCGTCAACGCCACCCACGACGACGGCTACAAGCCCCTGTGGGAAGCGAACGCCAAGGCCGGGTACGCCTCCTTGTCCTGGGACAAGCCCGGAGTGGCGGGCGCACCCGGAAACTGGCTCGACCAGTCCATGGACGACCGGGCCGACGAGGCCGCCGCCGCCATCGCCTGGGCGCGTGCCCGCCCGGACATCGACGGCGGCCGGATCGGGCTCTGGGGCGCCAGTCAGGCCGGCTGGGTCATGCCGAAGATCGCCGCCAGGACGCCCGTGCGTTTCGTCCTCGCCGTCTCGCCCGCGATCAACTGGCTCCGGCAGGGCCGCTACAACCTGCTGGCCGGGCTGCACGCCGACGGCGCGTCGGAGGTCCGCGTCCAGGCCGAGATCACCAGGAGCGAGACGACGCGCCGGCTGCTGGAACGCGGCGCGACCTTCGAGGAGTACGTCGGGGCGATGGGGGGTGACGCGAACGGCATGACCGCCGATCGCTGGGGCTTCATCTCCAGGAACCACACCGCGGACGCCACGCACGATCTCCGCGCCCTGCACGGCGTACCCGTCCTGCTGGTCCTCGCCGGCCACGACATCAACGTCGACACCGCCGACACGGAACGCGGCTACCGCCGTGCGCTGGACGGAGGCGGCGCGTTGACGGTCAGGCGGTACCCGGACGGAACCCATTCACTGCTCAAGCGTTCCATCGAGCGGTCGGACCTCACGACCACGCTCACCGCGCTCCTCTCCCCCCGTTCGCTCTTCGCGGACGGATTCCTGGACGACCAGCGGCGGTTCCTCGAGACGTCCGCAGGCCACTGAACGAAGGCCCCGGCCACGCCGGTGGTGAACACGGCGAGCGGCCGCGGGTCCGCGCCGCGCATCAGCCCGCCGTCGGAGCGCAAGGCGCCGGGGTACGACCACAGGAGGAGACCCGCCACCCCCCGCGGTCGCACGCCGGCCGCCGGTCCGGCCCGCCCGGTTGCGCCTCCGGTCGCAGCCGACGGCGACCCGGGGGCGATGCGGCGGCGCGGGCCCGGCGCCGAGCATGGCCGGGTGACCGAAACCATCCCGGGGCTGTTCCTGTCCCTTCCGGAAGTCCTCGTCCTGTTGGGCGCCGTCGCACTGCCAGTGGTGCGCTGGCTGCCCCCGGCCGCCCGTCGGCCCGTCACCGTCGTGGCGGGAGCGGTGCTCGTACCGTCGGCGATCGTGCTGGGCGTCGTGGGGATCCGCTGGCAGATGCTGCCGGTCCTGTCCGGCGCCGCCGTCGCCTCGGCGTTCGTCCTCCCGCCCCTGCTGCGGCGCGGTGCCGGCCGGCCGGCACGGCGGGCCCGCTGGTGGCTGGCCCTGCCGGGATAGCTGGCCTGCGCCGGCCTGGTCGCCGCCGGGCCGGTGGCCGCCTGGGCCTTCCCCGTGCCCGTCTTCCCCGAGCCGACCGGCGCCTTCGCGGTCGGCACCCGGGTGGTCCAGTGGACCGATCCGCTCCGCCCCGAGGGCTTCACCGCCGATCCGGACGACCGGCGCACCGTCGTGGTCCAGCTCTGGTACCCGGCGCGGAAGAGCCCCGCGGGCGTCCCCCGGGCCCAGTACCTGGGACGTACGGAGGGCGAGGCGCGGACCGTCTCCGCGGCCCTCGCCGACGGGGTCGGCCTGCCCGGTTTCCTGGTCGACGGCGTCCCCAGGGCCCGCAGCCGCGCGGTCGCCGATGCCCCGGTGGCCGGCGGGACCGAGCGGTTCCCGGTCGTCCTCTTCTCCCCGGGGTCGGGCGGGGTGCGGTCCCAGAACACCGCCTGGGCGGAGGAGCTGGCCAGCCACGGCTATCTGGTCGCCGCCCTCGACCACCCGTACGACTCCTCCGTCGTCGTACTCGCCGACGGCCGCACCATCCGTGCCACCACCGCCTTCTCCGGGGACCGCGACAGGGACGAGGAGCTGGCCGCCGGCTGGACGGCCGTCCGGGCCGCCGACCTCGGCTCCGTACTCTCCCGGCTGGAGCGACTGGACCACGGCGAGACCGGCGACCCGCTCGCCGGACGCCTCGACACCGGCCGCGCCGCGGTGGCCGGCCACTCCCTGGGCGGAGCCGCCGCCCTGCAGGCGGCCCGGCAGGACCGCCGGTTCGACGCCGTCGTCGACCTGGACGGCTACCCCCACGGCCCCACCGCACCCGCCCTCGAGCAGCCGGCGCTCGCGCTCACCCAGGAGATCACCGCCGGCACCGACCCGCGCTACCTGCCCCGGCTCACCGAGGCCCTCCAGCACAGCACCGCGACGAGCTACCGGCTCACCGTCCCCGGCGCCGGACACCTCACCTTCATGGACGGCCCGCTCTACCTGCCGCCGGTGCCCTCGATCGTCGGCACCCTGGGCCGCACCGAGAGCCCGCGCGTCGTCGCCGCGGCCACCCTCGCCTTCCTGGACGCCACGCTGCGGGGCCACCCCGGCGACCTGGCCGGCACCCTCAGGGCCTACGGCACGGTCTCGTCATCACCAGGGGCACGGGGAACCGCCACACCGGCCCCGTGACCGGCCTTCCGTGCGTACGTGACGCGCGTGGCGCGGGGATTCGCGCGGGCCGCCGGGTGATGATGGCGCAGTGCGACTTGATCACGTGTCCTACGCGGTGGCCCGCGACAGCTTCGTCTCGACCGTCCAGTGGATCGGATCGGCCCTCGGCGCCGGGTTCGTCGACGGAGGGGTGCACCCGCGGTTCGGTACCCGCAACTTCATCCTCCCGCTGAGCGGCGGCACCTACGTCGAGGTCGTCACCACGCTCGACCACCCCGCCGCCGACCGCGCACCCTTCGGCCGGGCGGTCGCGCGCCGCGCCGCCGAGGGCGGCGGCTGGCTCGGCTGGGTGGTCTCCGTCGACGACATCACCCCGGTCGAGGCCCGCCTCGGCCGCACCTCGGCCGAGGGCCACCGTGTCCGCCCCGACGGGTACGACCTGCGGTGGAAGCAGATCGGCCTGCTGGAACTCATGGACGACCCGCAGCTGCCCTACTTCCTCCAGTGGCTGGTCCCCGCCGAGGAGCGCCCGAGCGCCGACCCGCGCACCTCGACGACCATCCGCGGGGTCTCCATCGCCGGCGACGCCGCCTCCATCGCCGAGTTCCTCGGCGAACCGGCCGACCACCCCCTCGACCAGATCGACGTCACCTGGGCCGAGGACGAGGAACCGGGCCTGGTCTCGGTCGAGTTCGCCACCGCCCACGGCCCGGTCACGATCTGACCGGCCCCACAGCACTTTCGCGCGCATCCGTTCACGGCACTGCTCGTTGACGAGGAGTGCCCCCGGTCCCCTTCGTCCCCGTCGCCGGCCCACGCCGATTGCCGCTGCTCGGAAACCTCCCCGCGTTCGGCCGCGACCCGCTGGCCTTCCTGGAACGTCTGCGCGACGAGTTCGGGGACGTCGTGACCTGGTCGCTCGGCCCGATGAAGATCATGTCCCTCACCCATCCCGAGCACATCGCCGAGCTCCTGGGAAGCAACGAAGGGCACTTCGAGAATCTCGATGCCGGCTGGGCGTTCACACAACTGGTCGGCAAGAGCATCATGCGCAGCCAGGGTGCCGGATGGCGCCGCAAGCGGTCCCTGGTCCAGCCCGCCGTCCGCCCCTTCCAGGTACGCCGCTACGCCACGACGATGGTCGACTGCGCCGTGGCGCTTGCCGACCGCTGGCAGGAAGGAACCCAGATCGATGTACTGCGGGAGATGGATCAGCTCTCCCAGCGGATCGTGGTCCGCACCTTCTTCGGCAACGACATCGGCGACCGGGCCCACGCCCTACGGGACGCGATGTCCGTGGCCGGGCGAGAGATCGGCGCCGAGCTCCGGGGCATCGGACTCTTCCTGCCGCCCTGGGTGCGTACCCCCGCCCGCCGGCGCCTGCTCAACGCCGTCGTGACCGTCGACACCGAGATCGGTCAACTCGTCCACGCCCGAAAGGCATCAGGAGGGGCCGGCGCCGGCGGCGAGGACCTGCTGGGCAGGCTGCTCGCGGCCCGGGACGGGGAAGGACGGCCGCTCACCGCCACCGAGGTACGAGACGAAGCGGTGACGCTCTGGGCCGCTGGACACGAAACCACGGCGACCGCGCTGACGTGGACCTGGTACCTGCTCTCGGCCTCGCCGTCCGCCCGGAGGAAGCTCGCCGCGGAACTCGACCACGTGCTCGACGGGCGGCCCCCGACCTACGCCGACTACGAGCAGCTGACCTGGACGCAGCAGATCGTCAAGGAAGCCCTACGGCTCTACCCGCCCGCGTGGATCATTCCTCCCCGGGTGGCACGGGAAGGAGCCACCCTGGGAGCAGTCCGGATCCCGGCCGGGACGACGCTCTGGTGCAGCCCGTGGGTCACGCACAGAGACGCCCGCTGGTTTTCCCAGCCCACGGCCTTCCGCCCCGAACGCTGGGACACGCACGCCCAACGCGGGGCGCCCTCGCACGCCTGGTTCCCGCTCGGAGGCGGCCACCGCGCCTGCCTCGGTGCCCGGTTCGCCCTGGTCCAGATCACCCTGGTGATCGCAACACTGGCCCAGCGCTTCCACGTGGACATCGCCCCCGGGAAAGTGATCCCCACGGTCGGCCTGCAGCTCCATCCCTCCACAACGGTGCGCGCCACACTACGAGCCCGGTCCCCTGCCCGCGTCGCTGAAGAGTGAGTTCCGGCACGTGGGAGCCCCGCAGGGAATCCCGGCCACCGACGAATCCGGGGACACGGTGGAAGTCCTGCCCGTGGGGGCCGGTGAAGTGAGCCCCTGATCGAGGCTCCGAGGCCTCCAGATGGACCTGGTCCGCGGTGCTGATGCAGTTCCCTTCCCGGGGCGGCTCCCGGGTGCAGTCGTCGAGGACGCCGGCAGCGGGACTCTGCGTCGGTGGAAGGGGCACAAGCCGGCGCCGGCGAACGTGTGATCACCCCGCTAGCGTCCCCGCCACCGACGCCACGATGGCCAGTGCAGGCTGGGCAATATCGGCGCCGGTGGCGAGGATGTCGCGGAGCCGCTGAAGGCGAGTGCGGGCGGTGGCGGTATCCGGCTCCGGCTCGGCGGTGATGCGGGCCAGGTCGTGGACCGCGCCGGCCGCCTCCTCACGGTCCGCGTCGGGCAGGTCCCGGCTGGTCAAGACCAGGCTGAGGAGGCGGGTCAGGTCGTCCTGCGCGGGGGCTTGCGCGTAGGTGTGCTGAAAGTCGCGTACGACGGTGTCGACCGGCCGGTTGATGAAGGTGGTGTGGGCGCCCTGGAAGTAGAAGTTCTCCGTCACGGTGGCTCCTGGTGTTCCCGAGTGGATGACGACACGGCAGTCGGTGAAGTGGTGTTCTGGGCGCTCCACCGCGACGGAGGCCGGGACGAGGGCGTCCCGGACGGCCTGCTCGGCGGCGCGGACCCGGGCGAACGCCTCGCTGTCGGCGACCCGGTCGGCGGGCGGCGCCGCGTTGAGGCGCCGTACGGCGGTCTGCACGGAGACGGGCGTGTCGAAGAAGTACCGGATGCGTCGGAAGTATCGTTCGCTGCTGGATACCTCCGGGGGCCTGGCCGTGGGCCCGATCAGCCGGGCGAGGTGGCCGAAGAGCGTGCGGAACCAAGCCGGGGTGGCTTCGTGGACGGGGAAGACGATCCGGTCTGCCGGACCCGGTGCGCCGGCCGCGGTGTGCCCCGGGGCCAGCAGGACCAGGCAGGGCAGCAGGGCGGGGTCGACACCGAGGGCGGCGGCGACCTCATAAGCCCCCTGGGCGTCGTACGGCTGCCAGTCCAGCCAGCGCAGCGGCGCCAGGACCCGGTACAGCTCCGGTTCCAGATGCCGACGCCAGTACCGCTTCACCGCGTCCGGACCGCGCTGCTCCTCGATGACGAAGACGCATGTGGCCGGGCCCGACAGAGCGTTGAGATCGTCCAGGTGAGTGCGCACGTAGGTGGCCAGTTCCACGTCGGCGTCGGTGTACAGCAGGACGCCGAAGAGACGGGGGCTGGAATCGGCGTCCTGGGCGTTGGCGGTGAGCTGGAGGCGCTGGAAGAGGGCGGCGGCGTTGGGGGCCGGGCCCACGCTGTAGTCCGCTGTGGGGCTTTCCTCGATGTTCAGCACCAGCAGGGCACCGTCGTCGAGGTCCGCTTCGTCCAGCGGGAGGGCGTCCGGCAGTTCCCGGTCGGAAGCGGAATCCGTGATCCAGACCATCGGGGGTCGCGCACCCTTCGCCGGTCCGGCCAGACCAGCACGAAACGCCGCCTCCAGACAGCGCGTCTTCAGATCGCCGGCGGTGGCGCAGCCGTCCGTGTCCACCGTCACCGTGCGCTCGAGCAGCAGAGCGTCCAGCCTGCGCCAGTCCGCGTTGTCGTCGTCCGGTGCTCGCGCGGGGCCGGCGACCCGGAGCAGAGCCTCGACCTCGTCCAGGTACCCGGACCCGAACGAACGGTGGCGGGTGACGGTCCAGTCCCCTTGGCGTACCGCCGCGTGTACCAGCATCGCGTTCCCCCTGTCCCCGCTCGGCCTGTAGCCCAACCAGCATGTCATCGAGCGGAGTCGGAGTCCTGGGAAACGTGGTTGTGGTCGTCGCGTCGCGTCGGGATGACCGTCATCGCCGCAGCCGTCCTCACCCCTGGGACGTCAACGCTGGTGCGTTTCATCGCCGTTCCGGGGTGAGGACGCATTGGCCGTGGCCGTCGTCCAGTGGGGAGCCGGCTCACGACCAGACAAGTCGGCCTTCGGTAACGGAGCAGACCGGGTGGTCCCCCGCGCCGATCCTCGTCAGCATCTCCGCCACGGAGTCGAAGTAGTGAGCCAGTGACGCGTACTCGCCGGTGACCGTGGACGCACCCACGAACCATCTGCCGATACGTCCGTCCCTCGCGTCGACGAACTGTCCCATCCAGCCGTCCCGGTCCGACTGGAACGGGATCCACTCCTCGCGCCATTCGCTCCCACCGGACAAGGGGTGATTCGCGTAGAGCCTCTCCATCGCCCGGATGCCCAGAAAGAAGCTTCCCTCGTCGGGGAACCCGTCGAAGCCGCAGCACATCACGTCGTCGTCGACGTCTTCCTCCGGCAGATCCAGACTGTTCCGCGACAGCCACGTCCGCAGGTCCCCATGAAGGGAGATCCCCATCCGTTCCTCGGCCGCCGCGAGCATCTGCTCCGTAGCGGGCCCCGGCAGATCCGCGTGATCGGCCGGCGCGTGCTCTCGAAGAAGGCTCATCACACGTGACCACGTCTCAGCCACACTCACCGCGCTGTGCCCTCTGTCCTCTCCACTGGGATGTCTCCGTCCGACCACGCCACTGCGGAGGTGGGGAAGTACCGGCCGGAGAACCTTGCGGGGATGGTACTCCGCGCATGCGTTCCATCCCTCGCCACCATCACCTTCCGCCCCGGCATTTCACAGACGACCCACCGTGCCCGGCGGGCCCAGGCCTGCCCGCAGACGGCTGCCAGGGCCTCGCTCGCGCGGCGATTGCAGACCGGGCGTTGCGGGCCACAGCCGCCCTGCAGCTCCGGCCAGCCGCACCGCTGCGGGCCACCTTGCGAGCCCTTCCCGCCGGCGTACCAGGCGTGCTGCACGGGTGTGCGTAGGTGAGGCGCAGGAAAGAGCGCGGAGGCGGCCCCGGTCCGAGCCACGGATCGACAGGTGTCCTACCCGTGAGCGTCCAACGGAACAGGGGACGCATTCGTTGGTTCTGCCTGCGTAACCGCCGCTGTGGAGTGATCGTTGCAGGGAGGTGGCCGGACAAGAAGATCATGCTGCTGCCGCTGCGACGTCGACGACCTGCTCGTGGCTGTTTCGCGCTTTCGGCGTTGCAGGCATGGTCGTGTGGGGCGTGGTGGCGGTCGCCGCGGTGGTCGTCGTGGCCGTCGGCTTCGGAGATCTACGTGGTACAGGGTTGCCGGTGCCCAAGGACGGTGCCTCCCAGCGGGCTGCGCGGCTCATCGCGGACCGGAGGCCTCAACTGGGGGGCGAACAGGCTGTTCTTGCCTTCTCCTCACACCGGTTGCGCGGCGGGGACGCGGCCTCGCCGCGCACCCTGCACGCCACCGGAACGCTGACGTTCCAGTGAGGGCACCAGTCCTTCCCCCAGTCCCGCTTGTCCCAGCTGCGTGGAGGCCACGTGATCCATACCGTTCACTCCAGGGCAGGCCTTCTCGACGCACGTCTGCGGGAGGCATACAGGGTGTGCTGGCGCCTGGTCCGGCGGCGCTACCCGGGCGAGAGCGCTTGCCTGGGAGTGCTGCCCGCCGAGGTACGGCTCGGTATGTCTCCGGTGGTGGCAGCGATGATGGTGATCGACGACCTGTCGGACAACGGAGCGGCGTCGGCGGACGAGCGTCAGGGACAGGTGTCGGCGTGGATCAGCATGCTGGAAGAAGACCTCGAGCGCGGTGACAGCACGGATCCCGTGCGCCGGGCGATGGTGGACCTGACGCGGACGCTCGACCTGCCGGCCGACAGCTTTCGGCTGATGAATGAACGGATCACGCGGGACGCCGTCAAGGCCACCCCGCAGACATGGCAGGAATGGGCGGAGTACCAACGAGCGGTCATGGGCCCGATCCTCACGGTGATGGACTTCGTCCTTTCGCGGCTCGGAACGCCTCTGGTCATGTCCGCGGGGCACGAAGCAGTACTGGTGGACATCATGATCGGTCTTCAGCTGGCCGACGACCTGCGGGACTTCGCCGAAGACTTCGGGCGCGGCTATGTGAAGTTCCCCGTGGAAGCGCTGGATGCGTGCGGAGTGACCGCCGACGACCTCCTCGCCCGCCGGTGGACACCGGCCACCGGCCGCCTGGTGCGGGCCGCGACCGAACGGGCGCGCGCATGGCTGCGTCCCGACGATCCCACCGTCCACTGGTGCGTCACCTCGGCCCTGCTCACCCGGGCGTTCACGAGCGTGGCCCTGGCCGAGGTGCGCAAGGTCGAACAAGCCGGCGCCTCTCTCCTGTCCCAGACGGTCGCCCTCTCCTCCGCCGCCCGGCAGCGGATCCTGCTGCCCACCCGCGCGGCGGCAGCGATGGCCTGGAAACTCAGCCCCTACTCCCGCCGTACGGCCACGGCGCGCATCCCGCGGGAGCATCGTGTTGCAGCGGACCTTTCCGGCCGCCTGCCCGCCCCCCGCGCGCAGGTCCTGCCCCCGGCACCCCACCCGTCCGGAGCCCGGCCCCCCGCCCTCGACCCCGAGGCGCTGCCCCGGCACGTGGCCATCGTCATGGACGGCAACGGCCGCTGGGCCGCCGCCCGCGCCCTGCCCCGCGCCGAAGGGTACCGGGCGGGAGCCGACGCACTGCGGGACGTCGTGGACGGCGCTCTGGAGATCGGCCTGCCGTATCTGACCGTCTACGCCTTCTCCACCGAGAACTGGAACCGCTCCTCCACCGAGGTGGGAGCCATCCTGGACGTGGTACGCGACAACATCGCGGACCAGGAGTTGTTCGACCGTGATCTGCGGTTCTGTTGGGCAGGCGTGCCCGACGGACTTCCCGAGGACCTGGTCGAGGGGCTCCGGGAGCGCGAACGGACCACCCGGCACCGCACCGGGCTCACGTTCACCATGTGCGTCAACTACGGCGGTCGCAGCGAGCTGGCCCAAGCCGCCCAAAGCCTCGCCAGGGCGGCCGTGACCGGCGAAATCCAACCCGCGCACATCAGCCAGCGCACCCTGGCGGGCCATCTGCCCCACCCTGCCCTCCCCGACGTCGACCTGCTCTGGCGCACCGGCGGGGAACAACGCACATCCAACTTCCTGCCCTGGCAAAGCTCTTACGCCGAACTGCTCTTCACCTCCCCCTACTGGCCGGACACCGACCGCCGGGACCTATGGCAGTCCATCACCACCTACACCCAACGCCAGCGCCGCTACGGCACCGCACCCATCGAGAACACCGCCCCGATGCCGAGGGGACAGTAGAAGAAGCGGCTTCACCGGTCCGGCCCGTACGCCGCCTCCCGCGACGGGCTCGGGCGGCGAGGGAAGCGGCGTACCGGGACCGCATTCATGGCCCGGGGCGAGGCCTGGCCCCCTCCCGGCCCGGGCCTGGAGCCGACGCTCGGGGCAGTCGGCACCTGGCGTCTTGAGGTGGTGGCGACATCGGCTCAGGGAGTGGATCCGCGTCGCCTAGTCGCGATCCGCCACCACAGGTACACGAGGCTCGCGGGCCACAGGACGATCAGCAGGGTGAGGTCAGCGCTGGGGACGGGGTCCTTGCCGGTCTCCCGCATCCATTCCGCGTCTTTGAGCACGAACCGTGGCAGGTTTCTGGCGAAGCCGGCGGCCCCGCCGAGGTAGACGGCCAGGGCGGCCAGAAAGGATCACAGCGTCCCTGTGGGTGATGACCGCCCACGTGCCCTCGCTCATGCCCGGCCCGCGGTGCCGTCGTCCACCGGCTCCAAGGATTCCTCGGCTGGCGACTGGACCCGCGCAGGATCAAGGCGCGGAGTCCTTCGGCGCTGACCGGTGAGGTAAGTCGCGATCGGCTCGGTATAGCGGGCGGTGAGCGGTCCGAGGATGACCAGGACGAGGACGTACGCGGTGGCCAGCGGGCCCAAGGCGGGCTCGATGCCCGCGGTGACGGCGAGCCCGGCGATGACGATGGAGAACTCGCCGCGTGCGACGAGCGTGCCGCCGGCCCGCCAGCGGCCCTTGACGGAGATCCCGGCACGCCGCGCCGCCCAGTAGCCGGTGGCGATCTTCGTGCCGGCCGTGACCACGGCCAGCGCCAGCGCGGGAAGGATCACCGGCGGGATGCTGGCAGGGTCGGTGTGCAGGCCGAAGAAGACGAAGAACACCGCCGCGAACAGGTCCCGCAGCGGGCTGAGCAGGTTGTGCGCACCCTCGGCGACCTCCCCCGACAGGGCGATGCCCACGAGGAACGCGCCGACAGCGGCGGAGACCTGGAGCTGCTGGGCGATGCCGGCGACCAGCAGGGTCAGGCCCAGGACGACGAGGAGGAGCTTCTCGGGGTCGTCGCTGGAGACGAAGCGGGAAATGACCCGTCCGAAGCGGACGGCGAGGAAGAGGACGAGGCCCGCGACACCGAGCGCGATGGCGAGGGTCAGGCTTCCGGCGGCCAGGCTCACCCCGGCCAGCAGGGCCGTGATGATGGGGAGGTAGACGGCCATGGCGAGGTCTTCGAGGACCAGGATGCTCAGAATGACCGGGGTCTCGCGGTTGCCGAGCCGGCCCAGGTCGCCCATCACCTTGGCGATGACGCCGGACGACGAGATCCAGGTGACGCCGGCCAGTACGACGGCGGCGACCGGCCCCCACCCGAGCAGCAGGGCCATGCCGGCACCGGGCAGCGCGTTGAGGGCGAAGTCGACCAGTCCGGCCGGGTACTGGGTCTTGAGGTTGGAGACCAGGTCGCTGGCCGTGTACTCCAGGCCCAGCATCAGCAGGAGCAGGATGACGCCGATCTCGGCGCCGATCGCGACGAACTCCTCACTGGTGCCCAGCGGCAGCAGGCCGCCCTTGCCGAAGGCGAGGCCGGCGAGGAGGTAGAGGGGTATCGGGGAGAACTGGAAGCGTCCGGCGAACCGGCCCAGTAGCCCCAGGGCGAGGATGATCGCCCCGAACTCGATCAGGAAGACCGCGGAGGAGTGCATACCGCTCACTCCCGGCCGAGGATCGCTGCCGCGGCCTCGACACCCTCACGGGTACCGATCACGATGAGGGTGTCCCCGCCCGCCAGCCTGAAGTCCGGCGCCGGCGAAGGTATCGCCCCCGCCCGCCTGAGGACGGCGACGATCGACACCCCCGTCTCCGTACGCGTCCGCGTCTCGCCCAGCACCCGACCGTTCCAGTGCGAGTGCGCGGACAACTCGATCCGCTCGGCCACCAGCCCCAGATCGGTGGTCGAGAGCAGGTTCGGGCTGTGGTGGGCGGGCATCAACGCGTCGATCAGCGCTTCCGCCTCGCCCGCGGTCAGCCTCGCCGACAGCGCGCACTCGTCCGGATCGTCCCGGCGGTAGGCGTTCAACGTCCGCGTCCCGTCGCGGTGCGCGATCACCGACAGACGGCGATGCTCACGGGTGGTCAGGTCGTAACGGACCCCGATGCCCGGTAGCGGCGTACTGCTCAGACGTGGAACGGGCACGGCGAACCCCAGGTGGTGTGTGCTGGCGCGGGCAGAGAGGAGCGACGCGGATGCTGCTGCTCCCACCAACGATATCCACCAGCACTTCGCCACCCGCATGCGTGGGCTCGCCAGGGCGTGCCCGCGG
Organism: Streptomyces sp. NPDC034086; assembly: GCF_055575515.1. Lineage (NCBI taxonomy): Bacteria > Bacillati > Actinomycetota > Actinomycetes > Kitasatosporales > Streptomycetaceae > Streptomyces > Streptomyces sp. NPDC034086. Next base: position 580,296 of record NZ_JBVISM010000001.1, on the reverse strand, counting down.
CAGCCGGCTGTGTGAGCAGAAAGGCCGCTCGGCCGGGCGGCGCGAAAGGCGTTACGGCGTCGGCGTATCCCGTCGGACCTGCGGTCATGGTCCGGCCTGCGCGCGGATGAGGAGCAGGGCGATGTCGTCGTTGCGTGGTGCGGCGCGTTCGGCCTGGCGCAGGAGCGTGTCGGCAAGGACGTCCAGGCTCTCGTGTCCGGCTTCGGTGAGTTGCCTGGCGAGAGCGGTGGTGGAGTCGTCGATGTCGGTGCCGGGTGTTTCGACAAGTCCGTCGGTGTACAGGGCGAGGAGGGCTCCGGGCGGGAACGGGACGCTGATGGCGGGGTAATCCGCGTCCGGGTCGATGCCCAGGAGAAGTCCCGGGGGCACGTCGAGCACGTCGGTGTGGCCGTCGCGATGGCGTAGGAGGGGTGGGGGATGTCCGGCTGTGGCCAGGTCCGCGCGGTGGTGGGCGAGGTCGAGGCGGGCATAGAGGCAGCTGGTGAACAGGCCGGGGTCGAGGTCGGTCAAGAGGCGGTTGGTGCGGGCGAGGGCTTCACCGGGGGGTGTGCCGGCGGTGGCGTGGGCGTGGACGGCGGTGCGGACTTGTCCCATGAGGGCGGCGGCGTTCATGTTGTGGCCCTGGACGTCGCCGATGGTGGCGACCGCGGTGGCCGCATCGCAGCGGATGAGGTCGTAGAAGTCGCCGCCGATGTCGATGCGGCGGCCGGCTGCCTGGTAACGGGCGACGACGTCCATGCCGGGAATGACCGGGAGTGCGTGGGGCAGCAGGCCGGTTTGAAGGGTGTGGGCGAGCTGCTGGTTGGTGTCGAACAGGCGGGCGCGGTCGAGCGCTTGGGCCATCAGCCCGGCCACGGAGGTCAGCAGGGCGCGTTCTGCCGGCGGGAACGGGCGGGGGCGGTCGTAGGCGAGGACGAGGGAGCCGACGGTGCGGCCGGAGGCGATCAGGGGCAGAGAGGCCCAGGCGGCCATCTCGTCCTGGTGCACGGCCGGAGGGTAAGCGCGTTTGAGGTCGGCGAAGGTGGCGAAGAAGTCGGGCCTGCCGGTGGCAAGTACGCGCGCGGCCGGAGAGCCGGAGGTCAGGGGTTGGGCATCGAAGCGGTCCATGAGGTGGGCGGTGTATCCGCGGTAGCCGGCGATGCGCAGTCGGCCCTCTTCCGCGGTCATCAGGGCGAGGGCCTTGGGTCCGAAGGCGGGGACGATCTGGTCGGCGGCCAGGTTGACCACGTCGCCGACCCCGGCGGCCTCGGTGAGGGCGGTGGCCAGATGGGTGAGGTGGTACAGCGCCATCGCCCCCACCGGTTCCGCGGCTGACGGAGGGCGTTGCCGTTGAGCGGCGGGTGCGGCTCGTCCGGTAGTGGTGGGGGTGATGTGCACGCTGATGCCGCGATGATCCGGGTAGAGCTGGAAGGTCAGTTGCTTGTCCGGTGGGCGCAAGGCGGTGAAGGAGGTGGTTTGGCGAGTGACGACTGCGGCTCGGTATCGGTCTTCGAAGACCGGTTCACGCAGCCACAGCAGCACCTCCCAGGGGCGCCTGCCGATCAGGGAGGCGGCCCCCGCGCCGACCATGTCGGCGCCGGCGGGGTTGATGAAGGTGAGCCGGCCGTCGAGGTCGAGCGCGCAGCAGCCCACGGGCAGGCGCTCGGTGAATTCCAGAGCGGCCAGTGCCTCGGCCGGATCAGCTGCGCGGGAGGGCGGCGGTGGCAGCAGACGTGGTTCCTCCGGCGGTCGCAGCGGCTTGCCTGTCCCGGCGGCGTGCTGCTGCAGCATCAGCCCCGCTCGGTGGCAGCATGCGGTGATCGCATCGCGCTCGTGCCGGCTGAGCTGCGGGGGATGCCAGACGGGCCAGAGCAGGACGACACCGCCCCACACCGCGGTGGCGCTGGTGATGGGTGCTGCGGCCAGCATGAAGTCGTACGGCAGTACGAGCCCGAGCCGCGGGTAGCGGCGCGCGACCTCTTCCTGACTGCCCAGCCACACCAGGCACCGCTGACTCATCGCGTCCGCCACCGGGATCGGCGCATCGGCTGGGATCCGCGACCACGGTGCGGTGATCTGCCGTGAAGCACCAGAGGCCACGGCGAGGCGCAGCAGCTGCTCACCGGGCGGCCGGAGATAGAGAAGTCCCACCGAGGCGACAGTGTCGCGCATGACCTCCGCCAGGGCGGCATCAAGCTCCTCCAGGCACGCGGCGTCCTGGGCTGCGGCGGATTCGGCCGGATCGCGCATGCGCTCACCTTGCGTCGACGGAGGGGGATCCCCGTGTGCGCCCGGAGCGGCTGCGGACGGCCTCCACGGAGATACGCGAGCCAGCACCGGCCTGGGCCTGGGCCTGGGCCTGAAGCAGCAGACCGGGGCTGGCCTGTGCCATCATGGCGCGAACTCTCACCTCCCGCTGCCACTGTCGCCAGGCCGCCTTCCGGTACACGGGGCGGCAGTACCGGCGGCCACGAGCCATCGACTCGAGCAGGGCACCGCGCCACTCACACCGAACGTCACCCCTATTCGGACAGTACGCCCGCCGGTGGATGACGGCATCCAGGCCGGGTACTGGCCCGCGACCTGCGTCGCGGCCTGTCCGGCTGAGCGCCGGGATCAGGGCGTCAGGGTGAAGCCGCCGACGATCGCTCCGTAGCCGACGTGGGCAAGGACGGTGACCACTGGAGTGCCGGGCCCGTTGGATCTGCCCGTGGAGGAAGTGCATCAGGTAGCCGAGGGCCTTGGCGCGGGTGCGGTTGACGGTCACCGCCGTGCCGAGGAGAAACGGCAGGTCCATGCGGGTCAGCCTCAGCTCGCCGGCGGCGCGCAGCGCGGTGGTCAAGGCGAGTGTGCCGACGAAGGCGCCCGCAGCGGTTCCCCACGCGTTCGCGTTGACGGGGTCGGCGGCGTGGGCGGGTCCAGGTGCGGCCCGTCCGCGGAGTCGCCGCGGGTGACGGCCGCGGCCGAGCGCCCGACCGGGGCGTCGTACGGCAACTGCGCGTACCGGCTGTGCCCTGTCCGGGTCTGCCGCGGCGCGGCCAGGGGGCGGGAGGCGGGACTGACCCCTCTGACCGTCGAGGCCGGCGTCGGTGGCGAGCTGGGTGTTGGGGGTGATGCCGACCCCGACGATGATGGCGTCGGCGTCGAACCGGCTGCCGTCGGCGAGCGCCACCTCGTGTCCGGCCGGGTCGATCGCGGTGACGGTGGTGCCCAGCGCAGGTCGACGTCATGTTCGGCGTACCACTGGGACGGGTGGACGTAGACCGTCTCCCGCTCGTCCTCGCCCAGCAGGTAGCCCTTGGACAGCGGCGGCCGTTCGTAGGGACGCTCGCCCTCCTCTCCGAGCAGTGCGACCGGCAGAGCCGACGCGGCAAAGGAGAGGACATGGCCACGAACTCGGCATTCGTGATCGTCGGAGCCGGCCTGGCTGGCGCGAAGGCAGCTCAGACCCCCCGGGAAGAGGGCTTCGACGTGCCGGCAGACTGATGGCAGTCCGCTCGGCGAGCCGGCCCGTCAACACCGCGGCGTGCGCTCGCCCCCTCGCCGTCGGAGGTGCGCCGTGGAAGTGGACGACTGCGGTGCTTGCCGGCGTGTCTGCCGATCGGTCGTCGCACGGGAACACGGGCAAGGGGCCGTCAGGCCAGCGCCGCGACTCCATCAGGCTGCGGCGCGTTTGGTGTGCAGTCCGGTGTCCAGTTGCTGGAACAGCTCGTTGCCGGAGGCCGTGAACGTGGCTATGCCCTCATCCTCCAGGACATGCACCACGTCGTCATAGGACACGCCGAGGGCCTCCAGGTCGTTCAGTACCTGCTGGGCGTGCGCATATGTGCCGTGGATGGTGTCCCCCTGGATGCGGCCGTGGTCCGCGACCGCGCGCAGGGTGTGTTCGGGCATGGTGTTGACGACGCCGGGCGCCACCAGGTCGTCGACGTAGCGGGTGTCGGCGTAGGCGGGGTCCTTGACCCCGGTGGAGGCCCACAGGGGGCGTTGCGGACGCATCCCGGCCGCCTCCAGGGCCCTCCATCGCTCTGATGTACGGGCCCGCTCGAAGCGTTGGTAGGCCAGTCGGGCGTTGGCGACCGCGGCCTGCCCCCGCAGCTTCTGCGCCTCGGGGGTGCCGATCTTGTCGAGTCGGCTGTCGATCTCGGTATCCACTCGGCTGACGAAGAAGGAGGCCACCGACGCGATGGACGCCAGGTCACGTCCCGCCGCGTGTGCCCGGCCCATACCGTTCAGGAAGGCGCGAAGCACCTGGTCGTAGCGGTCCAGGGAGAAGATCAGTGTCACGTTGATGCTGATGCCCTCGGCGATTGCGGTGCTGATCGCCTCCAGGCCCTCCTGCGTCGCGGGGATCTTCACGAACAGGTTCGGCCGGTCCACCAGCCACCACAGGGCCCGTGCCTCGGCGACCGTTGCAGCTGTGTCATGGGCGACGCGCGGGTCCACCTCGAGCGACACCCGCCCATCGACCCCGTCACTGGCTTCGTACACCGGGCGCAGGATGTCGCAGGCCCAGCGCACGTCGAACGCGGTCAGCAGCCTGACGGCTTCCTCGACCCGCACTCCGCGCCGTGCCAGCTCACCGATCTGCTCGTCGTAGCGGGCACCCGAGCGGATCGCCTTGGCGAAGATCGTCGGGTTGCTGGTGATGCCCACCACCCGCTGTTCACCCACCAGGCCGGCCAGCCGGCCACCGGCGAGCCGCTCCCGGCTCAGATCATCCAGCCAGACCGCTACGCCCTCGGCGGCCAGCCGGTCCAGATGCTCACTCATGGCCTTCTCCTTTCGGGCGATGGCCTCCACGTGCTCTCCGGAGTGGCCCCTGCGGGCGGCACACGGCCCTGCCGGCGCGTCGATGCCGGGCAGGTTCGTGGCGGCTGCGACGTGTCGCGGCCGCCCCAGCGGGCCGTGCGGGTGGGCCGAGGGAGGGGCCCACCCGCCTCTCCGTCTTCGCGGCTGCGGCCTGCCGTCAGTGAGAGGGCCGCTTGCCGTGGTAGCGCTGGGCCAGCCGGGCCAGAGCCACCGCGCCGAGCAGGAGGCCGAAGTCGCGCAGCGCGATGTCGTAGTAGCCGGGGATGGTCAGCAGGCTGACGATGATGCCGGCCAGCCATCCGGCGACCAGCCAGCCCCCGAAGCGCGGGACCAGGGCGACGACGAGACCGGCCACGATCTCGACGACGCCCACGGCGTACATGGCCGCCTGGGCGCTGCCCGGGACGATGTCGTCGATCCACGGCGCGAGGTAGACCGGCCAGTCCACGAGCAGGTTGGCGAACTTGTCCAGCCCGAACAGGATCGGTGCCACGGTGAATCCCGTGCGCAGGATGACGAACGCCTGGTAGCCGGGGTCGGCGAGAGCGGCCCGCCGGGGTGAGCCGGACGTGGCGGTGGTGGTGGGGGACGACATGACGACCCTCCTTCTAACGAGAACTCTTACTAGCAATAGAAGTACGCGAACCTTATTTAGTCAATGGCTGTGTGTTTTACACTGGTGTTCGTGGACGACCCGAAAGAAGCACCCGGCACCGACGCCTCCGATGTCTCCGCCGTCGCCGCGCTCGGCGAGCCGACCCGCAGGAGGCTCTACGACCACGTCGTACGCCAGCCGGGACCGGTCAGCCGCGACGAAGCCGCCGAAGCCCTCGGCCTCGCCCGGCCGACCGCGGCCTTCCACTTGGACCGCCTGGCCGAGGAGTCACTTCTCGACGTCATCTACGAGCGGCGCAGTGGACGCAGCGGCCCGGGAGCCGGCCGGCCGGCCAAGCTGTACAAGCGCTCCGGCAAGCAGGTCACCGTCAGCCTGCCGGAGCGGCACTACGAACTCGCCGGACGGCTCCTCGCCCAGGCCCTGGAGGAATCCGAGGCCACCGGCGAACCCGTGCGGACGGTCCTGCACCGCAGGGCACACGAGTGGGGCGGGCAGCTCGCCGGACAGAAGCGGGCCGGTGTCTTCGACCTGCTGGAACGCCACGGGTTCGAACCCCGACACGACGGCGAAGCCATCGTCCTGGGCAACTGCCCCTTCCACGCGCTCGCCCGCGACCACACACAGACCGTGTGCGGCATGAACCTCCACCTGCTGCGCGGCGTGCTCCAAGGACTCGGCGAAGAAGGGCTCCAGGCGTGCCTGGAACCCAGCCCCGGCCACTGCTGCGTGCGCCTGCAGCCCGCTTCCTCACGGCCCACAGGGGCGCGACACCCCTGAGAACGGCCACCACCTGCCGCCCGCACGGCGCCTTCGCCTCCCCACGAGGAGCACGTCAGGGACTTCGCCACAGCGGCCCCGGACACGGCAGTGGATGAAGCCGGCCTCTCCCCCAGCTTCGCCGCCGTACCCGCGCCCCTTCGACCTGACGGCCTTCCCCAACGACGAGGGCTACGACGAGCTGGTCCTGGCGCGCGGCATCCCCGTGCGATCGGTCTGTGAGCACCACATGCTGCCCGTCGTCGGCACCGCCCACGTCGGCTACCTGCCCGGCCACCGCATCCTCGGCCTTTCCAAACGCGCCCGTGTCGTCGAGCACTTCGCCTGCCGCCCACAGGTTCAGGAACGCCTGACCATGCAGGTCGCCGACTGGCTCCAGACTCAGCTGGAGCCCAAGGGCATCGGCGTCGTGATCGAGGCCGAACACACCTGCATGACCCTGCGCGCCGTCCAGGCCACCGGCTCCAGCCGTGGAGGAGTGTGCCGAGGAGGGTGGAGGTGAGGGTGCCGGCGTTCGCAGCGGTGATCCCCGGGGACGGGGATGACGGGCTCCTGAGCGTGTGGTCTCTCTGCGGTCGGCGAAAGGGGCCTCCCATGCCGGTCCGGTGTCCTGGTTCAGGCTTGGCCGGTTTCGAAGCGGCTGACCTTGCCGCCGGTGACGGTGAAGGTCCACCGGGTGCGCATGCTTCCCCAGGCGGAGTTGGTGTAGGTCGCGGTGAGGGTGCGCCCGTCGGCGGAGGCGCTCTCCACGTCCATGCGGCCGTTCGAGGAGAAGATCTCCTTCTCGGCCCAGGAGGACAGGTCGCGGTCGGTGCCGTCGTCGGACATCGTGGCGTCCGGGGTGAGGGTGGCGAAGAAGGCGTCCTTGTCGCCGTTGTTGACGGCGGCGACGAACGCGGCCACGGCAGGGTCGGTGAGCTGGGCGGTCATGGGGTTGCCTCCGCATGGATGGATCTGCCCGGGGCGCCGGCAGCCCGGCGGATGGCTGATGACGCGGCGCGCCCGCCGGGGGGGCCTGGTCAGCGCGTGGTGTAGCCGCCGTTGAGGAAGAGGGTCTGGCCGTTGGCCCACCAGCCGTCGGTCAGCAGGTGCCGCACCCACGGAACGATGTCCTCGATCTTGGTGAGGTCGCCGTTCATCGCGGAGGACTTGTGGTAGGCGACGGAGTCGTCGTCCTCCGCGGGGTAGAAGAACGAGGTGTCCATCGGTCCGGGAGCGATGTTGTTGACCGCGATGTTCCGGCCGAACAGTTCCTTCGACAGCGCGCGGGTGAAGTGCTCGACCGGGGCCTTGCTGCCCGCGTAGGAGGAGTACAGGCCGGTGTAGGCGGCGAGGAGGGACGTGACGACGGTGACGATCTTCCCGCCGTCCTCGATCCGGCGCGCCGCCTCCCGCATCACGAAGAACGCGGCCTTGGAGTTGACCGCGAACATGCGGTCGTACTCCTCCTCCGTGATCTCGGTCAGCGGCTTCTTCAGCACCATGCCCGCGGTGTTGATGCTGTAGTCCAGCTTCCCGAACGTGTTCAGGACCTCGTCGAAGACCCGCTCCACCTCGGCGACCTTCGTCAGGTCACCCTGGATCGCGAACGCCTTGCCCGGGCCGTTGTTGATCTGCGCAACGACATCCTCGGCCTTGGCCCGGGAGGAGTCGCTGTTGTAGTGCACCGCGACCAGGGCGCCCTCCGCGCCGAGGGTGGTGCTGATGAGCCCGCCGAGGTTGCGGGACGCGCCGCCGACGAAGGCGACCTTGCCGTTGAGCGTCTTGTCCGGGGTCCTGACCATGACGGCCTCCTGCGGTGTGCCGAACGGGGAAGGCACGGCCCCGGGGACACCGAGGGCCATGCCACGTGCCACATAGGATCACCGCAGCGAGGCGTGTGCATCTTGAACGATCCGATCAGCGGTGGAACAAACCGCTCACGACATCCCGCAGACCCCTCAGCGCCCGCCGTCGCCGTCCCGCAGCGTCTGCGGCGTGACACCCTCGTGGCGCCGCATCAACCGCGTCAGATGGCTCTGGTCGGCGAACCCCGCCTCCGCCGCGATCTCCGCGATCGGCCTGCGGGTCTGCATGAGTTCGCGCCGGGCATGTTCGAGGCGCTTCTGCATCACGTACTGGTGCGGGGACTGCCCGGTCGAGACCTTGAAGACACGGGTGAAGTGGGACTCGCTCACCCCCGCCACGGTGGCCAGATCCGCCAGCGTGACCCGCTGGGACAGATTGGCGCGGATGAAGTCCACCACCTGGGTCAGCCGACGGGGCGGCAGCCCACCCTCACGGACCGGCGTCACGCCGCCTTCGCCCGCGAGGCGCAGTATGACCGCCGCAGCGGCCTGCACCAGCGACTGCGCATACAGGGCGTCCGCCGGGCCGGGACCCGCGTACTGCGCCACCAGCCGCTCCAGCAGCATCTCCAGCAGCGGATCCGTGAAATGGAACTGCGGGACGATCTCGACGTGGCCCGTGGGCCCGCCCTCTGCCGCCAGCTTCTCCAGCCACACCGGATCGATGCCGAGCAGCAACAGCTCCACCTCGTCCTGCCAGCGGGGCCGCGACGCCCAGCCGGCCGGGTTGATCAGCGCCTGTCCGGCATGGAAACGCTCCCGGCGTGCCGTCCCGTCTGCCGACCAGCGCAGATTTGCCGACCGGCCGGTGTGGACCACGAGCACGTGCACCGGCGGGCCGACCGGCAACGGCACCACGTCCGAGACCCCCGCAGCCCGCTCCACCGCCCGCTCCACCACCGCATGGCCGAGATCGGACCCGCTGGTGGACAGGCAGCGCAGGTGAGGCTTGATGTGCGAGACGTTCACCCCACCAGTATCCGTCTACCGAGCAGTCGTCCAGGTCCAGCGGGCCGGCACGGCGAAGTGCGGTACCGGTAGGGGTCGAGGGTGTGCAGCAGGGCCAGGGCGTGGGTCCGTCTGGACGACCTCGTGCGCGAAGCCCCAGCCACCCGGATTCGCGCCGCCCGCGCCAACCTGCTTGCCCGCTTTCGGAGGCGGCGGCGCAGTGGCGGTCACCCCGGCCCTTCGCGCGAAGCGGCCTCCGTCAACAAAGTCAGCAGAGGTCAGCAATCATCCGGCCGAACTCGGGCACGGCCTGCAACGGATGAGGGGCGGCCGTCGTCGCCGAACGCTCTCGCGTCGCGTCGGGGGCCCCCTTTGCGAGACCGAGAACGGAGGACCGGGCACGAGCACCGCGCCCGGCCCGCATTCGCGTGGACCTGCCGGTCAACGCACCCTTCCCCGGGGCTTCAGGTGGGTCGGGGGGAGTTCCGGGGCCGGAAGCGGAGGGCCGTCGTAGCCCTTGACCTCGCCGTAGCGGGTGCCGTTCATCCAGTCTTCGCGGGCCTGCGCGATGTCCTCGTGGGAGCGGCCGATCCAGTTCCAGAACATCACGATCTCCTCTTCGAACGGCTCGCCGCCCAGCAGCATCAGGCCCGCGTCCGATGCCGCGCGCAGCGGGAGGTCCGTGCGGCCGCAGCCCAGGTAGAGCATCGAGCCGGGCAGGACCGGGACGCCGTCGACGTGGGCCTCGCCCGACATGGAGAGGACCGCGTACTCGAAGTCCGGGTCCAGGGGGAGGCGGGTCTCGGTGCCGGCCGTCAGGGCGAGGTCCGCGCCGACGATCGGGGTGTACGCGGTGCCCGGGGAGGCCGCCGAGTCCAGGGTGCCCAGGATCACCGTCGCGTCCAGGCCGGGGGCCGTGACCCGCGGGAGTTCCGCATGGTGTTCGAAGCGCGGGGCGACGTCGCGGTGGGCGTCGGGCAGGGCCACCCAGAGCTGGGCCCCGTGCAGGAAGCGGGCGTGGGGGCGCGGGCTCTCCTCGGAATGGCTGATGCCGTGGCCGGAGGTCATCAGGCCCAGCTCGCGCGGGCGGATGGTGGCGAGGCTGCCCGTGCTGTCACGGTGCAGGACCTCGCCCTCGTGCAGCCAGCTCACCGTCTGCAGCCCGCTGTGGGGGTGGGGCGGGACCTGCATGCCGGGTTCGTCGGCGATGTCGTCCGGGCCGTAGTGGTCGACGAAGCACCAGGCGCCCACCATGCGGCGGCCCAGGTTCGGCAGGAGTCTGCGGACCTCGGAGGATTCCCCGAGCCTGACCGTGCGCGGGCTGAGGAGCTCGCGCACCGGCTCGGCCACGACGAAGCCGCGGCCGCCGCAGGCGGAGAGAGCGGGCTGGCGATCGAGATTGCTCATGCCGCCCAACTTAGTCCTCGGGGGTGCGGTCCGGCGCCGCGCCTTCGCGGGATATGTCAGGGCGCGGGGTGCGGCCGGACGCGGGCCGGGGCCGTCTCGGCTAGCCTGGGTGCCATATGAACCGCCTGACCACGCCTTTCGGCTCCTACGAACTCACCCGCTTCCCCGCCGACCCCCGCGACCGGCTCCGCGCCTGGGACGCCGCCGACGAGTACCTGCTGCACCACCTCGACTCCGGTACCGGCGAGCGCGGACCGGTGGACCTGGCCGGCGCCGGGCAGATCACGGTCGTCGGCGACCGCTGGGGGGCGCTGACGACGGCCCTGGCCGCGTACCGCCCCGCGCAGATCACCGACTCCGCGCTGGCCCGCGCCGCGACCGAGGCGAACCTGGACCGGGCCGGGATCGGCACCTCCAAGTCCACGGTGACCCTGCTGACCACGCGGGACGCGCCGCCCGCGCGGATCGACGTGCTCCTCGTACGGGTCCCCAAGAGCCTGGCGCTGCTGGAGGACCAGCTGTACCGGCTGGCCCCGCACGTGCACGAGGGCACCGTGGTCGTGGGCACCGGCATGGTCAAGGAGGTCCACACCTCCACGCTGAACCTCTTCGAGAAGATCCTCGGCCCGACGCGGACCTCCCTCGCGGAGAAGAAGGCCCGGCTGATCTTCTGCACCCCCGACCCGGCGGTGCTGGCCGCGGACGGCGCCTCGCCGTGGCCGGTGACGTACGAGGTCGACAAGGACGGGGGCTCCGGGGCCGGGCTGACGGTGGTCAACCACGCCGGGATCTTCTGCGCGGACCGCCTGGACGTCGGCACCCGCTTCTTCCTCCAGAACATCCCGACCAACACCGACGGGGCGCGGGTCGTCGACCTCGGCTGCGGCAACGGTGTGGTCGGCACGGCCGTGCAGGTCGCCGACCCGGACGCGGAGGTGGTCTTCACCGACGAGTCGTACCAGGCGCTCGCCTCGGCCCGGGCCACGTACGAGGCCAACGTGCGCCCTGGCCGGCGGACGGCGGAGTTCCTCGTCGGCGACGGGGTGGCCATGCTGCCTCCCTCCTCCGTGGACCTGATCCTCAACAATCCGCCGTTCCACTCCCACCAGGCGACGACGGACGCGACGGCGCTGCGCATGTTCGCGCAGTCCCGCAAGGCGCTGCGCCCGGGCGGGGAGCTGTGGGTGGTCGCCAACCGGCACATGGGCTACCACACGCACCTGCGCCGCCTCTTCGGCAACAGTGAAGTCGTGGCGAGCGAACCGAAGTTCGTGGTGCTGCGGGCGGTCAAGCGCGAGGCGCGGCCCCGCCCCATGTGACCTGCCGGTACACCCGTCGGTAGGTCCTACACTCGGCCGCGTGAGCACCGAGGCGCAGACGGACGGCAGGACGCACGGCAGGGCGGACGACGGGACGGACGACGCCGGCGGGCAGCGGCGCTACCGCCGGGAGGACGTGGCCCGCGCGGCCGGGGTCAAGGTGCGCAACCTGCGCTACTACCAGGAGCGCGGGCTGCTCCCGCCGCCGCGCCGCGAGGGCCGGATCGCCTGGTACTCCGACGACCACCTGACCCGGCTGCGGCTGATCAGCGACCTGCTGGGCCGCGGGTACACGGTCAACGGCATCGGCGAGCTGCTGGCCGCGTGGGAGCAGGGCGGCGGGCTGTCCCAACTCCTCGGGCTGGAGCGGGAGATGACGCGCGGCTGGGTGCAGGAGGAGCCGGTGACCATGACCCGGGCGGAGCTGCGCGAGCTGTTCGGCCCGGGGGCGACGGCCGAGCACACCCGGCGGGCGGCGGAGCTGGGCTACGTACGCCTGGAGGGCGAACGGGTCACGTACCCGAACCGGCACCTGCTGGAGGCGACGGTGGCGCTGGTGCGGCAGGGGGTGCCGCTCGGGGAGATCCTGGACGCGGGGGATTTCGTACAGGTCCAGGCGGCGGCGCTGGCGGACCGGTTCGTGGCACTGTTCCGGCGGCACGTGATCGGCGCGGAGGGCCTGGGGCCACTTTCGGCCAGCCAGCTGGATCATGTCCGGGAGGCGGTGGCGGCGCTGCGGCCGGTGGCCGGTGAGGTGGTGGCCACGGAGTTCGCCCGGGCGATGGGGCGCCGGGTGGAGGCGGAGGTGGCCGAACTCCTGCGTACGGAGCAGTAGGAGTCGGCCTAAAGGATGCGCTCGCACAACCTTGCCAACCACCATTGGCACTCTTACATTCAACTCGTCGGTAACAAAGGTGCACAGCCGAGATAAGGACCATCTCATGGCAGACTCACCGAACTTATCCGCGACCGGGCCAGGCTCCCCCACCGAGGCCGGACCGCCCGGCGACGAACTCGTCAGACACGGCGGCCGGGTGCGCTGGCGCCGGTTCGTGCTCCTCACCGCACCCGCCGTCGCGGTCACCGCGGGCCTCGGCATCGCCCTCGCCGAGGGCGCCCTCGCCGCCTCCTTCGCGGTGTCGGGCCAGCAGTTCAAGGTGTCGGCGAAGAGCCTGGAGGGCGAGGGCTTCGCCCAGTACGGCAGTGTCGACGTCAACGCCCGCCAGGAGCTGATCCCGGTGGCGGTCACCGCCATCAGGGAGGCGAAGCTGCACCACCTCTGCCAGTCGGTGGTCACCACCCTCCCGGTCGTCGGGGACATCTCGCTGAACCTGACCGCCGGTCAGAAGTCCCCTGTCGAGGCCTCCAACCTGTTCGTGGACGCCACCCAGCTCGCCGGCGACGCGGAGTTCACGAACATCGAGATCGGGCGCGACGCCTCCACCCTCGACAAGGGCCCGGCCGAAGCCCAGGGCATGCAGGACCTGTTCGCCCAGCAGGCCGACAAGGTCAGCATCAGCAATCTCCAGCAGACGGCGTGGGCGACCAACGCCGGCACCTTCAAGCTCTCCGGGCTGAGCATGAACATCAGCAAGGGCAAGAAGGAATGCTTCTGAGCCGCTGGCGGCGGTGGCGGCGCGGCAGGCCCTTCTGGGGCGGCCTCTTCGCCGTGCTGGCCGGGGTGTGGATCAGCGTGCTGCCGCTGGCCCCGCTGAAGATCATGCTCCAGCAGGGGGTGGCGGGCATCCCGTCCGTCCTGATGGGCCTCGTCATGATCGTCCTCGGTCTCACCGCCTGGTTCTCCCCCGCACAGCGCACCCTCGCCGGGATCCTCACCACGCTCGTGGCCACCGCCGCGCTGGTCATGTCGAACCTCGGCGGGTTCCTGATCGGCACCCTGCTCGGCATCCTCGGCGGCGGGCTGATGTTCGCCTGGCAGCCGTACGCCGCCCCGCGCGCCGGGGGCTCCGCCGCCCCCGCCCGGCCCTCCCCCGCCGGGAAGTCCCCCACTCCGCACCCCGATCCCCAAGGAGCACAGCCATGAGCCGAACGCGCACCGCGCTCGCCCTCGGAATGGCCGCCGCCGCCGCACTGACAGCGGCCTCCGCCACCGCCACCGCCACCGCCTCGCCGTTACCGGCGGCCGGGTCGACGACCGTCACCCCGGCCGGGCACGCCTTCAAGGCGACCCTCAGCGGGAAGGCCACCCTCAAGGCCGGTTCCGTAACGGTGACCTGCACGGTCTCCGTCGCCGCCGGCTCCGTGCCGGCGGCCCCCGGCAACCAGAACCCGGCGGGCCCGGTCTCCTCACCCATCTCGCCGCCGACCTACAGCTCCTGTACGTCCAGCATGCCGGGCGTGACCCCGACCGTGACGACCAGCGGGTCCTGGTCGGTGTCCATGCAGAACGGCTCCCCGATCACCGCGACCATGACGGTGCCGGCCGGCGGGCTGGTCGTGCAGACCACCGGCCTGGCCAACTGCACCGTCGTCACCGCGCCCGGCGGCCCGGCGAACGTCCCCGGCAGCTGGACGAACGGCGCCCCGTCGAGCCTGACGTTCGCCAACGCGGTGGTCCCCGTCACCGTCACCGGCGGCTTCGGCTGCCCGACCAGCGCGACCACGTCCACCTTCAACGCGGTCTACAAGGTCACCGACACCACCGACCCGGCCCAGCAGATCACCGTCACCCCCTGAGGCTAGGCACCCACGGCTCCGCGTCCCCGTTCCCCGGATCGGCAATCCCGGGGAACGGGGAAAACGCGTTGCGCGGCCCGGCAGCGGCGGGCAAAGCTCGGGGCATGTCACAGAACACCGCTCAGCACAGCACCCGACACGGCGACGGTGCAGGGGAGTCCGCCGACGGCCGGAGCCGGCGAGGGGTCGCCGACCTCTTCTCCGGCGGGCGCCTCGTCGCCATCCCGCGCAAGGCGGCCCGGCGCGAGCAGCTGCTGGAGCACCTGGCCGAGACCCTCTTCGCGGCCGGCCGGGACTACTCGGAGCCCGAGGTCAACGACGCGCTGCGGACCGTGCACGAGGACTGCTCCGCCCTGCGCCGCTACCTGATCACCTCGGGCCGGCTCACCCGGACCCGGGACGGCAGCAGCTACCGCCGGGTGACGACCACCCGGTAGTGGGTGGTCAGCCGTCCGTCGTCGCCCAGCACGTGGAAGGCGACGGCCGGCGGCTCGTCCAGGTGCACGTGGTGGTCGGGGGCCGTCCGCGTCTCCCACGGGAGCCGCAGGGTGGACACCACCCCGGGCGCCACGAGCAGCGGCCGGCCCGCGAAGGTGGTCGCCGCCGCCGTGTGCGCGTGCCCGCACAGGAAAGCGCGCAGGTGGGGATGGCGTACGGCCAGCGCCTCCAGACGCTCCTCGCCGAACTGCCGGATCCCGTCCACGTACGGGGTGTGCAGCGGGACCGGCGGGTGGTGGAAGGCGACGAGGACGGGCACCTCGTGCGGGGTCCGCGTCAGGATGCCGTCGAGCCAGTCGAGGGTGGAGTCCTCCAGCCGGCCGTGGTCCTCCCCCGGGACCGAGGAGTCGCACACCGCCAGGACGAAACCCTCCCCGCGCAGCACCTGGTCGACCGGGGCCGCGGAGGGCTCCTCCTCGTCCAGCAGCACCCGCCGGAAGGCGAGGCGCTCGTCGTGGTTGCCGGGGCAGATCACCAGCGGGTGCCGCGAGATGAGCAGCTTGCGGGCCTCCTCGTACTCGGCCGGGGCCCCGTGATCGGTGATGTCCCCGCTGACCAGGACCGCCGCCAGGTCGTACGGGAGGCCGTCCAGGTACTCCATCACGGCGCGGGTGCGTTCGGCGGCCCGGGGACCGCCGTCGAGGTGGACGTCGCTGAGCTGCGCTATCACGATCACGGGCGGTGGCTCCTTCGTCGCTGGTGCGGACCGGGAATCGGTGACGGTCAGTCACGATCAGCTGGTCCGGGGTGTGTTCAACCTATCCGACGTGATCTTCGGCGGCCGCGGCCGGTCCGTGGCCGGCAGGGCCCGCGGCGCCCCGGTTGCGGAAGGACGGGGGATGGGGTTCGTTCGAAGGGAGGCCCGGAACGGACGGGGTGAGCACTGTGATCTTCACCGACCGTGCGGACGCGGGACGGCGTCTCGCGGACGCGTTGCTCCACCTGCGGGGCGAGGACCCCGTCGTACTCGGCCTGCCGCGCGGCGGGGTGCCCGTGGCCTTCGAGGTGGCACGGGCCCTGGGCGCCGCCCTCGACGTGATCGTGGTCCGCAAGCTCGGCGTCCCCCACCACCCGGAGCTGGGCTTCGGCGCCATCGGCGAGGGCGGGGTACGGATCGTCAACGAGGACATCGCGCGCCGCAGCCGCGCGTCGGAACGGGAACTGGCCGGCGTCGAACGCGCCGAGGAGGCCGAGCTGGAGCGGCGCGCCCACCGGTTCCGCGAGGGCCGGGCGCGCGTGCCGCTCGGCGGCCGGACGGTGATCGTGGTCGACGACGGGATCGCGACGGGCGCGACGGCCGCCGCCGCCTGCGAGATCGCCCGCGCGTCGGGGGCGGCGCGGGTCGTGCTGGCCGTTCCCGTGGCGCCCGTGGACGCGGTCGCCCGGCTGCGTGGGGCGGCGGACGAGGTGGTGTGCCTGTCGTCGCCGCCCGCGTTCCGCGCGGTCGGCGAGTGGTACCGGGACTTCTCGCAGACCCCGGACG
Organism: Streptomyces sp. NPDC034086; assembly: GCF_055575515.1. Classification (NCBI taxonomy): domain Bacteria; kingdom Bacillati; phylum Actinomycetota; class Actinomycetes; order Kitasatosporales; family Streptomycetaceae; genus Streptomyces; species Streptomyces sp. NPDC034086. The sequence goes on along the minus strand of NZ_JBVISM010000001.1, from coordinate 563,913 downwards.
AGGAGGTGGTCGCCGTACTCGCCGAGGCGGCGGCCGCCCGGCGCGGGTCCGGCCGGGGAGGCGCGCGGGGGCCCGCGGCCCCGCCGGGATCGGGATGATCGCGGCGGCACTGCCGTGAGGCGGGCGGAGCCGCCGAGCTCGGCGGCTCCGGGGAGCGTCAGCCCCCCCTCGCCCCTCTCGCCCTCCGGGCGACGGCCGCATGAGCCCGGGACGGGGCGTACGGGCCAGGGGCGGGCGCGGGTATCGGGCGGGCCGTCGCCGCCTTCGCCCGCCGGGGACCGGGTCGCCGGGCACGCATCCGCCCGGCACTCCGGCGCCGAGGAGGTCCCGGGCCCTGCTCCACGGGAGGGGCCACACCCTCGTCGGCCGGGACCACGGCGAGCCGGCCCGCGCGGAGCCCCCTGGCCGCCGGGGGCGCTCGGCGGGGTGGCCGTCCCGGCCACCGTCCCGGCCAACGGCGCCGCGGCGACGGTCGGGCACCCGCTGCCCTCCCCCTCGTACGCGGACCGGCAGGAGGCCGGGCGGCGCACGGCCGCGGTGAACCCGTCCGGCGCCGCCGCCCTCTCCGGCCGGCCGGACGGCGCGGAGGGCGAGCGGGTCCGCGGGCAGAGGCCCTGCGGCCGGGTGGCGGACCGCGGGAACGCTCCGTACCCGCGCGGGTCACCCCCGGTAGGCCTCCAGGAGCCGCAGCCAGACCTCGCTGATGGTGGGGAAGGCGGGGACCGCGTGCCACAGCCGGTCGAGCGGGACCTCCCCCGCGACGGCGATCGTCGCCGCGTGCAGCAGTTCGGCGGCGCCGGGGCCCACGAAGGTGGCTCCCAGCAGCACCTGCCGGTCGAGGTCGACGACGATCCGGGCCCGGCCCCGGTAGCCGTCGGCGTACAGCCCGGCGCCGGAGACCTTTCCCAGGTCCTGGTCCACGGCGCGGACCCGGTGGCCGGCCCGCTCCGCCTCGGCGAGGGTGAGGCCGACCGCGGCCGCCTCGGGGTCGGTGAAGACGGCCTGCGGCAGGGCCGCCGTGTCGGCGGTGGCGGCGTGCGCGCCCCAGGGGCCGGTGTCGGGGGCGGGCGCGCCGGGCCCGGCCGCCCGGGCGGCGAGGGCGGCTCCCGCGATGCGGGCCTGGTACTTGCCCTGGTGGGTGAGCAGCGCGCGGTGGTTCACGTCGCCGACGGCGTACAGCCAGTCGTGGCCGGTGACGCGGCAGCTCTCGTCGACCCGGATCCAGTCGCCGGGCGTCAGCCCGACGGTGTCCAGCCCGATGTCCTCGGTCCGGGGCGCGCGGCCGGTCGCCATCAGCAGTTCGTCGCCCTCGAGCAGTTCGCCGCCCTCCAGGACCACCGTGACGGGGCCGGTCGGGCCGTCCCGTACGACCGCCTCCACCGACACCCCGGTACGGACCTCCGCGCCCGCCCCGGCCAGCGCCTCGGCGACCAGCTGGCCCGCGAAGGGCTCCATCCGGGGCAGCAGCCCGGAGCCCCGTACGAGGACGGTGACCCGGGAGCCGAGTGCCTGCCAGGCGGTGGCCATCTCGGCGGCCACGACGGAGCCACCGACGATCAGCAGCCGGCCGGGCACCTCCCGGGCGGAGGTCGCCTCGCGGCTGGTCCACGCCCCGGCTCCGGCGAGGCCGGGCACGTCGGGGAGCACGGCCCGGCTGCCGGTCGCGACGACCACCGCGTGCCGGGCCGCGAGCACGTGGTGCACCCCCTCGGGGCTGGTGACGGCGACCTTGCGGATGCCGTAGAGGCGGCCGTGGCCCCGGTAGAGGTGGGCCCCGATGGAGTCGAGCCAGTCGAGCTGGCCCTCGTCGTTCCAGTGGCCCGTCCAGTAGTCGCGGTGCGCGAAGACCGCTTCGGTGTCGAGCGGCCCCCGGACGGAGGGGGCGAGCCCCGGCACCCGGCGGGCGTCGGCGCGGGCGAGGGCGGGGCGCAGCAGGGCCTTGCTGGGGATGCACGCCCAGTACGAGCACTCCCCGCCGACGAGCTCGCTCTCCACCAGGGCCGTGCTCAGCCCGGCGGCGCGGGTCCGGTCGACGATGTTCTCGCCGGCCGGGCCCCCGCCGAGCACCACGACGTCGTACTCCACGGCTTCGGTCATGCGGTCCAGTGTCACCGCAGTGCCGGGGCGGCGTGCGGCAATCCCGGGCCTGCGGCGTGCCGGGGCCCCCGGTTACGCCGCGGGCCCCTCCTTCGGCCGGGAGGCGGCGATCTGGGCCCGGACCTCGTCCATGTCGAGGGCGCGGGCCTGGCCGATGAGATCGCTGAGGGCGGCCTCCGGGAGGGCTCCGGGCTGCGCGAAGACCGCCACCTGGTCCCGGACGATCATCAGCGTCGGGATCGAGGTGATCTGGAAGGCGGCGGCCAGCTCCTGCTGGGCCTCGGTGTCCACCTTGGCGAAGAGGAGGTCGGGGTTGGCCTCGGCGGCCTTCTCGTAGACAGGGGCGAACTGGAGGCAGGGGCGGCACCAGCCCGCCCAGAAGTCGATCAGCACGAACGGGTTCTCGCTGACCGTCTCGTCGAAGTTCTCCTTGGTGAGCTCGACAGTAGCCACGGTGTCCAGACCTCCTGTGTGCGGGATGTCCTCAAGGAACGAACGTGCGCCCTTCCGCATTCCTGGCGGGCGGGACGGGCAGGGCCGGGCAGGGCCGGCCAGCCGCCTGGCCCCCTGCCGGATCCCGTCAGAAGGGGTGGCCGGGCGGGGTGGGGCGGGCCGTGGTCCAGCGCAGTTCGGTGAAGGCGTCCAGGTTCGCCTCCCCGCCGAACCGGGCTCCCGTACCCGAGGCGCCGACCCCGCCGAAGGGGGCCACCGCCTCGTCGTTCACGGTCTGGTCGTTGATGTGCGCGATCCCGGTCGGTATGCGCCGCGCCAGGTCCAGGCCGTGCGCCGCGTCGGCCGTGACGATGCCCAGGGAGAGCCCGTACGGGCCCGCCGAGGCCAGCTCCACCGCCTCCTCCTCCGTCGAGAAGGAGCGTACGGGCGCCACGGGCCCGAAGACCTCCTCGGCGTAGGCGGGGGTGTCGTCGGCCACGCCCGCCAGCACGGTCGGCCGGTAGAAGAGGTCCTGGTGCGTGCCGCCGGCGAGCAGCTTGGCGCCCTGCCCGACGCTGGCCTCGACCAGGCCGTGGACCCGCTCCAGCTGGGTCCGGTCGATCAGCGGGCCCAGGTGGACGGGCTCGCGGAAGGGGTCACCGACGGCGAGGGCCTCGGCACGGGCCGCGAGCCGCTCCACGTACTCGTCGTACAGCGAGGTGTGGACGAGGTGGCGGCCGGCGGTCATGCATATCTGGCCCTGGTGGAAGAAGGAGCCCCAGGAGGCCTGTGCGACGGCGGCCTCGACGTCGGCGTCGGCCAGTACGACGAGGGCCGAGTTGCCGCCCAACTCGAGGTGTGCGCGCTTGAGGTGACGGCCCGCCAGCTCGCCGACGGCCCGGCCGGCGGCGGTGGACCCGGTGAAGGAGATCACGCGCACGAGCGGATCGGCGACCACCGCGGCACCCGTCCCGGCCCCGCCGGGCAGTACGTGCAGCAGCCCGGCCGGCAGTCCGGCCTCCGCGAGGACGGCGGCCAGGGCCAGGCCGCCGCTGACGGCGGTGCGGCGGTCCGGCTTGAGGAGGACCGCGTTGCCGAGCGCGAGGGCGGGGGCGACGGAGCGGATGGAGAGGATCAGCGGGGCGTTGAACGGGGCGATGACGCCGACCACCCCGGCCGGGACGCGGCGGGTGAAGGAGAGGCGCGGCGCCTCGCTCTGCAGCACCTGGCCGGCCGGGCGCGAGGCCAGCGCGGCGGCCTCGTAGCACTCCTGGGCGGCGACGTGCAGTTCGAAGTCCGCCTTGCCCGGCAGGGAGCCCGACTCCCGGACCAGCCACTCGCGCAGCTCGTCGGCGTGGGCCGCGAACAGGTCCCCGGCACGGCGCAGTACGGCCGCCCGCTCCAGGTGGGTCGCCCGCTCCCAGTCCCGCTGCGCGGCCCGGGCCCGCAGGGCTGCCTCGGCGACGTCGGCGGGGGCGGCGAGGCCGAGGGTGGCGAGGGTTCGGCCGGTCGCCGGTTCGACGACCGGGCCGGTACCGCCGGTGAGTGTGGGTCCGTCCTGCCAGAGGGTCGGGTCGAGCAGCGGCATGGCGCGGGGCCTCCGGGTGGGGATGGGCGGGCGGGGCGGTGGGCGGCAGCAGGCGCCATCGTGCCAGACCGGAGGCAGCATCTCTGTTCAGTTATTGGGCAGTTGAGGGCACCACCTGACCGGAAATGATCGACAGGCTCTCCCGGCCCGGGGGCTCAGCGCTCCAGGACGAGGGCGATGCCCTGGCCCACGCCGATGCACAGCGCCGCCATCCCGGTGCCCGAACCGGCCGCAGCCAGCTGGTGCGCCACCGAACCCGCCAGCCGGGCACCCGAAGCACCGAGGGGGTGGCCGATGGCGATGGCGCCGCCACGCGGGTTGACCACCGCCGGGTCCAGCTCCGGCCAGGCGGCGAGGCAGCCCAGCGCCTGGGCGGCGAAGGCCTCGTTGAGCTCGAACGCCGTCAGGTCCGGGAGGGAACGGCCCGCCTTGGCGAGGGCCCGCTCCACGGCGTCGACCGGGCCGAGGCCGAAGAGCTGCGGCTCGATGCCGGTGACGGCGGAGGCGCTGATCCGGGCCAGCGGCTCGCGGCCCGTGGCCGCCAGGCCGTCCTCGTCGGTGAGCAGCAGGGCCGCGGCGCCGTCGTTGAGGGGGGAGGCGTTGGCGGCGGTGACGGTGCCCGTACCGTCCGTCCGGAAGGCCGGCTTGAGGCGGGCGAGGGCCTCGGGGGTGGAGCCCTCGCGGATGCACTCGTCGCGGGGGAGGTCCGCGCCGGGGTAGGGGACGACCTCGTCGCCGTACAGCCCGCCGGCCCAGGCGGCCGCGGCCTTGCGGTGGCTTTCCAGGGCGAAGGCGTCCTGGGCCTCGCGGGTGATGCCGTGCTTCTCGGCGACGAGTTCGGCGCCCTCACCGAGGGAGGCGGTCCACTCGGCGGGCATCCGGGGATTGGTCATCCGCCAGCCGAGGGTGGTGGACCACATCTGCTGGTGTCCGGCGGGGAACGCGCGCTCGGGCTTCTCCACCACCCAGGGGGCGCGGGACATCGACTCGACACCGCCGGCGATGGCGATGGAGGCGTCACCGAGGGCGATGGCCCGGGCCGCCTGGATCACGGCTTCGAGGCCGGAGCCGCACAGGCGGTTGACGGTCACCCCGGGGACCGTCACCGGCAGGCCGGCCAGCAGCACCGCCATGCGGGCGACGTCACGGTTGTCCTCGCCGGCCCCGTTGGCGTCACCGAAGACGACGTCGTCGATGCGGGCGGGGTCGAGTTCGGGAGTACGGTCCACCAGCGCGCGCACGACGTGCGCCGCGAGGTCGTCGGGGCGGACCCCGGCCAGGGCTCCGCCGAACTTGCCGATCGGGGTGCGGACGGCGTCGACGACGTAGACGTCGCGGACGGTGCGGATGCTCATGGCGGCTCTCCTGGGCGGCTCCGTACGGTCGGCGGCGGGCCGGTGCCGGAGTGGGCACCGGGACACGCCCCCGGGCACGCCCGGTGGGGCGCGCCCGCAGTCTCCGCCGCGGCGTCGGTGCGTGTCAACGGTGGACGGGGTGGCCCTCGCCCTGGCCGGGCGGGGTGCGGGCGCCCTCGTGGGGCGGGGCAGGCGGGTCAGGCCGCGGCCGGCCTCGTCGGCGCCCGGGCCGGGGCCGGGGCCGCGGTGCGGGGCACGTCCGGGACGTGCGCCGCACCGGGCGGCGACGACGGACACGCGGACACGGGGACATGGACGACGCGGTGCGCGCGTACCGAGCTGCGCCGGTGACGGGTGCCCCGCCGTGACGGGAGGCACCGGCGCCCCGGGCAGGACCTCACGACCGCCGGCCCGGCGCCGGCCGGCGGCGTCCGCCCGGCAGCGGGCCGCGCTGCCGCGGGCGCACCGCCTCCGGCCGGCGGCGGGTGCCAGGGCGGCCTCAGAGGAGGATCGTGCTCGCCGTCACCACCGTGATCGCGGCCATGGCCGCCTGGGTGTCGCGAATGGCGGCGCGCACGCTCTCGGCCGCCCACTGGCCTTCGGCTATCTCCGCCGTCCGCGCGGCCACCGGCTTGCGCGGGGCGTCGGGGAAGGCCAGGCCGTGCAGCTTGGTGGAGTGGATCAGGGCGATGAGGCCGGCCGTGCGGGTGTCGGGCTCGGCGCCGTCCAGCACGACGGCGCGGAGCCGGTCGCGTACCTCGCGCTCGACCGTCCCGTCGGCCTCCGGGTAGCGGCGCACCGGGAACACCCCGAGCACCTTCCGCTTCTCCTCCGCGACCACCCCGCGCTCGCAGAGGCGCGCCACCGCCGCCGCGACGGCCTTGGGCTGGTCCTTCGTCAGCCATTCCGACACACGGTGCCTGGCGCGCTGCCGCAGCCAGGTCCCGATCAGTTCCGTACGGCTGTCCAGCAGCGGCTCCCCGGTCGGGGCGCCGTCCGTCAGCTCGAGGTGCTTGCCGGCGACCGAGACCTTTCCCGCCAGGACCAGTTCGAGCAGCAGCCCGCCCGCCACGGCCCAGCCGGCCGACTGCCGCTGCTGCGCCGAGCCGGACTCGTCGTCCAGGGACAGCAGAACGACTTCCTCCGCCAGCGTGATCGCCATTCCGCCGCTCCCGCACACCCAGTGATCGTCTTCTCATGGAAGGAGACGCCCCGCGGGCGGGAGGAGTTCCCCGGTTCCCGGCGCCCGCGCGGCAGTTGGCGGCGGCTCGCCCACCCCCGCGTACCGCACCGCCCGGGCCTGGAGGCTCCGCGGCCCCGGACCGGTGCGGCGGCCGCCACCCCTCCCCCGGACGCGGTGAGGGCCCGTGGTCTGCGGGAACCACTAACCTCGCCCGCATGACGGCACTTTCGCAGCACGGCAGCGGCCACCTCGAGCAGCCCGGCCGGGGCGGCCTCACCGCCACCGCCGAGGCCGACCCGCGCGCCATCGGCCCGGTCCGGACGGAGTACGCCCCCGACCCGGACGGGGACCCCGACCCGGGTGAGATCGTGTGGACCTGGGTGCCCTTCGAGGAGAACGACGGGCGGGGCAAGGACCGCCCGGTGCTGGTGGTCGCGCGGGAGGAGGGCGGGGCGACACTGCTCGCGGTCCAGCTCAGCAGCAAGCGGCACGACTTCGACCGCGAGTGGGTGCCGATCGGCTCCGGACCCTGGGACGGCGCCGGGCGGGAGTCCTGGGTGGACCTGGACCGGGTGCTGCGGGTGCACGAGTCGGGGATGCGGCGCGAGGCGTGCGCGCTGGACCTGCCGCGCTTCCGCCTGGTGGTGGACCGCCTGCGCGACCGGTACGGCTGGCAGTAGCGCCCGCCCGGCGGTGTGCGCCGGCCGGCGCCACCAGGCCGGCGAGGCCGGCGCGGCGGCGCGTACGGCTCCGCGTCGCCCGGACGGGTCAGCCCGCCCGCGCCTCGCCGAAGGACCGGACACCGGCGCCCCCGTCGGGCCGTCGCGGCTCAGCAGCCGGCGAAGGCCGCGGCGAAGGCCTCACGGGTGCGGGGGTCCCGGTCCAGGACGCCGAACACCACCCGCTCGAAGGCGCCCGCGAAGCGGCCGGTCAACGCCGCCCGGAAGACCTCCGCCACCTGCTCCGGATCGTTCCGGAACACCCCGCACCCCCACGCGCCCAGCACCAGCCGCCGGTACCCGTGCAGCGCTGCCACCTCCAGGACCAGTCCGGCCCGCCGGGCCAGGGCCGCCGGGATCTCATGGGCGCGCTCCGGCTCCTGGCGGCGGATGGTGCCCGCGTTCGGGGCCGGGGAGGTGAGGAATCCGGCGCGGAACGGGGTGTCGAGCAGTTCGCCCCGGTCGTCGCGGAAGACCGGCACCCCGGGGGAGTGAATCACCCGGTCGGTGTAGATGGTGCTCTTTCCCGCGCGGTGGACCTCGTAGTACTCCGGGGCCTCCAGCAGGGTCTCGTAGAGGGCCGAGGCGCGGCACAGGGCCTCCTCCTGGGCCTTGGCCCCCCTGACGTATCCACCCCCGGGATTGCGGGCCGAGGCGAAGTTCAGGACGGCCACGCGGCCCTCCGCCGCGAGGCGGCGCGCCGCGACCGTGCTGCTCTCCCCCGTGACCTCGAAGACCGTCGGGTGGCCGCCCCCAACGGACTCCTCGCCTGGGATGACCTGTTTCGGCCCATATATTCTGGTTCCGGCCTTGGCTTCCGCCAGGTCGGCGGCGAGGGAGACCGGCCGCCCCGACCGCGTCCGGTACTCCCCGGACGCCACGATCAACGCGTTCTCCCGCGCGATCTCACGCAATCTGCCGCTCACGCCCCCATCGTGGGGCGCAGGGCCCGGGGCGGCAAAGGAATTAGCGCTCCGATGACGGGTAGGCACGGGTGACATCACGGCCGACGACAGGAGACGAGGTTCCGGCCATGCCCGAGGACTCCCCCGCTCCATTCGCCCAGAACACCGAGCAGAACCCCCTGACCGAGGCGGCCGCCGAGGACCTCGTCCACGGCATCTGCTTCAAGACCGGCCCGCCCCGCCTCCTCGGCGCCGAGCTGGAATGGCTCGTCGTGGACACCGAGCGCCCCTGGCTGCCGCTGACTCCCGAGAGGCTGACCGCCGCCCACGCGGCCGCCGGCGCGCTGCCCCTCACCTCCCGGCTCACCGTCGAACCGGGCGGCCAGCTGGAGCTCAGCTCGGCCCCCGCCGGCTCCCTCACCGCCTGCCTGGACGGCCTGCGGGCCGACCTCACCGCCGTGCGCGGCGCCCTGCGCGGCCAGGGCCTCGCCCTCCGCGGCCTCGGCCAGGACCCCCGGGGGCCGCTCGAGCGCCTGCTGACCAGCCCGCGCTACGACGCGATGGAGACCTACTTCGACCGCACCGGCCCCGCCGGGCGCGCCATGATGCGCTCCTCCGCCTCCGTGCAGGTCTGCGTGGACGCCGGCCACGAGGAACCGGGTCCGCTCGGGTACGGCCGCCGCTGGCGGCTCGCCCACCTGCTGGGCGCCGTGCTGGTGGCCGTGTTCGCCAACTCCCCCGGCCGCGAGGGCCCGTACCGGGGCTGGCGGTGCGCCCGGCAGGGGATCTGGAGCGACATCGACCCGCGGCGGGCACTCGCCCCGCCCCTGGACGCCGAGCCCCGCGCCGGCTGGGTCCGGCACGCGCTGGACACCGAGGTGATGTGCGTGCGGTCGCCGGGCGACGGCCCCTGGACGGTGCCGAGCGGGCTGCGCTTCCGCGACTGGATCCGTACGGACGGCGGGCGGCGGCCCACCGCCGAGGACCTGGAGTACCACCTCAGCACCCTCTTCCCGCCGGTCCGGCCGCGCGGCCACCTGGAGCTGCGGATGATCGACGCCCAGCCGGGCGAGAACGGCTGGCTGGTCCCGGTGGCGCTGGTACACGCGCTCTTCGACGACCCGGAGGCCTCGGAGACCGCCTACCGGGCGGTGAAGGCGCTGGCCGACGCCTACGGGCCGCGGTGCGCGCCGCGCAATCCCCTGTGGCGGACCGCCGCCCGGTCGGGGCCGGCCGATCCGCAGCTGCGTACGGCCGCGCTCGTCTGCTTCCGGGCGGCGGTCGAGGCACTGCCGAGGCTCGGGGCGGACACGGAGGTCCGGGACGCGGTGGGGGAGTTCGCGGAGCGCTACGTACGGCGCGGCCGCTGCCCCGCCGACGACGCCGAAGCCGGCCCCGGAAGCGGGGCCGGAACCAGAACCGGAGCCGTAGCCGGGGCCGGATCCGGCCACGCCGATGTCACCGCCCGCGCCGGGGAACACCGGCGACGGCCGCCCGCCGCGAAGGGACCGCGCCCGTGACCACCGAGACCCGACCCGAGATCCACCCGGAACGGCTGCGCGAGCGCGCCGTGACCGCCCTGACCGCCGCCCGGGCCCGTACCGCCGCGCTGACCGACGTGGTGAGCGACCGGGACCTGACGGCGCAGCATTCCCCCCTGATGTCGCCCCTGGTCTGGGACCTGGCGCACATCGGGAACCAGGAGGAGCTGTGGCTGCTGCGCCACGTGGCCGGCCGCGAGTCCATGCACCCCGAGATCGACTCCCTGTACGACGCTTTCGAACACCCCCGCTCCGAGCGGCCGAAGCTGCCCCTGCTGGGCCCCGAGGCGGCCCGGCGGTACGCGGCCGAGGTGCGCGGCCGCGTCTTCGCCCTGCTGGAGCGCACTCCGCTGGAGGGTACGGCCCTGCTCGACGAGGGGTTCGTCTTCGGGATGATCGCCCAGCACGAACAGCAGCACGACGAGACGATGCTGATCACCCACCAGCTGCGGGCCGGTGCCCCGGTACTGACCGCGCCGGACCCGGAGCCGCCGCAAGGGCCGCCGCCGCCGGCGGCGGAAGTGCTCGTTCCCGGCGGCCCCTTCACCATGGGCACCTCCGCCGAGCCCTGGGCACTGGACAACGAACGGCCCGCGCACGTCCGGGAGGTGGCCTCCTTCTGGATCGACACGGTGCCCGTGACCAACGCCGCCTACCAGGCCTTCATCGCGGACGGCGGCTACCGGGAGCGCCGCTGGTGGGCCGCCGAGGGGTGGGAGCAGATCCGTGCGCACGACATCGGGGCGCCCCTGTTCTGGCACCGCGAGGGCGGCCAGTGGCTGCGCCGCCGCTTCGGGGTGACCGAGCCGGTACCCGATGAAGAACCGGTTCTGCACGTGAGCTGGTACGAGGCGGACGCGTACGCCCGCTGGGCCGGCCGCAGGCTGCCCAGCGAGGCGGAGTGGGAGAAGGCCGCCCGGCACGACCCGGCCACCGGCCGCTCCCGCCGCTACCCCTGGGGCGACGCCGACCCGACTCCCGCGCACGCCAACCTGGGCCAGCGCCACCTGCGCCCCGCCCCGGCGGGCGGCTACCCGGCCGGGGCCTCCCCGCTCGGGGTGCGGCAGCTGATCGGCGACGTGTGGGAGTGGACGGCCTCGGACTTCCTGCCCTACCCGGGATTCCGCGCCTTCCCCTACCGGGAGTACTCGGAGGTGTTCTTCGGTCCGGCGCACAAGGTGCTGCGCGGCGGCTCCTTCGCCGTGGACCCGGTGGCCTGCCGGGGCACCTTCCGCAACTGGGACCTGCCCGTGCGCCGGCAGATCTTCTCCGGCTTCCGCACCGCGAGGGACGTCTGATGTGCCGCCACCTCGCCTACCTCGGCCCCCCGGTGGCCCTGGAGCGACTGCTGAGCGAGCCGGAGCACTCCCTGGTCCGCCAGTCCTGGCAGCCGCGCCGCCAGCGGTCCGGCACGGTCAACGCGGACGGCTTCGGCGTCGGCTGGTACGCCGAGGGCGATCCGGTCCCGGCCCGCTACCGCCGGGCCGGGCCCGTCTGGAGCGACCTGACCTTCGCCGACCTCACCCGCGTCGTGCGCAGCGGTGCGTTCCTGGCCGCCGTACGCGACGCCACGCTCCCGGGGGCGGACGGGGAGGCCGCCGCGGCCCCCTTCGCGTCGGGGCCGTGGCTGTTCAGCCACAACGGTGCGGTGCGGGACTGGCCCGACGCGGCGGCCGCGCTCGCCGCCGGCCTGCCGCCGCGGGACCTGCTCCAGCTGGCGGCGCGCACCGATTCGGCGCTGGTCTGGGCGCTGGTGCTGCACCGGCTGCGGCAGGGCGACGACATGGGCACGGCCCTGGCGGAGCCGGTCCGCGAACTGTCCTCGGCGGCTCCCGGCTCGCGGCTGAACCTGCTGCTGACCGACGGCACGACCATCGCCGCGACGGCCTGGGGCGACTCCCTGTGGTACCTGGCCGACCCGGCCGCGGGGCGCGTGGTCGTGGCGTCCGAGCCCCATGACGACGACGCCCGCTGGAGCGAGGTGCCCGACCGCACCCTGCTGACCGCCACCCGCACGCGGGTCGCCCTGACCCCCCTCAAGGAGACCTCTCCGTGAACGATTTCCGGATCACCCGCACCCTCGACGAGCACGCCGCCGACAAGGCGCTGCGCGCCGACGTGCTGAACGGCCTGACCCGCTCCCCGAAGGAGCTGCCGCCGAAGTGGTTCTACGACGCCCGGGGCAGTGAACTCTTCGAGGAGATCACCCGGTTGCCCGAGTACTACCCGACCCGCGCCGAGCGGGAGATCCTGCTGGAGCGGGCGGTGGAGATCGCGGCGGTGAGCGGTGCGCGCACCCTGGTGGAGCTGGGCTCGGGCTCCTCGGAGAAGACCCGGCACCTGATCGAGGTGATGCCCGCGCTGCGGACGTACGTGCCGGTGGACGTGAGCGAGAGCGCGCTGACCGGCGCCGGCGAGCTGCTGCCGGCGCAGCATCCGGGGCTGGAGGTGCACGCGCTGCTGGCCGACTTCACGCAGCCCCTGCACCTGCCGGACTCCCCGGGGCCCCGGCTGGTGGTGTTCCTGGGCGGCACGATCGGCAATCTGCTGCCGCCGGAGCGGGCGGCGTTCCTGGAGTCCGTACGGGCGATGCTCTCGCCCGGTGACGCGCTGCTGCTGGGCACCGATCTGGTGAAGGACGAGGCCGTGCTCGTGGCCGCGTACGACGACGCGCGGGGCGTGACGGCGGAGTTCAACAAGAACGTCCTGGCGGTGATCGACCGGGAGCTGGGGGCGGACTTCCACACCGCCGATTTCGACCACGTGGCGGTGTGGAACCGGCAGCACGAGTGGATCGAGATGCGGCTGCGGGCCCGGCGGGCGGTCACGGTCAAGGTGCGGGCCCTGGACCTGCTGGTGCCGTTCGAGGCGGGCGAGGACATCCTGACGGAGATCTCCGCGAAGTTCCGTCAGGACGGCGTGCGCAAGGAACTGGCCGGCGCCGGGCTGGAGATGACGCACTGGTGGACGGACGCGGCGGGCCGCTTCGCGCTGTCCCTGTCGGTGGCCGGGGGCTGATCCGGCGCCCTGCCGGGCCGCCGCCGGACGGGTACGCCCGCCGGCGGCGGCACCTCCCGCGCGGCGTCGCCGAGGACGGCCCGCCGGGCCGCCTCCGCCAGGTCCCGCCGGCCGGCGTGGCGCCCCGGCGGGATGCGGGGCAGCAGCCGCACCTCGGCCCGTATCCCGCGCGCCCGGGCGATCCGCCACAGGGAGGCCGTCAGCGGGTCCTCCCCCACGAAGGCGGGCGCCCCGGCGGGCTCCCCGTCCGCCAGCCGGTACGCGATCCGCACCGGCTGTACGGGGACCCGCGCGTCCAGCGCCGACTGGAACGCGGCCCGCCTAAAGGGACCCTGGGCGCGGCCGCACCAGGTGGAGCCCTCGGGGAAGACGGTGACCCGGTCCCCCGCCCGCAGCGCCCCGGCCAGGGCCTCGACGGTACGGGGAAGCGCCCGGATCCGGTCGCGTTCGATGAACAGGGTGCCCGCCCGGGCGGCGAGCCGGCCCAGCACCGGCCAGCCGCCGATCTCGCTCTTGGCCAGCATCCGGCCGGGCAGGACGGCGGCGACGAGCGGGACGTCCAGCCAGGAGATGTGGTTGGCGACGATCAGGCGGCCCTCCGGCGCCCCTTCCGGACCCGCGGTGCCGCGTACGGTGAGCCGTACGCCCATCGACCGCACCAGCGCGGCGGCCCAGGTCCGGATCAGGGCGCGCCGGGGCCCGGCGGGCAGGAGCCGGACCGGCGGTGCGGCGGTGACGGCGAGCAGGACCAGGGCGAGGGCGGTGGCGATCCGGAACGCCGCGCGGGCCGCGCTCGCGGTCTTCCCCGGGTGCCCGGCGCATGCCTGCGGGGTGCAGGGCGAGGTGGGCAGCCAGCCGCTCATGCGCCCGGCGTGAGGGAGAGGAAGTGGTTCAGGTAGCGCGGGTTGGTCCGGCGCAGGGAGAGCAGCACGTACAGGTCGGCGCAGCCGAACCCGGCGTCCAGGGCGGGCTCCCCGCAGACCCAGGCGCCGAGGCGGAGGTAGCCGCGCAGCAGGGGCGGCAGTTCCGTGCGCCCGGGGACGGCGATGCCCTCGGGGCTCCACGGCAGGTGCGGGGTGACGCGGTACTCCTGCGGGGCGAGGTTGCGGGCGAGGACGGCCTCTCGGGTGGCGGCGGCCAGCACCCCGCCGTCGGCGAGCGGGATCGAGCAGCAGCCGGCGAGCCAGTTGTGGCCGGTGCGCTCCATGTAGCGGGCCAGTCCGGCCCAGATCAGGGCGATGACGGCGCCGTTGCGGTGATCGGGGTGCACGCAGGAGCGGCCGACCTCGACCAGGTCGGGGCGGATCGGGGCGAGGGCCGAGAGGTCGAACTCGCTCTCGGAATAGAGGCGTCCGGCGACGGCGGCGCGCTCCGGGGGCAGCAGCCGGTAGGTTCCGACGACCTGTCCGGTCTCCTCGTCGAGGACCAGGAGGTGGTCGCAGTACGCGTCGAAGGCGTCGGCGTCCAGGCCGGGCTCCGGGCCGTCGAGGCGGGCGCCGAACTCTCCGGCGAAGACCTGGTGGCGCAGCCGCTGGACGGCCCGGACCTCGTCCTCGTTGCGGGCGAGGCGGACGGTGTAGCCGGGGGCGGCGGGGACGGCGGGGGCGGCTTCGGCCGGGGCCCGGTGTGCGTGGGGGGACGGGGACAGGGGGGCGATGGTCATGGCTGCTCCTGGTCCGGGCACGGGGAGCCGGGCCGCGGGTGGCGGGCCCGGCTCCTCTACTTCTTCCGTGACCGGCTGGATTCGGCGTGACCACACAGCGGCACCCGGATGTGCGGGGGCTGAACTCGGCGGGTGAGCCGGAGGACGACTCGGCGGCCGGGTCCCCGGCCCGGAGCCACGGCCGGATCCCGCGCCGGCTGCCCCGGACGGCTCAGACGGCTCAGCGGTCGGAACTGAGGACCCGGCCGAGGGTGTCCGAGGCCGTCTTCGCCGCCTGCCGGGGGTCCTGGCCGGTGAGCACGGCCGTCATGTACGGCTTGATCGGGTTCTTGGCCTCGACCTCGGCCCAGCGCGCGGACTTCGGCGTGGCCCGGCCCTGGGCGGCGCCGGGCGCCATGGCGGCCGCGCCGTCGTTGCCCTCCACCACGCGCGCGAGGGTGGTCTTGTTGGGGACGTAGCTCATGGTGCGGGCGAGTTCGGTCTGCCACTTCTCGCTGACCAGGGCGGTGATCACGTCCACGGCACGGGCCCGGTTGCGGGTCTTCTCCGGGATGATCAGGTCGGAGCCGCCGGTCAGGACGGCGCCCGCCTTCTCGGAGGTCTTGCCGGGGATGGGGAAGAACCCCAGCTTGCCCCTGAGCGCGGGGTTGGCGGCCTCGATCTGGGCCGCCTGCCCGGGCGTGGCGATGATCTGGGCGACCTGGCCGCGGGCGAAGACCTCGTACTGCGGCGGCGTCTCCTCGTCGGCGGACTTGGGGCCGTCACCGAGGGCCTGGAGCTGCTTGTAGAAGTCCATCGCGGCCAGGGCCTTGTCGTCGTCGAGGCCGCCGACCCACTGGCCGCCGGTCTCGACGGCGAGTTCGCCGCCCTCGTCCCAGACGAACCCGGCGAGCACGTACCAGTTCTGGCCGGGCAGGTAGATGCCCTGCTGCTCGCCCTTGTCGAGCTTCTGGGTGGCGGCGATCCACTCCTGGCGGTTCCTGGGCGGGGTCTTGATCCCGGCACCCGCGAACAGGTCCTTGTGGTAGATCACCACCCGGTTGGCGGCGTACCAGGGCACTCCGTACTGGGCCCCGTTGACGCTTCCCGGATCCGAGAGGCCCTTGAGCCAGTCCTTGCTGCCCCACGCGCGCAGGCCTTCGAGGGTCACCTCCGAGACGCCGCCGGTCTCGACGTACTGGGCGACCTGGGTGTTGCCGACCTCGATGACGTCGGCGCCGTCCGCGGCCTTTCCGCCGAGGACGGCGTTGACCTTGTCGCCGATCCCCTTCCACTCCTGGATCCGCACGTCGAGGTCGGTTCCGGGGTGCCGCTTCTCGAAGTCGGCGGTGAACCTGGCGATGAAGTCCTCGGAGGCGCTGCCCCGCATCAGCCACAGCGTCACCCGGTCGGCGCCTCCGTCGGATCCCGCCGACCGGCCGCAGCCGGTGAGGGCGGTGGCGGCCACGAGGGCCGTGCACACGGCGAGGAAGCGCATCTTCACGGGGCCACCTTCTGGGGACGGATCTCAGATGGCTTGAAATTGGCATAGACCAATGGCCGGGTCAACCCTCTTTCACCCGGGATTGTTCCCGCAAAGTTCGCGGACCCGGCCTTACTGGGGCACCTTGGAACAAGGCAACAGCGACGACTGGCGGGAGACCCCATGTCCAACCACACCTACCGGGTGACCGAGATCGTCGGCACCTCCCACGAGGGCATCGATCAGGCCATCCGGAACGGGATCGCCCGTGCGGGGCAGACCCTGCACAATCTGGACTGGTTCGAGGTCACGCAGATGCGCGGGCACATCGAGAACGGTGAGATCGCGCACTACCAGGTCGGGCTGAAGGTGGGCTTCCGCCTCGACGGCGAGGGCTGAGGCCGGGGCTGGGGCCGCGGACGAGGAGGCGGTCAGGTGCGGCCCTCGCCCTCCTGCGCCTGCTTGAGTTCCGGCGCGTCCGCGGCCCAGTCCGCCAGCAGTACCCGGAATCCGGCCGCCCGGGCGGCGTCGCAGACGAGTTCGTCGTCGTCGACGAGCACCCGCACCTCCCGGTCGCGGGCGATGCGCCTGAGCACGTCCAGCTTGGTCAGCCGGGCCGGACGCCGGTCCCGGTCGCCGCGCATCCACACCCGGCCCTCGGGCAGCCCGTGCCGGGACAGCCAGTCGGCGGTGTCGGCCCGGTAGCGCTCGGGCCTGCCGGTCAGGTACACCACCTCGCAGTCGGCCGCGCTCTCCACCGCCAGCGCCACGCCACGGGCGAGCGGCGGATCGGCGGGGGCCGCGCCGAAGAAGCCCGCCCAGTCGCGGGGTCGGCCCTCCAGGAAGTGCTGGCGGTGACTCGTGTCCGCGAGGGTGTTGTCGATGTCGAAGACGGCCAGCGGCCGACGGGATGCGGTCTTGGTCATGTACGCAGCCTAGGTCCCGCCTCCGACAGCGCACCGGCCAGCGCACCGGCGGGCTCACCGGTGGGCCCACCGGCGGGAATGCCCTCCGCCGCCGGGCGTTGAGACCTCTGTGATCCGAAAAGTCTCGATACTCGACCGGTCCCGCACCCGCGAGGGGCACACCGCCCCGGAGGCCCTGCGGGACACCGTGGAGCTGGCCCGCGCGGCGGACGAGCTGGGCTACCACCGCTTCTGGGTGTCGGAGCACCACAGCGTGCCCGGGGTCGCGGGCTCAGCGCCCACCGTGCTGGCCGCCGCCGTGGCCGCCGCCACCCGGCGGATCCGGGTCGGAACCGGCGGGGTGATGCTGCCCAACCACCAGCCGCTGGTGGTCGCCGAGCAGTTCGGGGTCCTGGAAGCCCTGTTCCCCGGCCGGATCGACATGGGGCTCGGCCGCTCCGTCGGCTTCACCGGCGGGATCCGGCGGGCCCTGGGCCGCGACACCGCCGATGCCGACCGCTTCGAGGAGCAGCTGGCCGAGCTGCTGGGGTGGATCGACGGCAGCCAGCGGGTCCACCCCGAGGTGCACGCCCGCCCGGCGGAGGGGCTGCGGATCCCGCCCTTCGTGCTGGCCACGGGGAACGGCGCGGGCATCGCCGCCCGGGCCGGACTCCCGGTGGTGGTCGGAGACCTCCGGGGCCGCGCCGGGCTCACCGAGGCGGTGCGCCGGTACCGGCAGGAGTTCCGGCCGTCCGCGTGGGCGGCGGAGCCGTACGTGGTGGTCTCGGGGACGGTCGCGGTCGCCGCCACCGAGGAGGAGGCCCGGCGGATGCTGCTGCCGGAGGCCTGGGCCCTCGCGCTCTCGCGGACCCGGGGCAGTTTCCCGCCGCTGCGCCCGGCCGAGGAGGTCGCGGCGCTGGAGATGACCCCGAGGGAACGGGAGCTGTTCGAGGGCGGCCTCGCCGGGCACATCGCCGGTACCGCCGAGCAGGTCGCCGCCGCGCTGGCCGAGGTCGCGCGGACCACGGGAGCGGACGAGCTGCTGGTCACCACGTCCACGTACGACCGGACGGCCCTGCTGGACTCCTTCACCCGGCTGGCCCGCATCAGCGGGCTGGGCTGAAGGGTGTTGCGGAAGGCTCAGCGTGGGCCGTTTTGCTCGTGGGGACGGAGACGTTCACGGGCTTGCGGACCGAGTGGTTCGCGAAGCTGGTGAGGGTGGTGCGGGAGCGCGGTGGGAACGGGCCCGGCGGTGGCCGGCCATGGTGCCTGCCGCTGCCCGACCGGGCGCCGCTGGTGGCGGTGTACGGAACCCTCATCCCCGGGCGCGACCGCACGGGTGGCGCTTCGTCGAGGAACTGCCGGTCCTCAGCGAACGTGCGGGTCGTCATCGACGCGTACAGCCGTCTGGTGATCGCCTCCGCGCGGCCCGTCGCCCGGCAACAGGGCCCGACGTCCACCTCCGCGGGAGTCGAACCAGACGAGCCGGACGTCCTCTCCTGCGCGGCCAGGTCGCCCTGGCAGGGTAGGCGACGGTCTCCGGTCGATGATCTGATAATGCCTGCTGCTCTATGCTCAGCCCCCGTGGTCTCGCATACGCACCAGGGGACAACCTCCTCGGCCCTCACCCGTCTGAACGTCAACGCCGCACGACGGCTCGGCATACCCCCCCACCAGTACGCGCACCTGCTCGGCCTGGCACCCGAGCACCTCAACGACGACCTCTGCCGAACCCCTGCGGCCACGAGCATCCGCATCACGGAACTCACGACCCTCCAGACCCCTTGGACCGAGCTCTCCCTGCTCCTCGCACGGCAGTCGGCCATCGGCACCCTCGGAGTCTGGGACTACCTGATCACCTCCGCGCCCACCCCGCACGAAGGGATCCAGGACGCCGCCGCCTACATCGCCACCGTCGCCGACTCGGGCACAGACACCCTCCGCATCGCCGAAGACGGCCGGCAGATCACCCTCAGCCACATCAACCAGGCCGATCTGACCCACGACGCCGCTTGCGCCGTCCGTGCCTACGCGCTCGGCCTCTACCAGCGGCGTCTCAGCGAAGCGGCGCAACGCCACCTCGTCCCCGTCCGCGTCACCCTCGCCGCCGCCGCCCCGCACCACCACCACGCCCTGACCGAGCTCTACGGCACCCGCACCATCGACTTCGAAGCCCCCGTCAGCTCGATCACCTTCCTCGCCACCGACCTCAACGCCCCCGCACCACGCACTCAACCCGGCCTGTCCACCGTGCTTCGAAGACACGCCCAACAGACCCTCGCCGCAGCAACCCCCCTCCGCAACTGGCTCGACCTGTTCCGCACCGCCCTCGCCTCCATGCACGACGAGACCACACCCACTCTGGCCACGGTCGCCCGGCGCCTGGCCATCAGCACACGAACCCTCCAACGCACCCTCGCCGAACACGGCACCACGTGGAGCAAAGAGCTCGAGACCATGCGCCAAGACCACATCACGCGCCTGCTCCACACCACCGACCTCAGCCTCGACGCGATAGCCGCCCGAAGCGGCTACGCCGACGCCCGCGCCCTGCGCCGCGCAGTGCAACGCTGGTACGGCACCACACCCGCCACCCTCCGCCGCACCGGCCACCCGTCGAAAACCCCCGCCAGCCCCTCCCGGACCGACAACGGATGAGCCCCCGCCCCAGAGGCCACGGCGGGCAGCAGGCCGGGTCCCAGGGCCCGGGCCCGCGTTCCGCCGGCCGGATGGGTGTCACTGTTGGCGGTGAGGTGGAGCGGGGTTTGCCCAGCCGCGACTGGGGCCGCCCGCCCGCCCGAAGGGGAGGGGGCGGGCGGGCGGGTGTGGAGGGCCGGCTCGGGGGTCAGGTCGTGCCGGCGAGGGCGATGGAGCCCAGCGGGGTGGCCGCGATGCCCTGGATCGTGGGCACGGTGACCGGGTTGGTGAACGTGGCACCGGCGGTGTTGCGGGTGGTCTGCACGACTCGGTTGTCGCTGGTGGTGAAGGCGAATTCGACGTTGCGGTCGACACCGGCCGCGCCCACCGACGTGACGGTGATGTTGCCGAGGTGGGCCGTCAGCTCCTTTGTGGTGCTCCAGCTGCCGGTGCCGAGGCGCGCGGTGTGGTACTGGCGGGTGCCGTTGTCCGTGGCGAGGACGACGTGGACGGTGCTGCTCGAGCCGGTCATGGCCACGGAGGAGACCGGCCCGGTGGCGCCGGCGGCCTGGGCCACGTCGCCCCAGGCGGTCCAGTTGCCGGTGGTGTCGCGCAGGGAGTGGTAGGCCTTGCCGCCGGTGACGGCGATGACCTGGAGCGCCCCCTCGGTGTGGGCGGTGGCGATCGAGGTCACACCGCTGATCGGGCCGCTCACGGCGGCGACGTCGCCGAAGGGGGCCCAGGTGCCGTCCGCGCGGCGCACGGAGTGGAAGACCCTGCCGTTGGAGACCGCGACCAGCTGCATCTCGGTGCCGGTGGCGACGGCGGACACCTGGGTGACGTTGAGAAGGACGCCGGCTTCGCCGCCGACGTCACCGAACTGCAGCCATGTGCCGTCCGCCTTGCGGATGGTGTGGTAGATGCGGCCGTTGGTGCCGAGCGCCACCACGTGGGTCTCGCCGTCGATGCCGGCGGCGGTGGCCGTGCGGATGCCGCCGACGTTCGCGGCCTTGGACTGGACGTCGGTGAAGCCGGTCCAGGAGTTGTCAGCCAGTTTGATGCCCTGGTAGACGGACGTGCCCGCCTGGACGAGGGCCTCGGTCTTCCAGCCGGGTGTCAGCGAGCGGACCTCCGCGGCCCAGACCCGCAGGTTGTCGGCCCGCGCGGAAATGGCGCCGGTCCGGGTTTCGGTGGCCGGAGTGGCCAGGCAACCACCTTGCCAGGAACGGCTGTTGATACCGACGAGCCAGCCGGCCGCGTCGAAGAGCGGACCGCCGGTGTCACCCTTGCAGAGGACGTCGGTGCCCTTGCCGGTGAGGGTGAGGGTGCCGTCGGCGGACGCGTTGGTGATGAAGGTGCCCGTGTGGAGCTTGTCGGGTACCCACTCCGTCTTCGTACGTCCGAACCCCATCGCGGTGAGTTCGGCGCCGACTGCGGGACCGTTCTGGCCGATCCTGGCCCACGGGAGACCGGCGGCGGGGCTGGCCAGCCGGCCCAGGACCAGGTCGCGGTCGGTACGGGGTACGAGGTCGACGACCTCGACGGCCCTGCCGTCGCCCAGGGTGACGAGGGACTTCATCGCCGGCTTGCCGGCCGGGACCGGGGAGCCGGGGGTGCTTGCGAAACAGCTGGCGGCCGTGATGATCCAGTTGTCGTCGAGCAGGGCCCCCGTGCAGCCACGGGAGTTGGTCTCGTCGCCGATGACCAGCCTCACTACGGCCTTGTTCGTGAACTGGTCCGGAGCCTCGGGGCCGGCTACCGCGAGGGCGGGGACGGCCGAGATCAGTCCTGCGGTGATCGCCGTGGCGGAGAGCAACGCGGTGATCCGCGCCGGGCGCAAAAGAGGTGCGAGCATGGTCTTCCTTCGGTGAGCGGGTGCATGGGGATGCGATCGAGTGCCGGCCGGACGCGGAGCCGGACGCCATGCCTGGCGGTGGTCCCGGCTCACCCCTGCCAACGGGGTACGAGCACTACTTGGAGGTCCGGATCTCCATGAGCATGAACTCGCGGCCCTGCTCGTCGGCGCTCTCACCGACGGCGGTCCAGGAGTTCTTGTTCACGTCCCACGTCTTGTCCTCCTCACCGACCTTCATGTCGACCTGGGCGGAGTAGTCGTTGCCCTTGACGGCGAAGACGGAGGGGATCTGCAAGGTCAGGTAGCCGGTCGTGCCGGTGACCTTGAAGCAGATCTTGTCCTTGGCGCGGGACCAGACCTCGAGGAGGTCAGTCGCGCTCGCGCAGTCCGCGAGGAGGATGTGGCCGTCACCCCGCTTGAGGGTGATGTTCTGCTCGGCGAGGATCTTGTCGGCGTTCGGGTAACCGAAGTCCTCAATGCCGTAGCCAGGGCCTTCCTCGGCGATGCCCTTCATCGCGGTGGAGTCCGTGGCATCGCTTCCCGCGGCGGCACCGTTGGCGCCCGTGATCGCCAGCCATGCCAGCACTCCGCCGACCGTGGCCGCGGCCACCGTGCGGACGAGCTTTTTGCCTGCCTTCATCCCTACCCCAGTCTTCGGTTCCAGTTACTGCCCCGGAAAATTCCATACGGATGCGAAGGCTCATGCCCAACCAACAAGGGAAACGCCGAAAGACTGGCGATCCCTCCTGGGAAGCCCCCCACTTCCGACGGGATCTTAACCGCAGACCCGGAGTGAAAATCAAGGCCGGAAACGGAGTTGAAAGCCCGGGGACCCATTTCGCGCCCATCACCTTCGGCCATTCGCAGCAGGATGGCGTCTCACGTTTTGCCGTGGCGCGGTCGGTCCCTTTTCTGGCATGCATTGTCCTTCGCCATGGACGTGCGGGGTCATACTGTGGCGTCGTTCTGAGGCGATACCCGTAGGCCCAAGTGCTCCGCGGCAACGCCTGCAAAAAGCATCTTTCATTGGGGGTGAAGGGGCCGACTGCGCGTCTCGGCCCGGATGTCACCGAAAGCGGCGCGGTGCCGCCCTCTTCGCTCGCAACGCTGATTCCGAGGGGTGGATCGCCGCCGCGCCGTTTCAGGTGTCTACGGCGACAGCAGTTACCAGTCGCTTGAACAGCCTTGCAGATGAACCACCTCGCAGTTGACCGCCCACCTCGTGCTGGGATTGTCCACCCGACGACCGGCCGGACCAGCCCCACCGATGAGCGGAGGGCCTGTAGTGCCGATAAACGGGTGTTGATGACGCATCATCTTGCGACTGGTCATACCCGTCCGCACGACTCGGGGTCGGAATGCGCGCCACTCCGCCTGGTCATGCGCCCCCGTTCCGATGAGTGAATCGCGACCCTCGTCTTGCCGCCCTGGCCCAAGCCGCATCGCGCCGTGCGCCAAGGGCTCACAGTAAAGGACCGTTATGGACATAACCTACTGGAGCAGGCGGCGCATTCTCGGCGCCATCGCGGCCACCACCGCCGCCGTCACCGCTTCCAGCCTCGTTCTCAATCCCACGGCGGCATGGGCCGACACCGTGCCTCCCCAGGACGACCCCTTCCTGCTGCCCGACACCGACCGAGCCAAGGTCGTCAAGGCATGGGTGCTGGGCGGTCCGGCCGTCCGTGCTGCCGCCGCTGCCGCGCTGACCGGGTCCGAGGCCGATGTGCAGCACTTTCTCGCCGTCAAACTGGCGTCCGAGACCGCTGCGGACAAGCGCGCCGCGCTCCTGAACAGTCTCGCGGTGGCCGGCAAGGGGACCCGTCGTGAGGCGAGCGCCGCGCTCAACGGTGGAGACTCCGCCATCACCGCGTTCCTCGCGGGCGGTTTCACGTCCGCCCACGTGGAGGACCTCCGGGTGGCCACCGCCACGGTCATGGCCACCAGCGGAAAGGCGGTGACCAAGGCGGGTGACGCCGCCCTCACCGACGGGTCCCCCGCCGTGATGGAGAAGTTCCTCACCGAGGGCCAGTTCACCGCCCGCCTGGAGGACTTGCGTGTCGAGACCTCCAAGCTCTTGATGCTGGCGGGCCCCGAGGTGCAGAAGTACGCCAACAGGGCGCTGTCGGGTACGGAGCACGAGATCGAGTGGTTCCTCGACACCGGCCAGCACATCGCCCGCGCCCGGGACCAGGAGCGCTCCAAGATCGAGGAGCTCCTCGCCGTAGCCCAGCGTGAGGGCAAGACGGCCGAAGCGAAGACGAAGCAGGCAGAAGAGGCCTCCGCCCGGGCCGTGGAAGCCGCGGCCAAGGCCAAGGAAGCCGCAGAGGCCGCGGAGGCCGAGGCCCGCCTGGCGGAGAACGACGTGGTGAAGGCCGCTCAGGCGGCACGCAAGGCGGCCGTAGCCGCGAGAGGAGCGTCCGACGCGGCGCGGATGGCCACCAACGCCGCCCATGCGGCCATCCAGGCTTCGCATCGCGCCGCGAACGCCGCGATGGCCGCGAGCCAGGCGGCAGCCGCTGCGGGCACCGCCGCGTCAATGGCGTACAGGGCGGCCATCGACGCCTCCAAGGACGCCGCGCTCTCCGGCAAGGCCAAGGACGCCGCCGTCTTCGCCCGGAACGTCGCCGCCAAGGCCCGGGCCACGGCGGATCAGGCCGAGCAGGCCGCCAACGTCGCCCAGCAGTGCGCCGACATCGGTGCCAACGCCGCCGGCGCGGCACGCCAGGCCGCCGCAACGGCGGAGGCGGCTCGGAGGTCCGCGGAGCAGTCGTCCGGTGTGGCTCAGTCGGAGGCCGCGGAAGCCACGCGTCAGGCACAGATCGCCACCACAAACGCCGCGATCGCCACCAACGCCGCCGGGACGGCGCAAGCTCTCGCGAGCGCGGCCTCGGCCGCCGCGCGCAACGCCCGGAACGCCGCCTACAGCGCGGCCGCCCACGCGATCAAGGCCGCTGAGGCCTGCGACTGGGCCGTCACCTACGCCGGCCAGGCGGTGGACTACGCGAACAAGTCCACCGAGTTCGCCAACGAGGCGACCAAGGCCGCCGACAAAGCCACGGCAGCGGTCGTCGAGGCGATCGCTGTGGAGAAGAGCGCGCGCGAGGCCGAACTGCAGCGGCTGGACCACGAAACGCAGCGGGCGATCGAGGAAATGCGCCTGTTCGCACAGTCCGACCTCCGCTGGAAGGCGGAGACCGAGGCGAAACGCAGCCAGGTGGAACAGGCGTCCCAGGCGACGAAGGACCTCATCACGCAGGCGGAATCCGCGCTGCGGGCCGGAAACCTCACAGCGGCCGCCGCCGTGGGCCGCAAGGCGGCCCTCGCCGTCATGGACTCCCACGGCGTGTGGTCCCGGGAGGCGGCGCAGTTCGCCCTGGCCGGTACGGACGCGGACGTTCACGCCTGGGTCGACAGCGACCGGCAGATCGCCCAACGGCAGGACGACCGGGAGAGCACCGTCCACCTTGCCCGGATCTCTTCCTCGAAGGTCGCCTTCGCCGCGGCCGAGGCGCTCAAGAGCACGGAGCCCGGCGCTGCCACGACGTTCCTCCGCACCGGTGCCATCCAGGCGGCGGGGGCAGACAACCGCGTCATTGTCGCGCGTTTGCTGGCGCAGAAGCCCGGCCGCGCGGTGACCGAGGCCGCCAACGCCGCGATGGACACGGGAACACCCGAGGCGCTGCACAAGTTCCTTGCCGTCACGTTCGAGAAGGCGCAGCAGGAGGACGACGCGGTAGCCATTGCGACCCTCCTTCAGACCGCGGGCCCCTACACCAAGGCCCATGCCCAGGCGGCTCTCGAGGGCCCCGCTTGGATGCGCCGGAAATTCATGGCCTCCGTCCAGTACGAGACCGCTCAGCTGGACCACGACTTCGCCACTCATGTCGCGGCGATGCAGGGTGCCATCGCCGCCGCCGCGAGGATCGCCGACAAGGCTCAGGAGGATGCCGCCCGCGCTCAGGAAGCCGCGGCCACGGCGCGCAACGCCGCCACGGAAGCGGTGGAGTGGGCGGGGAAGGCGCAGCAGGCGGCCACTCGGGCCGTCGCCTCCGCCGAGCAGGCGAACGCCTTCGCGAACCAGGCCGAGGCGTCCGCTCGCAACGCTCAGGCCTCGGCCGACCAGGCGAAGCAGGCAGCAGTCGCCGCCCGCGTCGCCGCCCGCTCGGCGAACTTCTCCGCCAACCAGGCCATCAAGTCCGCTCGCACCGCGATCTCCTTCGCCGCCAGCGCGAAAGCGTCGGCGACCGAGGCCCGTGCCTCCGCGATCCTGGCCGGCAGGAACTCGGCAGAGGCGGCTGGCGCGGCCGGTGAAGCTCGCCTGGAAGCGGTGCTCAAGCGAGAAGCGCAAGACAGAGCAGAGGCCGAGCTGGCCGCGGAGACCATGGCCATGGCGGAGGCGGCCAAGACGAACCCGGCGGACGCGCCCGAGCACGACGAGGTCGTGTGGGGTGTATCCAGGTCGGAGTGGAAGGACGCTGCCCACAGCGCCCATGAAGTGGCCTTCTTCGCCGGCATCGGCAGTATCGTGGCCGGTGCCGGCGGTGTGGCCATCGGCTTCACCGGATACGGCCTTCCCGTCACCCTGGCTCTGGAGCAGGTGGCGCTCGTCCTGAGCGCGACCGCCGTCGTCTTCGACTTCGCGGCCGCGTTCTACACCGGGATGGGCTACGGATTCGGCACCGAAGAGTTCCGGAGATCCGTCGGCATCGCGGGGATCAGCCTCATCACCTTCGGTAAGGGCAGAGTGATCGCCAACCTGGCGAGGGAGGTCCCCCACGTCGCCAGGGAGCTCACGAGCGCCGCATATGACGGCTTCAGCGCGATCGTCAACCGGCTGACCTCACACTGAGCGGAAGACCCTTCGAGGGGGCGGCGGGCATGCCGAAGTCCCCTCGAAGGGCCGGCAGCGGAGCGTTCTCGTCCTCGCCTCGTGCGCTCGCCGGCGCGGACCGGCGCCGGCCGTCCCGTGCGGACAATCCACGGACCGGCGCCGGTCCCATGCCGGTCTCTGCGGCCGCGTCGGGTCGGTGGCCGCAGCCGCGACAGGCGGTCACCGCGGCCGGCACCTCGGTCAACGCACCCATAACCTCCGCCGGGCGTCCCCAAGTGCGGGTACGCGAGGAAGGGGCGGCCGAGCGGTACGCCTGCACCGCGTCGCCCGCTCCAGCCCGCGGCGGGGGTGGGGAACGCAGACATGGCGGCGCTGTGCCGCGCCGTCCGGACTCAGCGCTTGATGATGACGTAGATCTTTTCCGGCTCGCGCAGCGCCATCAGGCCCCCCGAGACCAAGCAGGCGATGAAGGAAACCAGCATCCCCTGCGGCGTCCACGTGGCGATCGAGATGATCAGTCCGAGGAAGCTGAGCCCCAGCATGTACGGGGACAGCCACACGAGCAAGCCCAGGATGACGAATCCGATGACGATGTCGAACCAGAGCATGCCGGTCATCTGAGTCCCCCACAATTTCTCACGTACTTCACCTCATCGTATTACCCGGTGTGACCGGACCTCCCCGTCCCCCGAACTCAGCCGACGGCCAGACGGCACCTGCACAGCAAGCCTGAACGCCAACGGCCGGAGATCGGCGACCGCCAGGTGCGCATGGGAAGGACTACCGCGCTTCGCGCGGCGACCTGGGTGGCGGGTAGGCCCTCAGCAGCGCGCTCCGCCACCGAGCTGTTGGTTGAGCCGGCGCTCTCGTTCGCCGCTGCGTTCACGGGACACGCTACCTTATTATCGTCGTCCCGACGATAATGCCTCCGTGGCGACCGCCTTCGAGTTCTTCAGCGGACCGCTTCCGGATCCACGTCCCGGACGAGGGATCCGAAGGTGATTTCAGCGGCGTGCGGACCGAACAGACCGTCGCGGACGGACTCGGCGTCATGGAAGATGTCCTGGCCATCGGCACCGCCGTCAACGACACCGTGGCGGGCAGTGTCCATGTCCTCGCAGATCAGCCGCACGACGACAGCGACGACTTCGACCACATCGTCGAGGCGACGTGCTGGATTTCGGCACCCTCCAGGGCCGCCGGCCCGGCGGTTGTGGCTGGGCCGGCGGGTGTTCCCCGTCCGATACCGCCGGGGCTGGGTTTCCGGGGTTGCGGTGGGGCGACTGCGGGGGCGTACGTTGGCCGCGGCTGTGGTCAGGCTGTGGTGCAGGTCCTGCCGCTGAGGGTGAAGGTGGTCGGGGCGGTGTTCGTGGCGCCCCTGCCGGCGATGAAACCGAGCGTGACGGACCCGCCGGCGGTGATGGTGTCGGTGTAGGAGGCGGGGATCACGCTCACGGAGCTGCCTGTCTGGGTGGGGGTACCGCCCCACATGTTGTCGATGGTCTGGCCGTCGGTGAAGGTGAAGCCGAGCTTCCAGTCGCTGACGGCGGCGGCACCGGTGTTGCGGATGGTGATCTCGCTCTGGAATCCGCTCCCCCAGTCCCCCACCAAGCGGTAGCCGACGGAGCAGGTGCCCGCCGGGGTACCGGTGGTGGTAACGGTAACGGTGGCCGAGCGGGTGGAGCGGTTGCCGGCCGCGTCCTTGGCGTAAACGGCGAAGGTGTAGGCCGTGTTGCCGGACAGCCCTGTGACCGCGGCCCGGTTGGACACCGAGCCGGCCACCTGCGTCTCGGTGCCGCCGGTGACACGGACGACGTCGTAGCCGGTGACACCCACGTCGTCCGTGGAGGCCGCCCAGCTCAGGGTCGCGGAGGTGGCCGTCACCTCGGAGGCGGCGGGAGTCCCCGGAGCGGTGGGCGCGGCGGTGTCACCGCCGGGATCACCGGGCGTCTGGCTGAGCAGGTGCGCCTTGAACCCCTCGCCGTAGGTGCTGGTCGGTGTGCCGTTCCAGTCCTCGATGAGCACGTTGCCACCGCCGCAACCCCAGGGGTTCCAGGTCCAGGCCGTGTACCCGACCTCGTTGGCGTCCGCCCAGGCCATCACCTGGTCGATGTAGTCATGGGCGCAGGCGTTCTGACCGATCTCGCCGGTCTGCACCGGCACCTGGGCGGCGACCGCTCCGATGTCGCTGTCCCAGCACGAGGGGGTCACGCAGCCGTTGAAGTTGTAGGAGTGCCATGAGGCCATCAGATTGCCGGTGGGGTCGGCCGGCTTGAATTCCAGCCACCGGCTCAGGTCGTTCGTCCATTCCAGACCGCCCGACATGATCACGTTGGTAGCACCGGTGGCGCGTACCGCGTTGACGAGGGTCTGCATGCCGGCGACCGGGTAGGTGATCCCGGCGCAGGTGCCGCCGTCGCGCAGACAGGTCCAGGCGGCCGTGGCGTCGGACCAGTTGTCGGCCGCGTCCGGGTACGGCTCGTTGAACAGGTCGAAGATGACTGCTCCGTTCCCCTTGAACATCGTGGCCACCTCGGACCAGAACGTGGGGGTGTAGCGCGCGTCCGGCATCGGCTTCTGACACGTGGCCGCGACGTCCGGGCAGCCTCCGCCGGGACCGGTGTACTCGCCCCAGGTCCAGTGCAAGTCCAGGATCACGTTGATGCCGTTGGCCACCAGGAGGTCCGCGTAGGTCTTGACCGCCTGCTGGTACGCCGCCGCGCTGGGCGCTGTCGGAGGTAAGTTCCCGGTGCCCAGCCAGCACTCCTCGTTCAGCGGCAGCCGGACCGAGTTGATCTTCCATGCCTTCATCGCGTCGACAGCCGCCTGGTCCGTCGGCCCGTCAAATATCTCCTTGCCCTGGACACATCCGAACTCCCCGCCGGACCGGTTGACGCCCAGGGGGCGGAACGTGGCATGGGACTTGGTGACCAGGCGGTTGCCCGACACGTGCAGTGCCGGCGCCGCGGCGACCGCCGATGCCCTGCCGTCTGCGGCGGACTGACCGGCGGCCGGCGAGGCGACCGCGGAGGCCGGGCCGCCGAATCCGGCCACCGAACCCGCCAGAAGCACTCCGACAACGCCGAAAGCCCGAAGGGCTCTTCGCATGCTCATCGCACTCTCCCTCAACGCACGTATCTGACCGATGACGCCATAGGGGCGCAGCCCGGCGAGAGACCGGGCTTACCCGGCTGGATGACCTCCGGTACGGCACATGACGCTGTTCCGAGAGGTGTGGGAGCGCTCCCATAGGCAGTGAGCCTAGAGGCGCCGGGCAACCGGACGGAAGCTCTCTGCAGGACTTGTTTCTGGCGTTCACGAGGGCGTCACCGCCTCGGCGCACCTGCGGATGACCGGGTGGGTCCAGGCCGATCGGCCGCCCCAGGGTCACACCGGACAGTGGCGCGGCCCGGCCGCTCGCTTCGACAAGCACGCCACCACCTGCCTCGCCGGACGCCACCTCACCGCCGGCTTCATCTGGCCGGCGCGATGGTCCGGTCGTGTGCTGCCGATCCGCAGGGAGCCGTAAACTGGGGCGAATGCACCACTCCCCCGATGTGCCCGCCGGGCCCGAACGGCCGGACGCCGCCGCCCCAGACCCCTGCGTACGGGTACGCGGTGCCCGGGAGCACAACCTGCGCGGGGTCGACGTGGACATCCCGCGCGACACCCTGACCGTCTTCACCGGCGTGTCCGGCTCCGGGAAGAGTTCCCTGGCCTTCGGCACCCTCTACGCCGAGGCCCAGCGGCGGAACTTCGAGTCGGTCGCCCCGTACGCCCGGCGGCTGATCCACCAGATCGGCGCCCCGAAGGTCGACTCGGTGACCGGGCTGCCTCCCGCCGTCTCCCTGGAGCAGCGCCGTTCCGCTCCGGGGTCGCGGTCCTCCGTGGGGACGGTGACCCTGCTCTCCAACTCCCTGCGGATGCTGTACTCGCGGGCCGGAACCTACCCCCCGGGCGCCGAGCGGCTCGACTCCGACGCCTTCTCCCCCAACACGGCGGCCGGCGCCTGCCCCTCCTGCCACGGGCTGGGCCGGATCCACCGCACCAGCGAGGAACTCCTCGTACCGGACCCGGGCCTGTCGATCCGGCAAGGGGCCATCGCCGCCTGGCCGGGCGCCTGGCAGGGCAAGAACCTGCGCGACATCCTCGAGGTGCTCGGCCACGACGTGGACCGGCCCTGGCGGGAACTGCCAGCGCGGGACCGGGAGTGGATCCTGTTCACGGACGAGCAGCCGGTGGTCACCGTGCACCCGGTGCGCGACGCCGACCGGATCCAGCGGCCGTACCAGGGCACGTACACGAGCGCCCACCGCTACGTGATGCGGACGTTCGCCGAGACCAAGAGCGCCACCCTGCGGGCGCGCGCGGAGAAGTTCCTCACCGATGCCCCGTGTCCGGCGTGCGCCGGGCGCAGGCTGCGGCCGGAGGCGCTGGCGGTGACGTTCGCGGGCCGGACGATCGCGCAGACGGCGGCGCTGGCCCTGAGCGACCTGGACCGCCTGCTGGCCACGGCCCCGCTGGAGGGCGAGGCGGCGCGGGTGCTGGCCGGGGACCTCCGGGCGCGGATCGCGCCCGTGGCGGAGCTGGGGCTGGGCTACCTGAGCCTGGACCGGACGGCGCCCAGCCTGTCGGCGGGCGAGCTCCAGCGGCTGCGGCTGGCGACCCAGCTGCGGTCGGGGCTGTTCGGGGTGGTGTACGTGCTGGACGAGCCGTCGGCGGGGCTGCACCCGGCGGACACCGAGGCGCTGCTCGGCGTTCTGGAGAGGCTGAAGCGGGCGGGGAACACCGTCTTCGTCGTGGAGCACCAGCTGGACGTGGTGCGCCGCGCGGACTGGGTGGTGGACGTGGGGCCGCTGGCCGGGGAGCACGGCGGGCGGGTGCTGTACAGCGGGCCGCCCGGGGAGCTGGCCGGCGTCGCGGAGTCGGCGACGGCCCGGCACCTGTTCTCTCCCGCCTCGCCCCGCCGGGAGCGGGTCCCTCGTGAGGCCTCCGGTGCCGTCCGGCTGACCGGCGTCGACCGGCACAACCTGCGCGGCGTGGACGTGGAGTTCCCGCTGGGGGTGTTCACGGCCGTGACGGGGGTGTCCGGTTCGGGGAAGTCCACGCTGGTGGGTCAGGTGCTGGCGGGTGAGGTCGCCGGGCGGCTCGGGGAGGCGGACTTCCCGGTGCGGCGGCTGGTGGAGGTGGACCAGAAGCCGATCGGGCGGACGCCCCGCTCCAACCTGGCCACGTACACGGGCTTGTTCGACGTCGTCCGCAGGCTCTTCACGGCCGCCCCGGAGTCCAGGGCGCGCGGCTGGAAGGCGGGCCGGTTCTCCTTCAACGTGCCGGGCGGGCGCTGCGAGACCTGCCAGGGCGAGGGCTTCGTCTCGGTGGAGCTGCTCTTCCTGCCCAGTACCTACGCCCCCTGTCCGGACTGCGCGGGCGCCCGCTACAACCCGCGGACGCTGGAGGTGCGTTACGCGGGCCTGAACATCGCGGAGGTGCTGGGTCTGACCGTGGAGGCGGCGGCGGGCTTCTTCGCGGAGGTCCCGGCCGCGGCGCGCAGCCTGCGGGCGCTGGAGGACATCGGCCTGGGGTACCTGCGGCTGGGGCAGCCCGCGACGGAGCTGTCGGGCGGGGAGGCGCAGCGCATCAAGCTGGCGACGGAGCTCCAGCGGCTGCGCCGCGACCACACCCTGTACCTGCTGGACGAGCCGACGACGGGGCTGCATCCGGCGGATGTGCGGGTGCTGCTGCGGCAGTTGCACGGGCTGGTGGACGCGGGGCATTCGGTGGTGGTCGTGGAGCACGACATGGAGGTGGTGGCGGGGGCGGACTGGGTCATCGACCTGGGGCCGGGCGGCGGCACGGAGGGCGGCCGGATCACGGCCGCCGGTCCGCCGTCGGCGGTGGCCGCCTCGCCGGACGCCCGTACGGGCCCCTACCTGGCACGGGCGCTGGGCCGGTAGGGCCCCGGGCGGGTCAGGCGTCTCCGGGGAGGAGGTCCTGCGGCAGTTCGCGGAAGGCCCATGCGCCGCGGGTGCGGGTCAGGGTCCAGACGAGGTCGTAGCGGTCGGGCCAGGCGGCGGGTACGCCGAGGACCCGGTGGGCGCCGAGCGCGCGGACCAGGCGCGGGATGCCGGCGGGCTCCCAGCACACGAGTACGGGTGTCCGGGCCCGCAACGCGGCCCGGGCCAGGTCCGTTTCGGCTCCGAGGGCGTACCGCGCGTTCACGGGGACCCGCAGGGCGGCGGCGAGGGGCGCCAGGGTCTGCCTGCACCGGGCGGGGGCGGATTCCGGTCCGCCGGTCGCGAACAGCGCGGCCGGCCGGGGCAGCCGGGCACTGTGGGCGGGGCCGAAGAGCCGGGGCAGCTCGTCGGCGCGGCGGCGGCCCCGTCCGGCGAGGAAGCCGGGGTCCTCGTTGCCCTCGTCGTCCTCGCCGGTGGCTCCGGCGTAGGGCTTCTCCGCGTGCCGGATCACCATCACGAGGGCGTCCTTGGCGGGGGCCTGCCCGCCCGGGCCGGGGCGGGGCGTCCTGTGGCGGGTGGCGGTGTCGTGCGCGGTGCAGCCGGCCGGCGCCAGGCAGGCGAGGGCGGCGGCCAGCGCGGTGCGGCGGCGCGGTCCGGACCCGGCGGGGGCGTGGGGCATGGGGCCCACTGAACCCCACCGGGCGGACCGGGCCCGTGCGCGGCGCGGCGTACGGCCCGTACGAGCGCCCGGTCGGCGGATCGGGTCAGCCGATCGGCCCAGGCCGGGGTTGGGACCGGGCGGAGGGCCGGGGACGGGACGGAGGGGACGCGCCGCTGCCGGGCCGGGGCGCGGGGCCGGGGCCGGGGCCGGGGCGCGGGGCGGGGGCCGGGCGCGTCAGGCCTTGCGCAGCGCCCGCAGCCACTCCTTGTTCATCGCGGCGATCGACGGCAGCGGGATGCCCTTGGGACAGGCCGTCGCGCATTCCCCGGTCAGGGTGCAGCCTCCGAACCCCTCGCCGTCCATCTGCGCCACCATGTCCAGCACCCGCGTCTCCCGCTCGGGCGAGCCCTGCGGGAGCACGTTCAGGTGGTTGATCTTGGCGGAGGTGAACAGCATCGCGGAGCCGTTGGGGCAGGCCGCCACGCACGCGCCGCAGCCGATGCACTCGGCGTGCTCGAAGGCGTGGTCGGCGGCGGGCTTGGGCACGGCCGTGGCGTGCGCCTCGGGGGCGGAACCGGTCGGCGCGGTGATGTAGCCGCCGGCCTGGATGATGCGGTCGAAGGCGCTGCGGTCCACCACGAGGTCCTTGACCACGGGGAACGCCGAGGCGCGCCACGGTTCGACGTCGATGGTGTCGCCGTCGTCGAAGGACCGCATGTGGAGCTGGCAGGTGGTGGTCCGTTCGGGGCCGTGGGCATCGCCGTTGATGACGAGGCTGCACGCGCCGCAGATGCCCTCGCGGCAGTCGTGGTCGAAGGCGACCGGCTCCTCGCCGCGCAGGATGAGGTCCTCGTTGAGGGTGTCGAGCATCTCGAGGAAGGACATGTCCTTCGAAATGCCGTCGACCTCGTAGGAGGCCATGGCGCCGGGGGCGTCGGCGTTCTGCTGGCGCCAGACGCGCAGGGTGAGCTTCATGCGTAGCTCCGCTGGGTGGGGTGGACGTACTCGAAGACGAGGTCTTCCTTGTGCAGGACGGGCGCGACGCCGGTACCGGCGTACTCCCAGGCGGCGACGTAGCCGAATTCCTCGTCGCGGCGGGCGGCTTCGCCGTCCGGGGTCTGGGACTCCTCGCGGAAGTGGCCGCCGCAGGACTCGGCGCGGTGGAGGGCGTCGAGGCACATCAGCTCGGCGAGTTCGAGGTAGTCGACGATGCGGTTGGCCTTCTCCAGCGACTGGTTGAACTCCTCACCGCTGCCGGGGACCTTGATCCGCCGCCAGAACTCCTCGCGGATCTCGGGGATGCGGGCGAGGGCCTTGCGCAGGCCTTCCCCGGTGCGGGCCATCCCGCAGTACTCCCACATGAGTTCGCCGATCTCCCGGTGGAAGGAGTCGGGCGTGCGGTCGCCGTCGACGGCCAGCAGCCGTTCGAGCCGCTCGCGGGTCTCCCGTACGGCTTCCCGCGCCTCGGGGTGGGTGTCGTCGACCGCGCCGGTGCCTTCCCCGGCGGGGCGGCGGGCGAGGTAGTCGCTGATGGTGGAGGGCAGGACGAAGTAGCCGTCGCCGAGGCCCTGCATCAGGGCGGAGGCGCCGAGGCGGTTCGCGCCGTGGTCGGAGAAGTTGGCCTCGCCGATCGCGAACAGGCCGGGAACGGTGGTCTGGAGGTCGTAGTCGACCCACAGTCCGCCCATCGTGTAGTGGACGGCCGGGTAGATCCGCATCGGGACCTCGTACGGGTCCTCCGCGGTGATCCGCTCGTACATCTCGAAGAGGTTGCCGTACTTCTCGGCGACCTTGTCCCGGCCCATGCGGCGGATGGCGTCGGCGAAGTCGAGGTAGACGCCCTGGCCGCCGGGGCCGACGCCGCGGCCCTCGTCGCAGACGTTCTTCGCGGCGCGGGAGGCGATGTCGCGCGGGACGAGGTTGCCGAAGGAGGGGTAGATCCGCTCCAGGTAGTAGTCGCGTTCGGCCTCGGGGATCTCGGCGGCGGGGCGGGTGTCGCCCTTGGCCTTGGGGACCCAGATACGGCCGTCGTTGCGCAGGGACTCGCTCATCAGGGTGAGCTTGGACTGGTGGTCGCCGGTGCGCGGGATGCAGGTGGGGTGGATCTGGGTGAAGCAGGGGTTGGCGAA
Source organism: Streptomyces sp. NPDC034086 (assembly GCF_055575515.1). Classification (NCBI taxonomy): domain Bacteria; kingdom Bacillati; phylum Actinomycetota; class Actinomycetes; order Kitasatosporales; family Streptomycetaceae; genus Streptomyces; species Streptomyces sp. NPDC034086. Next base: position 528,978 of record NZ_JBVISM010000001.1, on the reverse strand, counting down.
GTGCGCGCCGCGCCGGTGCGCCCGCCAGACGGCGGTCGCGTTGGAGTTCATGGCGTTGGTGGAGAGGTAGAAGACGTTGCCGTAGCCCCCGCTGGCCAGGACCACCGCGTCCGCGTAGTACGTGTCGATCCTGCCGGTGATCAGGTCGCGGGCGACGATGCCGCGCGCCACCCCGTCGACGGTGATCAGGTCGAGCATCTCGGTACGGGCGTGCATCTCCACGTTGCCGGCGGCGATCTGCCGGGACAGTGCCTGGTAGGCGCCGAGCAGCAGCTGCTGGCCGGTCTGGCCGCGGGCGTAGAAGGTGCGGGAGACCTGGACGCCGCCGAAGGAGCGGGTGTCGAGGAGGCCGCCGTACTCGCGGGCGAAGGGGACGCCCTGGGCCACGCACTGGTCGATGATCTCGACGGAGATCTGGGCGAGGCGGTGGACGTTGGACTCGCGGGCGCGGAAGTCGCCGCCCTTGACGGTGTCGTAGAAGAGGCGGTGTACGGAGTCCCCGTCGTTGCGGTAGTTCTTGGCGGCGTTGATGCCGCCCTGGGCGGCGATGGAGTGGGCGCGGCGCGGGGAATCGCTGAAGCAGAACTGAACCACGTGGTAGCCCTGCTCGGCGAGGGTCGCGCCGGCGGCACCGCCCGCCAGGCCGGTGCCGACGACGATCACGGTGTGCTTGCGGCGGTTGGCCGGGTTGACCAGCTTCGCCTCGAAGCGGCGGCGGTCCCAGCGTTCGGCGATCGGGCCTTCGGGGGCTTTGGTGTCGCGGACGGGGGCGCCGGTGGTGTAGGCGGCGTACTCGGTGCTCATGGTCAGCTCACCACTCCGGTCATGACGGCGACGGGCACGGACACGAAGCCCGCGAAGAGGACGAGGGCCAGGGCGTTGGCCAGGGACTTCAGCGCCCGGTCGCGCCGGGCGTTGCCCGCGCCGAGGGTCTGGGCGGCGCTCCAGAAGCCGTGGCGCACGTGCAGGCCGAGTGCGGCCATCGCCACGATGTAGAGGGTGTTGCCGTACCAGGTGGAGAAGGTCGAGAGGACGTTCTCGTACGGGTGGCCGGCCCAGGCGCGTTCGTTGACGGTGAGCGTGGTCAGGTCGAGGAGGTGCCAGCCGATGAAGAGGCCGAGGATGACGCCGCCCCAGCGCATGGTGCGGGTGGCGTAGCCGGCCCGGCGGCGCTTGCGGGCGTACTTGACGGGGCGCGCCCTGATGTCGCGGCGGCTGAGCTGGTAGGCGCAGACGGCATGGGCGACGACGGCCGCGACCAGGATCACGCGGACGATCCACAGGGCCCACTCGTGGTGCAGGAAGGGGGAGCCGAGGGTGCGCAGCCAGTGGGCGTAGCCGTTGAACTCGTCCGCCCCGAAGAAGATCTTGAGGTTGCCGAGCATGTGCACGACGAGGTAGCCGAGCATGACCAGGCCTGATGCGGCCATCACGGACTTCTTGCCGACGGTGGAGTCCCAGAGCGTGCGCGTGGTGGACGGCCGTCGTGCCGTCCGCGTTGCCAGAGCCATGGCATGACCGTAAGGACGTGGGACCCGAGAGGTCCAAGACATGGTGGAGCTGATCTCGATAGTCACAGCCTATGCGGCGCGATAGCCTGGGAGGATGCAGTTCCAGCAGCTCGTCTACTTCGTCGCCGTCGCCGAGACCCGCCACTTCACGCGCGCCGCCGAACGGGAGCACGTGGCCCAGCCGTCGCTGTCCCAGCAGATCAAGGCGCTGGAGCGGGAGCTGGGCGCCGAGCTGTTCAGCCGGGCCCGCGGCAACATCGCGCTCACCGACGCGGGCGAGGCCCTGCTGCCGCTGGCGCGGCGGATCCTGGCGGACGCGGACACGGCCCGGCTGGAGGTGCAGGAGCTGGCGCAGCTGCGGCGGGGCCGGGTACGGCTCGGGGCGACCCCGAGCGTGTGCACGGGCCTGCTGCCGGCCGTGCTGCGCGCCTTCCACACGGCCCACCCGGGCATCGAGCTGCTGATCGAGGAGAGCGGCTCGCTGGACCTCGTACGCGCACTCGCGCGCGGGGTCCTGGACCTGGCCCTGATCGCGCTGCCGCTGCCGCCGTCGGCGCCCGCCCTGACCACGGTGGAGCTGCTGACCGAGGACCTGGTGGTGGTGTCGTCCGCGGATCTGCCGCCCCCGGCGGGCGGCGGGAAGCTGACCATCGCCGACCTGCGCGAGGAGCCGATGGTGATGTTCCGCCACGGCTACGACCTGCGGGACCTGACGGTGGGGGCGTGCCGGGCGGCGGGTTTCGAGCCGGTGTTCACCGTGGAGGGCGGGGAGATGGACGCGGTGCTGGGCTTCGTACGCGCCGGGCTGGGCATCGCGGTGGTCCCGGCCATGGTCGTGGACCACGCCGGCCCGGGCCTGCGCGCCACCCCTCTGGCCGGCTCCCCGCTGCGCCGCACCATCGCCCTGGCCCACCGTACGGACGTCGCGCCGCCGCGGGCGGCCCGGGAACTGAAGCGGATCCTGCTGGGCTGAGTCGGCCTCCCGGCGGACGTCGGATGGCGGACGGCGGACGGCCCGCGCGGCGGACGGCCCGCGCGGCGGACGGCCCGCGCGGCGGACGGTGGCGGGTGGCCGACGGCATGCGCGCGGCGGCCGGTGGCTACGCGGCTGCCCCGGAACATCGGTTCGGCGGCGGTTAATGGTTTGCCGCCTGCCGGTCCGGCCGGATAGGAAGCTCGCATGCTCAGAGGCGGCAAGGTCGGGCTGAGGGCCCGGCACGAGGATGACATCCCGGTCCTGCGGGCCGAGCTCTACGACGACGTGGTCAACTCCTCGCGGGCCGAGAGCGGGCCGTGGCGGCCGATCACGCCCGGCTCGAAGGATCCGCGGCTCGTGGTGGACGACACGAGGGAGGGAAGCGTCCAGTTCTCCGTGGTGGAGCTGGAAGGCGGCACCCTGGCCGGCACCGCGACGCTGTGGGGCATCGACGACCACAGCCGGTCCGCGCACATCGGGCTCGGGCTGCTTCCGTCCTGCCGGGGCAAGGGCTACGGGACCGACGTGGTCGCGGTGCTGTGCCACTACGGCTTCGTCGTGCGCGGCCTGCACCGGCTGCAGATCGAGACGCTGTCGGACAATGCCGCGATGCTGCGGTCCGCCGAGCGCAACGGTTTCGTACGCGAGGGCGTGCTGCGCTCCTCGGCCTGGGTGCTGGGCGAGTTCCTGGACGAGGTGTTGCTCGGGCTCCTCGTCCACGAATGGAAGCAGCACGCGCGGGGCTAGGCCGGCGGGGCGCGGCGGGACCCTTCCCCGTGTCCCCTCGGGTCATGCGGGTGGCGGGGACGACGCGGTCGCGGCGCGCTGTCGCAGGCGCTGTTTGTCGGGCTTGCCCCGGTCGGTCAGCGGGATCTCCCGTTCCCAGAACACGGCGGTCGGCCGGTGCGCCGGGGCGAACTCCCGCTCGACCAGATCACAGGCCTCGGCCGCGGACGTCCCGCTCGGCTCATGGCCGGGGACCGGGACCAGGAAGGCGCACAGCTCCTCGCCGGTGACCGGGCTGGGCCGTCCGACCACCACCGCCTGCGCCACGGCGGGGTGCCGTACGAGGGAGGCTTCGACGGGCAGGCAGTAGATGTTGGCCCCGTTGACGATGACGATGTCCTTGACCCGGTCGTCCAGGTAGAGGTACCCGCCCTCGCCGACGTGCCCGACGTCCCCGGTGCGCAGCCACCCGTCGCGCAGGACTTCGGCCGTCAGGTCAGGCTGGTTCCAGTAGCCGGCCATCACCGTTTCCGAGCGGACCCATACCTCTCCCTCGTGTCCGGCGGGCAGTACCTCGCCCCGCTCGTGCCGCACCTGGATCTCCACCCCGGACGCGGGCCGGCCCACCGACGCCAGCAGCTCCGGGCGACCGGCCACCGCCGCGTCGTGGTCGGCGGGCGTGAGCCGGCAGATCACGCCCGCCTCGTTCATCCCGTAGCCCTGCCGCCACTTCACGCCCCATCGGGTCACCGCCTCGCCCAGACGCGCGGGGAGGACGGGTGACGCTCCGTACGAGACCGCCTCGAGTCCCGGAATCCCCTGGGCGGTCGCCGGGTCGTCCAGCAGCCGGTAGAGCATGGGCGGCGTCAGGTACGTGGACACGCGTCCCAGGCGCCGGCAGGCGGCCGCGAACTCCCGCGGCCCGAAGGGATCGAGGATCTCCACCCGGCCGCCGGTCCGGAGCTGCTCCAGGCACCGCCCGCCGGAGCGCTGGGCGAGGGTGGTGACCGAGAGGTACACCGACTCGGTCCACCGGGCCCCGCGGCCGCCGTCCCGCGCGGCCAGCGCGCCGAAGGTCGAGGCCACACCCTTCGGTCGGCCCGTGGTCCCGCCGGTGTACATCACCCGGGCGAGGTCCTCCTCCCTCGCGCGTACCGGCACTTCGGCGGCCTGCCGTTCGGCCGCCACAGCGAGCAGCCGGTCCAGGCGGAGCCGCGACGCGCCGGTCTCCGGCACCGGCACGTCGTGCACCACCAGGGCCGGCCGGCAGTCCCGGAGGATGAAGTCCACGCCGTGCACGGCCGGACCGCCCACGACCTGGGTGAGCCGCGCGCCCAGGACGTGCGCCGCGAGCCGCACCAGGAGGGCCTCCGGCCGGTTGCCGCCCGTCACGCAGGCCAGCCCCGCGCCCCGCCGGACGCCGGCCTCGTCCAACGCCCCGGCCAGCCGGTACACCGCGTCCAGCACTTCGGAGAACCGCAGGACGGCCGACCCCGCCCCGGCCCCGATCGCGGGCCGGTCCCCGTACCGCTCCAACGCCCCGATCAGCTCGGTGACATACCTGGCGCCCATGCGCACTCCCGCCTCGCGATTCGCGTCACCGGCGATCCCGTGCGCCGGCGTCAGGAGGGTATGAGGGGCCCGAGGGTCCGGTCGAGTCCGTCGGCCAGCATGGCGAAGGCACGGTCGGCTTCGGCGACGGCGGCCGGGTAGGCCTCGTCCGCGCTCTGGCCCGCCGAGAGCCGCTGCCAGTTCTCCCGGCCCAGCTCCTGTCGGACGGTCACCAGGTGCCGGGCGGCCAGCCGCGCGCTGAACGGGGCGATCGATTCGGCTTCCAGGACCGCCGCGAGCAGTTCCACCTCGCGCGCCGTGTAGTGGGCGAGCCGGGTCTCGAGGCTGGCGGTCGAGTACAGCAGTTCCTGGAACGCGAGGACGTTCGGGTGGTCGCAGAGGCCGGTGATCGGGTCCCGTTCGGCGAGGGCGCTCAGGAAGTGCTCGCGGACCGCCCGGACCGGGCTCAGGCCGGCCGGACGGTCGCGCACGATGCGCGCCGCCTCGTCCTGATGGTCGGCGAACCGGTCGAGCACCAGGTCCTCCTTGCTCGGAAAGTACCGGAACAGGGTGGGTTTGGAGACCTCTGCCGCGGCGGCGACGTCGGCCACGGACACGGCGTCGAAGCCGCGCTCGAGGAAGAGCTCGAGCGCGGTGGCCGCCAGCTGGTTCTTCGTCCGCAGTTTCTTGCTCTCGCGCAGCCCCGTGGGCGCACCGGTCGTCTTTTCCATGCCTCCAGCGTGGCACGAAAAAACAACCAGGTCAATTTCGTAACCGGGTTGCATTTCTGCCCCGGTCGCGCTTTCCTTGAGTCATCGGCCCCTGCGGGCACCGAAGGACGAGAGGACATCGCGATGACCGCCGTACTGATCGTGGGCTCCGGCCCCACCGGGCTCACCCTTGCCTGCGATCTGACCCGTCGGGGCATCCCGGTCCGCGTGCTCGACCAGCGGCCCGGCCCGCACCGCGAATCCCGCGGCAAGGTCCTCAGCCCGGAAAGCCTCGAGGTCTTCGCCGGACTCGGCCTCGGCGAGCGGATGTCCGCGGCGGGCGTCCGGGGGCTGGTGCTGCGCAAGTACTTCGACGGCGCGTACGTGAACGACAGCCCCTCCGGAGGCGGACTCTTCATCGGCCAGTGGCAGATCGAGGGGATCCTGCGCGAGCACCTCTCGGCCCTCGGCGTCCGCGTCGAGTACGACGCCCGGGTCACCGGGATCGACCAGGACGCGGAGGGGCTCACCGCACGACTGGCGGACGGCCGCTCGGTCCGCGCCGGGTACCTCGCCGGATGCGACGGCGGGCACAGCACGACCCGCAAGCTCCTCGGCATCCCCTTCGAAGGGACCACGGACGAGGTCCAGCTGATGGTGATCGGAGACGTGGAGGCCCCGGGCCTGAGCCGCGACCGCTGGCACCAGTGGTTCACCTCGGACGGCGGGGCCATGATGCTCTGTCCGATAGCGGGGACCCCGTCGTTCCAGCTCCAGGCCTCCCCGGAGTTCGACGAGGACGGCACGCCGGCGCCGCCGTCACTGGAGGGCTTCCAGCGGCTCTTCGACCGGCACGCCCGGATGGAGGGCATACGGCTGGCCCGGGCGACCTGGCTCTCCACCTGGCGGGTCAACGTGCGCATGGCCACCCGGCTGCGCGAGGGCCGGGCCTTCCTCGCCGGAGACGCCGCCCATGTCCACTCGGTGGCCGGCGGGCTCGGAATGAACACCGGCATCCAGGACGCGGTGGCTCTCGGCCGGACCCTGGGCGCGGCCCTCACCGGGGAAGCCGGGACACAGGTGCTCGACGTGTACGAAGCCGAGCGGCTGCCCGCGGCCGCGCGGCTGCTGGCGGACGCCTCCGAGCGACACCGGCGGGTCGTGGCCGCGGTCCGCGAGCCCGGCCGGGGAACGGAGGCCGGCATGGGCTGATCCGGGCGGGCCCTCCCCACCCGGCCGCCCCGGCGCGGCGCCGGCTCCCGCCCGGCAAGGCCATCCCGGCACGCGGCCCCGGCTCATGGCCCGCCTGGCCGTCCCGGCCTATGGCACCGGCTCGGGGCCGGCTGGTCCCGCCGGACCGGGCGCGGGACCCGGGGTCGGGCACCGGATCCACCGTCCCGGGGCCCTGCCGTTCGGGCGGCGGACCATGGCGGACGCAGCTCCGGACGACTGCAACCCCGGCCGGGTGCAACCCCGGCCGGGTGCACCGGGTGCGGGGTCCGCCGGGCGCAGCCCCGGCCGCGCCCGGCGGACCCGGCTGGACCGGAGGGCCCGGCGGGCCCGGCGACATCCCCCGGCCGGGAGGTCCGGGACGGGCCCGGCCTGGAGGTCCGGGACGGGCGGGGGCCCGGATCAGGGGGTGGGGACGGCGTCCGAGAGGGTGAGGGCGTGGATCCGGTCCGGGGCTCCGGGGCGGGCGTAGTACCAGCCCTGGGCGGTGTCGCAGCCGAGGGCACGGAGCTGGGCCGCCTGGACGCCGGTCTCCACGCCCTCCACCGTGACCGCCAGTTCGAGGCTGTGGGCCAGGGCGACGATGCCCTCCACGATCTTGACGTCGACGGGGTTGGCCGGCTGCTGCTGCATCCCCTGCGTGAAGGAGCGGTCCAGTTTCAGGACGCTGACCGGGAGGCGGCGCAGATTGGCCAGGTTCGAGTAGCCGGTGCCGAAGTCGTCGAGGGCGATGTCAACGCCGAGCGCGGCGAGCCGGCGCAGCGGCTCGAGGAGTTCGTCGTCGGCGCCGATCAGCGCCGATTCGGTGACCTCCAGGCACAGGGCGCCCGGAGCCAGCCCGAAGGTCTCCAGCACGCGGACGGTGTCGGCGACCAGACCGGGATGGTGGAGCTGGGTGGGCGAGAGGTTGACGTTGACGCGCAGGGCGGCCCCGCCGTGCTGGCGCTGCCAGTTGCGGGCCTGGCGGACGGACTCCTCCAGCACCCAGCGGCCGAGCGGCACGATCAGCCCGGTCCGTTCGGCGAGCGGGATGAAACGGTCCGGGCCGAGTACCCCGTACTGGGGGTGTGACCAGCGCACCAGCGCCTCCGCGCCGTGGACGCTGCCGTCGTGCATGTGCACCAGGGGCTGGTACTCGATGAAGAACTCGCCGCGTTCCAGCGCCGCCGGCAGGGCGTTGGTCAGGCCGTGCCGGGTGATGGCCCGGGCGTCCGCCTCCGCATCGGCGAACTCGAAGCGGTTGCCGCCGGCCGCCTTGGCCCGGTACATGGTGATGTCCGCGCTGCGCAGCACCTCCGCCGGGGTGCGCTCCCCCGCGCGGCCCTCGACGATGCCGATGCTGCCGCGCACCGACAGTTCCCGGCCCTCCAGCCGGATGGGGGTGGACAGCGCCGACAGGATGCGCACCGCCAGGTCGGTCACCTTGTCGCCGGGTTCCTCGTCCGTGCCGGCGGCGGGGCCCGTGGTGAGGGCGACGAACTCGTCGCCGCCGAGGCGGGCCACGACCTCGCCGGGGCCGGTGGCGCAGCTCTGCAGCCGGTCGGCGACCTCCACCAGCAGCCGGTCCCCCGCCGAGTGGCCGAGGCTGTCGTTGACCGCCTTGAAGCCGTCGAGGTCCAGGTAGCACAGACCGAAGCGGCTGCCGGGCGGCCCTCCGAGCGCCTTCTCCAGCCGCTCGAAGAAGAGCGTCCGGTTGGGCAGCCCGGTGAGGGCGTCGTGGGTGGCCTCGTAGCGCAGCCGGAGGTTGAGGAGCCGGCGTTCGGTGGTGTCCTCCATCAGGGCCAGCTGGTACTGGGGCACGCCGTCGGCGTCGCGCAGCAGGGACACCGTCAGGTTGGTCCACAGCACGGTGCCGTCGTGCCGGTAGTAGGGCTTCTCGACGCGGTAGTGCTCGCGTTCCCCGCGTACGAGTTCCCCGTACATCCGCCAGACGTGCGGGGTGTCGTCCGGGTGGCCCCATTCGCTGACGTTCCGGCTGCGAACGTGGCCCTCCAGGCCGCCGAACATCTTCAGCAGGGCGTCGTTGACCTCGAGGACGTTGCCCTCCAGGTCGGCGATGCCGATGCCGACGGCCGCTCCCTCGAAGACCGCCCGGAAGCGTTCCTCGCTGGCGTGCAGGGCCTGCTGGGCGTCGCTGCGGGCCGTCAGCGCGGAACGGGCGATGGCTTCCTGCTCGCGCAGGGTGCGCTCGCGCAGGGCGCGGGCGAAGCCGGCGGCGATGCCGTGCTGGAGCCGGGCGCAGCGGGACCGGTACTCCTCGGTGCTGTCGGCGCCGGCGCCGTCGGGGCCGCAGTAGAGCACCAGGTAGGACTCGACCACCCCGAGGGTGCCGGCGAGCGCCTCCGGGTCGGTGCAGTGCACGGCGACGAGCTCGGCGCCCACGCGCTGGGCGACGGAGGCGTCGAAGGGACGGGCGTGCAGGGCCTCGGTCAGGGTCCGGGCGAGCGGCACGAGGTGCTGTTCGAACTCGGGGCGGGTCAGGGACGTGGCGGTGACGGGGAAGATGGCCCGGCCCCAGATGGTGGCGAAGCGGGCGATGCGGTCCTCCAGCCCGCTGTGCGGCTCGCGCAGCGGCGCCCGGCCCTCCTGCGGGCCGGCCGGCCGGGCGGCGTCCGCGGGACGGCCCTGCGCGGACCCCTGCCGCCCTGCGGACGCCGCTCCGCCGGGCCCGGGGCCGGCCGGACCGGGGGCGAGCGGGCCGGGGCCGGCCGGGCCGGGGCTGACGGGTGCACGGCCGGCGGGGCGGGGGCCGGCGGGCGGCGGCGTCGGAGCGGGGAGTCTCACGCCTTGCGTCCCACGCCGCCGTAGCCCGAGAACGCGTACGGGTCCTCGGGCTCCTCGCCGTCCTCGAGCGGCCCGATGCGTTCGGGGCGCCAGTCGGGCATGGACACCAGGCCGGGATCCAGCAGCTCGAACCCGTCGAAGAAGCCGCTGATCTGCTCGTGGCTGCGCATGACCAGCGGGTTGCGGATGTCCCGGTAGACGCCGACGGCTCCGCCCGCGACCTCCTCGGTGAGCGGGATGCCCTCGTAGGAGGCGTGGGTCAGGATCAGCAGGCTGCCCGGGGCGAGCGCGTCGCGCAGTTCGGCGACGGAGTCGTACGGCTGGTCGGTGTCCTCCAGGAAGTGCAGGACGGCGACGAGCAGCAGGGCGACGGGCCGTTCGAGGTCCAGCAGTCGGCCCACCTCGGGCGAGCCGAGGATGTCCTGCGGCTTGCGCAGGTCGGCGGGGACGACGCCGGTGCGGTCGTCCCCGGCCAGGACGGCGCGGCTGTGGGCGACGGCCACCGGGTCGTGGTCCACGTAGACCACGCGGGCCTCGGGGCTGGCGGCGCGGGCGATCTCGTGGACGTTGCCGAAGGTCGGGATGCCGGAGCCGATGTCGAGGAACTGGGTGATGCCCTCGGCCACGGCGTGGCGGACGGCGCGGCGCATGAACGCCCGGTTGGCCTGCATGATCTTGGGCAGGCCCGGCATGAACTCCATGGCGCGGCGGGCGGCCCGCCGGTCGACCTCGAAATTGTGGGAGCCGCCCAGGTAGTAATCGTAGATGCGGGACACACTGGGCACCGATATGTCGATGCCCGGCGGGGCCCAGGCGGGGCGTTCCATCAGGGTCTCCAAGCCTCGTCGTGCCATGGTCGGGCGGGTCCGTCCGGGGGTGGGACGGTGGTCGGACTGCTGTCCGAGCCGAATGTACTGATCATTTCCCAACAGGGCGAGCAAAAGCGGAAATTGGCGGTCCGTTCTTGGTCACACACCAAAGGCACGTGCGGCCCCCGCCACCGGCGAAGAAGAAACCGACAAATACCATTTGAGATTTCGACTGCGAACGATCAGAAGCGATCGGAATCTGGCTCAAACCTCTACGCTCCATGCTCCACTCGATCAGGCGAACCGCCTCCGCCCCTCGCGTGCGCGGGCGCGCGCGGGCCCATGCTCCCCCAGTGAACAGAGCCTGTGCCAGACGCCTGCTGACGGTCCCGGTCCTGCTGTGGGCGGCGCTCTCCGCCACGCCGGCCGTGGCCGATAGCTGTGCCTACGCGACGATCGGCGCCGCGGACGGCGGCCCCGCCGTCGAGCTGTACGCCTTCGCGGGCAGCGGCGGTGCCGGGGCCGGCCGGGGTGGCGGACATCACGGCGGTCACGGCCACGGCCACGCCTGCGGCCACCGCGGCGAGGGCCATGCGGGCACGCACCACTGCCCGCCCCCGCCCCCGCCCTGCCCGCCCAAGCCGACCCCCACGCCGCCGCCCCCGCCGCCGCCCACTCCGCCCCCGAAGCCGCCACCGCCAAAGCCCACCCCTCCGCCACCGCCGCCCGAGCCGGCCCCCACGCCGCCACCGCCGCCCGAGCCGGCCCCCACGCCGCCCGCGCCGCCCGCGCCGGCCCCCACGCCGCCCGCGCCGCCCGCGCCCGCTCCGAAGCCGCCGCCGGCACCCAAGCCGCCGCCACCACCGCCACCGCCGCCGCCGGTGCGCGCCCTACCCGCCCCGCCACCGCCGAAGCCCGCGCCCGAGCCGCCGGCACCGCCGCCGGCGACGACTCCGGCCCCCACACCCCGGCCGGTGGCCCGTCCCGCGTACCACACCCGCGCCCGCAAGCCGGTGGAGCACCACATCTCACCGGTCACCTTCACCCTCATGACCGCCGCCCCGGCCGTGCTCGCGATCGTCGCGCTGCGCCCGCGTTAGACCGCGCACCGCCCAGCCGCTCACTGGCCCGCTCGCCCACCGCTCACCGCTCACCGCCCACCGCCCACCGATTGGGAGTCGTCTTGTCGGAATGGCTCGTCCTGTCCCTCGCGATGGCCGCGGCCTGCGCCGTGGTGCTGTCCATCGCCTTCTTCAACCACCGCAGGATCGGCGAGGACGACGATCCGAACGAAACCCCGGACGTCATCGAGTACATGACGATGATGATCGGGGTGATCTACGCGATCGTCCTGGGCCTGGCCATCGCGGGCGTCTGGGAGGCCCGCGGAGCCGCCCAGGAGTACGTGCGCCAGGAATCCCAGGCCCTCCACGAGATCAGCGCCCGCTCCCAGGTCTACCCGGCCGAGGTGCGCGCGAAGATCCGCTCCGACGTCGACGCGTACGTGACCTACGTCGTCGAGACGGAATGGCGGAAGATGGCCGACAGCGGCGTCATCACCGAGCGCAGCGGGGAGCTGCTGGAGACGATCCGCAGGGACGTCACCGACTACGAGCCGCGCACCGACCACGAGGGGCAGGCGTACCAGCCGCTGGTCGACCAGGTCGCGCTCGTGGACGACGCCCGCAACTCGCGCGGCCAGAGCGCCGGCGCCACCATGCCCGGCGTGGTCTGGTTCGGGCTGATCGCCGGTGCCCTGGTGACGGTGGGTCTCATCTTCACCCTGCAGATCCGCCGTTCCTTCCGCGAGCTGCTGCTGGCCGGCCTGTTCAGCGCGCTGATCGCCTTCCTGCTCTTCCTCATCTGGGACTTCGACGCGCCCTTCGGGCGCGGGATCTCCGCCACCGCCGAGCCCTTCCTCGCCCAGTTCCCGCACCTGGGACTCGAACACTGACGCGCCCCCCGCTCCCGCGAAACCGGGAGCGGGCTCCCGTCGCCGGTTCGGCCCAGGGCCGTGCCCCATTCGCCCGTTCCTGATCGCGGGCCACCGGACCGGCGCCTAGCGTGGCGGACATCGAGGTGCACGACCCCCCACGTGCGGAAACGCTGCGCGACTGCTCCTCGGGGATCCGGAGGACCCACCATGGGTGCGATACGCGGCTCCGCCACCGTCCTGCTCAGCGCCGGCGCCTTCCTCGCGCTCGGCGCGTTCGGCATGCCCGCCGCGGTGGCGGCCGAGGCCGCGCCGGTCACCTCCTTCGGCTTCGCCGTCGCTCCCTCCACGGTCGCCCCCGGCGGCCAGGTGGTGCTCTCCGTCACCGGCTGCGAGGCCGCGTACGCCACCGCCTCGTCCGGCGTCTTCGACACCGTGAGCATCGCGCGCGGGCAGACCGCCCGGGTCACCGTGGACCGCGACGCCCGGCGCGGAGCCCTGTACTCCGTCACCTTCACCTGCAACGGGGAGAACGGCTCCGCCGACCTCACCATCGCCGGCGGTACCACGACGCCCACCACCAGCTCCACCACCGGCGTCCGGCCCACCCCCACCGCGGGCACCACCACCGGTGTCCGCCCGCGCACCACCACCCCCACCCCGGTGCGCACCACCCGCACCCCCGTCCGCACCGCCCCGGCCGCACGGATTGCGCCCACCGCGCGCGGCTCCGCCGAGACCTCCCGCAGCGCCGCGGCCACCCTCGGGGTGCGGGGCGGTCTCGGCGGCAGCGTGGCCGGGACGGACGTCGTGGAACTGGGGGCGGGGGCCGCGCTGTTCCTGGCCGCCGCGGGCGGAACGGCGTACGTCCTGCGCCGGCGCCGGCCGGCCCGCGGCCACTGAGCCCGCACCGCGCCCCTCCCCGCAAGCGCCACCGCCCCGCCGCCCGCGGAACCGCCGGTCGCCCCGGGTCGCTGACCCGGGGCGGCCCGTTGGCCGCGGCTCGCGGGCGCGTCAGCCCCGGGAGCCGACCGGACGGCGGCGGCGGATCACGTGCGCGCCCGCGCCGATCGCCGCGATGCCGACGAGCCCGGCGCCGATGGCCGTCTCGGCGGTGGACGGGCCGATGGACCCGCCGAGGCCGCCCTGCGCCCCGTTGCCCGGCAGGATCGTGAACCGGTGCGTGGCGACCAGGCTGTTGTCGTGGCACTTGACCGACAGCGTGTGGTTGCCGGGCGAGGCGTGGTTGAAGATGCGGACGGTCGCGAAGCCGATGGAGCCGGCCGACAGGTTGGTCTGCGGAAAGTTGCCGTTCGACCAGACCGTGCCGCCGTGGCCGCAGCCCGCGGCGCTGACCTGCATCGAGGAGCCCTGGTGCACGGAGTACGGGTTGACGGTGACGTTGCTGGGCCCGTTGCCGCCGCCCTGCGGCGGGTTCGCGCCGGCGAACGGGGCACTGAGACCGATCGCGGCGCAGGCGCCGGCGGTCACGGTGAGAGCGCGCAGAACACGCATGGTGGAACCTCCAGCGGGAAGCGCCCCGGAGCGGTGGCCCGGGCAGATCGACGAGAACGCCTCCCATCACGAACCCTCGGGGCACGGCGCAACCAGCGCATTTCCGTCTTTGGGCCGCCCGGTTGAGCGACACGCCGGAGCGCATGAAGATCATCTGACGGATCCGCAGGTCATGAGCCGTCAGTCATTTATGTGACGAATACCTGGATGGACGCACCCCGACCGGACGCACCACCCGTTCGTCCCTTCCCCGATCGCCGTCCCGGGCGTGCACCCTTAGCGTGCGTGAAGAAGGGCGTACCGGGGAGGGACTGGAACGCGGGTCGGGACCCCCGCGTCGGGAAGGGAGAGCCATGACCGAGGACGAGTACGAGCAGCGGCCGAGGAGACGCTCCCCCTGGGGAGTGCTCGCGCTGGTCATGCTCAGCGGCCTCGCCATGATCAGGAACGGGGCGAACGCCGAGGGCGGGCCGCCGCAGCCCGCCGCCGCGGCGGCGGTCGCCGCGCGCGCGGACCACCTGCCGGCCGCGGCGCCCACTCCGCCGGCGGACGTGGAGGTGCTGGAGCACTCGTCGGTCCAGCGCGTCCGCATTCCCACGATCAACGTGGACGCGCCGGTGATGACGGTCGGGCTGGACGCGCAGGGCTACATCGACGCCCCGCCGCCCCAGGACCGCAACCTGGCGGGCTGGTACCTCAACGGCATCTCGCCGGGCCAGCAGGGCTCCGCGGTGATCGTGGGCCACGTGGACAACGCGCAGGGCCCGGCGGTCTTCTACGGGCTCGGTTCGCTCAGGCACGGCAGCCGCATCGAGGTGGAGCGCTACGACGGGCGGACCGCCGTCTTCGAGGTGTACGGGGTGGAGGTGTTCTCCAAGGAGGCCTTCCCCGGCTCGCGGGTGTACGGGGACACCGGCCATCCGGAGCTGCGCGTGATCACCTGCGGGGGCAGCTACTCCAAGGCCAAGGGCTACGACGGCAACGTGGTCGTCTTCGCCCGGATGGTGGCGGCCCGCTGACGGAACGATTCACCAGCACCAACACCGGCGCCCCGCGGCCCCGCGCTCCGCGGGGCCGCGGGGCCGCGGACCGCCGGGGCCGCGGCGCGTCCGGCCCTCAGCGGGTCGGCAGCGTCATCCGGTAGCCGCGTCCGAGCAGTTGCGGCAGGTACGCCTCCAGCGCCCGGACGGTCTGCGATCGGTCGCCGCCGGCGTCGTGGTTCAGGACGATCACCCCCGGCGCCGCGCCCGAGAGCACCCTGGAGATGATGGTGGCGCTCCCCGGCTCCTTCCAGTCGAGGGTGTCCAGGGTCCAGGCGAAGGGCTCCATGCCGAGCTCGGCGCCGATCTCGAAGGCGGCCCGGTTCCACGCCCCGTACGGCGCCCGGAACCACAGCGGGGCCTGCCCCACGGCCTGCTGGACGACCTCGCTGGTGCGCCCGATCTCGGCTTCGAGGGCGGACCGGCCGAGCGTGGGGATGAGCGGGTGCGTCCAGGTGTGGTTGCCGATGACGTGCCCCTCGGCGGCCATCCTGCGCAGCAGGTCACGGTTCTCGGCGGCCATCTCCCCGCAGACGAAGAACATCGCGCGGACCCCGTACCGGGCGAGGGTGTCGAGGACGGCCGGGGTGTAGCGGGGGTCGGGGCCGTCGTCGAAGGTGAGCACCATGGCGGTGCCCCCGCTCGCGTCGGCCGGCAGCTCCAGGATGGGCCGGGTCCGCACGGCGGGCCTGGCGACGGAGGGCCGGGCGGGGGCCTCGGCGGTCATGGGCCGCAGCCGGTACGACTTGTCCGGGGGCCCTTCGGGGCGCAGCCCGGGTGCTCCGGGCGCGGGTGCGCCGGGGGCCGGCCCGCCCGGGGCGCCGGCCGTGGCCCCGCCCCCGGGGCCGTCCTCGCCGGCACTGAGCAGTCCGGAGGCGGCGGCGATTCCGAGGAAGACGGCGGTGCGCAGGAGCACGCGTCGTCCCACTGTCGGCTCGTCATTTTTCATTATTACTACGTATCAACGACGTCGCGGAAGATGTCGAGAGGCGCGGACGCGCCCCGCTGCCGTCACCCCCTCGGACCAGCAGCCCCGCTGGTCAGCCCTGCCGGACCAGGGGGAACGGCAGCGTCTCGCGGATCGTCAGCCCCGTGAGGAACATGACGAGCCGGTCGACGCCGATGCCCAGCCCGCCGGTGGGCGGCATCGCGTACTCCAGGGCGTCGAGGAAGTCGTTGTCGAGTTCCATCGCCTCCGGGTCGCCGCCCGCCGCCAGCAGCGACTGGGCGGTCAGCCGGCGGCGCTGTTCGACGGGGTCGGTCAGCTCCGAGTAGGCGGTGCCCAGTTCGGTGCCGAAGGCCACCAGGTCCCAGCGCTCGGCCAGCCGGGGGTCCTTGCGGTGCTGCCGGGTCAGCGGGGACACCTCGGTCGGGAAGTCCTTGTAGAAGGTGGGCAGTTGGGTCCGCTCCTCCACCAGCCGCTCGTACATCTCCAGCACCACGGCGCCCCGGGTGTCCCCGGGTGCGTGCGGTACGCGCGCCCGGTCGCACAGGGCGCGCAGCACGTGTTCCTCCGTGTCGGCGTCGACCTCCTCGCCGAGCGCCTCGCTGATGGCCCCGTACATCGTCTTGACCGGCCAGGGCCCGGAGATGTCGTGGACGGCGAGCGCGCCGTCCGGGCCGGCCCTGTGGGCGACCGGCGAGCCGAAGGCGGCCGTCGCCGCGCCCTGGATCAGCTCCCGGGTGAGGTCGAGCATCACGTCGTAGTCGGCGAAGGCCTGGTAGGCCTCGAGCATCGTGAACTCGGGGTTGTGCTTGTGGGAGACGCCCTCGTTGCGGAAGGTGCGGCCCATCTCGAAGACCTTCTCCATGCCGCCCACGCACAGCCGTTTGAGGTACAGCTCGGGCGCGATGCGCAGGTAGAGGCCGAGGTCGTAGGCGTTGATGTGGGTGCGGAACGGCCGGGCGTTGGCCCCGCCGTGGATCTGCTGGAGCATCGGCGTCTCGACCTCCAGGTAGCCGCGCTCCAGCAGCCCCTGGCGCAGGGCCTGCACCGCGCTGGAGCGGGCCCGTACGACGTCCCGCGCGGCGGGGCTGGCGACCAGGTCGAGGTAGCGGCGCCGCACCCGGGCCTCCGGGTCGGCCAGGCCCTTGCGCTTGTCGGGGAGGGGGCGCAGGCACTTGCCGGTGAGCTGCCAGGCGCCGACCACCACGGAGGGCTCCCCGCTGCGGCTCGCGCCGACCTCGCCGGTGGCCACCACGTGGTCGCCGAAGTCGACCTGGGAGGTGAAGGCGTCCAGCACGTCGGGGCCGGACTCGTCACGGGTGAACATCAGCTGGGCGTCGCCGGTCCAGTCGCGCAGCACGGCGAAGACGACGCCTCCGAGGTCCCGTACGACCATCACCCGCCCGGCGAGGGTGACCCGCTCGCCGGTGCGGCCGCCGGGGGTCCGGCCCGGGTGCGCGGCCCTCAGCGCGGCGGCCGTGTGGGTGCGCTGCGGGATCCCGACCGGGTAGGGGTCGGTTCCGGCGGCCCGGATCCGGTCCAGCTTGGCGTGGCGCACCCGGACCTGCTCGGGCAGCCGTTCCGCCGGGGCCCGTTCGCCGTCCTGCCCCACGGGGCCGAGGCCCAGGGAGTCGATGGAGGGCAGTCCGGCGGTGTTGGCGGGGGCGGTGAGCCCCTTGGCGTGGCCGTTGCCCCACAGTTTGCGCATGCTCGGTACGGAGACGAAGCCCTCGGCGATGCCCGAGGCGAGGCTGACCCGGGCGAGCGAGCCGGCGTCCTGGTAGCAGAGGAACCTCGGGTACCACTCGGGGCCGTACTTGACGTTGGAGCGGTACAGGGCCTCCAGCTGCCACCAGCGGGAGAAGAACAGCAGCAGCCGGCGCCACAGCTTCAGCACCGGTCCCGCACCGATCCGCCCGCCCTCCTCGAAGGCGGCGCGGAACACGGCGAAGTTGAGGGAGATCCGGCGCACGCCGAGGCCGGGGGCGGCCGCGCACAGCTCGGCCACCATGAACTCCATGACCCCGTTGGGGGCGGAGCGGTCGCGGCGCATCAGATCGAGGGAGATGCCGTCCCCGCCCCAGGGGACGAAGGACAGCAGGGCGATCAGCTCGCCGTCGGCGTCGAGGGCCTCGACCAGCAGGCAGTCTCCGTCCGCGGGGTCGCCGAGCCGGTCCAGGGCCATGGAGAAGCCGCGCTCGGTCTCGGTGTCCCGCCAGTGGTCGGCCCGGTCGACGATGGTCCGCATCTCCTCCTCGGTGAGGGCCGAGTGGCGGCGGATCACGGTGGTGGCACCGGTCCGCCGGACGCGGTTGACGGCCTGCCGGGTGACCCGCATGTCACGGCCGTCGAGGTCGAAGCGGGCCACGTGCAGGATCGCCTCGTCGCCGAGCTGGAGGGCGCTCAGTCCGGAGCGGGCGTACGCGGTCGCCCCGTCCTCGGAAGCGCCCATCACGGCCGGCTGCCAGCCGTAGCGGCGGGCCACGGCCAGCCAGGCGTCGATGGCGGGGGTCCAGGCGCCGGGGTCGCCGACCGGGTCCCCGCTGGCCAGGCAGACGCCGGCCTCGACGCGGTAGGTGACGGCGGCCTTGCCGTTCGGGGCGAACACGACGGCCTTGTCGCGCCGGGTGGCGAAGTAGCCGAGCGAGTCGGCCCGTCCGTACGCGCCCAGGAGGGCCCGGATCCGGAGCTCCTCGTCCCCGTGCAGGGCGGCGGTGAGCCGCTGGGAGCGGAACAGGGTCGAGGCCGCGTTCAGCAGGGCGAGGGCGCCGAAGAGGCCGAGCAGGAAGGACAGCGGGCGGGCCGGGCGGCCGTCGAACTGCCGGTCGGAGAAGAGTCCGCCGAAGACCTGCTTGGCGGCCCAGTCCAGCCACTGGCCCTTCGGCAGGGTCCCGGGGAACAGTGCGACGAGGGCCCAGCCGAGGAGAACGGCACCGAGCAGCCCGAGACCGAGCACGAGCATGGCCCGCCAGACGGCGCCGGGGCGCGAGGCCGCGGAGAACTCACCGCGGGCGGCCACCAGGACGCCGAGCGCGGCCACCGCCAGCACCATCGAGGGACCGCCGACCCAGAAGTCCCCGTCGGCGATGATCAGCAGGTCGACCAGGACCAGCAGCGCCAGGTAGGTGACGACGATCCACCAGGCGATCTTCTTGCGGGTGCCGAGGGCGGCGGCGAGGAGGAAGAGGAAGACGGCGTACGCGAGGTTCGCGCTGACCGGAACCACGAAGTCGTCGAGGAAGCGGACCACGGGCCGCAGGAGCCTGCGCAGCGTCGGGGACAGCGCCAGCAGCGCGCACACCAGCCCGAGCGACCCGAAGAACGCCCCGAAGGCGTCCGGGACCCGGTGCGGGAAGCGGTCGCGGGTCCCGCGGGTCTCCTCCGGCGTGGCACTCATGCTTGGCACTGTAGGGAGGGCCGCGCCCGTCCGCGCGCCGAGACCGATAGCCTCGGGAGGGTGACGGACCACGTGGAGACGGGATTCGAGCGCGGCACGGACGGGCCGAAGGTGATCCTCGCCGGGATCGACGGTTCGGAGTCCTCGCTCCGGGCGGCGGCCTACGCAGCGGGGCTGGCCCGGCGGCAGAACGCGCTGCTGGCCCTGGTGTACGTCCAGCCGCTGAGGGCGGCCGGGGCCTCCCTCGGCGCTCCGGTGGCGGGCACGGCGGGGGAGATCGCCGGAGAGATCGCCGAGGGCATCGTCGCCGAGGTCCGCGCCGCGGCGGAGCGGCTGAAGGGCGTCTTCGAGGTGCGCTGGCAGTTCCACACCTTCCGCGGCGACCCGTACGCCGGCCTGGTGAGCGCCGCGGAGGAACTGCGGGCGGACGCGGTGGTGGTCGGCGCGTCCGAACGGGCCGGTCACCGCCTCGTGGGCTCGGTCGCGGTCCGTCTGGTCAAGGCGGGCCGCTGGCCGGTGACGGTGGTCCCGTGAGGCCCTCCGACGGCGGGTGCCGTAGCCCTGCCCGTGGCGGGGCTACCGGGCCCGTCGCAGGCCGTCCTCGGCGGCGCCGCGGCTGAGTACGGCCTCCGTGACGGCCTCGTCGGCGCTCTCGTACTCCTCGTCGCCGGGGTCGGCGGCGAGGGCGGCGGGCAGGTTGACGACCCTGCCCCGGGACAGGTCCATCATCTGCGGGACGAACTCGGCCCTCACCACCCGCCAGCGCTGCCCCGGGGCGGCGGGCGGGGCGAAGGTGAAGCGGGCGAGGGAGCCGTAGTTGCCGCGCATGTCGCGCGCGCCGGAGTGGTTGAACATCTCGCCGGCGACCTGGTCGCCCATGCCGTAGACGATCCAGGTCCCGTTGACCTTCTCGTAGGCCTGCGGGACGTGCGCGTGCGTGCCCAGGATCATGTCGATGTCCGGGCGGCCGCCGCTGTGCGAGGCGGTGAGCGCCTTCCCCAGGGAGAGCTGGGTGCCGTCGGGTTCCGTCTGCCATTCGGTGCCCCAGTGGAGGCTGACCAGCACCACGTCCGCGCCGGCTTTCCGGGCGGCGCGCGCGTCCGCGATGACCTCGTCCTGGCGCATCAGGCCGACCGCCCAGGGCCGGCCGTCCGGCAGGGGGTAGCCGTTGGTGCCGTAGGTGTACGCGAGGTGCGCGACCTTCGCCGAGCCCGCCCGGTAGAGCGTGGTCCGCGCCGCCTCGGCGGCGGTGCGGGCGGAGCCGGCGTGGCCGAGGCCGACCTGGTCGAAACGGTCGAGGGTCCGTGCGATCCCCTCGGCGCCGTCGTCGAGGGTGTGGTTGGAGGCCGTGGAGCAGCCGTCGTACCCGGCGTCCTTGAGGGCGTCGGCGACGGTGGGCGGGGAGACGAAGGCCGGGTAGCCGCTGAAGGGGCCGCCGTCCTCGCCGTAGATGGTCTCCATGTGGCACAGGGCGAGGTCGGCGGCCGAGACCACCGGCTTGACCCCGGAGAACATGGGGCGGAAGTCGTGGCCGTCACCGCCCGCGTCGGCCGCCGCCCGGTCGATGACCGAGGTGTGCGGCAGTACGTCACCGCTGGCGACCAGGGTGAACCCCTTCGCGGCGGGGGCCGTGGCGGCGGCACTCGGCCCGAGGCGGGCCGGGGCCCGGTCCCCCGCGGCGGAGCAGCCGGCCGCCGACGCCGGGAGCAGGAGGGCCGACAGCAGGGCGAGGGCCTGCGGGGTGCGCTTGGTCATCTGTCCCAGCTCCCTTTTATAGGACTGTCGGATCAACCGAAATCCATAGGAGAAGGGGTCGCAAGTCAAGGAACGGCGCCGTCCGCGGACTTCCTGACCCCCCGACGGCCCATCGCCGTTCGCCGCGCCGTTCGACCGTTCGTCGCCCGGCGCGGCCGCCCACCGGACGACCCGGGGCCTTGGGCGCAACGCTCCCGCCGGACGGTTCCCGGGCGGCTCCGTGCAGGTGAGGGTGAGTGGGACGCCACAGCCCGGCACGCGGCCCGGCCCACGGCCGGTCCACCCCCGCGGCCCGCAGCCCCGGGCCCACGGCCCGGCGGACGGCCCGGCCCGCCCGCGCGCCCGGCACCCCAGCGGACCCCGGACCCGGAAGGAGCACTCGTGTCGCCCTCCCCCACCCTCCAGCGCACGGAACCCGAGGCGCTCGCCGCACTCCAGCGCGACCACGGGCGGGCCCTGTTCGGCTTCCTGCTCGGCCTGACCGCCGGGGACGCACAGCGCGCCGAGGACCTCGTCCAGGAGACCCTGGTACGCGTCTGGCAGCACCCGGAGGTGCTGGCGACCGGGCACAACTCCATGCGACCCTGGCTGTTCACGGTGGCCCGGCGGCTCGCCATCGACGCCCGCCGGGCGCGGCTGTCGCGGCCGCAGGAGGTCGACCCCGACGGACTGGAGCAGGCCCCCGCCCCCGAGGACGCGGTGGCCGGCTCGGTCACCGCGATCGACGTGCGGCGGGCGGTGGGCAGCCTGGGGCCCGAGCACCGGGCCGTGCTGATGCAGGTCTACTTCCGGGACCGCTCGGTGGCCGAGGCGGCGGCGGAGCTCGGCATCCCCGCCGGAACGGTCAAGTCGCGTACCCACTACGCCCTGCGCGCCCTGAGGAAGGGGCTCCCGGGATACGGACTCGGGGCCTGACCGGTCCCCCGCGCCGGCGTCCCGTCGCAGGACCCTGGAGAAACACTCAGGGAACGCCCTCGACGGGCACGATCCGGACATGGAGCGCACCGATATGGGCACCAGTCCGTGCAAGTTGAGTAAACATCCCCCGTCGCGCGAGCCGTCCGGTGAAGGCTCGGGGATGACGGCGGCAGGCTCGACACGCGGGAGAGGGTGGAACGGTGCAGCCCGAGGGTACGAACGGCACCAGTGACGGCGGACTGGCTGTGCCCATGGCGTGGCTCTACGCGGAGTACATCGCCGACGAACTGCTGCGCACCGGCCGGCTGATCCCGGCGAGCACGCTGGAGTTCCGGGCCGGACGCGACACGCTCGCGCTGACGATCTACCTCTCGGACGCGGCCGGCGAGCTCTCCGGCATCCGGGTGGTCTCGCAGCTCGACGAGTGGCTCTCCCTGACCGCGTACGGGCACCCCTGGCGCGACTGGGTCCACACCCGGTTCCTCGCCCTGGGCGAGGAGGCCCGCGAACGCGGCCGCGGCGAGGACCCGGACCTCGAACTGGCCCGGGCGGCATGGCGCTGGCTGGACCGCACGGAGCTCTTCGCCACCAACCTCGACCCGGCCCGGCCCGGCCCGGACACCCCCTCGGCCCTGGACGAGAACGCCCGCGTGTGGACCCCCGCCTGGCAGCTCGGCCTGCCGCTGGGACACCTCGCCATGCACCTGTTCTAGGCCGCCTCTTCCGGATCCTGCCGGCCAGGCAGGATCCGGAAGAGACGGCCGGGGCGTCGGAGTCCCGCCCCGGCCCGCGAGGGCCGGCCGCGCCGCGGCGGCCGCTCAGGCGGAC
Organism: Streptomyces sp. NPDC034086; assembly: GCF_055575515.1. Lineage (NCBI taxonomy): Bacteria > Bacillati > Actinomycetota > Actinomycetes > Kitasatosporales > Streptomycetaceae > Streptomyces > Streptomyces sp. NPDC034086. The sequence goes on along the minus strand of NZ_JBVISM010000001.1, from coordinate 506,349 downwards.
TCGGCCGGGTCCGTCACCAGGCCCGTGAAGTCGGCCTCGTTGCGCTCGGCCCGGCCCACGTACCAGCGGGCGATCAGCCACATCACCGGGTACGCCACCAGCCCGAGGACCACCCAGACCAGCGGGCCCCCGACCGCCCGGGGCAGCAGGAAGCCCAGCGGCAGCAGCCCGAGCACCAGGGCGAGCACGGCCAGGGCGCCCAGTCCGGCGCGCAGCTGGCTGCGCATCAGGGCCCGTACGTAGGTCGCGCCGAGGCTGGTCTGCTCGGAGATCTCCGAGCGGGCGGGGGTGTGCGCGGCCGGGCGGCGGCGGGCGCCGCGCGGAACGCCGGTCACGATCTCCCGCCGCGGCGGCTGCTGCTGCTGCTCGGCCATGGTGCCGGAGTCTACGCAGCGCGCCGGCTACTTGAGGAGGCGGGAGAGCCTGCGGTCCGCGAGCGGCTTGCCCCCGGTCTGGCAGGTCGGGCAGTACTGGAGCGAGGAGTCCGCGAAGGACACCGAGCGGACGGTGTCCCCGCACACCGGGCACGGTTCGCCGTCCCGGCCGTGGACCCGCAGCCCGCTCTTCTTCTCGGCCTTCAGCTCCCCGGCGGCCAGTCCGTGCGCCCGCTCGACGGCGGCCCGCAGGGTGTCCCGCACGGCCCCGTGGAGGTGGGTGACCTGCTCCTCGTCGAAGGAGGCCGCCAGCTTGAACGGCGAGACCCGGGCGGCGTGCAGGATCTCGTCGCTGTACGCGTTGCCGATGCCGGCGATCACGCTCTGGTCGCGGAGCACGCCCTTGATCTGCCGCCGCTCCCCGGCCAGCAGGGCCGCGAAGGCCTCGCGGTCGAAGTCCTCGGCGAGCGGGTCGGGGCCGAGCCGGGCGATGCCCGGAACCTCCTGGGGGTCGCGCACGACGTGGACGGCCAGGCGTTTCTGGGTGCCGGCCTCGGTGAGGTCGAAGCCGCCGCCGCCCTCCAGCGCCAGGCGCAGCGCGAGCGGTCCCTTGCCGGGCCGGGGCGGCCGGTCGGGGAGGGTCTCCCGCCAGTGCAGCCAGCCGGCCCGGGCCAGGTGGGTGACCAGGTGCAGGTCGCCGATCCGCAGGTCGAGGAACTTGCCGTACCGGGCCACCGGCCCGGCGGGCTGTCCCTCGAGGGCGGTCGGGGGAGGGTCGTACGTCTTGAGCACGCTGACCGCGAGCGGGAGGACGCGTTCGACCACCCGCCCGGCGAGGTGTTCGTCGAGGAACTCCCTCAGGGCCTCGACCTCCGGCAGTTCGGGCACCTTCCCAGCCTCCCGCCCCGGCCCGCGCCCCGCGACCGGAGCCGCCGCGCGGCTACGCCATCACGAACTCGCACCACACGCACTTGCCGCTGCCCCGGGACTCCACGCCCCAGACGTCCGCCAGCCGGTCCACCAGCATCAGGCCCCGCCCCGACACCCCGGCGTCCCCCGCCTCGCGGCGGCGCGGGAGCGCGCTGGAGCGGTCCTCGACCTCCACCCGCAGCCGCCGCTGCGGGCCGGCCAGCACGCGCAGGGTCACGATGGCGGGGCCGTCCGTGTGCATCAGGGCGTTCACGATCAGCTCGTCGGCGACGAGTTCGATCTCGTCGGCCCGGTCCCGCGCGCCCCAGGAACGGACCGCCGCGCCGATCATGTGCCGGGCGGCGACGAGCGCCTCCGGGTCCCCGGGAGCCACGTGCTGCTGGAGCCGGCCGCCGCCGGGCCGGGGGTCCTCACCGTGGCGGCGCAGGAGGAGCAGGGCCATGTCGTCGTCGCCGCCCCGGTCGTCGACCACCTCGCACAGCCGGTCGGCGAGCCGCTGGAGGTCGGCGGGACCGCCCCGGACCAGGGAGGTCAGCAGGCGGACGCCGTCGTCCAGGTCGGCGCCGGGCTGTTCCACCAGCCCGTCGGTGCACAGCAGGAGCGTTTCCCCGGGGTCCAGCTCCACGGTCGTCACGGGGTACTCCAGCCGGCCGAACTCCGCCGAGAGGCCGAGCGGCATCCCGCCCTCCACCGGCAGTCGGCGGCACTCCCCCTCGCGGGTGCGCAGCAGCGGGTCGAGGTGGCCGGCGCGCACCAGCTGGAGCACGCCGGTGGAGAGGTCGGCCTCCACGTAGGTGCAGGTGGCGAAGCGGTCGGTGTCCAGTTCGTGCAGGAAGACCGAGGCCCGGGCCATCACGGTGCCCGGGGAGTGGCCCTCGGCGGCGTAGGCGCGCAGCACGATGCGCAGCTGGCCCATCACGGCCGCCGCGTGGGTGTCGTGTCCCTGGACGTCGCCGATGACGGCGCCGACCCGGCCTCCGGGCAGCGGGATGACGTCGTACCAGTCCCCGCCGATGTCCTGGCCCATCCGGGCGGACCGGTAGCGCACGGCGATCTCCGCGCCGGGGACGGACGGGATCCGGCGGGGCAGCATGGCCTGCTGGAGGCCCTCGGCCAGGTCGTGTTCCTGTTCCAGCAGCATGGCGCGCTGGAGGCTCTGCGCGATGCTGCTGCCCAGGGCGACCAGCAGGTTCCGTTCGTCCTGGCTGAAGCCGTCCTTGTCCTGGTAGAGCAGCCCGATGGCGCCGATCGGCCGGGCCTGCGCGATCAGGGGCAGGTAGGCGGCGGCCGATATGTTCATGTCCGAGATCTTCGACCAGAGGTCCGGGTATCCCTCGGCGAACTCCTCGGCCGAGTCGAGGAAGCGGGGCTGGAGCGAGCGGACGACCTCGCTCATCGGGTACTGCTCGTCCACGCGGGTGTAGCGGGTGCCGGGCACGAAGCTGTCGGCGGGGCCCTCGGCCACCAGGTGGATCCGGCCCGCCTCGACCAGCCCCATGACCATGCCCATGGAGCCGAGCCGTTCCAGGCCGTGGGCGTCGCCGATGACGTCGATGACGTCGCGTACGGTCCGGGCGTGGGCGAGTGCGGCGGTGGTGCTCTCCACGACGGAGGTCTGGCGCCGGCGCTCCTCGTCGAGCCCGAGGCGCTCGGCGGAGTGGCTCAGTTCCTCGGTCGCGTCGCGGACGATGCCGATGATCCGGTACGGGCGGCCGTCGCCGCCGCGCATGACCCGGCCCTGGGTGTGGGTCCAGCGCAGGTTCCCGTCGCGGCAGCGGATGCGGAAGTACGCGCCGTACGTGTCGACGCCGCTCTTGAGGGCGCTGGAGACGAGGGCGTCGAGCCGGGTGGACTCGGCGGGCGGGACGCGCGGGGAGAGCGACTCCGGGCGTCCGTCGTACTCGTCCGGGGTCGTGTCGAAGACGTCGAGGGCCGCCGCGTCCATGTGCATGAGTCCGGTGACCAGGTCCCAGTCGAAACTGCCCATCCGGTTCAGTGACAGGGACCGGTCCGCGTGTGCGGGCCAGTCCTCCGGCAGCGATACGGTGCTCGGCACCGGTCCACCATGACACAGCGGCTCGTCAGGCGCTCTCCAGGTAGGCGGGCTGGCCGGTCTCCCGCCGTCCGTCGGGCGGGCCGTCGGGCGGGCCGTCGGGGGCGACGGGATCGGCGGGGTCGGCCGGGTCCGGGGGCAGGGCCGGCTCGTCGCCGGTGCCCGGGCCGTCGTCCGGGGTCAGGGACAGCCCCGGGTCGGGCGCGCCGGTGCCGGGGAGGTCGCGCGGGAGGTCACCGTCCGCTTCGGGCGGGGTGGCGGCGGGGCCGTCGGACGGGGGCAGGCCGCCGCTCGGCGGGTCCTGCGGCGAGGCGGGCGCGCGCGGCACGGTACCCGCCCCGGGCGGGCAGGGGGAGGCCGGCGGGGCGGGCGGGTCGGCGGGCACCGCGAAGGGGGCGCCGGAGGGCGGGGCCGACGGCGGGTTCGGAGGGGTGGTGCGGGAGGGGCCGTTGGGGTCCGCGGGGGCGCAGGGGTCGGCGGGCGGGTCCTCGGGCGGGGTGGCGGGGGCGTCGGGGATGCCGCCGGCGGGGTCGTAGGGGGGCGGCACCCTCGGGGGCTTGTCCTGGGCCCCGTCGTCGCCGGCCTTCCGTTCGATCCAGGTGTTGTCGGCGATGTTCACGATGACCAGCCGGTTGATCGTCTGGATGGTCGGCTCGATGACGATGACCTGGGTGGGCTGGTAGCCGTTCCACCGGTCGCCCTTGAGGACGGGACTCCCCTTGGGGGCGCGCGGCGGACCGAGGGGGTTGCCGCAGGCGCAGCGGACCCGGGGCATCCCGTGGTCGTCGACGAGGACGGCCGTGCCGGCCTGGAGCACGGCCTGGTAGCCGTCGGCCCGGCCGTCGTGGAAGCCGTGGTTGGTGACGCGGGTGTCGGCGCGCAGGACGACCGGGGTGAGGGCGCGCAGGAAATCGGGGACCTTCTCCTGTTCGATGCCGGTGGCCTGGGCGAAGGAGCGGGCCTTGGCGTCGTCGGAGGTGAGGAAGGCGACCTGGCGTTCCACGTCGCAGCTGCCGAGCCGGCTGGTTCCGCCGTAGAGGCCGGGGGTGGCGGCGCCGACCGTGCGGATGCCCCGGCCGCCCGGGTTGGGCAGCGGGGGCTGGACGGGGGCCGACTCGGCGGTGGCGGAGGAGGGGGTGAAGGGGTCCGGTCCGGCGGCTCCGACGGGCTGGAGGGTGAGCGCCTGGCTTTCGGGGGCCGGCCCCTTGGTCTGTTCGGGGCCTGCCCCGCCGCAGCCGGCGGCGATCAGGGAGAGGAGGGCCAGGAAGACCGTACGGGCCGGTACGTGACGGCGCGGTGCCTGACGGCGCGGTGCCTGACGGGATGTCGGTACGGGCACGTCGTTCAGGTCGTTCACGCTGCTCTCCCTTTTCGCCCCGGTTGCTGCCTCCTGTCTGCCGCATGTCCCCGGGCGCCGCAACCGGAGCGCCGGGCCGCCGGCCCCGGGCCCGGCCGGTCCGGCCGCCGGCCCCGGGCCCGGCCGGTCCGGCCGCCGGCCCCGGGCCCGGCCGGTCCGGCCGCGGGGCCGGGGCCGGGGCTGGCCGGTGGACGCGCTCGAAGCCCGGACGGCCCGCCCCCCCGGCCCGCCGGGGGGGCGGCGCGGCCGCGCGGGACGGACGGGCCGGGCCGATACTGGAGGCGATGGACTGGTTCACCGCACCCGGCTACTGGCTGAGCCGGCTGGTCTTCCAGCGGGCCCTGGCCGGTGTCTACGTCTTCGCCTTCCTCGGGGCCGCCCTGCAGTTCCGGGCCCTGATCGGGGAGCACGGCATGCTGCCCGTCCCGCGCTACGTGCGGTACGTGCCCTTCCGGCACGCCCCGAGCCTGTTCCAACTGCGCTACTCGGACCGGCTCTTCGCCTGCTGCGCCTGGGGCGGGGCGGCCCTGGCCGCCGCCCTCGCCGCCGGGGCCGGGGACCTGGTGCCGCTGGGCGCCGCCATGGGGATGTGGGCGGTGCTGTGGCTGCTGTACCTGTCGATCGTCAACGTGGGCCAGACCTGGTACTCGTTCGGCTGGGAATCCCTGCTGCTGGAGGTCGGCTTCCTCGCCGTCTTCCTCGGCAACGCCCGGACCGGGCCGCCCGTGCTGGTGCTGTGGCTGCTGCGGTGGGTGCTGTTCCGGGTGGAATTCGGCGCGGGGCTGATCAAGATGCGCGGCGACGCCTGCTGGCGCCGGCTGACCTGCCTCTACTACCACCACGAGACGCAGCCGATGCCGGGCCCGCTGAGCTGGTTCTTCCACCGTCTGCCGAAGCCGCTGCACCGGGTGGAGTGCGCGGCGAACCACTTCACGCAACTGGTGCTCCCGGTCCTGCTGTTCACTCCGCAGCCGGTGGCCTCGTACGCGGCCGGGATCATCGTGGCGACCCAGCTGTGGCTGGTGCTGTCCGGCAACTTCGCCTGGCTGAACTGGCTGACGATCACCCTCGCCCTGTCGGCGGTGGACTTCACCGGGCTCGCCGGTCCCCCGCCCGCCGCCGCCTCGCGGGGCGCGCCCGTCTGGTACGCGGTCCTGGTGTGCGCCGTGACCGTGCTGGTGCTGGTGCTGAGCCGCGGACCCGTGGCCAACCTGGTCTCGCGCCGCCAGGTGATGAACCGCTCCTTCGACTCCCTGCACCTGGTCAACACGTACGGGGCCTTCGGCACCGTCGGCCGCACCCGCGACGAGGTGGTGGTCGAGGGCACCGCCGACCGCGTCCCCCACGAGGACGGCGACTGGCGCGAGTACGGCTTCCGGGGCAAGCCGGGCGAACCGCGCCGGATGCCGCGCCAGTTCGCCCCGTACCACCTGCGGCTCGACTGGCTGATGTGGTTCGCGGCCCTCTCGCCCGCCTATGCGCGGGACTGGTTCGGGCCGTTCGTGGAGCGGCTGCTGGCGGGCGACCGGGACACACTGCGGCTGATCCGCCACAATCCCTTCCCGGACGCCCCGCCCCGTTTCGTACGGGCCAGGCTGTACCGCTACCGGTTCACCACCTGGCGGGAGCTGCGCGAGACGGGCGCCTGGTGGCACCGCCGGCCGGTACGCGAGTACCTGCCGCCGACGCGTCTCGCGGAAGCCTCCTCCTCAGAGCCCGAGTAGCGCCGCCTCGCGTTCCGGGGAGATCCCCTTCTCCGGACGGTCGGGGCGCTGCGGGGCGACTCCGCCGATCGACCGGAGCCAGGCCCAGGTGTCGGCGACGGTCTCCTCGACCGGCCGGCAGACGAGGCCCGCCTCGAGGGCCCTGGTGACGTCGGCGCCGAACATGTAGTCGTGCAGCTCGCCTTCCGGGAGCCAGATGGGCAGTTCGGTCCAGGGCTCGATCCCCGCCTCCAGGATCACGGCCGGGTCGGTCCAGCGCGGGTCGAGCGCGGTGCCGGTGGCGGCGGCACAGGCGTCCAGGAGGCCGCCCATGGTGGCGTGGCCGGCCGGCGAGACCAGGTTGTGGGCCCCGCCGCGGCCGGCCTCGGACGCGTCCAGGGTCCAGCGCGCGAGGTCGCGTACGTCGATGTACTGGAGCGGCAGCTCGCGGGGGCCCGGAGCGAGGAGGGGGCCGCCCCGGGCGACCCGGTTCAGCCACCAGGGCAGCCGGCCGACGTTCTCGTACGGGCCGAGGATCAGCCCGGCGCGCACGAGCAGCGCGCGGTCGCCGAAGGCGTCCAGGGCGGCGAGTTCCGCGCCCCGCTTGTCCTCGGCGTAGGCGGTGGAGCCGGCGTCGGGCGAGCCCTCGACCAGCGGGCCGTCCTCCGCGAGGCCGGCCGGGGCGGGGAAGGCGTGCACCGAGCGGCTGGAGATGTACGTGTACCGGCCGACGCGGTCCGCCAGCAGGCGGGCACTGTCGCGGACGGCCGTGGGGGCGCCGCCCCAGGTGTCCACGACGAGGTCCCACTCCCCCTCGGCGAGGGCGGCGGGCCCTCCGGGGGCGGTGCGGTCGCCGTGGAGCACGGAGGCTCCGGGCGGGGGCGCGTGGTGTCCCCGGTGGAAGACGGTGACGTCCCAGCCACGTTCCAGGGCGTCTTCGGTGATCGCGCGGCCGACGAATTCGGTGCCGCCCAGCATCAGGAGTCTCATGCGTCCGACCCTGCCCGGTGCGGCGGGACGGGAGAAGGCGTGATCGCCGACAGCGATGACGCTGACGGCGTAGGGCCGGCGGGAACCGGCGGGCGGGGGCCTGCGGGCGTGCCGCGCCCCCGTCGCCGTGGGGCGCGGGGGCGGGACGGGGACGGGGATCCGGCCCGGGGGCCGGATCCCGTGCGTCGTCAGTCGATGCCGGGCAGGATGTGCGGCTCCGCCAGGTCGTCCTCGTAGCCCGCCAGCCGGATGGGTGCGGACCGGGCCCAGACCTCGAGGCTGCCGAGTTCGTCGGACCGCGTGCTCGTGCCCGGCCCCCGTCCCGTGCGTTCCAGAGTCGGTTCGGGCTTCTTCGTCTCAGTCACCGCGCACTCCCTGTGTGTCGCGTAACCCGGCGGGCGGGGCCGCGCGCCGGGTAGGAGGGAAATCAGATGGTCGTCCGGACGCGGTGGCGCCGTGGTGGAGCGGCGCCCGGGTGGGGCACCTTGCGCCTTAGGGTACACATATGAGCGGGGGTCCGCTCGATGGAACGGTAAAATCCGCGCCGGACCGGTCGTTTTTCGCCCCGGTTCCCGGACGTCATACGCCGGCACGCGCACCGGGCCGATCTGCTCGGCGGCGGTGGCGCGTGCGCGCGGACGGCGCGGTGAGCCGGTGCGGCTATGTCGGGGTTGCCCACGGTCGACAGTGTCGGCGAGCCGGGGGAACCCGCGCACGCCCACCGGGGCGGCCAGGCGCCCGGAACGGCGTCCCGGCCGCCCCGCCGGGCGGCCGGGAGGGCCGGTGACCACTGCGGGAACCGGCCGCCGCCGGGCCGGTGGAAGCCCGTACGGGGTTCGCCCGTACGAGTGAGGGGCCGGCCGTCTCGTCGAGACGGCCGGCCCCTCAGGGGTGTTCGGGAGGCGGGTGCCTACCAGTTGGCGGGGGCGTAGTCCTTCAGGAAGACCCCGTACAGGTCGTCACCGGCCTCGCCCCGGACGATCGGGTCGTAGACGCGCGCGGCGCCGTCGACCAGGTCGAGGGGCGCGTGGAAGCCCTCCTCGGCGAGGCGCAGCTTGTCGAAGTGCGGGCGCTCGTCGGTGATCCAGCCCGTGTCGACCGAGGTCATCAGGATCCGGTCGGTCTGGAACATCTCCTGGCCGCTGGTCCGCGTGACCATGTTCATCGCGGCCTTGGCGGCATTGGTGTTCGGGTGCCCGGCGCCCTTGTAGCCGCGGCTGAACACGCCCTCCATCGCGGAGACGTTGACGACGTACGCACGCCCGCTGGACGCCTTGCGGGCGGCCTCCGCCATGGCCGGGCGCAGGGCGCTGATCAGGATGAACGGCGACGTGTAGTTGCACAGCTGGGTCTCGAGCAGCTCGACCGGGGAGATCTGGTCGATGGTCTGCACCCAGGTGTTGCTCTCGACGACGTCGGGCAGCAGGCCGCCCGCGTCGATGGCGGTGCCGGCGAGGTGCCGCTCCAGGCTGGCGTTGCCCGCGACCAGGGCGAGGTCGGCGACCTTCTGCGCCTCGAGCCCACTCACGCCGACGGGCAGCGCCGCCAGGCCGTCGACCGCGCCGGAGTTGAAGGCGCCGATGACGTGGTGGGCGGGGAGCTCGCCGGCGGGGAGCGGGGCGCTCTCCCCCTCGACCAGCGCGGCGTACGCGGTGGGCAGGCGGCGGACCGTCTGCGTCGCGTTGTTGATCAGGATGTCGAGCGGACCCGCCTCGGCCACCTGCTCGGCGAGCGCCACGGACTGGCCCGGGTCGCGCAGGTCGATGCCGACGACCTCGAGGCGGTGCAGCCAGTCCGCCGAGTCCTCCATCGCCTTGAAGCGGCGGATGGCGTCCTTGGGGAAACGGGTGGTGATCGTGGTGTGCGCGCCGTCGCGCAGCAGGCGCAGCGCGATGTACATGCCGATCTTGGCCCGGCCGCCGGTGAGCAGCGCGCGCTTGCCCGTGAGGTCGGCGCGGGCCTCCCGCTTGGTGCGGTTCTCGACGGCGCAGGCCGGGCAGAGCTGGTGGTAGAAGTAGTCGACCTCGACGTACCGCGTCTTGCAGACGTAGCAGGAGCGCGGGCGCTGGAGTATCCCGGCGATCCGGCCGGCCTCGGTCACGGAGGAGGGCAGGATGCCCTCCGTCTCGTCGTCGATGCGCTCGGCGGAGCCGGTCGCGGTCGCCTCGGTGACGGCCCGGTCGTTGGCGGTCTTGGCCGCGCGGCGCTCCTGGCGGCGGCGCTGCTTCACCGTCCGGTAGATGCCGGCGGTGGCACGGCGTACGGTGATGGCGTCGGGGTGGTCGACGTCGATCTTGTCGAGCTCGTCGAGCACGCTGAGGCAGACGGCGAGGCGCTCGGGGTCGATGCCCGGCCCGTGTGCGTGGTTGTCTTCGGTCACCGTCATGGCCGCTGCCGTTCCTTGCTCGCTCGTCCGCGTCCGCCTGCTGCGGAAGTCCTCAAAACCGCAACTGTACGGATCCGACACGCCCGGGACCAAACCCGTGCCCGCCGGCTTCACCGACCGCGAGCCGCCTGTCACGGTATGGAGGGGATCAAGCGGCTTCGTCCCCGTCGTGCGGCTTGCGCGTACTCCCGCTGGTGTATGTCAGGAGGATGACTCGGCCCGCGATCAAGAGTCCTCCGGGCGGATGAAGAGCGCCTTCCGTTGGGGCATGGTGGATCTCATGAGTGCCCTGGCCCTGTCGGTTCTGCTCTGCCTGGTCTCCGCCGTCGCCTACGCGGCGGGCGCGATCGTCCAGGAACAGGTCGCGGCGAGTTCGCCGGACCGTCCCAGCGCCCCGCTGCGCCGTGCGGGCTGGTGGGCGGCGGTCGCGCTGAACGGTCTCGGCGCACTGCTGCACGTGGTGGCGCTGGCGTACGGGCCGCTGAGCCTGGTGCAGCCGCTCGGCGCGCTGACCATCGTGTTCGCGCTTCCCATGGCGGCCGTCCTGGTACGGCGCCGGGCGGGCGCGGCGGCGTGGCGCGGGGCGCTGCTGGCGACGGCGGGCCTGGCCGGGCTGCTCGCCCTGACGGGCGGGGACGGCCGCGGGGACCAGGCCCTCTCGGACGGTGAGCGGAGCCTGCTGCTGACGGTGACGGCGGCCGGGGCGGCGGCGCTCGTCCTGGCGTCGGGGCGGATGCGGCGGGCGGTGCTGCGCAGCGTGCTGCTGGCCGCGGCGGCCGGTACCGCCTTCGGGATGGGCTCCGTGTTCACGAAGTCGGTGGCCGAGGGCGTCTCCCCCGGGGCGCCGGGCTCGCTGTGGCCGGACCTCGCGATGATCGCCGTGCTGGCGGCGGGCGGGCTGCTGCTCTCCCAGGCCGCCTACCGGGGGGCGGGGCTGACCGCCCCCCTGGCCACGGTGACCGTCGTCAACCCGGTGGTCGCCGCCGCGGTCGGGATCTCGTTGTTCGACGAGGGCTTCCGGTACGGGACCGCCGGGGCGGTCGCGGCGCTGGCGAGCGGCGCCGTGGCGGCGGCCGGCCTGGTCCTGCTCACGGCCGTGCCGCCGCACCTGCGGGGGTCAGATCCCGACGCCCTTGCCCCGGAGGTACTTCAGCGGGTCGATGTCGGAGCCGTAGCCGGGTCCAGTGCGCATCTCGAAGTGCAGGTGCGGCCCGCTGGAGTTGCCGGTCGAGCCGGAGCGGCCGATCCGCTGGCCCCCGGAGACCTGCTGGCCGGCCTTGACGCCGAGCGCGGACAGGTGGGCGTACTGCGAGTAGCGGCCGTCGGCGTGCTTGATGACGACCTGGTAGCCGTACGCCCCGGCCCAGCCGGCCGACTGGACCGTGCCGGGTCCGACGGCCTTGACGCTGGTGCCGGTGGGCACCGGGAAGTCGACGCCCGTGTGGTAGCCGCTGGACCAGGAGGACCCCGCGACGCGGTAGGCGGTGCCGATGCCGGAGTCGACGGGCGAGGTGAAGGCGCCGCCTACCGCGGCGGGCTTCTGCTCCGCTGAGACGGGCTTGCCGGCGGGCTTCGCGGCCGGCTCGGTCCTGGGCTTGGACGTCTCGGCGGGCTTCGGCTTCTCGGCCGGTTTGGCCTGCTCGGGCTTCTGCTGTCCGGGCTTGGCCTGTTCGGGCTTGGGCGCGGCCGGTTCCACGGGCTTGACCGGCTCGGCGGTGCGCGGCGGCTTCTCGGGGTTCTGGGCGGGCGGGGCGGTGGTGATCCGGAGGGTGAGCCGCTGGCCCGGGAAGATCAGGTTCGGGTTGCCGCCGACGGTCGACCGGTTCGTCTCGTACAGGGCCTGCCAGCCGCCCTCCACGTGCCGCTCGGAGGCGATGGTCGACAGGGAGTCCCCGGGGGCGACGACGTAGGGGTTCGGCAGGACGGAGGTCCCGGTCGGGCTGGGCGTGCTGACGGGGGCGCCGGTGGTGGCCTTGGTCGGCTGGATCCGGTCCTTGGGCGCCTGCCCGCGCGGCGGCTTCGCCTGCGCGGGGAGTGTGGCGGGCACGGCGCCGGTCTGCGGGGCGGCCGCGCTGCGGCTGAGTCCGGCCTGGGGCCCGCAGGCGGGCCACGCCTTGGGCCCCTGCCCCTTGAGCACCTTCTCGGCGACCGCGATCTGCTGGTCCCTGGTGGCCAGGTCGGCCCGGGGGGCGAATGCGGTACCGCCGAACTCGCGCCAGGTGCTCTGGCTGAACTGGAGGCCGCCGTAGTAGCCGTTCCCGGTGTTGGTCTTCCAGTTGTTGGTGGACTCGCAGGCGGCGACCTTGTTCCAGGTGTCCACGGAGGCGGCCTGCGCGTCCACCGCTCCCACGAGGGGGAGCGCGATGCCGGCGCCGCCGGCGGTGACGGCGAGCGAGGCCCGGTTGATGCTGCTCGGCTGGTACCGGCGGTGCCGGCCCCGTACACCCATGGGAGCCCCCCTGGAAGACATCAGGAACCGCACAACCTAACGGCGGCCCCATGGTCTGACAAGGGCGACAACCAGCCGTCACGCGACGCGAGTTGACGCTCCCGCGAAGGGGCGGCCCCGGCCGTCGCGCACCGGGGCGGGGGGCTGCGGGGGGCGATGGCCCCTACCGGGTCCGGCGGCTCGCCACCGCCACCGACCTGGCCAGGGCGGTCGGGGAACGCGGATGCGGGGCGTTCCGTCGGCGCGGAGGGCACCCGCGCCTTGCTCCTCCGGGAGTACGCGGGCGGGGGCCGCGAGACGGGAGCCGACCGGCCGCGTCTTTCGGACACCACCGGCCCGCCGGGCCGCGGCCGGCGCCGTCACGGCGCGGATCCCGGCATGGGCGTGGCGCCGCGCGGAGGGCCCTGCCCCGGCCCGGTCGGCCCGCGGGCACGGACGCGCCGGCTCCCGGCCGGACAGGGCCAGGCCCGCGGGCGCGCGGCTGGGCCGCGTACGGGCCCGGCGGGGTCACCGTACGGGGCCTCCCGCGCGCCCGGCCCTCAGCTCATCGGTCCCGGCTGCGGGATCGGCGCGGGCCCCGGGGGCGGGGGCACGGGGTCGGGCTCGGGAACCGGCCCGGGTACCGGCGGCACGGGGCGCGGCACCGGCTCCGGGTCGGGCAGCGGCGGGAACGGGTTCGGGCCCGGCCCGGGGTCCGGTACGGGCGGCTGCGTCTGCTCAAGTTTGCGCACCATACCGCCCACCTTCCCCCGATCTCAGCCGGTACGCCCCCCGGCGAGGGCGGCGGCCAGTCCCGCCGCCGGGCTGGACAGCACCGGGACGCGGGTCCGTACGAGGGCGGCGGCCCCGGCCATGGACACCTGGGCCAGCACGATGACGTCGGCGTCCGTGACGGCGTCCACGGCCTCGGCGACCGCGGCGAGGTATCCGTCCTCGTCCCCGGCCGCGAACCGCTCCCAGGCGCCCGGCACCACCCGGCTGCGCACGGCCCGCGCCCCCTCCTCGGCCAGCAGGGCCGCGGTCGGTGCCAGGGTCGACTCCACCGAGGCCAGCACGACGATCCGCGGCCCCTTCCGTACGGCCTCGGCGGCCATCGGCCGGTCCACCCGGAGCACCGGGAACCCGAGCCCGGGGGCCAGCGCCTCCGCGACGCCCCCGATGCTCGAGCAGGTGACCAGCACGGGCCCGCCGCACTCCGCCAGCACGGCCCGCACCTCGGCCTCCACCGCCTCCGGCCCCCGCTCCCGGGCCATGTCCAGCAGCTCGGGAACCACCAGGTGCCGCAGGACGGCCCCGGGGTGCTCGCGTTCGCGCAGCGCCTCGAAGACCGGGACGTGCACCGGGGAGGTGTGCAGCAGCGTCAGCCCGCTCACCACAGGCCGGCGTCCCGCTCCAGCTGCGCCCGGGCCGCCTCGACGACGGCCGCCGGTGCCCCGGGCGCCTGCTCGGGATGCCGGCCGGCCCAGCTCGCCGCGTACGGGCAGAGCGGCACGACGGGCACCCCCTGCGCCGCGGCGAGCCCGTAGAACCCCTGCACGAGCTCCCCGCCGATGCCCCGGCCCTCCTGCCCCGGCTCCACGACGGTGTGCACCGCCACCAGGGCGTGGGGCTCCGCCGCGAGTACGAAGTACGCGACGAAACCGACCACCCTCCGGTCCTCGACGGCCAGCAGCCGCCCGGCCTTCCGCTCGTCCACCAGCTCGATCGCCACGGCCCCGCTCCTCCGGCTCAGACGGCCACGGAGTGCGGGCTGCGCTCCTGGTCGGTACCGGGCACCGGGGCGGACGGGTCCGACCCCAGCTCGACGATCCTGTTGTCGCCGTCCACGTGCACGACGCGCGGCTCGAGCGCCCGCGCCTCGGCGTCGTCGACCTGGGCGTAGCTGATGAGGATCACCAGGTCCCCGGGGTACACGAGATGCGCGGCGGCCCCGTTGATCCCGATGACCCCGGATCCCCGCTCCCCCTCGATGACGTACGTCTCGAGCCGCGCCCCGTTGGTGATGTCCACGATGTGGACGAGCTCACCGGGCAGCAGGTCGGCGGCGTCGAGCAGGTCGGCGTCGATGGTCACGGAGCCCACGTAGTGCAGGTCGGCCTGCGTCACGGTGGCACGGTGGATCTTGGACTTGAACATGGTGCGCAGCATGCGGCTACTCCTGGTGTGTCTGCTCCCTGCCTGCTCATTGCAGGTCAAGGGCGGTCCCCGCAGGTTACAACCATTCGCGTGTCCGGTCAGCTGTCCCCCAGGTCTTTCCGGACCCGCGCCGACCGGCCGCCGGAGGCGGGCCCCGACCGCTCCGCCCCGCCGACCGCTCCGCCCCGCCGCCCGGGCCGGCGAGCTCCTTCACGTTCCTCGTCGGCGCCCAGCGGGCGATCGTGCCCGGAGACGCCGGAGGCCCGAGCCGGGTGCGGGGAGCCGTGAGCAGCAAGCTGCTGAATGCGGTCGAATCCACGCACGTGCGGGGTGCGTCATGGCGCCGATCGATCAACTCTGGGCCCAGATCGATCAACGGAGACTTCCGTTCCAGTCAAGGCCACCTGGCGTACCCGAACTGACTATGCTCGCCTCGCGTGTTGCACCGCACTCACCGTGAGTGGACCGTCGCACTGCGCGCAGACGGAGCCCGGCCGCGGGAGGCGTGACCACCGATGCGATCTCGAACCGCCCCGTCGGGCGCACCCATTGCACCGTCTTTGCCCGGTCGAGCGAAGTCCCGACCTTTCTTGTCGGCATACCGCATCACGCCCAGTCCACTGTTTCCAGACTGTTTAGGGACCCTTCGATGGTTCGTGCAGGTTCGACCCCGAGAGCACTGCCACGTGCAGTGGCTCCCGCATGGCTCATCCCCCCTGGTGTACTGGCCGGGGCCTGCGTCCTGGCGGTGATCTCCGTCTCCGCGCAGATACGCACGCCGGTTGCCTGGTGCGGTGTCGTCGCGGTCCTCCTGACGGCCGTCACCTCGGCCGAGACGGCGCGCCGGACGCGCTCGGCGGAGGCGGACCGCTCCGCACGGGCAAACGCCGAGGTGCAGCGGCACTACGCGCAACGCGAGACCGTGCTGCTCGCGCGCCTGTCCGACCAGCGGGCCACCACGGTGTGGCTCGCCGAGGAGCTCCTTCCCGCGGCCGTCGCCCGCCTGCAGAAGGGGGAGCCCCCTTCGGAGATCCTGCGGTCCGTCCCGTTCGGGGAACATCTCGACAGCGAGTTCGCCGAAGCGCTCCGGGCGGCTCTGCGTACGCTCCTGGAAGCCGTGGACGCCGAGGAACGCACACGGGACTCGTCGCAGCGGGCCCTGGTGGCCATCGCCCGGCGGGTCCAGGCGATCGTGCACCAACTCGCCAAGGACCTGCGGGACATGCAGATCCTGCACGGTACGGACGTGGTGGTCTCCCACGGCCTCCAGGACATCGACCACCGCAACGCCCTGATCGGGCGCCTCGCGGCCAGCATCGCGGTACTCGGTGACGCCCGGCCCGGGCGCCAGTGGTCGAAGGCGATCCCCCTCTACGACATCGTGCGAGGGGCCATGTCACGCATCGTGGACTATCCCCGCGTGAAGCTGCAGTCGGTGACCGAGGTGGCCGTGATCGGCCAGGGAGCCGAGCCGCTGATCCACCTGCTCGCCGAACTGCTCGACAACGCCACGACCTTCTCACCGCCGCACGCCCCGGTCGAGGTGACCGCGAGCGAGGTGCCCTCCGGTGTCGCGATCGAGATCGAGGACCGCGGCGTCGGGCTCACCGAAGAGGCCCGCGAGCGCATCGACCGCGTCATGGCCCAGGCGTCATCCGGCATGGACCTGGCCGACCTGGGCGAGGCGACGCAGCTCGGCCTGCCCGTCGTCAGCAGGCTGGCCCGCGAGCACGGCCTCGACGTCGACCTGCGCACCTCCGCGTACGGAGGCGTGCGGGCCGTCGTACTCGTTCCGCGGCGCCTGATCACCACGGTCCAGCAGCCCGCCCCGAGAGTCCACCAGTTCACGCCGAGGCCCACGGGCGCACCGGCCATGCCGAGGCCGACGATGACGCGCGATGCCGCAGCGGATTCCGCCGAGACCGCGAAGACGGTGAACGGACTGCCCCAGCGGCGGCGCGAGTCACCCGTCCCCACGCCGGTCGTGCGCACGGCCCCCCATCCGCCGGCCGCTCCGGCCGCCACCCCGGGAACCGCCGACGCGCCCCGCCGGCCGGGCCTGATGTGGGAGGCGTTCAGCGGCGAGAAGAGGCCGGGTACGCGCCCTTCCATCCGAACCACCGAGCCATCAGACGAGGGTGAGTAACCGTGCCGCCACTGCCCAACATGGACTGGATGCTCAAGGAGCTGGCAACCAGCGTCCCGTACGTGCGACACGTGGTCGTGCTCTCGTCGGACGGCCTGTGCATCGGTCAAGCGAACACGGAGCCCGACACCGCCGACGCGATCGCCGCCGCCTGCTCGGGAATCCACAGCCTGGCGAAGGCCATCGCACAGAAGTTCCCGCACGGGGACGGCTCGACCCACATGGTGGGAATCGAAGTCGACGGCGGGTACTTCTCCCTCATGGCGGCCGGTCCCGGGGCCTCCCTCGCGGTGCTGGCCGACGCGGAGGTGGACGCGGGCCTGCTGGGTGACCGCATGCGCACGCTGGTGGTACGGATCGGCCAACACATGACCAGCCCGCCCCGTGAGGACGTCGGGCAGGCGATGTGACGCCACAGAACCAGCAGGCGTGGGACGAAGGCAGTCCCGTGCCGCTCTACGTCATCTCCGGTGGCCCGGGCTCCTCTGCCAAAGCCTTCAACCTGGTCACCCTCATCTCGTCGAGGTCCGCACCCGAACCCGGTATGCAGCCCGAGCAGGCGGCCATCCTCGCCATGTGCCAGTACCCGCTGTCGGTGGCCGAGATCTCCGCGTACCTCAGCCTGCCGTTCAGCGTCATCACGGTGCTGCTCTCCAAGCTCGTGGACAGCGAGCGGGTGCAGGCCACCGCTCCCGTACCCGTCGCGGCGGTGCCCGAACTCGGCCTTCTGGAGGCGGTGATCCATGGACTACGCAGGCTCTGACGCTTCCGCCGCCGGCCCCCGCCGCTCGGACGTGCTGCTGCCGCACGGCGCCAGGGGGGTCAAGGTGGTGATCGTCGGCGGCTTCGGGGTGGGCAAGACGACGATGGTCGGGGCGGTGAGCGAGATCCCGCCCCTGACCACCGAGGAAACCATGACCCAGGCCGGCGTCGGGATCGACCACAACCCCGGTGCCGCACACAAGAACACCACGACCGTCGCCCTGGACTTCGGCCGCATCAGCATCAACGAGGAGCTGATCCTCTACCTCTTCGGAACGCCGGGACAGGAACGCTTCTGGTTCCTGTGGAACGGCATCTTCGAAGGCGCGCTCGGCGCCGTGGTCCTCGTCGACACCCGGAGGATCGAAGTCTGTTTCGAGATCATCACCCGTCTGGAAGACCGCCGCGTTCCCTTCGTCGTGGCCGTCAACACCTTCCCCGAGGCGCCGCAGCACCCGGTACCCGCCCTGCGTACCGCTCTGGCGCTCAACGAATCGGTGCCCATCATCACGTGCGACGCGCGGGACCGGTCGTCCAGCCGCGACGCCCTGCTCTCGCTGATGGGCTACCTGTGCACCCTCGCCGCCGCTCAGGAGTCCGTATGACCGTCCCGCCCGCCGACCACACCACCACGGAACCGGCGCTGACCCCGCCCCCGGGCTGCCCGGCGCACACCGCCACGGGGCCCTACGCGGCGACCCCGCTCTGGGGCGCCGCGGCCGAGACCGACCCCATGGGCCTGTACGAGAAGCTGCGTGCCGCCCACGGTCCGGTGGCGCCCGTCCTGCTCGACGGGGACGTACGCGCCTGGCTCGTCCTGGGATACGTCGAGAACCGTGACGTGGCCAGCCGCTCCACCCAGTTCTCCCGCGACCCGCGCACCTGGCACGGCTGGACGAGCGGCGAGATCGACGCCGCCACCTCGCCACTGGTGCCGATGATCGGCTGGCGGCCCGACTGCGTGTGCGCGGACGGCGAGGAGCACCAGCGCCTGCGGGGCGCGGTCACGGCCGGCCTCAACCAGTTCGACCAACGCGGGATCCGCCGCCACATCACCCGCTTCGCGCACCAGCTGGTCGATGACTTCTGCGGAGCGGGCAGGGCGGAGCTGGTCGGTCAGTTCACCGAGCACCTGCCCATGCTCGTGCTCACCCACCTGCTCGGGATGCCGGACGAGTACGGTCCCAAGCTGGTGCACGCCGCCCGGGACCTCTTCAAGGGCACCGAGACGTCGCTCGCGAGCAACGCCTACGTGCTGGAGACCCTCGAGCAGCTCGTCGTCACCAAGCGCGCCCTGCCCGGGCCGGACATCGCGTCCGTGCTGATGGCCCACCCGGCCGGCCTCACGGACGAGGAGGTGCAGCACCACCTGCGCCTCATCCTGCTCGCGGGCTATGAGACGACCGCCAATCTCATGTCCAACGTCCTGCGCATGGTGGTCACCGACCCGCGGTTCCGCGGGTCGCTGGCCGGCGGCCAGATGACCTTGCCGGAGGCAGTGGAGCAGGTGCTCTGGGACGAGCCACCGCTGATGGTGTGCCCCGGCCGCTGGGCCACCGGTGACACCTCCCTCGGAGGACAGGAGATCAAGGCGGGGGACATGCTCCTGCTGGGCCTGGCCGCCGGGAACGTCGATCCCGTGGTCCGCCCCGACCCCTCGACCCGCGTGCACCACAACCGCGCGCACCTGTCCTTCAGCGCCGGCGCGCACGAGTGCCCCGGCCAGGACATCGGCCGTGTCATCGCCGACACCGGCATCGACATCCTGCTCACCCGGCTCCCCGACATCAGCCTGGCCGTATCCGAGGAGGAGCTCACCTGGCGTTCCTCCACCTGGTCCCGGCACCTGACGGCGCTGCCCGTGAAGTTCGCGTCCCGCAGTCCGGAGGCCCATGACGTCCTGACACCGCTGCCGGCCGCGCCCCCGCCGAGCACCGGAGTTCCGGCGGCGCCCCCATCGCCGGCCCCCGAGGGCGAGTCGTCGCGCCCGGCCGAACCGCGCACCTCGTGGTGGGCCCGGCTGAGGTGGTTCCTGCGGGGGCTGTAGGACGTGGCTGCCGTACCGGGGCCGTGCACCGCGGCCGCGGGACTGCCGGACGCGCGGGCCGGCAGTCCCCTCCGGACCGGGCGTGCGCCGGCCGCGTGCTCGTACCGTCAGGCGGGGCTGCCGAGTCGGGGGCGGCCGGGCAGGAGACCGTCCGCCGGAGCGTAGCGGGGCGCCCCGCTGTACCACGCGTGGAGGCCGGACAGGAAGCTGCGGGCTCCCCGGAGCCACACCTCGAACTCGGTCCGTTCGGCCTGGTTCAGCCCGGCCCGCTGGACGACCGGGGGCAGTTCGCACCGTGTGAGGTGCTCGAAGTGGCGCAGCCGGGCGGTCACCAGATCGGCGGCCGCGTGCATCGCCTCCTGGACCGTGAGGCTCAGGGACGTCTGGAGGACTATGACGAGGTTGTTGACGTCGTGTTCGTCATCGACCTCCCGCTGGTAGGAGGCTATGTCGTTCGCCATTCCCATGTAGTCCATGAAGGCGTCGAGCAGTGCGCGGACGGCGCGGCTGTGCCGGATCCGCTCGGGGATCCGTGCGCCGGTGGCGAGTTCGACGGAGTAGGGGGCGGTATAGGCGGCGAAGCTCTCACGGCGGAACTGGGCGTACTCGATGAGGTCCGGGACGCGGCCGGCGCGGCTGTTGGCCAGTTCCTGGACTCCCGCGTCGATGTAGCGTGCCAGGGCGCGGTTGAGCCCCTGCCGCCAGTGCGCCATTCTCGGCGGGAACAGGCGTTGCTGGAGGTAGGCCATGCCCCTTTCGACGGCATTGGCCGGCTCCGGCAGCCGGGCGCCCGGCTCCGGCGGCACGAAGGCGTGGAGGCGGGCGGTGAAGGCCTGTGCGCCGGTGAGGTCACCGGTCCGTTTGAAGGCGGAGGCGAAGTAGTCGTCCCAGGCCAGCGCCCAGAGGTTGAGCCGGTGATTGAGCCGGAGGTCGGTGAGCGAGGCGTCGGGGAGGGCCCAGGCGGTCAGCTGGTCGACGGCCATGGCGTGGAACTGGGACGGGGTCCAGACGGCCCGGCGGGCCGACGGTGCTTCGCCGCCGTCCAGCATGCCCATCTCCCGCGCCCACGTCTCGGTCTCGGCGCGCAGGGCCGGCAGGTGCGGATTCGACCGCACCGGGTACGGCATCCGCAGTATGGGCAGCTTGACGGCCTGCACGGTCATGAGTTCCCTGCCTCCCTTTCGGCGCGTCTCGGCGGTGCGGGGACCGGACGAGGACCACGCACGTCCGTCCCCGGGACTCGGTTCCTCCCTCCGGGACGGCCCCTGGGCTGACGGTCCACTGCTGCCACGGGGACGGGCGCCGAGCGTTCCCGCCCTCAGGTGCTCCAAAACGTGCGCCGACCCCGGCCCATCCGCAACCCCGTCGTGCTCTCCTCGGTCCACGATTTGAGCCGGTTTACGGGGAATGAAACGATCTTTCTGGGTCAACTTGGCTCAAATTCGATCCAGAAGTGAGCCATGATCCACCAGTGACCGTCGTACGGACCGGACCTCACGGACGTGTGGCCCGGCATGCCCGGGGAAGCCTCTGAGCCGGTGGATACGGGAGGGGGCCCTGTGGCGGACGTCGACGTGGTGGTCGTGGGCGCGGGAGTGCTGGGCAGGTCGGTCGCGTACGCGCTGGCGTGCGCGGAGCCCGGGCTGCGGATCGTGGTGTCGGGGCAGCGCGGCCCGGGCGCCTCGCAGGCGGCCGGGGCGATGCTCGGGGTGCTGGGCGAGGTGACGGCGGCCGCACTGCGGACCCGGCACGGCGAACAGCGCCTGGGGATGGCCGTGGAGGCCGCCGCGCGCTGGCCGGCCTGGCGCGGGGCCGTGCGCACGCGCGCCGGGGACGCGGCGCCCTCCGACGGCTACGGGGCGGGAACCCACATCCTGCTCAACGCGGCCTCCGGGCCGCTCGACGAGGACGCGTTCGAGGCGATCCGTACGGCCGGGAGCCGCTACGGACTGCCCGTCGAGGACCACGCCGTCACCGACGTACCCGGGTACCGCCCGCTGCCCAACGACCGGGCGCTGCGGGCCCTCTTCCTGCCGCAGGAGCGGTTCCTGGACGCGCGCCGCTGGCTGCTGACCCTGGACGCGGCGCTCCAGGCGCTGCCGCACGTGCGCCGCGTCGGGGCCGGACGACTGCGCGCCCACGGCTCCGCGTACGAACTCCGCACCTCCGAGGGCACGTTCGGTGCCGGCCGGGCCGTGGTGGCGGCCGGCGCGTGGACCAGCGCCCTCCTGGACCGCGTCGACCCCGACCTGCCCGTCCTGCCCGTGGTCTCGGCCGAAGGCACCGCCGTCACCCTCCGCCCCGACAGCCGGGTGCCCCCCGTCGTCCTGCGCACGCCCAACCGCGCGTACGCGTGCGGCCTCCACGCCGTCCCGCAGGCCGACGGCACCTGGTACCTCGGTGCTTCCGCCGCTCCGTCCCTCCAGCCCGGCGCCGCCCCGACCGCCGGCGCCCTGCGCTTCCTCCTCGACGCGGGCCTCGGCCAACTGCACCACGGCCTCGCGGGCGCCAGGGTCGAGCGGGTCCACCACGGGAACCGCCCGGTGGGGCTCGACGGCCACCCCCTCCTCGGGAACGCCGGACGTCCCGGCCTGTGGGTGGCCACCGGCACGCACCGCGACGGCCTGCACGCCTCGCCCCTGATCGCCCAGGAACTCGCCGCCGAGATCCTGCACGGCACTCCGAGCCCCTGGCTGGCGCCGTGGAAACCGGACCGCGAGCCGATCACCGACTGGACGGCCGCCGACGCCGTCGAGGAAGCGGCCGCCCATCACGCGGCGCTCGCCTCCGAGTCCCGCATGCGCCCGCCCCTGACCGGCGACTGGCCCGGTCTGCTGACCGACGCCTACCGCCGGCTCATGGAACAGACGTACGCGCGGATGCCCGACGGCTACGTGCTGCCCCCGGAGCTCGCGCCACTCGGCTACGAACACGGCCCCGCGCTCGCGAAGCTCGTCCAGTGCCACCTCGACCGGCTGGCGGGCCGGCCTTCCCGGACCGCACGGCCCTCCTCCCGGACCTGACCGAACGCGCGCCGATGCGGGGCCCGTTCAGGAAAATGTGCGGTTTCGGTGCGGTCTCGCGGATATTTTTGCGGTGATCCATTGACCGGGGCTGAGGAGCCCGGCTAGAAAGATCACGATCAGGACCGCGACCACCCGTCCGGTCCGTCCAGCGCTGCCCGGGGGATTTCGCTTTGCCGCACACAGATGCACTCCGTCCTGCCCGCGTCCTCGTGGTCGAACCGGCCTCCTCCGGGGGCGCCACCCTGATCGGCGTCGCGGCCGAGATGGGGCTGCGGGTCGTCGTCGCCACCGCCGATTCCGGCGACCGCCGGCTCTCGGACGCCGTCCGCGCGGCGGCCGACTCGGTGCTGACGGTGGAGACCAACGACCAGGCCGCACTCGAAGAGGCGGTGCTCGCACGGCACCGGGCCGAGCCGTTCGAGGCGGTGCTGCCGGGCTCCGACATCTACGTGACGGCAACCGCGCGCGTCGCCGCGGCACTGGGCCTGCCCGGCCTGCCCGTCGCGACCGTCGACCGGGTCCGGGACAAGAGCGTCATGCGGGCCGCCGTGGCGGAGGCCGGGCTGCGCACTCCGCGCTTCGCCCAGGCCACCGACGACGCCGAACTGCGCGCCGCGGCCGAACGGGTCGGCTTCCCCTGCGTGCTGAAGCCGGTCGCCTGCTCCGGCAGCATCCACGTCAGCCGCGCCGACGACCTCGACCAGCTCACCGCCGCGTTCCAGCGGCTCGTGACCGACCCGGAGCCCGACATGGGCAAGCTGCACGAGCACCGGGTGCTCGTCGAGGAGTACGTGCGGGGGCCCGAGTTCAGCGCCGACGGTTACGTCCTGGAGACCGGCGAGGTCACCGTCGTCGCCCTCAGCCGCACGCTGCTCGGCCCCGAGCCCGACTTCGTGGAGCTGGGCCACCTCACCCCGGCACTGGTCGACGACGCCACCCTGAAGAGCGTCGAGGCGTACGTCGCCGACGTCGTCCGCGCCGTCGGCATCACCAGCGGCCCGTTCCACTGCGAACTGCGCCTGGCCGCCGACGGTCCGGTGCTCATCGAGATCGGCGCCCGGCTGCCGGGCGACCGGATCGTGGAGCTGCTGCGGCTCGTGACCGGCGTCAGCCTGCCCAGGGTGGCCGTCGCGCTCGCGCTCGGCGTCGGCCTGGAGGAGGCCGGTGCCTTCGCGCGGCCGCAGGCCGAGAGCGCCGGCATCCGCTTCTTCTCCGCCGCGGGCCGCTCCTCGTACCGGGAACTCACCGGCTGGCCGGAGCTGGAGGCGCTGCCCGAAGTCACCGAGACCGCCGTGTACTTCGCGCCGGGCGAGACCATCCCGGGCGTCGAGGACTGCCGCTCGCGCCTGGGACACGCCCTGTTCACCGCCGACTCGCCGCAGGGCGCCCTCGACCGCTGGCAGGCGCTCGGCGACCTCGTCGTCCCGGCCTGACCCGGCGGATCCCCCCATGAACGAGCACATACTCGATTACGCGGCCGTCGGCATCGGCCCCGCGAACATGAGCCTCGCCGCACTCGCGCATCCGGTCGAAGGGCTGCGCGGCGCCCACCTGGAACGCCGCGAGAGCTTCTCCTGGCACCCGGGACTGCTGCTCCCCGAGGCCACCCTCCAGGTCTCGCTGCTCAAGGACCTGGTGACGCTGGTCGATCCGACCAGTCCCTTCTCGTTCCTGTCGTTCCTCGCGAGTGAGGGCCGGCTCTACCGGTTCCTGGCCGCGGACTTCCCGGCCGTCCTGCGCGCCGAGTTCAACCAGTACCTCCAGTGGGTCGCCGGACGGCTGCCCGGCCTCACCTTCGGGGCGGACGTACGCGGCGTCGACTTCCGCGACGGTGCCTTCCGTCTCCGCACGGACGAGGCAGAAGTGACGGCGCGCCACCTGGTGCTCGGCACCGGGCTCACCCCGTCCGTCCCCGAACCGTTCCGGCCCTTCCTCGGCCCCACCGTCTTCCACTCCGGGGAGTTCCTGCTGCGGGCCCCCGAGGTGACCGGACGGCGGGTCGTCGTGGTCGGCGGCGGCCAGAGCGGCGCGGAGATCGTGCGCCACCTGGCGGCGGGCGCGTCCCCGGAGAGCATCACCTGGGTCAGCCGGCGGTCGTCGTTCCTGCCCATGGACGACTCGCCGTTCGCCAACGACCTCTACACGCCCGACTACGTACGCCGCTTCCACGCGCTGCCGGCCGGCCACAAGGCCCGGCTGCTGGAACGGCAGAAGTACACCAGCGACGGCATCGACCTCCAAGTGCTCCAGGACATCTACCGGTTGAGCTACCGCGACGAGTTCCTCGAGAACAAGCCCGGCCGGCTGCGCTTCCTGTCGGACTGCGCGGTCACCGCGATCGAGGGCGGGCCCGACGAATGGAAGCTCGTCGTCGAGTCCTCGGGACCGGAGGCACCCGCCGTGCTCGCCGCCGATGTCGTGGTCCTGAGCACCGGATACGCCTACCGGCTGCCGGACTTCATGGTTCCGCTGGAGGCGCGGCTGCGGCGGGAGGACGGGATGCTCGTCGTCGGCGGCGACTTCTCGGTGGCGTGGGACGGGCCGGCGGAGAACCGGATCTACCTCCAGAACGGCGCCCGGCACTCCTGGGGCGTCGCCGATCCCAATCTCAGCCTGCTCGCCTGGCGCAGCGCGGTCATCCTCAACAGCATGCTGGGTGAGACGAGGTACCCCGTATGACCGCTCGTCAGGTCACGCAGTTCCAGCCCGGGGCGGCCGGCGCCCTGGTCCCCTTCGGTCCGACCGAGGTGGAACCCGACGGAGTGACCGTCGCCGAGGCCGACTTCGCCCGTTCGGTCTTTCCCGGCGTGCCGTTCAAGGCGGCCCGCTTCACCGTGCCCCCGGGCGGCACCAGCTCGCCCGACCAGCACGCGGTCCAGGAGATCTGGGTGGTCCACGCCGGATCCGGCACCCTGGTGGTGGACGGCGAACGCTCGCTCGTCGGGCCCGGCTCCGTGGTCGGCTTCGCCTCGCGGGCCGTCCACGAGGTCTTCGCCGACCAGGGCGAGGAACTGGTCGTCTACTCCTTCTGGTGGTCGGCGCCCGATGAGTGAGCGCACCACCGGGAGCGGTGAGGTGCCGCACTACGACCTCGCCGTGGTCGGCGCGGGCGTGGTCGGCGCCCTCGCCGCGTACTACGCCGTGCGCCGGGACCCGGGCCGCCGGGTCGCCGTGATCACGCACAGCGGACGGGGGACGGGCGCGACCCGTCTCTCGGCCGGGTTCGACACGCCCACCGGGCACAACCCGGCCCAGCGCGCCCTGGCCGCCCGCAGCACCGCGCTCTTCGACGAGCTCGCCGCCCGGTTCGGGGGCGCGGGACGCGCGCCGGTCGACGTCCGCTGGCTGGTCGCGCGCGAGAACGCGGCCGCACTCGAGGCGACCCTCGCCGCTGGCGGCCCCACCCGCCCGGTCACCGGGGAGCAGCGGGCGGTGCTCGACCGGACGTTCCCCGGGCTCGCCCACGGCGGCGACGAAGTCCTGCTGTCGACGGCGCCCATGACGATCGGCCGGGCGCAGTGGCTGGCCGACCGGCTTCTCGACGAGGTCCTCGGCCACCCGGGCAACGCCCTCCTGGAGGGCTTCCGGGTGACCGGAGTACGCCGTACGGGCGGGCGCGTCGAACTGGCGGCCGCCGACGGCAGCCTCGTCACCGCCGCCCGGGCGGTCCTGGCACCCGGCCCCTGGGTCCTCGACGGCCCGGCGGCGGTGGCGGCGGCCGCCCGCGCGCGCGGGGCCCGGGTCAAGAAGGTGGTGGCGTTCCACGTCATGACGCCTCCCCCGCCGGGCGCCCCGGCGCTGGTCCTGGAGGACGCCGACGCCTTCCTGCTGCCCCACCACCCCGGCGGCCACTGGATCCTCAGCATCACCTCGCCCGACTGGGACCGGGGCCCGGACGAGGCGCTCGCCATCGGCGCCCGTGACCGGGAGCTCGCCCGCGCCCTGCTGGCCCGGTACGTCCCCGGGTTCCTGCCGCACCTGCTGGGCGGCCGGGTCTTCAGCGACTGCTTCACCCCCGGCCACCTGCCGGTCGTGGACACCGTCGGCGGTGACGACGTGGTCATGGCCATCGGAGGCTCCGGCTCCGGCTACCGACTCGCCCCGGCCATGGCCGAGGACGCACTGAACCTGCTCGACGGGAGAACGCGAACATGAGCCTGCTGACCGGGGACACGCACACCCCTCGGCACTACCTCCTGGTGCCGCCCGAGGCCACCCCCAACGGGCCCCTGCACCTCGGACACATCGGCGGCCCCTTCCTGTGGTCCGACATGATCGCGCGGCATCTGCGGGTCCGGGGCGACCTGCCGTTGGTGATCACCGGCAGTGATGTGTACGAGTCGTACGTGACGCTCAGGGCCCACGCCGAGGACTCCACGCCCGCCGAGGTCGCCGCCCGCTACGGACAGCGCATCCAGGACGACCTGGCCGCGCTGCGCATCGGCGTCGACGCGTTCATCGTCCCCGACCAGCAGCCGTGGCGGGAGCAGTTCGAGCAGGAGGTCACCGCCTCGATCGAGCGGCTGACGGCCCGCGGCGCGGTGCTGACCCGCACCGAGCGCGTGCCGCACTGCGCGGCGTCGGACCGCTGGGTGGTGGGCGGCTGGCTCCAGGGCCGCTGCCCCGAGTGCGGTGCGGGCATCGCCAGCTACTTCTGCGAGGAGTGCAGCGCGCACTTCCTGCCCGAGTCGGTCCTCGAGCCGCGCCCCCTCCTCGACGAGGGGCCGCTGACCTGGCGGGAGATCTCCAGCCTCTTCCTGCGGCTGCCGGACCGCGACCTGCTGGACGGCACGCTCGCGGACCTGGGCGTCGCCGACCGCTACCGGGCGACGGTGGCGCGCTTCCTCGAGCGCGACGGCCTGACCGTACGGCTGAGCGCCCCGCAGACGTGGGGACTCCCGCTGCCCGCGCCCGAGCCGGACGTGCCGCGCGCCCTCTTCCCGTACGCCGGGATCTTCATGTTCGCCCGCCTCGCCGGCGCCGTCCACGGCCGGCTGTCCGGCACGGGCGTGAACGCCTTCGACCCGGACTCCGGGGTCACCACCATCACCACCCTGGGGATCGACAACGTGATCCCCACCCTGGTCTCGATCGTCGGCACCAGCCTGCTGCACGGTGACATGAAGCCGTACGACCGGTGCCTGATCAACCACTTCTACCAGCTGGCCGGCCGGAAGTTCTCCACCAGCGCCCGGCACGCCATCTGGGCGGCGGACATCGCCGCGTCGCCCGCCATCGGCGTGGACACCGTCCGCTACCACCTCGCCGGGGCCGATCTGGAGTCGGGGGCGGCGAGCTTCGAGACGGCGGACTTCCTCCGGACCGCGAACGCCACGCTCGCCGACGGCCTCGGCAAGCGGATCGACGCCGCCTGGAGCCGGCTGCCCGGGGAGCCGCCGCAGGCGCCCGCCCCGGCCGTCACCGGCCTCCTGGAGTCCCTGCTCGCCGAACAGTCCGCGGCGCTCGACGCCACCCGCGTCTCGACCCGGCGCGCGGTCGCGGCGCTCGACCGCTGGTGCGCCGACGAAGCGGTCGCCCACGCGGCCGAGGACGGCGCGTACTGGTGGCTCAAGGGTCTGTCCCTGCTGGCGTTCCCGGTCATGCCGGACCTCGCCGAGCTGCTCTGGCAGGGCCTCGGCGGAGCCGGAGAGCCCCGGGCGGCGTCCTTCCTCGCCCGGACGGCGGCCCGCCGGGACCTGCCCGCGCCCGGCTTCGCCCGGGTCAGCGCCGCCGATCTCGACGCCTGCCTGCCCGACACCCTGCGACCGGGAGCGGACGCGTGACCGACCGGACCACACCGCTGTACGTCGTCCTCAACCGCTCCGGCGACGAGTTCGGCGAGTACCACCGGTTCCTCGACGGCCACCCCTGCCGGATGGTGTACGTCACCACGCCCGGCGGGCTGCCCGCGCTCGACCGGGACGGGGCGACCGAGGTCCATGTGCGCGACAGCCTCGCCCACGACGACCTGCTGCCCCTCCTGCGGGAGATCGCGGACCGGCACGGCACGCCCGAGGCCGTCTTCGGGCAGTCCGAGTACGACGTCCTGACCGCCGCCCGGCTCTCGGCCGCGCTCGGCGTGTCCGGCGGCTACGGTCTCGCCCTCGTCGAGCGGTTCAAGGACAAGCCGGCCATGAAGAGCGCGGTGGGCGCGGCCGGTCTTCGGGTCCCCCGGTTCCGGCGCCTCGACGACGCGCCCTCGGCGGAGGCCGTCGTCGACGCCCTCGGCGGTCCGCCCCTGGTCGTGAAGCCGCGCGCAGCGGCGGGCTCCCAGGGAGTCACGGTCGTCCACGGCGTCGACGAGCTGCGTGAGGTGCTCGAGGGCGTCGATCTCGCGGCGTACGAGTGCGAGGAGTACGTCGACGGGGACATCTTCCACGTCGACGGCGTCCGCCGCGGGGGCCGTCTCCACTTCGTCACCGCTTCCCAGTACGTCCACACCTGCCTGGACTACGCGCACGGCCTCCCGCTCGGCTCGGTCCTGCTCGACCCGGGCCCCGAGCGCGACGAGGTCACCACGTTCGCCGACCGCTGTCTGCGGGCGCTCGGGCTGCGCGACGGCGCGTTCCACCTGGAGGTGATCCGGCGCCCGGGGGGCGAGCTGGTGTTCCTGGAGGTCGGGCTGCGGCCGGGCGGCGCGCAGGTGCCGTTCCTGCACGTCGACCTCTACGGCATCGACCTGTTCGCCGAGGCGTTCCGGGCGGCCCTGGGCCTGCCCCCGCTGTGGGAGCCGTCCGGAGCGGCCGGGCCCCGGGCCGGCGGCTGGCTGATCTACCCCGCCCCGCGCGAGCTGCCGGCACGGGTCGTCGCCCGTACCTCGCCCGGGCCGGCCGTCCCCGAGGTCTACCACGAGGAACTGCCCGCCGTCGGCCAGGTCATCACCGGGCCGGGCAGCTATGACGAGGGCTGCGGAATCTTCCGGTTCCGGGGCGGGAACGCCGCCGCGGTGCGCGCCGCCGTGCACAGCGCGATGGAGGTGTACGGACTGCGGACCGAGCGGGCCGGGGAAGCCGCGCCGCATGGCTGAGGCACGCCGGTACGGCGCCGTGCCGCGCGCCTGGTTGCGGGAGGTCCTGCCGGCCGCCGGGAACGCGCGCAGACTCGGCGTCCTCACCCTCATCCAGTCCCTGGGGCTCGGGGTGTTCCTCACCTCCAGCGCCGTATTCTTCACCCGGACCATCGGCATCCCCGCCCAGCGCGTGGGCCTCGCCCTGTCGGTCGCCGGGCTCTGCGGTCTGCTCTGCACCGTGCCCATCGGCCGGCTCGCGGACCGGCTCGGCGCGGGCCGGGTGCTCACCGTCAACTTCCTGCTGGCGGCCGTCGGCTTCAGCGCGTACTGCCTGGTGGACGGCTTCGCCGCGTTCCTGGCGGTTGCCTGCGCCCTCGCGGTCCTGGAGACCTCGGCGGGCGCGCTCCAGGCGTCGCTCACCGACGCGCTGGTGGGCGAGGCGGAGCGGGTGAGGGTGAGCGCGCAGATGCGCAGCCTGTTCAACCTGGGTTTCCTCGGCGGCGCCGCGCTGGCGGGAGCCGCCATCGCGGCCGGCACACCGACCGCGCTGTACGCCACGGTCCTCGCCAACGCCGCCCTCCAGCTGGTGTCCGTCGTCGTGCTGCTCGGGATGCGGCTGCCGGCGGGTGCCGGGCCCCGGGCGGCGGGGGCCGGGGCGGCCGGGGCCGGGGCGCCGGGCGGGGTGCTGCGCAACGCCGCGCTGCGGGACGTGCGCTATGTGGCGGTCGCGCTGGTGTGCGGGGCCCTGGAGCTGTACCACCCGCTGCTGACGGTCGGTCTGCCGCTGTGGATCGTCACCGGCACGGACGCGCCCGCGCTGCTGGTGTCGGGTCTGCTGATCCTGGACACGGTGCTGGTGCTGTTGTTCCAGGTCGCGGTCTCCGGGGGCGCGCGCACGCCGGCCGGGGCGGCTCGTATGCTGCGCTGGGCGGGGTGGGCGCTGGCGGCGTCCTGCCTGGTCTTCGCGGTGAGCGGGGGGCACGGCGCGCTCCTGGACAGCGCGGTGCTGCTGGGCGGGGCGCTGGTGCTCGTCCTCGGCGAGCTGTACCAGGCTTCGGCGAGCTGGGGCCTGTCCTTCGGGCTCGCCCCTGCGGGCCGGCAGGGGGAGTACCAGGCGGTGTTCTCCCTGGGGCGCGGACTCCAGCAGTTCGCCGGGCCGTGGCTGATGACCTCCCTGGTCGTCGGCGCGGCGGCGACCGGCTGGCTGGTCCTCGCGGTCCTCTTCGCCCTGCTCGGGCTGGCCGCGCCGCCGTTGGTGCGCGGCCTGGAGAAGGCCCGCGCGCGGACGGAGCCGGCGCCGGCCTGAGCAGACCGGCCCGAGCGGACCGGCCCGCGCCCGTCCGCACCACATGTGTCACACCCGTACAACCGAAACAGGTAAGCGAGCACCATGACCGTACAGCGACGGCACGACCCGGACGAGCGCGGCTTCGCCAGCGACAACTACGCGGGGGCCCACCCGGAGGTCCTTGCGGCGATCGCCCTGGCCAACGGCGGCCACCAAGTCAGCTACGGCGCCGACGTCTACACCGAGCGCCTCCAGGAGGTGGTGCGCGGCCACTTCGGCCCCACCGCGCAGACGTACCCGGTCTTCAACGGCACCGGCGCGAACGTGGTCGCGCTCCAGACCATGCTCGACCGCTGGGAGGCCGTGGTCTGCGCCGAGTCGGCCCACATCAACGTCGACGAGGGCGGGGCGCCCGAGAAGGTCGCCGGGATCAAGCTGCTGACGGTGCCCACCTGGGACGGCAAGCTCACGCCCGAGCTGATCGACCGGCAGGCGTGGGGCTTCGACGACGAGCACCGGGCCCGGCCCAAGGTCGTCTCGATCGCCCAGTCCACGGAGCTCGGCACCTGCTACACGCCGGACGAGATCCGGGCGATCTGCGACCACGCGCACGACCTCGGCATGCTCGTCTACCTGGACGGGGCCCGGCTCGCCAACGCCGCCGCCACCCTCGGCGTGTCCCTGCGCGAGATGACCACCGACGCCGGCGTGGACGTCCTTTCGCTCGGCGGCACCAAGAACGGGCTGCTCTTCGGCGAGGCGGTGATCGTGCTCAACGAGGACGCGGTGCGCGGCATGGCTCACCTGCGCAAGACGAGCATGCAGCTGGGCTCCAAGATGCGGTTCATGTCGGTGCAGTTCGAGGCGCTGCTCGGCGGTGACCTCTGGCTGCGCTCGGCGGCCCGCTCCAACGCGATGACCCGGCGGCTGTACGAGGCGGTGCGGGACCTGCCGGGCCTGGAGATCGCCCGGCCGGTGCAGGCCAACCAGATCTTCGCCGTCCTGCCGCCGGCCGTCACCGAGCGGCTGCAGAAGCGTTTCCGCTTCTACACCTGGGACGAGCAGGCCGGTGAGGTCCGCTGGATGACCTCTTTCGACACCACCGAGGACGACGTGGACGCGTTCGCGGCGGCGATCGCGGAGGAACTGGCGGTGGAGCGGGGCGACGGGCCGGCGGGCGCGCTGACCACGGCCGAGCGCGAGGAACTGGTGCGGCTGCGCCGCAAGGTCCTCGAGATGGAGCAGACGATCGAGGCGCTGGGGAAAGCGCCCGCCTCCGCCGCGAGCCGCCCGTAGCCGGCGGCGGGGCCCCGGAGGCCGGGTGAGCGCCCCGGCCTCCGGGCGGGAGGAGCGCGGACGGGCCGTCCGGTGCCGGCTCCCACGGCTCGCCGCCTGGCTCGCTGATCGCGTGAGGAGGCTGCTGCGCCGCCGGTGACGCGGCCGTACGCGCGCGGGCGCCGTCCCCGGCGGCCGGCTGCGGCCGGCGGCGGTCGGCCGTCAGGCCGGGGACACCGTTCCTCCCGCGTTGCGCGTCATGCGCTGCAGTACCTTCAGCGTGATCAGGTATTCCGCGTCCGAGACCCCGGCGTGCACGTGCCGGCGGCCGGCCCGCTGGGTCTCGGCGGCGCGGGCGTGCAGGGCCCGGCCCTCGTCCGTGATGCGGAGCCGGCCGCCCGGGTCCGCGACGACCAGCCCCCGTTCGAGCAGGAGGTCGATGTCCGGGGCCAGGCCGGCGCCGACGTCCAGGTTGGCCCGCTGGGCGGTGACGACCTCGTCCCGGGTGGCACCGTTCTCGCCGTGCAGCACCTGGTGCAGCACCCACCACTGGGGCTGTGTGATCCCGATCGCCGCGAGGCGCCCCCTGACGTACGCCATGAGCGTCTTGTTCGCTGCCCAGGTCCAGTAGCCGACGGGCTGGTCCACCAGTTCCTCGTCGGGGTGCGAGTACTCCATCACGCCGCCTTCCTTCCGGGCCGCCGCCGCGCCTTGGTGATCACCATCGTCGCGGCCCCGCTGCCGGAAGTCCAAGAACCAGTCGTTCTGGGGTCCAGCACCTCGGCGCATGCGCCGGCCGGCCGTGCTCACGGGTGGTCGGGGCGTTGTTCCGGACGGGTGGCGGCGCCCTTTCCGCTGCGCCGCGCTTCGGGTTGCTGAGCGTCACCCGTGGTCGGGCTCCTCATCGCCGTGCCGTGCGCGCCGGGGCTCCCCAGGCGGTCGATGGGCCCCCACGCACCGTCCTGCCGTTCGACCTCCCGTTCGGCTTCGGTGATCACGCTCTCGTCGATCCAGCCGATCGGTTCCACGTCCCGGACCAGGGGTTCGTTGTCGGGTCCGCGGCCGGCCTCGGTGCCGTGCAGCAGCCAGGGCTTGACGCGGCCGTCGCGGACCCGCGGGAGGTGGGAGTAGTCGTACAGGCGCCGGGCGGCCCACGTGCGCAGCGACCGGTCCCGCCACCATTCCTCGACGTCGAGGGGGTTGGCGGAGAGTCCGGGCAGTTCCACGCCGGTGAGCTCGTCGCGGCTGGCGGGAGAGGCGAGGTCCTTGTGCGGGCCCAGGGACCAGCGGACGTAGAGACCCCGCCGTCGAGACAGCAGACCGGCCAGTTCGTCCAGCGACCCGACAGTCATGAGGCGCGTCCGGTAGTCGGTCTCGTTCATGCCAGGCGGCTACCCGGCTCCGCGCCCGGCACTCTTCTTCTCCCGGCACCGGCCCTCGCGCCCCCAGGCACCCCTCGGGGCCGGGTCCGGCAGGGTCGGGCGGCCCGGGAACGGCATCAGACGGCGGTCAGGGCGGCGGCGCCGAAGGAGACGTCGAAGCGGTCGCACCAGATGGCGACGCTGGTGTACTCCGAGAGCGTCACGTCGGCCGGGATCGGGTAGTTCTGGTCGCCCTTGTTGCCCTTGAGCCCGCCGAGGCTGACGTGCTTGCCGTCGTCGAAGACGCGCCAGCCCGCGGTGCCCTCCTTCACCGGGGCGTCGGTCAGCCACACCTGCAGGTCCGGCCCGCTGCTCGTGTCCAGGCCTTCCAGCCGCAGGGTGCGCGAGCCGTCCGCGAGACGGACGATCCTCACCGTTCCGGTGGTGGTGTGTTCGTGGCTGATCAGGGTCCCCCGGGCGAGCGTGCGCGGGCCGCCGGGGGCGGCGGAGGCGTCAGGGGAAGGGGCGGGGGCCGTGGGCGCGGCGCTGGGCAGGGCTTCGTGGACCGTCCGGTCCTCCCAGAGTTTCCACGGCTGGAACCAGTAGAGCCCGGCGGCGATCACCACCGCCGCCAGCACCGCCGCGCCCGCCACCAGCGGTCCGCGCCGCCTGTTCCCACGTCCCATGACCCGCTCCTTCGTCGTCGTCCGGAATGCATTCAACGGCATGCGGAGCGCGCGGGCCACGGGTGCGCCGGTGACGGACGCCTTCGGGGGCCCGCGGGGCGCGGCCGTGCGCGGTGCGGCCTCCCCTCCGGCCGGTGCGGAGCGGCGGCCGGAGGGGGCCGGCCGTCCTATTTGGGCCGGAAGTCGCTGCCGGCCAGACTGCGCCAGACGCTCACGACGATCGCCAGCTGGGCGGCGAGGTAGGCCACCTGCGTGGACAGCCCGCGCAGCTGGTAGACCGAGAGGAGCAGGCCGAGGCGGCTGGGCCAGAACCTCCGCTCCTCGCTGAAGGTCTCCATGTCCATCCAGATGCTGGTGAGCGTCAGGACCAGCAGCATGAGCGCGACGTGCAGGAAGACGTACCCGAGTTCCGTGTCGGTGATCTGGGTGAGCAGCGCGCCCACGCAGACGGGGAGGGCGTAGGCGGCGGTCAGGCTCAGCGCGCGCACGGGACTGCGCCGCCCGGGCAGCACCCGCCACAGCGCGCCCAGCGCCAGGCCCGCCCCGGCCCACGCCACCTGCCAGGCCAGGCACTTCGCCGCGATCTCCGGCACCCCGGAGAGGCTCTGGAACGTGGCCATCTGGGTACGGTCGTCCTTGAGGTAGCTGAGCCAGACGAGGGCGATGCTGGCCGGGAACCCGAAGCAGAAGGCCAGGCGCGCGGCGCTCCGCGCGTTCTCCCACCAGTCGCCGCCGGGCCCCCAGCTCAGGGCGGCGTCCAGTACGGAGACCTGGTGCGGTGGGCGGTCCCCGGACCACCCGTCGAACAGCCAGTGGTGCAGTGCGTCCAGCCTCTGCTCCAGCTCCTCGCGCGAGAGGTCCCCCTCTCCGCGGCCGCGGTCCAGCGCGTACAGCTTGTGGTGCAGGTTGCGGAACTCGTGGGCCTTGTTCAGCAGGACGTGCCGGCGCCGCTTCGATCCCAGCCTCCGGATGCGGAACTCCTTCCTCGTGCGGCCCAGTACGGAGAAGCGCCGGCCGATCAGGACCACGGCGTACAGGGACGCGATCATCAGCAGGAGCCAGGCCCCGAACAGCACGTTGGAGCCCGCGAACTCCACTTGCCGGAATCCCACGCAGAGGGCGAAGACCGCGACGGTCAGCAGGAGATCGGCTCCGGCCGGCCCCAGCGGGGGCCCTTCGCCGTCGCTGCTGGCCCGGGCCAGCCGCGCGGTGACGCGGGCCCGCAGCAGTGCGACGAGCGCGATGCCGGTCACCAGCCACGCGTAGGCGTAGACCCAGGTGAGCCCGGCGTACGGGAACTGCTTCAGGAATTCCACCCACTCGCGGTCCCGGGCGGTCCGGGACTGGTCGATGAGCCAGTACGCCCGCCTCCACCAGCGTTCGTGGGTCCACCAGAAGGAGGCGAGCAGGACGGACCCGGCCGCGGCCAGTACCGCCGACGCCCCCACCGTGCAGCGGACCGGCGCCCCGTCCCACGCCCGGTTCCAGGAGTGCCGGACCAGTTCCCCCTCGCGTGCGAGGCGCCACGCCCAGGCCGTCATCGCGGCGAGCCACAGCCACAGCGTGGCCAGCGCCACCAGGGTGAGCCCGGTGGCCCCGGCGGGGGCCACGACGGCCGGCACGGCTCCGATGACCGCCACGGCCGAGGCCGTCAGGACCGCCGCCCGCCTTTGACGCCGGACGCGTCCGGCGCCGGAGGCCCCGCGCTCGGTGGGGGCCGCCGGTGCGGAAGCCGCAGGGCGCCACGGGCGGGCGGCGAGCACCAGCGCGAGGCCCAGTGCGATGGCGACGAGGGACCGCGCGGGCGGGGGGAGCGACTCGGGATGGTCCACGATCAGCACGCGCAGCACGGCGGCCACCGCGACGCTGACCGATGCCCACGTCAGGATCACCCGGGCCAGGCCGTCGTGTGCCGGCGGTCCGGGCGGGGCGCCGGAATCCGCCGGGCCGGACGGCCTCGCCCGCACCGCGTAGCCCACGGCCAGCGCGCTCACCGCCGAGGTGAACACCCACCACGAGGCGACCCCCACCCAGCCCAGGGACCACCACTGCTCGCCCACGTTGAAGGAGCGCTGCCAGGGCGGGTCGACGTCCACCCGCACGTCGAAGGGCTGCGGACCGGACCACACCAGACGGTCCCGGTCGGCGGAGGACGGCGAGGGGAAGACGTTGGTGGCCTCCAGCCCGTCCAGCCGGATCTCGACCGGCCCCCACGTGGCGTCGCCCAGTGTCCTCGGCGGCCGCAGGAAGACGTGCCAGCTGTCGCCCCTGGCGTTGACGGCGATCCTCCACGGCCCGAGCCGGAACGGCCTGCTCTGCTCGATCCACGCGGTCGCCTCGTAGTCCACGGTGACCACGTCGCCCCGCACCCTCACCCGCGGGTCCTGGAACCGCCACTCCCGTGCGCGCGGGGTTTCCTCGTCGCCGCGCAGGAGGCAGCGCATGGCGGTCCGGTAGGGCGCCGTCTTCTCGCTGAGTGCCAGATCCGTCGCGCGGGGCCATTCCTTCGTCGAGACGCTGACGGTCAGCTTGGAGATCACCTGGGCGTAGCTGCGGTCGTGGTAGTCGAAGTCGAGCCCCGCGGTCACCCTGTGGGCCTTTGGCCTCCCGAGGTCACAGGGGTCCGCCCCGTGCGCCCGGGCCGCCCCCGCCGACGCCATCACGGCGACGAGCGGCAGGATGAGCAGGCACCACCAGCGGGTCTTCACGTCGCGCCCCGTCCGCATCGCCGTCCAGCACCCCGTCCGTGCAGCCTTACCACCGGGCCGCGCCCCCTCGCACGCGGCCACGCGGCCGCCGGACCTGGGCCCACCCGCCCGGCCGCCGCCGACCGGAGCACACCGACGGCATCACGGCCGCGCCGATGGGCCGCCCACCCGTTTGCGGCCGCGCCGGGGGCGGCGAATGATGGGTTCAGGGGCATCTGACGACCTCGCCCCGGGACGTGCCATGACCCACCCGAAGGAAACCGCCGCCCGCCAGCCGCTCCCCCGCTTCGAGGAGGCCGAAGGGCTGGGCCCCTCGGACGCGGCCTTCGTCCGCGATCTGGTCGAGGTGCTCGAGAAGCACGGCAACCTGGACCGCTTCGGTCTGTGCCTCCTGCACGACCACTTCCCGCTCGCCCCGGACGAGGTGATGGTCGAGACCAACGACTCCGCGGCGCGCACCCTGCACGCCCGCGTGGAGAAGAGGGGCCGGACACGGCACGTCAAGCCCTCCCAGTGGAGGTTCGCGCCGCACGGCGCGGAGCCCGGCGGGGGCGGCCCGTACCAGGTCGTCATGCTGTGCGACCCGCTCGACCTGTGCCCCGGCGACGGGGACGGCCGCCGGTGAGCGGTGCCGCCGACCGGATGGCCTTGCCCGCCGGGCCGTCTGGGGCGGCGCGGCGCGGGGTAGTACGGGTACGTGCTGTCCTTGCCTGCCGACCACCGCGGCCTGCGTGAGCGCTTCGCCGCCGAGGGCTACGTGCCGCTCCCCGGCCTCGTGCCGCTCGACCGGCTTCCCCTGCTCCGGCGCGAGATCCGCCGCCTCGAATCGATGGCGGCGCACCAGGACGCGGCGGGCCCGCCCCGGCCGATGACGACGCTCGGCGGGCGGATCATCGCCGAGGAGTCCGAGCTGATCCCGCGCGTCTACCACGACCCGGCACTGATCGGGCTGGTGCGCGCGATCTCCGAGCTGGAGGCCGTGACCGTCGCCGATCCGCTGGAGCGGCACGTGATCGACATCCTGCATCCGCACGGAGACGCCGACGGCGCGCACCACCACGCCCATCCGCTGGCCCTGGTCGTCTTCACCGAGGCGCCCGGGTCGGCCCGGGACGGCGGGCTGCTCCAGTACGGGCCCGCCGCCGGTGCTCCGCCGGCGCCCGACGAGCTCGCGCGCCGGGCCCATCACCGGCCCGGCGACGGCTACCTGCTGCGCAGCGACGCCATCGCCCACCGGGTGACCGGGCTGCGCCGGCCGGGGCTGCGGCGGGTCGCGCTGAACTTCGCGTACACCACGCCCGACCGGCGGACGGCGGCACGATAGCAGCCCTCCGCGGGCTCGCCCGGATGTTTGTCCGATGGTGATGGTCCTTCCGCGGCGCCCCCGGACGGGGCGCTAGCGTCCCGTGGCACCCCAGGAGTTCGGGTGCGCACCGCAGGGCGCCCGCCGCCGCTGCCGCCCCGCTCCTCCTGCCGGCCCACGGAGCGAGGAGGCACTGTGCTGTCACTGCGACGGCGATCCGTCAGCGGCTTGTCGGTGGCCACGAGGTACACGATCGGGAGCGCTCTGGTCATCACCGCCCTGGCCGTGACGCTCATCGCGCTGCTGATCCCCGTCTCGAAGTTCGGCGACCGGCCGCCGGTCCCCGCGGCGGCGGCCGCCGGTCCGGGGACCGACGACGACGGCGCCGGGACCATGAGCACCGCGTACGGGCCCCTGACGGCCGCGGACCGGGACTTCGTCCGCAAGGTGCGGCTCGCCGGACTGTGGGAGGGCCCCGCCGGGCGGCAGGCCCAGCAGCGCGGGACCCGCCCCTCGGTGCGCACGGCCGGGACGCACCTGGTGGAAGGCCACGCCGACCTGGACCGCCAGGTGATCCAGGTCGGCCAGGCCCTCGGCGTGGACCTCCCGGACCGGCCCAGCGCCCAGCAGCAGGGCTGGCTGGACCAGCTGACGAACGCCCCCGGCGGCGAGTACGAACGGCTCTTCGTGCAGTTGCTGCGCCGCGCGCACGGCAAGGTGTTCGCCCTGCTGGCGCAGGTCCGTGCGCAGACCCGCAACTCGATGGTGCGCGCCCTCGCCACCTCGGCCAACGCCACCGTGCTGGACCACATCACGGTCCTGGAGGAGAGCGGGCTGGTCGACTTCGACTCCCTCTCCGACGCGGGCCCGGCGCCCGCCTCCCCCTCTCCGGTCCACCACCAGGGGGCCGTGCCCCCTCAGATGTCCGACCGACGATACGAAGTGAAGTGATCGCATGAGTCACAAGGGCCACAGGCGCCCCCGGTTCACACTCCTCGCGGTGGTCTCCGCCCTGGTGCTGGGCGGTGGCGGCGCGGCCGTCGTCGCCGGCAACGCGAACGCCGGGCAGGACGGCCGCGCGGGGCAGGTGACGGCCACCATCGACTGCCCTGACGTGGGCGACCGCCTCACCTCCGTCCCCGACCAGGCCCGGGGCGAGGTCGACGAGAACCTCGCCCGGCTGGACGTCCAGGTGGCCGACGCCTACCGTCAGCTCGCCTCCGGGCAGGTACGGGACGAGAAGCAGAAGGACGCCCTCCTCGGACGGCTGCGGGACCAGCGCGCCACGACCATCAGCCGGGTGTCCGACGCGATAGGCCGCTCCTCCGGACGCCCGGAGGGGCTCGAGGAGCTCAGCGGTTGCGCGATGAAGGAGGCACCGGCCGCCCCGGACGAGGAGGCGCCCGCCGCGGCGGCCGCCGCGGCGGGGGCTCCGGACGCCGCCGCCCGGAGCTTCGGGCAGAAGGGCGGCCCGGCGCGGAGCGACTTCGTGGACATCACCAAGGTGAAGCCGAACGTACGCACCCCCGCGCCCCGGCGGGGAGCCTCCAGGGGCTCCTTCACCTCCGAGTGCGGCCGCAACGAGAACGGCCACTTCAACCCCGACAACGTCATCGTCGCCCCCGGCGTCTCCAACGGCGCGCACCACATGCACGACTACGTGGGCAACAAGACCACCGACGCCTTCTCCACCAACGACAGCCTCGCGGCCTCCGGCACCACCTGCGGCAACGGTGACCAGTCGACCTACTACTGGCCGGTGCTGCGGCTTCGCGACGGCCGCGCGGAGAAGGACGCCAAGGCCCCGGGCGGCGGGCAGGACGCCAACGTGGGCACGATCCTGCGGCCCAAGCAGGTCACGATCAGCTTCAAGGGGAGCCCCGTCGGCCAGGTCAGGGCGATGCCCCGGTTCCTGCGGATCATCACCGGTGACGCCAAGGCGTTCAGCAACGGCACGGCCAACGCCAACGCCTCCTGGAGCTGCACCGGCTTCGAGGACCGCCAGCTGAAGGACAAGTACCCGCTCTGCCCCAAGGGCAGTGACGTGGTGCGCACGTTCACCTTCCAGAGCTGCTGGGACGGCCGCAACACCGACAGCGCGAACCACCGCACGCACGTGGACTTCGCGGACGGCGACGGCCGCTGCAAGAAGGGCTTCACGGCCGTGCCGCAGCTGGTGCAGCGCATCACCTACGG
This sequence comes from Streptomyces sp. NPDC034086, assembly GCF_055575515.1. Classification (NCBI taxonomy): domain Bacteria; kingdom Bacillati; phylum Actinomycetota; class Actinomycetes; order Kitasatosporales; family Streptomycetaceae; genus Streptomyces; species Streptomyces sp. NPDC034086. Next base: position 466,164 of record NZ_JBVISM010000001.1, on the reverse strand, counting down.
TGTGGCACCGGGGGCGCGCTTCGCCGTGGACAGCTTCCCCGAGCAGCTGCACAAGCCGGTGACCGACCACGGCGACTTCATCAACGTCATGTCGGACGGTCTGATGGCCAGGGCCGTGGGGTGCATCAACGGCGGGCGCGGCTGCCGCTGAACCGGCGCGGTCCGTCCCCGTACGGGCGGGGGGGTATGGGCGGCCTGGTCTCGGCTCCCGCCCACGCGAGTTGTCTTTTCCCAAGAAGGGGCGCACCCGCCCCCCACCCCCCGCCCACTCCCA